>JAJEJA010000058.1 GCA_022828145.1 Candidatus Poribacteria bacterium | reverse complement strand
CTTATCACTCCCCCGTGTCAAGACCCCGTTGCTTTAGCGCGGGGATGTAGACACGGCTAATATGTAAATCAATTCAGAAAGTGTTGACATTAGTTTTGTATTATGGCATACTATAAGTAGCATTGTAGTGGTGGATGCAACCTCTCACTTGAGAGTGCCACCACACCATTTTGCAGTGGTCTTACAATGCGAAAGGATAACACAATGCGAACCTATAAATACAAGATAAAGAACATACCAACATCAGAATTAGAAAAGTTGAATAGTGATTCTGCATCTGTCTGGAATGAATGTTTGAAGTTAAAAGATGTATGGGATTATGCCCATGGATATTCCTATACTTCAAAAGAGTGTGAGTTGTGGTTAGATAAACAGTTAGCAAAATCGCAGCAATTACATTCCCAGAGTATTCAAGATATCAGGCAAAGGTATTTCAAGGGGTGGCAAGGTTTCTTTGGTTTGCGTAAGAATGGTGATAAGAAGTCAAAACCGCCACATAAACAAAAGAGATACACCACTACCACCTGGAAGAAGTCTGCTATCCAATATAAAGATGGTATGTTAAGATTGTCTAATGGCAAAGATAATAAACCTTTGTCAATTCCTTTACCTGTGAATGTAGACATAGACAAAATATCAGTAATACATCTTGTATTCAATAATGGACAGTATGAGTTGCATTTTGTCTATAAGACAGAAGATGTAGAACAGATTGGGTCTGATGATATTATGAGTGTTGATATAGGTGAGATACATCCGATGGTGTGTCATGATGGTGTGGATACTACCCTTTTCAATGGCAGGTATATCAGAAGTCTATACCGATTGAGAAATAAAGTAATCGCATCATTTCAGGAAAGGATTAGTAAGTGTGTAAGGGGTTCAAAAAGGTTTAAAACACTTGTCAAAAGGAAGTGGAAAAAGATTAGAACAATAGACAATCAGATAAATGATTGTCTACATAAACACACCACTACGTTTGCTAAGTTGTGTTCTCAAAAGAATATGGGTGTAATAGTGTTAGGTGATTTGAGTAATATCCGTGATAGTGTTGATTATGGAAAGAAGTCTAATCAGAAAATACACCAGTGGGCTTTTGACAAGATTACAAACTTGATAACCTATAAAGCGAAAAGATTAGGTATCAAGGTAAAGTTAATCAATGAATCCTATACATCACAAACTTGTCCGAAATGCATGAACAGAAAAAAAGTTAGTGGTAGAGAGTATAAATGTAAATGTGGATTTACCTATCACAGAGATGGTATAGGTGCTATCAACATCTACAAAAAGTATCAGGGTTGTTTCATTAACCCTGTAGTGGGACCTATGGCAGTCCCCTTTGGAATAAGATTAGATGTTCCAAAGTTGCCTTGTAAACACAAGGAATGTTCCTAAAAGGGACAAAAGAATCCCCGATGCTTCAGCACGGGGAGTATGTCAAAAGGATAAATTAGTAGTGGAAAATCCAGGGAGCATTCTTCAGGAAGTTCCACAGCACTTCAATCTTGTTGATATTACCCTTGAGTGTGTTCCCCGTAATCCAAGAATTGTTGAATGGATGCGCCTAATGAAAAATGACCGTGGACAGCCTTTAGTACGTGCTTTGAGAGAAGGAACAGAAAGAATGCGTCAAGAGATGCATAAAATGGGGCTACCACCTCCATCTTATGAAACGGTTGAAAATACCACTGTTACATTATCGTTTTGAGGAGAGACTGGAGCCCCACGCTTCATACGCTACCACCACACCTAAGTCGGACACGTTGAATGAACCGGGCAACGTCAAAAAAGTCCTACATTCCATCGGAGAACGTCTCACGAAAATATAGTAAAAGGGAAAACTTGAGCAAAAGGAACTATTAGTATGACACAAGATAAAATACAAAACAACACGGATGTATCCGAAGAAACAAAGGAAACCGATCCACTTTTGGCATTGGTAGGGACGCTTAAATGTGATGGGGCAGATATAGAAGAACGCATCAAAGATGCTGGTAACGCGTTGCGCGCGGAGACACGCGTAGTTGAAGGAGCATACAAAGACCATCCGGATCCACTCATCGCATTGCTGGGAACTTTGGAATGTGATGTTACCGATATCGGCGAACGCCACGACGACTATATTGCAGCGGCTCTGCTTGCAGAATTAAAAGGAGATGAGGATGAATAACGAAGTCGGATCTGCTCATTTTCCAGCAGATAAAGTGCTGTTAAAAAAACACTTTCAACGCGAATTAGACGACATCCGACAAGAAGCAGAGCATGCTTATGCCTTGGATGACGAGATTGACCCTGTTCCTGATTCTGCATATAGACAGACAGTTGTTCTCTTAGAGATTCTTTATAATTACGATATCCCCATGCCACATATCGGTTGGGCAGAAGATGGCAGTCTTAGTGTTGGATGGTACCCAGATAAAGGCATGGTAACAATGGGAATATATGGAGACAATCTTGTCATCTATAATGCTTTTTTTGAAGAAAAACGTCAATTTGAAGGAATCTGTGAATTATCAGATGAACCCGTGTTGTCGGGTTTTCTTACAACATTGACAAATATTTTCGTATGATTACGTTAATCGATATTTCTGAAAAAAGCATTTGATAAACGGTTTCTTATAGAAATATAGAAACAATATGAGGTGCTCGCATGGCAAAAACAGAAGTTGAAATCCGATTTACATTACCGCTTGATGAGGTCTTACTACAACACAAAAGTGACGCTGAGTGCAAAGCACGAGAAACTTTTGTTCTTGAACTTTTGCGTCAAGGTGACATCAGTGCTGGTAGAGCGGCACGACTTCTAAACATTTCACGATGGGATCTCTCGGAATTGATGTATGAAGCTGGAATATCCCCTTTTGACGACAGTCTCACGGCAGAAACGTTAGACGCTGAAGTTAAAAGCGCGTTAATGGATTTTGATGAATCTGGCAACCGAAAGTGAGTAATCACGAAATGCCAAACGAATCAGCAACAATTGTTCAAAAACTATGGAATTTCTGTAATGTCCTCCGAGATAAAGTATCGCTTCTCATGTTAGTTTGTGCTAAAATAAGTGCTTATTAGGCAACTTATTATTAAACTTGCGTAGGTGAAATAGTATGAAAATTGGACTAAAAGAACACAACCTCCTTGTACCGCCAGCAGATAAAGTGCTGTTTAAGAAACTTGTTCAACGCGAATTAGACGAAATTCGAGAGGAAATTCAGGAAACTTGTGCAGTGGCTAAGGATGTTTCTCCTGCACCTGAATCAGCTTACAATGAAACTGTTTCATTGCTTGAGCAGATACCCCGTGATGTGCCGATGCCGGACATGATGTGGTTAGAAGATGGGGGGATTGGATTGGAATGGCGACCGGGAGATGGTATAGTAACAATGAGCCTTTATGGAGACAATCTTGTTACCTTCGTTACAGTTTTGGATGATCAGCATGAAATTGCGGGGACGTGCCCGTTGTCTGATACAATTCTACTACCGAGTTTTTTAGCAACGCTACCTATTCTGTTCCGAGAAAATCCATAATATGAATGATATTTTACAGGATGAGATTCTCACCCGTTTCATCTTTTCTTCTAAACATTTTGCGCGCGGAAATCAAACAGTAAAATTCAGGGCGTTTATGCCCCCTCAAGTCAGTAAAGATCCACCTACATATAGTGATAGTCTGTCAGTATATCGTATTTCAACAATCCCTGATGGTGAAGTATGGGAAATTGGTCGAGTGCATGTTGAAACAGAAAGCAGGTTTATAAAAGCCAGGGCTGACATTTCAGCGGGGGACGTCTATAAGAATAAATTGAAGGTCATACCAGATATGCAACCCCATGAAAGGCACGTCAATATCACACCATTTCCCGCGGATAGATTAGCGTGTCAGAGAATTGCAACCAAACTTGCTCGTGCCAGTAAATTAGTTGTTCTACCAGAAAAGATATGATTTCAGTACGATCAAATTGATACGCACCTGCCAAACGAATCTGCAACAATCGTGACATATAGTCATCTATTACTGTATGACATGATAGACTTAATCATTACGTGTCCAAATCAACGCCAAATCATGACGAATACGCGTTTGGTATTCGTCATGATTTGGCACCAGTTAATATTTTATTGGCGTTCCTCTACCCGATCTACATGTAGGAATTGACAGTCTACTATTATTTTTTCTTAATGTCTGCCCAGGTTGTGGTAATTTTTCCTCTCGGTTCCACAGGAAGGACACCTTCGATTTCACTGAAGAAACTTGCTTTATCCGTAGCTTTATCCGGATAGATATCAACCGTCTCATGTGTTGCATCGTCAAAATGTAGGTTCATATAGGCACCACCGCCGCCTTCAGTCACTCTATAAAGCAGCACATTTGCTCCTTTTTGTAAGGATACTTCAACATTATAGTGAACTTGTTGTACGCCACCTGTCCATGTTGGATGATTGTACCATTTGTCTCCGTTTATCCATATCTGTCCATAGTTATCGTGAGCAGGTGACATAACGGATGTCATCGCTCTGGGTGCGTCTAAAACGATAAGTCCGTAAATATCAATACTGTCTGCCGGACCCCCTCTGTTCATATTGTTTGAGTTTGTAGGTTCAAGTTCATAAACAGTCCAAGCACGAGTTCCACCGTGTGCATTATCCCACTGAATCTCTGTCACTTCATTTTTCGTCTTCAGCAAACCATCAATTGTAGAGAGTTCCACCTCTGTTAGTTTACCGTTAGTTCCAAGATCAATTAGTTCATTCCTATGATTTGGTTCGTTGCCATTGTTTGTATAGTTACCATCTGGCCCATACCATTTTCGTATCCATGTTGTAAATCCAGCATGGTTTTCAACGACTTGACCAGGAAAAGTCGTGAAGAGTTCATTTTCTTTCAAAGGCCCGCCTTTGACATTTGCTTCGCCTAAAGCATACACAAAGGTTGGCAGACTAAAGACTAAACCCAACACGATTGTTAGAACAAAATAGTGAAAACGTTTCATAATAGTGACTCCTTATGATTTGTTGATTACTTCAGCATAATACCATTTTTCTCATATTTTGTAAAGCAATAAAGCTTTGTCTTTTATGTAGATTTATGGTAAAATACAGATGTAAAGTGCATGTACAATTTATTCATCACAAGTCTAAGTATTTGTCTATTCAACTACCTGACAAAAAATTCATAAGGTGAGATAAAGATGCATTCGCATCGTGGCCCGGACTTATTGATGACGTTCGCATCTACGATAGAGTGTTGTCAGAAAGCGAAATTGCTGAACTTGCTTCCGGTGTGCTCGCTGTAGAAGCGGACGGTAAGTTAACAACGACTTGGGCTGATCTGAAGCAGAAACGTGATTAAGGAATGAATCAATGAAAGACGACGCGCAAACATTCATCGCGCGTGTATCAGAAAATACAGCACGCATTCTTGAAAATATCCTCGGTTGCGAACTTGATAAAACAACTGTAGGAACCGATTTAAATAGCGATTCCTTAGAAACTCTCCTTAACGCAATTCCAATAGACTCTCTTGAAAAATACTTGACACCGCAATGGGTGGTACTCGCTGCTGGAAAGGGCACGCGTATTGATCCTACAGGACGAATCAGCAAGACACTTGATATCATGTTCGGAGAACAGAACATGCTCCAACTATCAAGACGTTTCCTGCCGGGTAACCTGCCGCATATCATCGTAATCAATCCGCAGATGGCACAACGTATCGCTGAAAGTGAATCTCCTGAGTACCTATTAGGTGCAAATGCTATAACTTGTATTCAAGAAGAGATGAATGGGACAGGAGGTGCATTAAAAGCTGCATTACCAGAACTTCGTAAATCTGACGCAGAGTGGATCGGTGTAGCATTCGGAGATGAACCTTTCTTGGATAACACCATCTTTGCGCAAACACTGCTATCCCATTTTATTACTGGCGCAGATGTGACTTTATGCGGAAAGATACCCGAAACAGTCGTAGATAAGGGTGGGCTCTTCTATGATGCAGAAGGCAATTTCGTCGGGACAAAAGAGTGGTATGATATGACATCTGATGAAAAAGTAGAGATGTGGAGACGATTAGAACAGGGGGAAGCATATACCAATACAGGAATTACTATCATCCGAAAAAGCGCAATGCTGGAACGCATAAATCGGTTACAACCCCATCCAAACCGAAAAGGTGAACTCCATCACGTTGACCTGATTCGACACTGCTATGAAGATGGATTGAAAACTAACGCATTTATCTATCGTGGTGATGTGTTATCCGGTGTGAATCGCTGGGCAAACGTGTTATCGGGGGAAGCCGTTCTATACCAAAAAACACGAGATTTACTGGTTCAGAAAGGCGTCCGTGTTGATCCTGCTGCACAGATAACATTAGAAGATGAAGAAATGGAAATCGGAACAGCCTGTTATCTTATCGGCAGAATACACATCGGAAAAGATGTAAAAATAGGGGATTACTGTAGACTCGAAAATGTGACATTAACTGGCAAGACTTCCATAGGGAATTCAGTAGGTCTACAAAATGTATCCGCGCATGATACTACAATGGCATCTAATATTATACCAGAAACGCTGTCAGAACCTATCATCGGCATTGCCACCGAAAGCATTATCACGAATAGCACTTTCGACTCTGTCGTAGTCGGTTCTGCGGTTCAACTGTCGTATATCCAAGCACATGCGACTGTGATTCCTTCAGAAATAAAACTTTCAAATCAGAAGATCGGTGTTCCATGCCAGCAAGCACCTATGGGTGTCCACCGTTCACTTTTCTATCAGATTGTGCCTTCGGATTATAGCCCCGGGGTCTATACCTTTGGGGATAAGAAGGGTTTACCTGATTGGGATAACTTGCGTGAGCATGTAAGTTCACATAGTGCGTCAGAATTGATACCGCGTGCCACACGTAATGAGCAATTGCAAGCGGATGTTTCTACAGCAGTAAATACGTTGTTAGACATGCGGCGTTCAAATGGTGAATTCCTTATTGAATCGTTGACTCCCGAAGAACTTTGGGGTAGTATTTTTGAGATGGTAAAGATACAGACAGGAAACCCAAATCCATACCATGCCGACAAACTGAAGGCGCGTAAAACAGCACTTGAGCTCCTACCAGAATTTTGGAATGACGACTGGTTGACACAGTTAAAACTCGTTGTTGCGGGGAATGTTATTGACTACAGCAGCGCGCGAGTTGTGGAAAAGGTAAATGCTAATCCTGACTATTTTTCTGAGGCGTTACGCGCCGCTGTTGAAACATCTTTCGCTATTGATTGTTATGCACTGTTCAGAGAGTTGGTCATTGATTCACCCCCAAAACATATTGTCTGGATGGCTGACAACGATGGTGAAATCATCTTTGATGTCGCCTTCGTTCAGGAACTGGTGCAATATGGACATCGACTCTGTATTGTCGGCAAAGTGGATAACGCCAGCAACGATGTGACATTGGCAGATTTGCATGAAATAACGAGTTATCCGCAATTTGAAGAAATTCAACGGGCTATTCAGGACGGTGCTGTCACGCTCATGTCGTCAGGTGCAAAGACGATCGGGACAAATCTGTATAACGCCACACCCGAATTCATCAATGTCCTCTTGGATACTGACCTTGTAATCTCAAAGGGACAAGGTAACTTTTTTACGACACCCGGGTGGCACAAAGACACTTTCTATCTGTTTATGTCTAAAGGCTTGACCGCAGAACGCTGCACAGGTGTTGTCGCAGATCGTAATCTTCCGGTTGACGGACTCATCTTAGCATATCTGCCGAGTGGCACGAAACGGGATGCCTTGTTGAAAGACCTGTGCAACCCACAATAGAGCGAAGTGAAACCCGACATACAGAAGAAAACTATACCTTATACTAACGTCAGTTTGATTAATCATTTCGGATGTGTTCACTCACGCCATTTTCGTATCCGAGAGGCACGAAGTTGTAGCACAAACTTTCAGTTTGTAGCACATCTGGCGCAAACTGGAAAGTTTACGCTACATTTATCAAACTCACGTTATACTATCTCCTTCTTGCAAAATCAATATGTGGAGAGTATCCCGGTGGGAACTGATCGCTTGCAGAACGTCCATCTTGGAAGAGTTGATCTGCATCCGGGTTCTCAGCTTCATAAGGTGGTGGAAATTCTTTCCAACGATTTTCATCAAGCGGTTGCTCGTAACCATCCTCTCGGAACCAATTGATTAATCTTTCCCGATATTCTCTAACCGTACTACCATAAGCATGATTACCTACGAGGCTACGTTCATCCAGCCTTCCTTCCAGTCGTCTAAATAACCACTCTTTTCTGTCAGCGGCGGAATAGATATATTTATAGTCGGAGGTAATAAGTGTATACAGACCTCTGCCTTCACCTGCTAATTGTCCGATAATTGCATCGCGTTCGGTATTGCCAGATGCAATGTCGGCGAGGTCAACACCGCTATGTTCGTCATGGGGTGTCAATCCTGCTGCCTTAAGACTGGTAGGCAGCACATCAACAAGACTCGTTGGTGTATTGCATTGTACATCGGCATTAAATCGTTCCGGATATCGCACCAGCAGCGGAATACGTGCGGCAGCATCAAGGAAAGAACGTTTCCCATAACAGTCATAATCCCCGAGTAATTCCCCATGGTCGGATGTGAAAATGATGAGTGTGTTATCCAATTCACCTACCGTTTCAAGGTATTCCAGGATACGACCAACCTGATAGTCAATGAAGGATATAGCGGCGTAATAGGCAGCCCGCATCGTCCGAAGCAGATTCATATCTCTGCCTTGGTCACGATATTTGTATCGGTTCTGATGACGGTTCCAGTAGGTATGCAGATGTTCATAGTCTGGTGGCAGGAAGGGCAGCGGCATTTCTACTGTTCGGTAGAGTCTGTTCCACGGCACAGGCGATTCAAAAGGCGGGTGTGGCTTAATAAAACTGCTCCAACATAGAAATGGACGGTTCGTATCGCGTTGTGAAAGGAACTTAAGAGTCCCATCACCGATCCACTGTGTATGATGTAGTCGCTGTGGAAGTTGCGATTGCTGTGGTATGTAGTAATACTCACTCCGTTCTCCGTGGGGAGCGATGATATGGTCATATCCGTTTTCGTGTATGAACTCGGTGTAATCATCTGGACCTGAACCTTCTTCGGAGAAATCTCTGGTTTCATATCCCCACATTTTTCGTCCTTGCGGTGTAAAGTGCATCTTACCGATTCCGTGAGTCTGATATCCGACTTCGTTCAGTAATTCCATCACTGAAGGTCGATCTTGTGGCATCCCTGAATTGGTCGTGCATCCAGTTTCATGGGGCCACTGTCCGAGTAGAAAGCTGCATCGTGAAGCGACACAGACAGGAGATGGACAATACGCAGAGGTAAAACTTGTACCTTCATTTACAAGTCTATCAAGTGCGGGTGTCTGAATGACTGGATTTCCAAGTGATCGGACAGTGTCAAATCGCTGCTGATCTGTCATCAAAAATAAAATATTCGGTTGTTTTGCCATAGGGGTTATATAATTCCTTTCGTTGGAGTGTCTTGTGTGTTTTTTCCGTGAGCTGAAGTTTAGATGAACATAGTATAACAGATTTAAAGATTAATCTCAATTTTCTCCTGTCCGAGTCCTAATCAATTAATTTGACTTCATTATAGTAAGTCGTATATAATCTAACGTGAGTTTGATAAAACACGTTGTAGGACAAACTTTTAGTTTGTTTCATAGCACACAAACTAGAAAGTTTGTGCTACAAGGTTGTCCAGTCTGCATATAATAATTCTCAACGTCATTTATCCGAGGTTAACAATATGAGCTTCAAATTATTCTCCTCACTGTTTTTTGTCGGGTGTATAATCCTATTCGGATTTATATTCCTAATTAGTCAGCTTAACCAGCATAATGCAGACAGCGAAGAGTGGGGAGACGAGTATTTATCAAAAAGAGATAACGCTCCACCAGACATCCCGAGAACTGAAGAGATACCGGATGAAATCCGACACAAATTCGCTGCTGTCACAGAAATACCTGAGAGACCTGGAACCATCGCTGAATTCGTCCAAGAAGGAACATTAGAAACAGTTGAATTTTCACCGACAACCCCCAATTTAGTCGTAAGTACCGACTACGATAAAGACTATAATAAAACTATCAGACTATGGGATATCAACACCCCAACTACCCCCATAGCTGAGTTCAAAGGTGATGCAGCCTCATTTTCCCCAGACGGAAAAATACTTGCTATCTCCAATTCGCGGGAATATGATGCCAGCGTAAAACTATGGGATATGGCAAAAGAAGAATTTATTGGTTCTCTACGGACGTCAGGAGATAATGCAGTATTTTCTCCTGATAGAAGGTTTTTAGCGGTTGAAACTTTCGGCATAGAACTTTGGAATATCAGCGATCCAACACAACCTATAGAAGATATCAAGTTAAAAGGGAAAAACATTGAAAAAGAACATACATTTTCTCCAGATGGAAAACTTATAGCAACAGCAGAATTTATCAATGACACCGTTAATATCTGGCATATAGATGGGAATCAAGTCATTAAAAAAAATACCATTAATGTCATAGATAAAAAAAAGTATGGGCGGATTGAGGCATTGCAGTTTTCACCTGATCCGCAAAATCTCATACTTGCAATTGCAGATAATGATAAAGATATAAGATTGTGCTATCCACCCGATTGGCAGAACTATAACACTATTCCTACTAAAAACGTCTACGATCTGGCATTTGCTCCAGATGGAAAAACTATTATCAGTGGAGGACAAAATGAGATTGAAATTTGGTCAGTGGAAAATGGTAAGCTTATCGCATCAATAGATGGACATTCAGATTGGGTAAAATGTGTTGATGTCTCTGCGGATGGTAACTTTATCGCTGCTGGTGGTAATGATAGTGTGATGCGTGTCTGGAATATAACAGACTATTTACCTGTAAAACGTAACACCATACAAGACGTTGTAGTGCCGATATACTTCCTGCCTACTGACGTTCAACCCCAGGCAGATATACCGGAACGTATTGATAAGATGCTTAAGGATGTCCAAACATATTTTGCAGATGAAATGGAGCGACACGGACTCGAAAGGAAAACTTTCAATTTTGAAAAAAATAGTGATGGCACCTCAAAAGTATTTCTTTTTGAAGGTAAAACATCATACAAATACTATAATGGTAAATCCTCAAGAGTTTTAAATGAAATCGAGGAACATTTTGAATTATCCAACAATCTCTATTTCATCATATTAGAAAAAAGTAAAGAAAAGAAAACAGATGAAAAGGAGACTACAGCTGCCGATGTGGAAAAGCTAATAAAAGGAATGCAAAAGTTAAGTAAACGGAGGCGTGAATTGTCACTACGCCTAAGAGGCTCTATGTTTAAAAAAAAGGGGGGACATATTGTCGTTCAGACACCTATCAACAGATACACAACGCATAAACTTGCACAAGATTTTGGAAAACAATTCGGATTACACCGAGATTATAGAGACCCTTCTTATCTGATGTCGGACGGGAGAACTTCGAAACATCTGTCAAAGGATAGCGCGCTATGGTTAAGTAGTAGCCGATTCTTTAATTCAAGACAGATGTTTTTTGATAAAAAAACGATTATTAAGAAACCCTCACGTCATAGAAATAAACTTCGATTGGAGATAGAGGATGCTGATGGCATATCTCAAGTCCGTTTGTTAGCAATATCTTATAATAATAATCCACCGCCCGGTTTTCAAAAGGAAATAGACCCTACGGAAAACCAAAAAGAGTGGAGAACTTTAGACAGAGGATACACAGTCTTTTTGCAGGATGTCTTGACGTTGCAAGGTGAAAAAAAAGCAAAAGTGGAGTTAGATTATCCAAAATATCTGGACAGTCTAATAGAACTCCATGTAATTGATGGTTATGGGAACAGAGTGCATCTTGATGAAATAACCGAGAGTCCATTAACGACAGTTTTACGGGGTATATTCAACTAAGATAGCCATCAGTTATCAGTATTCATTCGGAGGAAAAGTCCGATGGTTATACCCAACTGGTGCGATTACGAAATCGCACCTACCGACCTGGAGTAATTTCGCTTTTACCGAATTATATTTTTAATAGGTCTGAACCATGCAATTCCTCTGCACAAAATGCAACACCCCCTACGAAGCATCACCCCTACGATACCAATGCGACTGCGGTTCCCCATTATCAATTCGAAAAGACCCGTCAGCACGGTATTCAGTGGATTCCATGACCCAGTCGCTGTGGCGATACCGATCAACCTTCCCATTTTCTACCAATACACCTCCTATCACCCTCAATGAAGGCATAACACCCATTACTCCGCTACACCCAGGTGATGTATCACACTACGTCAAATTAGATTACCTCTGTCCAACAGGTTCATACAAAGACCGTGGGGCATCTGTCCTCATTACGTATCTCAAATCACTCGGTGTCACTGAAATCGTAGAAGACTCATCCGGGAATGCAGGTGCAGCAATCGCAGCCTACGCCGCAAGAGCAGGTATCCGATGCACCATCTACTGTCCAGAGAGCACATCAAAAAGCAAACTAAGCCAGATTTCCGCTTACGGTGCAGAATTAGAACTGATACCAGGCAATCGTATGGCAACAACAGAGGCGGTAAAAAAAGCTGCGCAAAACACCTGTTATGCCTCACACAACTGGCATCCGATGTTCTTAGAAGGTACAAAGACAATCGCTTATGAAATCATTGAGCAGTTTAATGGATCCTCACCAATGCACGTTATCTGTCCAGTAGGATTCGGTAGCATCTATCTCGGTTTATATATCGGCTTCAAGGAGCTTTACGACGCAGGGATCATTGAACGTGTCCCCCGACTACTCGGTGTGCAACCCGAGACTTGTTGTCCGATATATAACGCCTACCGCGACAAAACTCCCACCATCACAAGAATGTCCCAGACAGCATCCACCCTTGCTGAAGGTATTACTGCAGAACTCCCAATTCGCGCGCCTCAGATATTAGACACAATCTGCTATGCTAACGGCGCATTTACTACAGTCAACGACACCGACATCAAAGCAGGACTAAAAAAACTTGCAGAAAAAGGCATCTACGTTGAACCGACTTCAGCAGTCATCATAAAAGCCTATCAAAAATTTCAACAGGAAGGCATCATCAACAGTGGAGATACAACCGTATCCATCCTTACGGGTAGCGGACTGAAAGCAACCACCTATTTTTGAAGTAGGGAAGGATGGAAGGCTACTCTGGGTGTGTAAAGTTTTTGCACACTATCTGTCAGAATCGCGGAGAACGCGGAGAACGCGGAGAACGCGGAAGGGGTTTCTTGTGCCTTTCAAGTTTACTTTCACAAGATGGCGTTGATTTTAGCAAAATCCCTTATGCATTAATTTAGTTCAGAGAAGGGTAATGAAGGATGAGTGGGTTGGAGGAAGAAGCACAATCTAACAGAATGTGCTACAGGCCCGGTCTTAGGAATCGCTAAATTGATGGTTATAGGGAGATTTTAGCAAAACCCTCTTTTTCTGTGTTCTCTGTGTTCTCCGTGCCTTCCGTGATTCT
>JAJEJA010000121.1 GCA_022828145.1 Candidatus Poribacteria bacterium | reverse complement strand
AATATGAATGATAGACAGAGAAACCTAATAAAAGATAAATGTTATTCAAAGAAGCACAATCAGGATGAATGTGCTACAACAATATCAATATGAATGATAGACAGAGAAGGCTAATGAAAGATAAATGTTATTCAAAGAAGCACAATCAGGATGAATGTGCTACAACAATATCAATATGAATGATAGACAGAGAAGGCTAATGAAAGATAAATGTTATTCAAAGAAGCACAATCAAGGATGAATGTGCTACAGCAATAGCAATATCAATGTTATTCAAAGAAGCACAATCAAGGATGAATGTGCTACAGCAATATCACTCAGTCCGAAGTGCTTCAATGGGGGAAAGCGTTGAGGCTTTGATGGCTGGATATAAACCGAAAGAAATTCCAATAAGAGCAGAGAAGGTAATGGATATCAGCACCCATTCTGTGGAAACAACAGAGGGCCACTCAGGTACGATCTTGGCAATTTTCACAGCAAGCATCGCCATGCCTTGACCAGCGAAAATCCCAACACATATACCTATCAATCCGCCTATACCACACATGAATACTGCCTCCATTATGAATTGAATGAGGATATCAAGTCGCGTCGCACCGAGTGCTTTTCTAAGACCAATTTCACGCGTGCGTTCACTGACTGCAACAAGCATCATATTCATGATACCGATACCACCAACAAGTAGAGAAAAACCCGCAATGCTACCCAAAGCAATCTTTATGACTTTGCTAATTTTCTCTAACTGCGCCATACCTTGCCGCATATCAAATATCCTGACAAAGTCATCTTGATTCCTATGACGTTTACGTATGACTGTTTTTACTTCTTCAATAGCTTTTGGGACATCTTCTACTGTATTCGCGTAGACGACAATATCCTGTATCCTGTCATTACCAGTGAATCGTTTTTGGGTCGTTGTTACTGGCATAAAGACGAGGAAATCGTAACTCCATCCGAATCGCAGACTTCTCCCTCTGCGTGTCATCGTCCCGACGACAGTAAACCGCTCTGTGAACCTTTCGTCGTCTTTTCTACCCCATCGGTCATAACGTCCATCACCTCTGGCAATTTTAATCTCTTGTCCTATAGGTGATTCTTCACCGAATAGAGCAGTAGCAACTTCATCCCCAAGTACGCAAACACTCGACGCGTTTTCTACTTCTTCGTCCGTGATGAATCTGCCTTCTTGTACCTCCCAATCCATTGCGGTGTGATATGTGGCATCAACACCATTATAGCCAGCGCGCATTTGACGTCCTCTTGATGCTTCTATCAGAGCACCTCTCCATTCCGGTATTCTCGGTGTTACCGCCTTTACCGATGGACATTCTGCCGCAATTGCCAATACATCACCGTAGTTCATGTATTCATTGCTACGAATTCTAACCCACTGAGAACCAACCCGTTTATGCCAGGTCCTATAGATCGTAAATTGGTTTGCACCACCAAGTTTTTGAGCATCCTGCATGACGATTTCCTTAGCACCATCTCCAATAGAAATCATTGCAAGAACTGACGCAACACCGATGATAATACCGAGCATAGTCAGTAAAGACCGCATCTTATTTGCGCGCATTGCAGCTAAACCGACAACTATAGCCTCAAATACTCTCATTTATTTACACCATGAAAACTGTATTAATCTAATAGAAAAACTGCAGGCAGAATCAAGCAGTCGGAGAATTGATGTAATTATACCATCATTTGCTTAGAAATACAATTATGTTCCTATACGACATTAGGGGGTGTTTGGTCTAATTTGTTTATATAGTAAAACATAAAAAATATGTGAACATCCCCGGTAGGTGCGGTTTCCTAACCGCACCGCATCCAAGAATACCTGTGCGGTTAGGAAACCGCACCTACCAGGGATGTAAAAGTAATTATAGATTTCACTATAGTTTATCGGTATAATTAGATGAGAAGTCTGGAAAGAGAGGTATTTTCAGCAATTGCAGCACATTACTTTTCTATTTTATTCTTTTCGGAGCGCATCTATAGGAGACAACATTGATGCTTGTATTGCTGGATATAAACCGAAGGATATACCAATTACAGCAGAGAATAATACAGATATTAAGACCCATTCAAAAGAAAGAACTGCAGGCCATTCTGGAACTATTTTGGCAATTTTGACAGCAAGAACAGACATACATTCACCTACAATTGCGCCAAGACAGATGCCGATAATTCCGCCTATGACACACATAGTTACAGACTCAGAAAGGAACTGGTATATAATATCAAACGGTTTTGCCCCAAGTGCTTTTCGCAAACCGATCTCCCTTGTCCGTTCTGTCACAGCAACTAACATCATATTCATAATGCCTATACCGCCTACGAGCAATGAAAAACCAGCAATACTACCAAGCGCAATCTTTATCATTTTGCTTATCTTCTCTAAATGACGAATACCTTTACGCATTTCATATATTTTAACGAAATTGTCTTCACCTTTGTGTCGATTGCGGATTACTTCTCTAACTTCTCTTACTGCGTTGGGAACATTCTCAACAGAATTTGCGTAGACAACTATCTCCTGTATCTTGTCATCACCTGTGAACCGTTCTTGTGCCGTTGTAATTGGAAAGAAGACCATGCTGTCAAAACTCCACCCAAAACGTAGACTTCTTCCTCGTGGCATCATCGTCCCAGCAACAGTAAATCGTTCAGTGATTCTTCTTGTACGCCTTCTTCCACGTTCGTTGTAATACCTGACATTCCTGACTATTTTGATCTCTTCACCCAACGGGGAACTATCTCCAAAGAGATCCCTTGCAACTTCTGAACCAAGCACACAAACTGTCATAGCATTATAGACATCTTCGTCAGAAATGAACCTACCTTCTTTGATTTTCCAGTCCAAGGCATTATGAAATGCTGCATCTACACCATTATAGCCAGCACGAGTTTGACCACCACCAGGTCCAGTAATTAATGCCCCTTTCCAATCGCGTATACGTGGTGTCACTGCACGCACTGTTGGACATTCAGATTCAATCGCGAGCACATCACCGTAATTTAGATATTCTTTTGTGCGGATCGGAATGGTGTGTCTCCCAAGTTTCTTGTGTGAACGTCTGTAGATAGTAAACTGGTTTGCGCCCCCAAGTTTCTCGGCATCCTGCAATACAATCTCTTTTGCTCCATCACCGATTGCAATCATCGCAAGAACTGCAGCTATTCCGATGATAATACCAAGCATTGTAAGCAGTGAACGCATCTTGTTCGCGCGTATCGCTGCTATACCTATCAATAGACCTTCAAATAAACGCATGTAATTTTCTCGACTTTCAATAACGGACAAAAAAACATGTGGTTAAACGTTATTGAGTCAGAAGGGTTTATTCAAAGTTTTTTCGTATTTTAACGTGAGTTTGATAATAGGTATATGGACATCACTTTTCCCAAAATATCACTGGCATAGACCCGGTAGGTTCGGTTTCCTAACCGAACCGACTTTGTGCCAATGCGTTCATAAAGGTTTTCGCGTAGGATCCGGTTCGGTTAGGAAACCGAACCTACCGGCCTGGGAAAATCTGATTTTTTATAGAAGAAAGGCGGATAAACAGATCCGCCTTTAGATATGATGTTATTTCTTCTTGGGGTAAGCTGTATCAAGAGATAGGATGGCATAACTGGTTGCTAACACGGGGAGTGCTTCCATCCAACGACTGTTCTCATTTATCCAGAATCCTTCCGGTTTCTGAACGGCTATAAGTTTTTCTGCAAGTTCCTGATACCAATCATGATGGACACCTCTGGCATCAATAATCACATCTTTGCCGTAGAGTCTTAATGCCTTTGCCATCGTATGATAGTTGTAATAGAGACCTTGTGCCCCCATACCGTAGTTTTCTTCTACGGTGAAATGTCTACCTATCCATTGCACTGCTGCTTTCACACGGTCATCGTTTTTGTCAACCTTTGCGTAGATGAAACTGAGTAGACCTGCGTAAGTCATGCTGGCATAGGAACGCGGACTTCCTTCATTGTCAACACCTGCTTTGCTCTCGCCATCAGGTGAATAGATAAAACCGCCATCATTTCCTGCCCACGTCTGATCATTACTTTCACTACGATTCTGTGTCCGTTCCAAGAATTTGACAGCCTTCTTCCACACTTCATCATCATCTGAACCGCTCTCCTTTAAAGCTTGGATAGCAAGATTCAGGTTTGAAAGGTCATGCACTGTTTCACGACTTCCATAACCGATACCACCATAATAGACGCTCTCTTCATCTTGTATCTGCAATCCTTTTAGGAAACCTTGTGCTTTCTTGATAACAGCATCATATTCCGGATTTCCTGCAGACGAAAGTGCCAACACGCTTATGGAGGTGTTGTAATTTGGGAGAGCAGGTTGCTTACTAACATCATAGATGCCACCGTTCTCCTGTTGCATATCAACCAAACGTTTTAGTGCTTTCTGAATGAAAGGATGTTTTTTTTCTGTGTATTTTCCTTCAGGATGCCGTAAGAATGCAGTGATTGCCAGTGCTGTTATTCCGGGATGATCAGCAAATAATCCATCTTCACCTTGTTCACCTTTTAACCACTCTAAACCTTTATCTATGCTGGCAATTACGCGCTTATTCAATGCGTCATAATTTGTTGCGGTTAATTCAGGATGCGGGTGACTGAAAACGGGAATAGTTCCCATAAGCACAAAAAATACGATGAGTATTCCAATGCGTTTCTTTAGTATCATGTTCTTTCTCCTTTAATAATTATGCTCTTTCTGAGCAAATCTAATGCCAACCTATATTTCCAATGAATTAGATAATTTCAACGTTCTAACTTATGCAACACCACACAATAGTGTCACAATTTGGACAGTGTTGACCATAATTTGAACAACTTGTCGACAAACGAAGCTGCCAGTGAATATACCCGAAGGTAATTACCTATACTGTGTAACATCCCAAATAAGTGCCGTTCCATCCTGACCACCACTTACAAGTATGTTCCCATCCGGACTGAAAGCAACACATCTAACACCTCCAGTATGACCAGTGAATGTCACAATTTCCTTCGTCAATTCAACATCCCACAGAATTATTTTATTATCACTACTTGATCCTCCACTTGCAAGGAATTGTCCATCCGGACTGAAAACTACGCATTGCACCGAATGTACATGTCCTTCCAGTTTTGCAATCTGTTCTCCAGAATTTACATGCCATAGATAAACATCATTAGTATGACTTGAAGCGAAGATACTTCCATAAGGATGTAGCGTTAGACATTGTAAATTCTTAGGAGTCTTGATTTCAATATATTTATCAGTAGCTACTTCCCACAATAAAATTGCGTCATATCTACCAGATGCAAGTGTCTGTCCATCTGAATTATATATGACACTTCTTACATGTTCCATAAAATTAGCATGGTGTCCAACCTGATGTGCGTTAGACCGGTCTTTCTCTAACCCTGAAACTGAATCCCATAATATAACTAACCCGTCCCGACCACCACTTGCGATAGTCTTCCCATCTGGACTGTAGTCAATAGTCTCAATTGCATCTGTATGTCCTTCAAGGACTGCTATCTGTTGTCCAGTTTTTACATCCCACAGTTCAACGTTGTCTGACAAACCACCTGTTGCGATTTGGCTGCCATCTGGGTTGAAGACAATGGTCTGCGGAGCAAATGACCACCCTATCACAGATTTCAGATGAAAGGTCTCGGCATCCCAAAGTCTTACAGCATATTTTCCGCCAGTCGTAGCAAATGTTGTGCCATCTGGACTGAAATCAACACTTGAGACATCCTCTATAAAACCTATTGCTTTATCGTCGAATCCTCCACCTGTTTCGTTCCAAACCCTTACAGTTCCATCAACGCCATTGCTAACAATCGTTCTATTAGCAGGATTAAATCCAGCACTCGTTACGAAACCCTTATGTCCAACAAATGCAGCTACAGTTCTCCCTTTTTCCACATCCCACAGATGTAAGCCAGCCATACTCGCGGTTATGATGTTTTCTCCATCCATACTATATGCTATGTCTGCAATCCCTCTAACACTATCTGAAATTGTTCTATGTTCATAAGTATTTATATCCATTAAAACAATATTGTAGAACCAACCACCAATTGCAAGCGTATTTCCATCGGGACTAAACGCCAAACTCCACACTTTACTATCAAGTATTGCAGATGAATACACCTTCGCATAAGTATCTGTATCCCACAGAATGACCTGCTTATCATCACCAGATGCCAGAAGGGTTCCACTTGGATTGAATACAACCCTATTGACCTGCTCCTTATGTCCTCTTAGTTCCGCTTTCTGTTCAAGTGTAGCAGCATCTATTAATACCACCAGAGAATTATCACCCGCACAAGCTATTGTGTTCCCATCTGGACTGAAATTCAAACTAAAAACTCGTCCTAAATGTGCAATTGGGATTGATTTCTTATGTGTGGTTTTGATATTTAGAATATTAATTACACCATTCGTTCCAACTGCCAACGTATTACCGTTAGGACTGAAGGCAACTGAATTCACAACCCCCGTATCAAGACTGATCCGATCTTTTAGAATCCCCGTATCAGCATCCCACAACGTTACACTTTCGTCAGATCCACCACTTGAGATCGTACTGCCGTCTGGACTGATCGCAACACATTTCATTGCATCTTCACCCACAGTATTCAAGGTTTTCAACGGTTGCGCGCTGTCAATGTTCCACAAATATATCTGATGGTCGGTAGCACTCGCAAACGTCTTACCATCAGGACTAAAGGCAACACTGATGACTTTGCCAGTATTTGGGGTGTGAAAACCAATTTGCTTACCTGAAACTGTATCATACAACGTTACACTACCTAAACCACCTACTGCAATCATGCTACTATCTGGACTAAAGGTCACACTCCAAATAGATACACCAAAAGATAGCTTTAAATACCTTTTAGAAGCAGGTAGATTTTCAGCATCCCACAAAAGTAGATGATTTTTTTTCTCACTCGCGGATGCAATCAACTTTCCATCCGGACTAAAGGCAACACCATTCACACCATCATCATTCACTGTTATCCTTGCTATCTCTTCATCGGTATCTGTATTCATCAGAAGTATTGATTTGCTTCTTGGTCTGTAAGTACTTTCAATGAGTATACTTTTTCCATCAGGACTGAATTCTACACCAATAGTTTTTTGCGTATCATTGCTATATGTTGCTATATTGACTCCTGTCTCAACATCCAATATGAATGTTACATGTAAGTTCATGCCCGCCGCAATTCTTTTTCCATCAGGACTAAAAGCAACACATAAGACAACCCAATCACGGAAAACTTCAATCACTGATCGCTGTGTATGATCTGACATATCCCACAAAACCACATTACTTCCACTACCCGCCGCAAGCAAACTACCATCTGCATTGAAGTCAATACATTTTATTCTCTCAGTATGTGATCCAAGCAGTGCAATCTCTTTATAGGTATGTGTATCATATAACCAGATACCTATATCCGTTGCGACAGCAAGGATCTTTCCATCTGGTGTATATTGTATCTCATTGATATTACCTTTTCCAAGACGTGCTTTAGCTTTTTCAGGTACATGCCAATTAGAAGCATCCTCCGCATAAGCACTGTATAAGAACACAGTAAAGAAAAAGGAATGAATCAACATTAAAATGCAAGTTTTTTTCATAATATCACGAAAAACTAAAATCGGACAGTCTGACCTGTTTCTGCGGATTCCATCGCAGCGTCATAGACTTTCATGACGTTTCGCATCTCTTCCGGTTTTACAACCAATTCTGCACCGTCGTTCAGTACATCAGCGATATTCTTATAGTACGATTTCCAACTGCCACGTACACTCTCAATAACGAGCTCCCGACGTTCACCGCCAGCGACTGTCCAAACTTTTGCATAGTTAGCGGGGTCTTGTTCAGCTGAGTCTATATCACCCTCACGCATCGGACCTTCTTGTGGATCCAACCCGTACTTAATTAAACCACCTTCATTACCGACAACATACCAACGCGGTTTCTCTGCCATTGATAAATTACTTATTTCAATCTGATACCGCATATCGTTTTCAAACTTTATGATAAGGTTACCGTAATTACCTATATCAGTATCCCATTTTGTGTTGTAATGAATATCACAGTATACAGATTCTACAGGTGCGTCACCGAACAGCAGTGCTTGATCGACAAAGTGTGCGGGCCAATCATAGAGGATGCCGCCACTATGCTTCTTAATACCACGCCAGCCACCGGGTGCCCCGTAACGCATAATCGCTACTTGGAAAAGGTAGGGTGTACCAAGCAAACCATCAGCGATCACTTTTTTGACCGTAAGGTAATCCCAATCCCATCTACGATTGTGAAAGACGCTTAGCATCACATCGTTGCGTTCACCCGCAGCAATCATTGCATCCGCCTCAGCAGCGTTCATCGCCATAATCTTGTCCGTCACAAGATGTTTTCCGGCATCCATTGCTTTGATAGCAAGTTCTGCATGTGTGTCATGGGGTGTTGCTAATACCACAAGGTCAATTGCATCGTCCGCTATAACCTCATCAATTGTCTGATACATTTTTGCATTCGGATACGCTTCCCGTGCAGCTTCACGACGTTCAGCATTGCGAGTCGCTATTGCGTATAAATTTAGACCCTCTTCCAAACCGATCAGATAGGAGTGAAACGCCCTCCCAGCATAACCGTATCCAATAACAGCTGTATTTATCATAGTCTTATTCGGTACCGGTATCAAAGAGTTTACCGATATTTCCTCTCTTCATTTAATATCGTTTAATGCCCAATCATAATCCAAATAATGAAACGTGACATCTTCCTTTAACACAAACTCGGCATCCTCTGATGGCAAGTAATCAGCGAGAAAATCTGGGACACCATCATAACCTTCCGTAAAATCTGGTTCATACCATTTAAAAATCTTTGACAGATAGACGATGTTTTCTTTCCTGTCTAATCTGACCTTTTCTGGGTCTCTAATAAACTTTAATGTTACTTCATCTAACTGCTCCTCAATTGTTTCTGGCAAAAACACAGACTCCGCCAAGGGTGGACAACTTTTAGAGGCACATACAAGAGCAAAATGTACACGAGCATCTACAAATTCTTGTCTGATGATATCGTGTTCAATCTGATTCAATGTATACATTTCCCCCGCAACACTGAATTTTAACCGTGAGAAAAAGCCGCCAAACAACTTCACACTTCGCACACTCTTTGTCGGATAATGGTCAATCACACCTTTAATCACAAGTGCATTGTAGGCATTAATCCAGAATGCTAACTGTTCAGCATAAGACATCTCTTCAGGATTTGCCCAAGCCAATACATCCAAATAGCCTTCAAGCTTTTCTGGATTTGCTTTCAGGTTCGTGTAATGTACTTTTCCATTCTCCACATGTTCTTTATACACTTGATCAAGAAGGTCGTGAGAGAAAGGGGCATCTGGGTGCTGCTTATCAGCTCTAACATCAGTCTCAACTCTGTAGTGATATAGAAATATCATACTGATTAGAGACAAAATCAACAGACATGTAATCAGGATAATCTTCTTCATAGTTGTATCCTCTATTTATCTATTTTATCATATTTTACGATATTTTGCTTGTAAAAGAAATTATGGCACTATACCCACTAACCTTCGCAACAGCATGTCGATCGTGATTAAATCGGCAAATCAACCTACTTGACAACTTCTCCCACGCGTGTTAAACTAATTCAGCAATTAACTAAAAAATAAATAAAGCAAGGAATCAAATGCAACTACGATTAGATTTCTTACAGCAGACCTTCAACACTGCAATCAATTTCTTATATCCCACACAGTGTAGAATCTGTGAAAATCAGATTGGACTATATGCAGTGCCATTCTTATGTAATGCCTGTTGGGATAGTATAGATTTTATCAAACCCCCATTCTGTGAAATCTGCGGAACACCTAACATAGATGGAACATGTGACGATTGTGACACGAACCCGCCACGTTATGGAAAACTACGGACAGTTGCACTATACAAAGGTGCGTTGCAACAAGCGATACACCTATTCAAATTCGAAAAACGGACAAACTTAGCAAAATATCTGATACAATTGATTATTGAACATATACCATCGCATTGTAACATGATCGAATATGATTACATCATACCGATTCCCATACATAAAGTACGTTTGAACGAACGAGGGTTTAACCAATCAATTATCCTTTCAAAAGGAATCGCAGAGAATTACCACGTTGATGTTAGAACCGATCTGTTGATTAGGAGAAGGCACACTGCCGCTCAAAGTAGTCTGGATAGAGAAAAACGAAAAAGTAACATAATTGGGGCTTTCGGTTTAGAAAAGAGAGAGCAGATTCAAGGCAAAAAACTACTCGTGTTTGATGATGTTTTTACAACGGGTGCTACCATCCGAGAAGCAGTCAATGTCCTATGGGAGGCTGACCCAACTGAAATTGATGTGCTAACGCTGGCACGGACACCCTCATACACCAATGACTCGGTTGTAACCTAAACACACAATTTACGTAATAAATAGTAAGTTAAATGTAAGATAATGAACCGTTAAGGGAACTGACAATAATCTGTTAGAGTTTACCTGGAGGTGTCGTTTGTATTTAAAGAGCATCAAAATCAGTGGATTCAAGAGTTTTGCTGAAGAAGTTGAATTAGTATTGGAACCGGGCATAACCGCAATTGTGGGTCCGAATGGGTGCGGTAAAAGTAACGTCTCTGATGCTATACGCTGGGTGCTTGGTGAACAGAGTGCCCGTGCACTTCGCTGTACCAACATGCGAGACCTGCTATTCAATGGCGGTGCAAACTTTAAACCCTCTCAAAAAGCACGCGTAACACTCGCATTTACGAATATATCACAGAATCTATCCATCGAAACCCCTGAAGTAGAAGTCTCACGACAACTTACACGTGATGGCGAAAGCAGCTATCTGATAAATAAAATACCATGTAGACTCCGTGATATAAGCGAACTCTTCATGGATACTGGCGTTGGGGTCGATGCATATTCTGTCATGGAACAAAACAAAATTGATGTGATACTCAACGTGCGACCTGAAGAGAGACGATTCCTATTTGATGAAGTCGCTGGAATAACGAAATATAAACACAATCGCAAAACAGCTTTACGCAAATTAGAAGCAACTAAACAGAACCTAGTGCGAATCAATGACATCATACAAGAATTAGAAAGAGAAAACGAATCGCTAAAAGAACAAGCACAACAAGCACAACAGAATCAGACGCTCAAAGATGAATTAAAGCAGTTAGAATTGGGGTTAGCATATCGTAATTACGCAAAACTGGCAACTGATTACAACGAAATGCAGCGGAAATTAGATGCTATTCAAAATGAGGTCTCAGACGCAAATCAACGCATTCAAGAAGCGGACGATAAAATCGAAAATGGCACCTTGAAAAGAGCGGAATTAGATACTGCAATCACTGCAGCAGAAGAAGAAATTAGAAACATCGCAAAAAGAAACGAGACTGTTGAACGGAAGATATTCCTTCACAAAGAAAAACAACTGAATCTAAAGCAACAACGGGAAAGAGCACAACAGGCACTTGAAGAAAGAAATGCTGAACTCGCTGATCTGCAAACACTTAAACGCCAACGTATACAAGAACAGAAAAAACTCGACTCTTCATTGAAGATTGAGGACAGTCGTTTATCTGCACGGAAACAGGTCTTAGAAGACTTAAAGTCAAGTATAGAAAAAACTAAGCAGTCTATACAACAAGCACAGACTGAAATGCAGGAAATGACGATAGAATTGTCAAAACGAGAGAACAGACGCACCTCTATTGAGGATACCGTCAAAAACTCTCAGGACAGCCTCAGTCAACTCCAAGAAAAAACACAGAAATTCAAGACAGAATTACAGATAGCAACTGATGAAAGAGAAGTCGTGCAACGTTCTACTACCAAGCTAGAGTCAGAAATCATATACATTACTACTGAAAAGGAGAAGGTTGAAGAGAAGATAAAAGAGACCGAAAATGCACTGCGTAAGACCGAATCCGAAATGCGGGGGTACCAAGAAAAACTCGGCAGCAGCACATCACTATACCGATCGTTGGAACAACTACAAGCCACCTATGAAGGATACTATGCTGGTGTCCGGTCAATTATGCAGGCAAAAGAACACTATCCTGATCAATTCAGCGGAATATGCGGCGTCGTGGCAGAGCTAATTCAAACTGATAATGAATTTGAGGTCGCAATAGAGGTAGCACTCGGCAGTCGTATCCAGAATGTTATCACTGAAACAGCAATGGACGTAAGGAGAGGTATTGACTATCTGAAAAAGCACCGTGCTGGTATCGTTACGTTTCTACCCCTTGATACGCTGAGAAGCAGAACATTCTCTGATGATCGGCTGCTTGATGAACCTGGTGTCATCGGCATAGCAGAAGAATTAGTTGACTATGAGCACATTTATGAAATCGCTATACTACACCTATTAGGAAACACACTTGTCATTGAAAACCTTGATGACGCAATTGCACTTACCAAAAGATTCCGACACAATGCCAGATTGGTGACATTAGAAGGTGAACTCATAAATACCTTAGGAGACATCACGGGCGGCTATAACAACAGAAAGAAAACTGGACTGCTGAGTCGAGCAAACGAACTGGATGGACTTAAAGATAAAATCGGTGAATTACAGCAGGTTGTTAATCAGAAGGACATAGAAAGCAAATCTTACGCTTCCATTATTGCTGATTCTCAGATTGTAAGACAAAAACTCTTCGGTGAATTACAAGATAAACAGATAGAGAAAACCGCTATCACTAAAGACATTGAACAAGCGGATAAGAACATAACACGATTTCAAAATGAACTTGATGGGTTGGAAAAACAGAACACTGAACTTCAGCAGAAGTTTGAACTGACACGCGAGGAAAAGGAAACACTTAATACTGAAATTGAGGACCTGACAAAAAAACGGAATCATAAAGAGAAATGGATGCAAAGAATCTCCGAACAGATGGAAAGTGATACACGGAAACTTGAGGACTTAACCAAAAGATGTCAAGATGTAGAGATCTTTTTAGCTGGACAACGTCAAAAATCTGAAAATATGACCAATGAAATTGAGGGGTTTGATGTACAGCATCAGCAGGTGCTAAAGATCATTGATGAACAACAAGCAATAATTGATTCTGATGAACAGAAAAAACTGGAAATCGCAGATGAAATACAAGAAGCACAACGCGCCTTCCTAAAAATCGAAGGAGACCGCGCTGAAGCGGAAGCAAGATTAGAAGCCTTAAAAGAAGAACGTGAATCACTACTACAAGAGATCGAAGCTCTTCAAAAGGAGATGCGGAAAACACGAAGTCAATTTGAAAAACAGAACCGTGATAGGAGAAAACTCGAAATCAGAACAACTCAGCTTGAGATGGACCTTAAGTCTATTACAAATCGTATCCTTGACAAATATCAGGTCTCCATAGATGAAATAGAGTTGCCAGATTCGCATGATCAAGATGTGGAAAAAGTAAATATCTCTTCTGCACTTGCCACGTCTGAACTTGATGAGATTGACTTGATGGACAAAATTGAGAGGTTAAAAGCTGATATTGCCGCAATGGGTCCCGTAAATCTCAAAGCTATACAGGCACATCAAGACCATCAGAAGAGATTAGACTTCCAAGTAGAACAACGGGATGACATCGTTCAGTCCATCCAATCCACAGAAAAGGCTATAAAGAAAATCAACGAAACCTCACGTGAAGAGTTCCTAAATTCCTTTGAAAAGGTAAAAGTTAACTTCCAAGAAGTGTTCACACAGCTCTTTGGCGGCGGAGAGACAGAATTAAGGTTAACAGACGAATCCGATATACTTGAATCAGGAATTGACATCATCGCACGCCCGCCAGGGAAACGTCCACAGAGTATCACACAACTCTCTGGAGGAGAACGCTCCCTTGTCGCTATCGGACTATTATTCGCTGTCTTCAAATTGAAACCGAGTCCTTTCTGTGTCCTTGATGAAGTTGATGCTGCCCTTGACGAAGCGAATGTCCTACGTTTCTCTAATCTCATCAATGCTTATGCAAACAACACACAGTTTGTAATAATCACGCACAACAACCGAACAGTGGAAATCGCAGACGTGATGTATGGTGTGACAATGGAACAAGCGGGAATGTCAAAGATAATCTCACACAAGTTCCGTCAAGAATAGTAGCGTATGAGGAAATAGAGCTGTAGCACATTCATCCTTGATTGTGCTTCTTCCTGCAATCGATTCATCATTCATTGCCAATCTCTGCACAACATACATGTTGATAGAGCTGTAGCACATTCTGTTAGATTGTGCCTCTTTGTAGCACATTCATCCTTGATTGTGCTTCTTTCTGCAACCACCTTATGTGTCAATTTAGTGATGTTTCCAGGCCGGTAGGTTCGGTTTCCTAACCAATTCAGAATACCAAACGCGTATTCTGACGGATCCTTTGCGAAAGTCTTTATGAACGCAATTAGCACAAAGCCGGTTCGGTTAGGAAACAGAACCTACCGGCACTGGAATGACAGTATATTGACCTTTTCTGTATACCTTTCGCACCGCTGGTGCTTGGGTTTCGGGGGATACATGTTCTATACACCTTCCGCACCGAAATCAACGCTATGAATGCGCGTATGGCATTCAGCGGGTGCTGATATGTGATTTAACAAAGCCTCAGAGAAGCGAAAGGTGTATAGTCCGCATTGATCAACCAATAGCAAGCCTCAGAGAGGCGAAAGGTGTATCAAACGCACAAACGTTCTTAACTAAATAGACGCTTATGGTAACAATAATTTTACACACCCCTCCTTTTTTGAAGTTGCTTTTTCTGATGGATTCTGATATAATATCTGTGAGATGTAGAACCGAGAAAAGCAACTCGCTTTGTGGTTCAAATAGGGGTGATAGTCTCTATTTTCTTACTAATATAATACTATATAAACCCAGTATACACAATAGTTTATTACACTTTTTAAAACATGTTTTTCAAACCCAAGCTACTAATTCCTTAATCTAAAGTAAAGTACCAGAATAGGAGAATTTATATGGCGTACAGTAACGTTCCAATTGGGACATCAAATCCAGGTTGTATTGTAATTTTAGTTGACCAATCTTGGTCAATGAATGAAGAATGGCAAACTGGAACAAAAGCTGAACAAGCTGCATTAATAGTCAATCGTGCAATTTATAATCTTGCTTTAAAGTGTCAACAAGGAACAGAGATAAGACAGCGATGCTATGTAAGTGTTATCAGTTATGGTGAAAGTGTTAATTCCGTTGTAGAGGGAATGATAGCTGACGTTTATGCATCGCCCATTGAAGTTAAGACAGTTATAAAAAAGATTCCAGATGGTGCAGGGGGAATTGTAGAGGTAGAAGTGGAATTGCCAATATGGTTACAACCTCGTGCCAGCGGAGGCACTCCGATGCATGATGCTTTTGAATGTGCTTCTAAAAATGTCAGCGATTGGATCTCTGACTGGCCCGACAGTTTTCCTCCAGTTGTAATAAACGTTACAGATGGTGAGCCAACCTATCCAGACTTAGCTGGGGATGCAGCAAGAACAATAATGAGTCTTCAAACAACGGATGGTAACGTTTTAGTCTATAACATTCATATTGCTAACTCTGACTTTCCATTGGAATTCCCATGCAACAATTCCCAATTTTCTGATAATCCATTTGCGGAATTTCTATTTAGTATTTCAAGTGTTCTACCTGAATCTTTGTTCCCAATTGCTCGAGATCAAGGTTTTTCACCCCAACCAAATGCTCGATGTTTCGCTTATGACGCAGATGAAACTCTAACCACCCGAATAATAGAATTTGGTTCGCCAGGTTTTTTGGTAAAGGTCACTGAATAGAAGGTCTATAGGTAAAATTAAATGTCTACGGGTAATTTTCATAATGTTTGTCAAGAATCAGATATAATAAGCGAATGGATTATCTAATGATAAAATTGAATTTAGTTGGTGATTTTAAAACTCATAAAAAGGGTGAAACGTCAAATGATTGCCAAGATGCTTCTGACGTCAACGAAGAGATAGGTCGTTACGCCGTGGCAGACGGTGCTACGTTATCATTCTTTCCAAAAGAATGGGCTGAACTTCTTGTAGATCGCTTCTGCAATAAAAAAGAAATTGATTTGTCATTGGAAGTGGAAAATTGGGAAGACTGGATACAGCCCATTCAAAAAGAATGGTTGAAGTCTGTATCCAAAACTGTTCAAGAATCCAGAGCATTTATGCTTGTTGATCGTTTGTCTCGACTTGAATCTGCCCTTTCTACTTTTATTGGGATTGAGTTTTACCGAGATGAAGGTGAGTGGAAGGCTTTAATTATAGGGGATAGTTGTCTCTTTCATCGTAGTGGAACTAAATCCAGAAGTTATCCGTTGCAAAAATTAGAAGACTTTCCGCATCGACCTAACAGTTTTGCTAGTTTTCCAAAGGACAATCCAGTTGGAGGTCCGCCCGAAGTAATCAGCGGCAAAGTATGTCCTGGCGATATATTCATTTTGGCAACTGATGCTCTCTCAAAATGGATAATACAACATGACGAAGACGACAATTTCAATAACATACTTGAACGACTAAAAAATATAGAAAATGATGAACAATTTGAACAGTTTGTTCATCAAGCACGTAATGAAGAAGTTCGTTTAGTTAATGATGACGTGACACTAATGATTATTTCTGTTGAAGAATCTGAATTGTCAAAAGATACAGAGAAAACCAAAAGCATTTCATCTGAAGATATTCAACCGATATCAAACAAAATAAGCTTCCTTTTTTGGTTGATTCTTGTGAGTGTTTTTGGGTTTGTCGCAGGATTTATCATATTCATTTTAATATTATTGTATAAGAATTAGTGAGAGAATAGGAGTTGTTATGCTTTGGCCAACCCCAGCAGACTATGCTCAAGCTGTCGGTGGATATCCGGACATTTGCTTGCTAGATCCAAAACTGAGAGGAGGTAAACCTAAGCGAGATCCTAAAAATCAATTGGTTCTTACTACAGGTGGTTTTTCAACTGTATTCCCAATTGAAGTCGCACATAACAACCATGCGTTGCGGTGTTGGAATAAGGACATTGGTGATTCAAAATATCGCTATGAAAAGATAGATGATTATTTAAAACAAGTTCGTTTACCTTATTTTGTTGATTTCAAATATGTTACAGAAGGGATTCTGATTAACGGTAAAAAATGGCCTATTACTCGGATGGAGTGGGTTGATGGAGAATCGCTTCGCGACTTTATTGCTCATAATTTACATGATTCCAGTGTCTTTACTGTAGTAGCGGATGAATTTCGGAAAATGTTTGAAATACTACATAAGAATAAAATTTCTCATGGTGATCTGCAAAATGGAAATATTTTGCTTACAAGGAACGGCGCAAATGTAAAAATCAAACTTATTGATTATGACAGTCTTTTTGTTCCAGATCTTCGCGGACAAACTAGCCCAACCCCTGGTCTTCCAGAATACCAACATCCGTCAAGGTCAGATAAATGCGACGAAAAAATGGATTATTTTTCGGAACTTGTTATTTATCTTTCTTTAGTTAGTCTCTCAGAAAAACCTGATATGTGGGATCAGTTTAAAGACAAAACTGAAAAAGGGTTATTATTTTCAAAAGATGATTTTGCAAATCCAGACCAATCGGACATTTTCCAAGAACTTAGAAACCTGTCCCCTGAAATTCAACAGTTGACTACAACATTGAAGGATTATTGTGCCAAGGCAACTATTGATCAGTTGCAACCACTTGAAGAAATACTACCAAAACCGAATGCCAAAACCCATACTAAACGCGGTTTTGATTTCTATAAGGCTCAACGTTTTGGCTCAGCTAAATCAGAATTTCAAAAGGCATTAATAATTAACCCTAAGTCCAAAGAAGCACATAGAGGCATTGGCCTGATACATTTGCAGTCAGATAAATACCTTGACGCAATCCGTGCTTTTGAGCAGGCAATAACATTTGATCCAAAATACAAAGAGTGCTATTACGGACAAGCACTTGCCTATCACAAATTAGGTGATAATGACAGATCAATCATTGCACTAAATAAAACTTTTGGAATTGATCCAAACTATCAACCTGCTAAACAGCTTTTAGATACGATAAAAACCACTAAAACCAAACCAACATCACCACCAAAAAGAAACACCCCAAAACAACCTTCAAAACCATCTACTCAACCAACACCTATATCCAGGTTAAGAAGATATCTATTTGTTACATTAGCAGTAGCTTTGCCAATCAGCATTATAATATTAATATTACAGGTTGTAGAAAAGAATGCAGCTCAATTGGAAGTTAGTAGATTAAAACGTAATCAGAGCAGTCAAGGTACGAATATACAACAACTTACAGATGCTAACACAAAACTTACAGATGCTAACACAAAACTTAAGGAAAAAAACGAAGAGTTATCCAATGAAAACACGAAACTGAAAAATCAACTCGCTGGAAAAGATGAAGTGATAGAGGGATTAAATGATAGAATTCGGACACATGAAGCCATTGATACACCATATCAGATTGATACCTCAAGAATGGTATTTATACCGGCAGGTGAATTTAAAATGGGGAGTAATGATCCAGAAGCTTATCATGACGAAAAACCAGTCCATCGAGTTTCTGTTGCTGCATTTTATATTGACAAATATGAGGTAACCAATAGAGAATATAAGAAGTTTATTGATGCTAATCCACGGTGGAGAAAAGACAGTATCTTCAGCGGCTATCACAATGGAGACTATTTGAAAAATTGGAATGGTAACAACTTCCCAATTGGTAAAGCCAACCATCCGGTTACGCATGTAAGTTGGTATGCAGCTATGGCGTATGCACAGTGGATAGGTAAACGTCTTCCCACAGAAGCAGAATGGGAAAAAGCAGCGCGGGGAGGAATGTTGTCTATGAGATATGCGTCCAGCAATCAAATTAACTTAAAAGATGCTAACTATGGTCAGAATGTTGGTGATACTACACCGGTTGGAAATTATACTGCGAACCGTTACGGTATTTTTGACATAATGGGGAATGTGTTTGAGTGGTGTCTTGATGAATATAAAGGCAGTTATTATTCTACATCACAATATAGAAATCCTTTTGCTGGAGGAAGCATGTCTGAACTTATCCAAGATATTGAGTTACAAAATGTTTATCGAGTGATGCGCGGTGGAGGTTGGTCTAGTTCTGAATTAAGGGTTAGAGTTTCATATCGTTATTTTAAAATACCAATATTTACGTCGCCAACAATTGGATTTCGTTGTGTAAAACCTGCAAACTAACTTTTTCAAGGCAATGGACTAATATTGAACTACTCTGAATCACAACGGCAATGCAAAACACAAAGCATTACCATCATGATCCTTCAACCCAAAAGCCCGTAAACCATCGTCAGTATCCTCAAGCAGTTCGTGAAATTCTAATCCACGCGACTGAAACTCAGCATAGAGACCGTCAAGGGTTGGTGTATAAGTGAAAGCGTCCCAACGTTCCCACTCAGAACGTGTGTGGTTCGGTACTGGATGTATGTGTTCCGTAATAAATTTGTATACACCATTTCATATAAATGCGTAAGTCCTATTCATCGATTCGCTTATGGTACGGGGTGAGGTGTTTGGAAAAGATCATATATCCCAAGTCAGTGTTCCATTATTGAATGATGAAAACGCCCAGCGGGAAAAAACCGACACGGTTTTGAAAGCAAATCGGAAACGCACCGAAGCCTATAACTTGGAACAGGAAGCATTGAGAGTGCTTGATGAGAAGGTTGTTTAGGCACGTGGAAACGAGTAAAACGAAAGGAATCAAATAATGAAAATCAGAAGTATCAAACTTCAAAATTTCAAAAAGTTTTCAAATTTGACAATAGATAGTTTGCCGGACACAGTCAAGTTAGTTGTGTTGTTAGGACCAAATGGATGCGGCAAATCCTCTTTAATTGAGTCTATGGAAGTAGCCAGGAAGATTTATGGACTTTATCAAATCCCTTGGAGTCGTTCCAATTCCAATTCCAATTACTATATAAAGCTGGATAGAACAATTAAAAAGGTGTATCACCAAGCAAATGAAAATATCGAAATAAATACACAGTTATCAGAGTTAAACTTCATTGGTCCGTATTATGTAAGAAATTTAGAGAATCCTTTGAGAGTAACCCTTCAAACTCTACGCGATACTCCTGAAGTAACATTAGATTTAGTTAAAGAACATTTCATAAATATAGAGTTTCATAATCAAACAGCTTGCAGTAAAGATGAATGGATGAATTGTTTTAATGTAAGAACGCCATACCGTAATATTGGAATACAGAATAGTGGAGTTGACGATTCGAAGGATCTAAAACAACGTACTTGGCAACGGTTAGTTGATGGTGATCCATTCTTCATTTCTAATTGGCGCATTCTATGTAATCAATGGATAAAGGACAGTTCCAATTTTTTTGTGCGTGAGGATTTTAGCAGATGGAATGAAATTATCCGCGATACGTTTGTTCCTATTGAAGATTCTTTGAAAACCGTATTAGGTGGGAGTTGGAAAATAATTAATCTCGGTGACTTAAAAGAAAATCGTGGGTTTGTATTTGAAAAGGATTCCAGCACTTTAACTTTAGATCAATTATCTTCTGGAGAAAGTGCAGTTGTAGACCTTGTTTTAAATCATATTGTTATAAAAAGAGAGTTTGGTGATGAAGTTATATATGTTATAGACGAACCTGAATTACATGTTGCTTCAGCAGTTCGAAGGAAACTTATTGAAGAACTATTTAAATTAACTCCCGATAAAGGACAATTGTGGATTTCTACGCATTCTATTGAAATATTGGAAAAAGCACTGGAACTTTATAATAAGGACCCATCATCGGTTGCTTTCCTTGATTTCACTGGGAAAAATTTTGATCAGGAAGAAACATTAAGCCCTATTGAACCAACAGAGAGAATGCGCTCAAGGGTATTGGAACACTCAATAGGAAATTTAAAAGATAGGTTATTGCCCGAGACTATTGTTTTTTGTGAAGGTGAGCAAGACACTAAGCGTGGCGAATATTCAGATGAGGTTTATTATGGGAAAATTTTCGAGGGACGATGGCCAATTGTTGATTTCAGATCCGTGGGCGGAAAAGACGACGTAACTAAGGAAATAGATTCCTCAATCTATATGACCAAATTCATCCAAAGCAAAAATGTGAAAATTCTTGGACTAAGAGATCGAGATGACCTAACAGATACTGAAATAATACACACAGATTATTTAGAAAGGGGCATTAGGGTTTTGCCGTTTAGGAGTATTGAACACTGTTTTATTCAACCTGATGTGCTTCGTAAATTCTGTGAAGATCATCAATTAGAATCAAATTTTCTGCTTAATGAATGGAATAGGATAGTAAAAGAAAAGGAAACATGGGAGGGAAAAGAAGGCGACAAAATGAAGCGTGCAGTGCAACAGTTACGTAAAAAAGTTCATGATTTAGCACCCCATGTTCTAAACGGTGAAACCACTGGACATTTCCAACTGCAATTGGCTTCTTGTATCAAACCCGGTATCAGCACTTATAAGAAATTAGAAGATGCTATTTTCGGGGACAACAACAGAGCAATAGAAGTGATAACTGAGTGTATTGAATCTGAAAATAATTGAAAATAGTTCATGAATACAATACCTTCACCATTTTTGAAAACTTCAGTTGAATGAGATTATAATGTTGTGCTACCATTAAATAATCTCTAAATATGTCTTTATGTTTTCCAATCACTCGTGCTTATCGGCGTTTTCATCAATGTATTTTCGCAGTTTTTTTGTACCTTCAAACCATTCTGACTCTGGATGTAAATGCTGAATCTGGTTAGACAAAAACTTTGCATGCAGTTCGGCTTCCTTTTTACACGTTAGTCTGTTCCCAAGTGTCGGAGGTGCTTTCCTATTACAATCACAACTAATAAATCCAAGTATTCTCAACTTAAAAGGATTATGTGCTTGGATAACACTCAATCTACTTTTTAGCGTGTTTGTAGTAAAACCGATCTTGATATATTGTTTGCATTCAATAAAGTAAACTTTATGACTCATAAGTTTAGTCCTGTGCATCGTGGTATCGGTATGAAGTAGTTGAATATATCTGATATGGTTCGTTTTTGTATAGATATGTCGGAGTTAGTTCTGTTCGCAATAAAGGTGTCTGTCGTGATGGTGTCTAAATTCAAAGCAACGGTGTAAATTCACAGAGGGTGCGTCAACGAAATAGCACAAGCGATTTGCCTGCTTTTTTATCAAGCAGTATCTACATAACTAATGCCTTTAACCACGAAAAAAAGCGTTTCGTCTTGAGATAGTACCTTCATTCCAAACAATCGTTGAATATTATTGAACCCCAACAATAGTTTATAATCTGTGATCATCCCTATTACAAAAATCAAGGGACTATTCATCTGTATATTCGGTTCCATTGGCACTTTGATATTCTACTGTTCCTTTTATTTTTGATACCTTGTGTTCATAAATATGCATCGTCAAATATCTTTGATGCTTCTGCTATCGTGATTTTCATTTTGGTTCTCTCTTAGTTCTCAATGAGACAACTTGCCTATCAGATTTTAAAGAAATAAACGAAATATTTTCAAGGTTGTTTCAATTCTGAGGGTGTGTAAAGTTTTTGGCAAGCATTGATCTTTTGCTTATGTTCGGTTTTGTTTACATAGCACTCCGCTGGAGTGCGGTCACTTGACATACATTTTTCTATAGACATATTGCTCCGCTGGAGCAAAGAGCCAATCTATTGACAGATCGGTGTCTCCTTACGAAAGAGATTCGGTATGTCAATGGAAATCGGAATGCCTAAGACTTTGCCCTCAAGTCTAGTAATATGTCATATGACTTTCTCCGTGACGCTGCCAATATATTCCACACCCATTTTTTCATAATTGGGTTGCGATTTTTTGCAAATTCGTATATAATCTCAAGTAAATAAAATAGGAGATTTTATATGGCGTACAGTAACCTCCCTATTGGGACATCAAATCCTGGTTGTATTGTAATTTTAGTTGACCAATCGTGGTCAATGAATGAAGAATGGGAAACTGGAACTAAGGGTGATGTGGCAGCTCGTGCTGTTAATCGCATCCTTGAGGAAATCCTTTTAGCCTGTCGGGGTGGCGAGCAGATAAAAGACAGATGTTACATCACTGTTATAGGTTACGGGGAAGAAGTCAGTATTGTATATAGTGATATGATTTCAGAACTTCCTTCAGCACTCATTGAAGTTAAGGAAGGAAAAAAATCTATACCTGATGGAGCAGGTGGAATTGTTGAGGTCCCCGTGGAATTACCAATTTGGTTACAGCCGAAAGCGGCTAACGGAACACCCATGCATACTGCCTTTGAACGTGCTTCCGAGATTGTACGAGAATGGTGTGAAAAGTGGCCAGATGGATTTCCACCAATAGTTATAAATATCACCGATGGAAATGCCAATTATCCTGAAAAAACTTCTGTTGCTGCTAAAGGAGTAATGAATCTCGGGACGACAGATGGAAAAACTTTAGTTTTCAATATCCATATTGCTAAAATTGGATTTAAGACAGTGTTTCCAAACAGTACAGTTAATTTTCAGCAGGATAGTCTAGCTAGATTTCTTTTTGATCATTCTAGCATTTTACCGGACTCGCTCTTTGATACGGCGGAGAGCGCGGAGTTTTCACTGGAGCAGGACGCAAGGTGTTTTGGATATAACGTAGATGAGGCCACGATGATCAAACTTCTGAATTTTGGTTCTTTGGATGTAACTCAGGTTCGTGCTCTACCTCTACTGCCTGATTAGTGATGATAACATTAAATATCCGATCTTTCATTACACACAAAAAATCAGAAACCTTATCCGAATGCCAAGATGCCCGTTCAGAAAATGTCGAACTCGGTTGCTTTGCTATTTCGGATGGGGCAACCCGTTCATTTTTTCCCAAGGTTTGGGCAGAACTCCTAGTACGTCATTTCTGCGAATCACCTATTTTTTCTTTGGAAGAAGCAAATTGGCAACAATGGTTAATACCTATTCAAAAAGAATGGTACGAACTAGTTTCAGAAAGAGTTAAAATAAAAAACAAGTTTTATCTGACAAATTCGCTGAACACGAGAGAGCCTGCTGTTTCCACCTTTATCGGGCTTCAAGTTGACATAACCGAACAACAATGGCAAGCGTTGATTATTGGTGATAGTTGTATGTTTCATAAAAACGGTTCCACGTTCAAAAGTTACCTGATTGAGAAATCTGAAGACTTTTCTAATCACCCAGAGATTTTCGCTAGTTTTCCTGAGAGAAATAATTTTAATCCAACGTTTCTGAGTGGCGGAATCCAATCTGGAGACTTGTTCGTATTAGCCACTGATGCTTTAGCCAAGTGGATTTTGGAACATAAGGAAGCAGGTAATGTAGAAGAGATTATTGACCAACTCACATCCATAAAGGACAATGATCATTTCAACAGATTCGTGAATAGGGCCCGAACTGATGAAGACATTCGATTAGTAAACGACGATGTAACTCTCATGTTAATTTTTGTTGAAGAAGTCCATTGGTTCTATCGATTTCTACGAGATCTTATATTGACTCTTATCGGCAAGAATTAGTAAAATAATTAAGTTGGAGTATTTGATGCCTTGGCCAAACCGCACTGATTACATTGAAGCCATACGCGATTATCCAAATGTAAGTTTGCAAGATCCGCATCTTTCAGATGGCATCCCGAAAAAAGGTAAAGACGGGTTTCTTATAAGTTACTCTGGTGGATTTTCAATAGTTTTTCCTATCAAGACTGCTTCCAAGACCTTTGCATTAAGGTGTTGGTTGAAAGATGTCAAGAATGTTGAAACTCGATATAAAAAAACATCTGATTACCTAAAACATATTTGTTTACCCTACTTTGTAGATTTCGATTATGTTCCTCGCGGCATTTTGATAGATGGCGAGAAATACCCTATAACACGTATGCAATGGGCTGAAGGTGTTCCACTACGAGAGTTTATAACACAAAATATCAGAAATTCAAAGATCTTTGAAACTGCCGCGAGCGAGTTTCGCAAGATGGTAAACAAATTACATGATCATAAGATCGCTCATGGAGATCTGCAAGATGGAAATATTCTTCTCAACAAGTTAAATGGGACTGATGTTATTATCAAGTTAATAGACTATGATAGTTTATTCGTTCCCACACTTCAGGAAGAACTAGATCAAATAATTGGACTTCCTGAATATCAACATCCGAAGAGAATGCAAGGTGGCAGACAAGCCAATGAAAAGGTTGATTATTTCTCAGAACTAGTCATTTACCTTTCGTTTTTGAGCTTAGCAGAAAAACCAGATCTGTGGGATCAGTTTAAGGATAAAACTGAAAAAGGATTGTTGTTTTCAAAGACGGATTTTGAAAATTGTGAAAACTCAAGTGTATTCCAAGTTTTAGAAGGTTTGTCACCAAAGATTAAACTTTTAGTTAGTTTCTTAAAAGAATTTTGTCAAGCGACCTCTATAGATCAACTTGTTCCGTTAGAAGTAATCTCACAACCCACAAATACTATTACACAATATCAGGAAAACCTGGATATTTATAAGGTTGACGAATCCCCTGGTGCAGTAAACGCATCTAAAAAAGCGGATAGTTTTTCAGATGCAAAAACTCATTACGAGCAAGGTATTTCTTTTCTTCGCAGTAATAGATATGAAAAAGCAATTGATGAGTTCAAAAAAGCTAGAAACATTAACCCCAATTCTAAGGAAGTACTCCATGGGCTTAGTCTTGCCTATCAGGGATCAGGGAACAAAATAGATGCCCAAAAAGCTGCTACAGAAGCGTTAGAAATTGATCCCACCTATCGTCCTTCTCGTGATTTTTTGATGTCAATAGACCGTTTGATTTTTACATCTTCAGATATGATTCAGATTCCCGAGGGTGAATATTCTATGGGAAGTAAAGATTATCCGGACGAAGAACCTATCCATAAGGTTTACATTGATGCTTTTAACATAAACATTCACGAGGTAACAAATCGTCAATATAAGAAGTTTGTTGATGATAATCCTGAATGGCACAAGGATTACATCTCTGAAGAATACCATGATGGAGACTACTTGCGAAATTGGGTAGAGAATAACTACCCAAATGGGAAAGAAGATCATCCTGTCACTTATGTGAGTTGGTATGCAGCTATGGCATATGCTGAATGGATAGGTAAGCGTCTTCCAACAGAAGCAGAATGGGAGAAAGCTGCCCGAAGTAACCTGCAAGGTAAAACATACCCATGGGGAAATTCTATTGATCGCAGTAAAGCAAATTATTTTATGCAAGTTAAGGATACAACTCCTGTTGGTAATTATCCAGCCAACGGATTTGGTTTGTATGACATGGCGGGAAACGTGTGGGAGTGGTGTCTTGATGAATATGATCGTGATTTCTATAGTTCCTCACCCTATCATAATCCTGTTGCAGGTAAGAGTTTAGATTACCTCATATCTAATTTTAAAAATATTGAAAGTTCTCGTGTGTCGCGTGGAGGGGCTTGGGTTATTAACCATCTTGGTTTACGTGTCGCTTCCCGGCGTCCATTCAATCCAAAAAGAACAGACAGCATCACTGGATTTCGTTGTGTAAAGTCCATTACTATCTAAAATTTGCCTCTTTCCTTTTGTTCAATAAAATATCCTTAAGTATAAGCACAAAGAGAATCAGAGAAAACTATCTTATCGTCTCTCTGTTTATGAGATGACTTCAAATTGATAAAAATCCTCATTTTCGTTCATTGCACTGTCAAATCGGTTTTCCAAAACACAAAACAGACCATCGTAATCTTTCAACTCAAAAGCACTCAAAACATATAAAACTACAATTTATATTCTATTTTTCTTTGAATTCCATTACATACTTGATGTATAATTCCTGAAGTATTTCACGCTATAGTGAATTAGAGGTATAGATAGTTTTACATAATCGCTCCTATCAGAATAATCAAATTTACTTGTGATATCGTCTTCTGGGTAGTAGTTGGTTATTCTAACGATTCCCTTGTTAGACAAGTTAACAATGCAGATTATTGCTGAACATAAACTCACTGAATTTGCAGTTAGACATTCAACCTCCAGACCAAGCATTATACGATGGCTCAATCTGATACGAGAAAGAAATTTCAAGTCGGTAAATGAGTTACGTGAATTTTTTCCTTACGCCGAATTACCTTACACAAAAGGATTTGTCAATATGGCACCTTACCCCGCAACTATAACACAGTGGTTAATACGGTTGCTGGAACTGTTCACAAGTATCGTAAATCGTAATGAAGATCTTAGTCAGGTTGTAGTAACAGAAGCCGAGTATTATCAACTTTTAGAATTCCTGGATGATTTAATATGTAGTGTGGGTGAAGACGAAAAGCACCCTTTAACCGCAACAATGACATTGATAGGTAAACTAATTAAAGCTTATGAGGATCAGCATTTTCAAAAACTAAATACTCTCTTTCCCGAACTAACAAAAAAGGCATCTGTTGAAACTAATGGCAACAATAGCGATGTACCTGCCCCTCTATCAGGACAGACAAAAACAGATTTCGTCAACGTATTATTTTCCATCGGTTGTCTCCTTTGGACTGGTGGTCAGTCAGATCAAGCTATTTCTGCATTCGACTTGGCAATTTCTATAAACCCGGATTATGCCAGTATCCACACATGTCGTGGTGAAGCAAAGTCCGGACTTAATGATATTAAGGGGGCAAAGACAGATCTCCAGTATGCCTTGAAACTGGCAGAAAAACAGGGAGAAGATGATTTCAGTTTTGTTATAGAGGAACGACTAAAGGAGCTTGATATCGTAGAAGTTACTTTTGCTTATCTCTCCGAATCTAAATTCTCGGAATTTTCCATTATCAGAGAGTGGGGAATTCAGATAGGTACGCTCCATAGCAGGGCTGACTTCGTGCTATGTGACAAAAAAGGAAACTATATCACTATAGCAGAATGCAAATATATCACAAGTTCTGACAATGATGCGTATAGTCATGAACCACTCAAGAGTTTTCTCTGTGCGACCGACACACTGTTTGGTATATTTGCCCCCAGCATAAATCCAGATTCATGGATTTTCTATGAAAATTTGCGACACAATCGGTTTCGACAAATAAAGCGTTCTGATTTTGAAGAGCAAGTTTGCGAATTCAGAGTAGAAAGACGACTTAAACGGCTTGAAGATGGCAATTTTGGTGATTGCCAATCTGTGGGTGAAGGTGTTTTTGAATTGCGTCTCCACTTTGAACCAGGATATCGCATCTATTTTGGTTAAATCAGTAACAGACTAATTCTTTTACTTTGTGGCGGGGACAAAACCTCACAACAACAGGATATTGAATCTGCTAAATCATATTTGATAGAATATAAGGAGACACGACAATGAGAGAGATGGGAAACTGGAATGAGTACTTTATTGAATATCTTGCCACTGACCGCGAGGCAGCGATTGATTATCTTCAGTTGACATTGGAGGAATACCTTGTTGATGATGATCTCCCCTTCTTTCTAAAATGCCTCAAGACTTTTATAGCATCACAAGGGGGAGTTTCTGAACTGTCTAATAAAACGGGTATTGATGCTGAAACCCTTTCAAATATGCTCTCTAATGAGGATGCTACACAATTATTAGATACGTTCAGATCTCTGTTGAACACGCATAAGAATCGTCTGGTAATTGAAGATACACAAGCAAAGCATCTCTCCCCTGTGAATTAGGTTCTAACCAATCAATAGCTCATACGTCAGAGTCAACTGATACGTTTTTTTTCCAGATTTAACCATTCACCGTATCCGCGTGGCATTTCAGCGGGAGAAGGTAATCCTGACTCCTCACGCCACCGTAGCAACGGATGTGTCCTATCAGTCTGGGGTAAATCCACCCGCTTTCCATAAGCAGCAGATTCAAAAATGCCCATCATCATTTCAATAACATGTCTTCCCTCATCACCACTACACACATGGGGTCTGCCTTCATCCAAGGCATTGACATAATCCTCAACAAACCAGTAATCCATTTCATCTGCACTGCTTTTCGGGTTGTAATGATCAGGATATATTAACGCTAACGATTCCCATTTGTCATTGTTGCCATCTGGTAGATAGTGTGGCGTTGGTAAATAATATGCACCACCCAATTTCCAGAAGAGCCTTCCTTCAGTTCCAAACAGTTCCATAGTATAGGCGTTTGTATCCATTTTACCAAAACGGTGTTGTAATAGTGTACCAGTAACGTTGTCTTCAAACTGCATTGTTGCGGTGATATATTCACCAGCAATGGTCCCCATACCGCTTGGTGATGGGACAACGTCTTCAGGTGTAATCGGTTTTCCTCCTGTTGTCAGATGTGCAACAACACTTTTACAACTTCTCCCGAAATGAAGCATGTTGTTGAGCATGTGTGTGCCGATGTTCATCAAGCCATATCCACCGTAATAGCCTTTACCACTACCATAGATATATCGCAAGTTGCCGATCTTTCCGGCATTGTAAGCGTTTGCAATCGCTTGCATCGCCGCACCGACTCTCCCTTGATGATGTACAGCAACCTGTACACCCTTGTCTTCAGCTTTTGCGATGACAGCATCTGCTTCCACAAGATCAACACACATCGGTTTTTCTACTTCAATATGGACACCGTGTTCCAAAACACGCATACATAAATCGTAGTGTAATTCTGTTGCTGTAGGAATTGCAACGATGTCAGGTGAAGTCTGCCGAATCATCTCATCAAGGTCGGTGAATCGTGCAGAGACATTGAGTTCTTTACCCAATGCGTTGTATCGTTCATGAATTAGGTCGCAGAGTCCAACGATTTCTGTTCTGGGATGTGCGTGATATGCCCGTGCAGCCGCTGTACCACGTCCTCTACATCCCAAAATAGCAATTCGGTATGTTTTCATAAGTTCTCTCCTTATTAAGGAATGGAAAATAGTTGTAGTTACTCAGCTTTGCGAATAATGAGTTCTCCGTCTTTCAGTACTGCCTGATGTTTCCCTTCTGCAAAGTCTGTCCACAGTTTTGAGTTGATAATATCCCCATCCATCACAACGCCGGTGTCTGTGATCTGAACCGCAAATTTTGGTTCAGCTGTCCTCTCACATATTTCCCCATTTGCAGGACAACTTACTGTATAATCTTTACATATCTTTTCGTGCAATGCAGATAGTGCGTTTTGTTCACCGTGAACGAGAGCAAGTGCTTTTGGGTCTACCTGTTTTATGACCGAGAGCAGCTGTTCTTGATCACTGTGAGCTGATAGACTAAATCTTTCAACTTGACAGTTCACATCCACACTGGTGCCATCAGCGAAGGTGAGTGTATCACCTTGTGTGAGTTCCTGTAGTCGTCTCCCTGGGGATTCTGCATCCTGATATCCTGACAAGAAGATAGCGTTCATTTCGTTAGCAGCCAATGCTTTCGCGTAAACCACTGAAGCACCGCCTGTGAGCATCCCTGAGCTTGCGATAATACATCGAGGTACACCATCCGCACAGATTATCTCTTGTTCACCCATTCTTGCCTTTTGGAAGTTTTTGTAGTAGAACAACGGTTGCCTTGAGTTTTTGAGAAATTTTTGTAGTCTTGTCCCAAGGTGAGATGTGAGCGTTTCGTATACCGAACAGATAGAGTTGACAAGTCCGTCTGTGATGACAGGAAACACCGGAATATTCTTGCTAATCATTGCGTCTCTGAGTATGAGGATGATCTCCTGTGCGCGTCCGAGTGCAAAGCTTGGTATGAGAACAGAACCACCGTTTTCAACGACAGCTGCGACAGATTCAGCGAGTTTCTTTTCTTCGGTACTGCGTGCTGGATGGTTTCCATCGCCATAAGTTGCTTCACTCCACATAAAGTCGGGTTGTATACCGGTAATTTCGTCTTGTGCAAGCCCGTCAATAGTTTTCTGATTAAATGTAGAGATGTCTCCACCGTAGAGGTAAGTGCCTTCTGGCGTATCAAGTAAGATACTCACCGCGCCGAGTACATGTCCAGAACGGATCATTTTTACACGCCAACCTTCCCATAAGTCAATCCATTCACTGTTCTTCAGTATCTGCATTTTTTCAATAGTGACATCAACTGTTTCTTGTGTGAAAAGGGGTATTGCATCCTCATTCTCTTCTCTTGTTTGTAGACGCACAGCATCGGCAAGCATGACCACGGAGATGCTTTGTGTGGGTTCTGTTGTATAGATCGGAGTTTGTGGAAATGCTGTGTGTATGTGAGGTAATGCACCTATGTGATCAGCGTGTGCGTGTGATACGAAGATAGCATCAAGTGATGACACACGTTGCTTGAGCAGCTCAATATCTGGTAAAGCGTCGTCACCTGTTTGATTAACACGTATCCCACAGTCGAACAGTATATGTCGGTTTGCGACAGAAACGAGTAGGCAGGACGCACCGACTTCACCAGCCCCGCCTAAGAAAACATACTCCATATTATCCTTATGATTTCCTTTATCTGATATTTCTCAATATAAGTGTCTACAAAAATTAATGCTATGTCAGGTACTATATTGTAGGTCGGGTAGAGCGAAGCGAAACCCGACACGTATTGATATGTCTATCCTGTCGGGTTTCGCTTCGCTCTACCTATAAATCAACGTTATGAATGCCTTATGAAGTTTAAATAATTAAACGGGTAATTTCTTGTTTGCATAATGAAGGTACAACACTCTGCTGGCGAGGTTTCCTAACCTCGCCAAATTACCCAAATATCTTCTTTAACTTCATCAGTGACGATATGTTATGCGACGGTATTTATAAACATATCGTCCCTACGGGACTAAAGAGGCCGTGGATATACGCGATCTATAAACATATCGTCCCTACGGGACTAAAGAGTGGACAACCTCAATAATCATGCCCCCTTAGAGGTGTTCACAATAATCCAGACTTTTTCTAAAATTGACGCCTATGGGTACGGTTAGAAACCGTACCTACCCTGGGAATGCGTAATTGCTGTTACATTATAGAATTATTTTAGAGACACTTCAAGTTAAAAGCAGATTACGGGTGTGTAAAGTTCTTGTTACTTCACTTTCTGCATCACGAATTACACAGAGATAGCATTTTTCTTGACATCTCTAAGAAAAGAATATATCATGAAACATATCATTTAGAATTTTGGAGATATTTATGACTCAGGAACAGAAAATGGGGTTTGTTGGGCTTTTTCACAAACATCACGACAGAGATACCGGTATTGTCCCACAGATATTATCAGTCCTTCCACTGTTGTTTATTCAGACAACTTTTCTTGCATTTCTTTTAGTCTCTTTCCCTTCTACAGCAGATGCAGATTCACATGCTAAAGGTGGTACGTTCATCTTTGGTCGTGGCGGAGATTCTGTTGGGTTAGACCCTGCACTTGAAGAAGATGGGGAATCATTCAAGGTGTGCGATAACATTTACGACACTCTCGTCCAATACAAAGATGGCAGTACTGATCTTGAACCCGGACTGGCAGAAAAATGGGAAAGCTCAGATGATGGACTTACATGGACATTCTTTCTACGCAAAGGTGTTAAATTCCATGATGGAACACCATTCAATGCTGATGCTGTGCTCTTTTCTCTCAATAGACAACATGATAAAACACATCCTTTTCATAATGTGAGTGGAAGTTATGTATACTGGGTGGCGACAGGATTAGCAGAGATCGTTGATAAGATTACCGCTATTGATGACTTTACCATTCAAATTACGCTTAAGACTGCTTATGCACCTTTCATTTATACGATAGCAATAACACCCTTCTCCATCGTCAGTCCGACTGCCGTAAAGGAATATGGAGATGCGTATTTTAACAACCCTGTTGGTACAGGTCCCTTCAAGTTTTCGCGATGGGATAAGAAGGATAAAATCGTCCTCCTCGCTAACGATGACTATTGGGGTGGACGTCCCAACTTAGACAGAGTTGTTTTTCGTTCTATTCCGGATAACGCTGTGAGACTTATTGAACTTCAACAAGGGGGTCTGCATGCAATGGAATTCCCAAATCCGGATGATTTGCAGCAGATTGAACAGGATGATTCGCTTCAGTTACTAACACAACCGGGTATGAATATCGGCTATTTGGCAATGAACTTTGAGAAACCACCGTTGGATAATCAGAAAGTCCGGCTTGCCATAAACCACGCTATTGACAAAACTACGATTATTAAGCATTTATATCAAGGACTCGGTATGCCGGCAAAGAACCCGATTCCACCGACACTATGGAGTTATGACGATACGATTCAGGATTACGCATACAATCCAGAATTAGCAAAAAAACTACTTGAGGAAGCTGGCTTTCCTAACGGTTTTGAGACAACTTTGTGGGCACTTCCTGTTCCCCGTCCATATATCCCTGATGGACGTGCACTGGCAGAAGTCATCCAGTCAGACCTGAGAAAAATAGGGATTGAGACAAAAATCCTTACTTACGATTGGGGAACGTATCTTGAGAAGACTAAGAATGGTGAACACGATATGGCAATGTTAGGGTGGAGTGCTGATCTCGGTGATCCTGATAACTTCTTCTATTTTCTCTTAAGTAAATCATCAGCAGAAAAACCTGCTGGAAATATCGCATTCTATCGCAGTGACGACATGCAGAACGTGTTAGAAAAAGCGAGAGCAACTTCAGACAAAGATGAACGTGATTCTCTATACAAAGAAGCACAAAGAATATTTCATAAAGATGTGCCGTGGGTGCCATTAGCACATGCAAAACAGGTTCTGGTAATCAATAAGATGGTGAAGAACCTAAGACTTCAACCGCTCAATTGGAAGTATTTCCGAACCGTTTCACTTGAACCAGAGTAGCATAAGGTAAATGATTGAATGGGAAAACGTAAATGAACAATAACACATTACGTGTTGGGGCATTTCGTGTTGGTATAACGCGAGATTTCATTAAACCTGATGGCAGTTCAGATTTGGATAGTATTGCCGGACCTCTGTTCAATGAAGTTGGGATTGCATGGGAATATATCGCAGAAAACACACCAGAATTGTCACTATCACAGGTGAAAGATTATGATGCACTGTTAGTATTAGGTACTGCAATCACTACTGACACCATTGCTGGAAATGATAGGTTAACAATCGTTGCCAGATTCGGAGTCGGATACGACAGAGTAGATGTCAAGGCATGCACTGACAACGGGGTCTTACTCACAATCGCGCCCGATGGTGTTCGCCGACCAGTCGCAACATCTATCCTGACATTCGTCTTATCCTTAAGTCATCAGCTCGTCATCAAGGACAGACTGACCCGCTCAGGTAGATGGGAGGACAAGCAAGATTACATGGGAATGGGGTTAGTCGGTAGAACACTCGGTCTCGTTGGGATGGGTAACATCGGTAAAGAGGCATTCAAACTTGCAAAACCCTTCGGCATGAAGCACATTACTTACGATCCTTATGTTTCACCTGATGAAGCAAAAGAGGTAGACGCAACACTTGTCGATTTAGAAACGCTAATGCGAACTGCTGATTTCGTCTGTATCTGTTGTCCATTAAACGACCAGACGCGCGGTCTTATTGATAAGAAGTATATCGGGATGATGAAAAAGACAGCATACCTTATCAATACTGCACGCGGTCCTATTGTCAATCAGAAGGCACTCACAGTTGCGCTGCAAAATCAACAGATACAGGGAGCGGGTCTTGATGTTTTTGAGAATGAACCGATTGACGATGACGATCCTTTGCTCAGTTTAGATAATGTGATTGTCACACCGCACAGTATCTGCTGGACAGATGAGTGTTTTGCTGATAACGGAAAGAGTGCGTGTAAGAGCATCATTGCCGTAGCATCCGGTAAACTTCCCACATATATTGTCAACCGTGATGTCGTAGAAAATCCAGAATTAAGACAGAAATTAAAAAGATATGACAATTCAAATTAAAAAGTACCGATGTAAACAATACTCTTAAAAGTAGTAGGCACACTCCGTGTGCCGTAAGGTCGCAAGTAGACGTCTCAAATAATTCAAAACAATAGGATAAAAAAACAGAAGTATGGCACACGCGTATACCCCCGGACTTAAGGTCACAGAGGGAACAACAATTCAGAAAAAACGGCAACTTCCCCTTGAAGGTGAAGTTCTTGTAGAAATTGGTGCAAAAGTAACTGCTGAGGATGTCGTAGCAAAGGCAGACCTACCCGGTAATGTCCAGCTGTTGAACGTTGCAAATCTACTCAGTGTTCCACCTGAGGAAATAGCAGAATACATGCTCAAGCATGAGGGAGAAACAGTCTCACAGAATGAAATCATCGCAACGACAAAAGGACTGTTCGGACTCTTCAAATCACAGGCACGTTCTCCAATAGTTGGCACGATTGAGTCCATATCTGGCGTAACCGGACAGGTCATCCTCCGAGAACCGCCTATCCCTGTAGAAGTCAAGGCATATACTGAAGGAATCGTTACAGAGACAATTCCCAATGAAGGTGTAACAGTAGAAACTTATGGGACTTATGTGCAGGGAATCTTCGGTGTTGGTGGAGAGACTGTAGGTGAACTCGTTGTCGCTGTGAATTCTCCAAGCGATACATTGGGTGTCAATCAGATATTACCTGAGCACAAAGGGAAGATTGTGGTTGCTGGGTCGCTTGTTTCTACAGATGTTGTTCAAAAAGGCATTGACATCGGTGTAAATGGCATCATCGCAGGAGGTATTGATGACGCGGACCTCCGACAACTCCTCGGCTATGAACTCGGTGTAGCCATCACAGGTTCAGAAGAACTTGGGATCACGTTGGTCATCACTGAAGGGTTCGGCAGCATTGCTATGGCAGATCGAACGTTTATGCTTTTGAAAGAACGTGAAGGTATGAAGACATCCATTAACGGCGCAACACAGATACGTGCAGGGGTTGTCCGTCCGGAAATTGTCATACCGTTTGTGTCAGAAGCAGAAGACCAACAGTCAGATGTGTTAGCAGGGATACTAAACATTGGCAGTCCCGTAAGAGTTATCCGAGAACCGCATTTTGGTAGATTAGGGCACGTAACTGACCTTCCCATCGAACTACAGAAATTGGAGACAGAGGCAGAAGTCCGTGTGCTTCAAGTGGAATTCGAAAACGGAGAAAAAACAACGTTACCGCGTGCAAATGTTGAAGCGATTGAGGAAAAGTAATGTATGGACTTCATTGTGCCCAAAAATCACTTGCCTAAACCCAGTAGGTCTGGGAAAATCTGATTTATCAAACTCACGTTATGGATTATGCTTGCGGAGGTATTAACAGTGCGGCAATGTCTTCAGGAGGATTGACACCGGGGATTTGTTTAAGATTTACGAAGTTTCTATTGATAGGCTGGAATGCGTTGATGCTGTTTTTTCCTATGATTCTCGCAACAGTGAGGTCTAATCTGGCATTTTCCCACTGCTGCAGTTTTGACCATACCACGCCGCGATTGTAATATGCATCAACATAATCGGGATTAGATTCAATTGCTTTATCCATGTCGTTGATGGCATGTTCTAACTCACCTTCAACTAAATAAACAAGGCCACGATAGTTATATGCTTCGGCAAAGTTTGGCTTGAGTTCTATTGCTTTGTTGTAGTCTACAATGGCTTGGTTAAATTCGCTTTTGGTATAATACGCGTAACCACGATTACCGTAGGCGTGAGCGTAGTCTGATTTGATCTGTATTGCTGTGTCAAAGTCTTTAATGGCAAGATCAAACTCATCTTTTTTGTTTTGAACCACTCCTCGATTGTTATACGCTATTGCATAATCAGGTTGAAGTTCTATCGCTTTTGTATAGTCTTGGATTGCCCGTTCAAGGTCACCACTATGTTCATAAGCAACACCGCGATTGCAATAGGCTTCGGCGAGTTCCGGACTTAGGTGTATCGCTTTGTTAAAGTCCTTAATAGCGAGGCTTGTTATCCCCTTCATAACGTAAGCGTTTCCACGATTATTATATGCGTACGCCAAATTAGGTTGGAATTCTAATGCTTTACTCGTGTCCTCAAGAGCTCTATCAATATCACCTTTATCTTTGTAAACCGTGCTGCGATTGTTATACGCCTTGGCAAAATCGGGTCTGAGTTCTATTGCTTTGTTGAAGTCTTGAAGAGCTTGGTCTAATTCATTCATCTGATGGTACGTCAAGCCACGACCGTTATAGGCATCAGCGGAATTTGGTTTAATTTCTATCGCCTTTTTGAAGTCCTGAAGGGCATGTGCGAATTCATTTTTCTTATTGTAGGTGAGCCCGCGATCACAATAGGCATCAGCATTATCAGGTGTGAGTTCTATCAGTTTATTATTGTCTTTGATCGCAGATTCATAATCCCCTTTGATTCGATATGCGTAGCCGCGTATACTATAGATAGGCGCGTAATCGGGTTTCAGTTCTATTGCCCTACTGTATTCTTCAATGGCTTCGTCGTATTTTTTGGCAAACAGTCTCTGGTTTCCGCGTCGCGAATGTTTCGAAAAGAGGTTATCCTTGCTGGATAATTTGTTGCTCATAACAGTATTCCTCTGATGTCAAGTGCGTCGACTGTTAAATTATAAGGTTGTGTAGCACTATTTCTTTCAAAAAAACCGAGTAAGTCGGAGAATAAGGTCTTTTCCGAGATTCCCATTTTTTCTAACGCCGTTCTGATATCTGCTTTGTCACCCCTACGGATTGTAATTTCATGTGTGATCATTTCTGTGTCTATCTCCGGTAAACCAAATAGGAACACCGATTGTTGCATAATCAGTCGTTGTGTTTCTACTATCTGACTGTCCAATGTTGGAGACCATAAATACCAATCTTCCTGATCAATTGGAAAAAATAAGACCAGGTCCTGCTGAAGCTGTTCAATAGTTGTTATTTCTTCAATTTTCTCACTATTGTTTTCCAACACAATAACTTTGCCATTTATTTCTTCATCCGCGCAGGCAAACCAAAGACCGACTAACGGACTAAAGGTAAAATCAATTAAACCTGTAGCAACGCGATTATGCTGTAAATGCGCCAAGCACTCTAAAGCGGACAGGTCTCTATATGTAGATGGATACCTCAGTTTAATCTCATCAATAATCTCAAGAAGATAACTCTGATACAAATTACGCAACGGATAAGGCAGAAGTTCATCTTCCCTTCCCAATTCCTCGGAACTGCTTAGTAGGCGACGATAGGCACTACTTGTTATACGCCATGTCTCATTTTCCTGACCACGATACAAGTAACTTTTATCAGGAACGCTTATTGATTCTATTTGGTTGATGTAGTCTGCTAAACTGTATATTTCTATAGATGTGTTCATGCGATATTTTTGTTTCTAAGTTTCTTCAACCACAATCCTTAATCATATTATACAATTTACGAATGTGTTTGTCAATTGCCGTTTATATGAATCTTGAAATTTAGTTTGATGTTTTTTTACATGTTAGTATAATAGTCAATGTTCATAATATGAATGATGCACCATTAACTTGGCGTGCATAGTGGACATCAACCATTTAAACGTATATTGAATTTGGTGTTTTTGTTGATTTCAAAACTGACATATCTTCGCGGTTTGTCAAAAGAAGGAAGGTTAAAGATGATACGCGATATCTTTTTTAACAAATGGATCCTTGGTATTATTGGGTTACTGGTAATAGTTGCAGGGGCATGCGTCTGTTACTATTATTTCGCTACTGCTCCCCTTAATACTGAAGCAACTAAGACTTTAGAGAAACTGAGTCAAAGGGAAACATCCAAAAAAGTTGATTCTGACGATGAAGCAGAAATGGTTGACAACCCTCAAGACAAATCCTTGAGAGTAAAACAGAAAACTAACTCGGTCACCTCTGATATAATAGACGCTACAGCGGAAAGACAGAAAGACGCAGAGGAGTTTCACGGCAAAGGTTCAACATCGTCTAACCCACTTTTTGCAGATGGAGTTCCAGAACACTTACAATGTCCAAAAGAATTAGTTGGTTTTTACACTAAGGAGGTATCAGTAGAGAATTTACGTAAGATTGGTGAAATTGCCAACGAAGTAGTTGAAAGATTTAATCCGAACCGGCCTCTTCCTGATGTCTGGCCTCAATTTATTGAGGCAGAAATATATTATCATGCTAACGCAGATCCTGACAAGAAGGGTCTCGGCGTGGCGGCAAATCGTTTTGATTGGGGTGTACAATCAATTCTTGACTATCCTGAGATTGTTGTACTTCTAAGGGAAGACCCCATCAGAGCAACGGATATGATGATGGTAGAGCAAGCTGGATGGGATCCCGACTGGAATCTTCACGAATTACCAGATGGGAGAAAGTTTCGCGCAGATAATGGATTCTATTACGAATTCATCTACAGTTCTGGCAATGATGACAAATTTACTGGAACAATTTACGGTCTGGGTCACTCAGGTCGTGATGCAGAACGTATTACAATTGATTTAAATGAAACTACTGACGAGGAACTTGAAAACCTCGGAGGTTGGAATTACAACATTAACCCATATACAACAGGTCTATATAAATTAGGAGATAACAAAGGAGATTAAAACGGATGCTAAAAAAGTATTTTTCAAACTTTTTCGTTATTGGAGCGGTTGTTTCTGTTTGTATAATCTTCATTGTAGGTATACTACTTCTGAATCAGAATAATCAAAAAGAAAAAACCCTACAAACTTCATCAAATCCGCTTTTTGCAGATGGTGTTCCATCACATCTACAGTGTCCAGAACGACTCATAGGTAAGTATCTCAATGAAATTACCAGAGAGGATGTCCTTAAGATCCAAGCTATCGCGAGGGAGGTTGTAACCGAATATAACCCAAAACGCCACGTTTTAAAAACATTGCCGCTTGCTGAAGAAATGGAAATGGAGTTCCATGCCAAATCAGATGTTGAAAGAAGAGGATACAAGGGACGAGAGGATTATCAGACCGGTGCAAACCGTATTGATTGGGTCGTCCAATCAGTACTTGATTACCCGGAACATGTAAGAATGCGAGACTTCCATCGTTGGATCCTACTTAAACGTGAACAAAGATTAAAAGAAGGTAAAACCTACATGACATCAATAAATCCATTCTTTGTAGACGGTGTTCCAGAACATCTACAGTGTCCACCCGATTTAATAGGTAAATACATCAAAGAGGCATCTGAGTCAGACCTGCATAAAGTAAAAGCGATAGCACAGGAAGTATGGGACAACTACAGAAAAACAGATCGAAATATATATGAAGTACTTGATGACTATAATGCAGCAACAATGTACTATATAGCTAATGCCGATCCTGAAAAAAAGGAACCGCATGTCGGAACCAACCGTATTGATTGGGTTATTCAGACAATACTTGATTTTCCTGGTACTTTGGCATACGAGGATTATGATCCTAAAATAGAACCTAATGTTGATTAGCATACAAAATGCTTTTACCTCATGGTTGATCATATGCCACAGGCTCCTATTGGATAGTCCAGACTAAACTTGTGGGTATAAGCAATAGTCGGGAATCGGAGTTCCCTCCTACCATCTCTGAATCGCGACCTTTACCCGAACAATTAGAATAGATTATCTACTATGCTTCTTATTAACTTACAATGGATTTAACTTTACGCACAATTTCAGCAAAATGGCAAAGCCTGTCGTAATACCGCATCACCTTATCCACATAATTAAGCGTTTCTCCGAACCCGTTAAAGTACCCATGCGGAGGTCTCCCCGATTCCCATACTTCTGCATGTAACGCTCTATCTTTTTCGGTGAGTAGACTAAGGTGTGAACGTAGCGATTCCCACTGATGTGGTTGTCCATTCTGGTGCAATGTTATCTTTTGAGCATCTTTAATATGTCCCCGTCCCCCATTATAGCTTGCTAAGGCGATGCGGACACGATTGGGATGGGAACTATCTGGATAGAGATCGTATAGATTGCGGAGATAACGTGTAGCACCAGCAATACTCTCCTCTGCATTGTATGGGTCGGTAACCCCAAGCTCCTTTGCTGTTTCAGGCATAAGTTGCATCAAGCCTTTTGCCCCAGCTGGACTTATCGCATATTCGTTAAAGCCAGATTCTTGAACAATCAGTGCTATAATCAACTTCCAATCCAAGTCGTGTGTTGACGCATGCTGGCGAATTACATGACGATACTTGTAGATTTCTGGCGATACTGCGAGTAAGCGAACACCGTACCAGTCCCGGACAATGACAACGAAACCAATTATCAGCAAGGCACATAATATCAACAGAAAAACACGTTTTTTTCTCGCAAAAAAAATATTTTTTACCATTGCGACGTCCCTCAGTTTTACTTTGTCCATGCATAAGCCAGCAGGAAAACGATGCGATGTTGCTGTTCGGAGTCACCTTCTGTGTTATCTCTGTTTTGAATGTGTCGCCATGCGTAGTTGATTGATCCGTTAAAACCATCAATAGGTCTATATTGCCATCCAACCCGAATTTCAGATAGACGTTCAACAGTGCCTGATGGAAACGGTATATTTTCAAAGTCTTCACCGTAAAAACGGTCGGTTACGTCTGCTTCTCCATTTCGTTGATGACTAAAACGGGTCTCAATCAATGCTGAAGGTGTCGCTTGATATGAAAGACGACATGAAAACAGGTCAGCATCCGTTCCAATCGGATGACCGATAATCGCTCCGAAGTGAGTAAACTGATTATCAGGTTCCAGATGTGTATAAGTCCATCGGTTGATCCTCACATACGCCGAATGGATACCGAGTTGACGTTCCATAAATATTGGATACCAATCAAATCCCGTAATCCATGCAACTGCATGTGGATCGTTTGAATCGGATTGGTACTGATAATCATCTGCAAACCACTCTGCGTATAGACGTAAACCATCAACGGGACGGACAGAAGCATCAATACTCAGTACAATGTTATCGTCCTTATTGGCATTATATTGCACAGCATAATAGGGTATAAACGGGTTGACATATTTCCACTGCAATGCTTGCACATCCCCACCGTATAGCACCATTTCAGATATACCAATCTCCAGCCAATCACTGAATTGATAATCAAGGCGGTGAGCACTGAGGAAACGTTTTGCAAGATAACGCGTTGTCCCATCATCATACCATGTTGAATTCAGTTGTGATGTAAAAGCGGTTGCCTTGAGATCTCCTATTTTCGCAGCGAGTCGCACAAGTTCAAAAGGTGGAGAGTTGTCAGAAATCGAAATAGATTTCTCTGGACTTGCGCCCCAATAAACAGAGTCTCTCCCAATCAGGATGTCAAATTCGGTATCTCCAAAAGCGGCAAATTTGTATTGAAGGTAGCTTCGTTTGAAATCAACTACGTAATCCCAATGCCACCTTTCATATCTCTGGTCAGCAGATTTTTGAAGCGAAGCTGCATCAGGTAAGAAATAACGCTCAACAAATTCAATCCCTGGTTCAAAATTAGTAACTTCTAACTCGGTGTAGAATGTTATGTGATTTCTATTATTTCCGATTGCGTAATGCAATCCGCTTTGCAGTGCAGGTGCGATTTCACTGTTAGACACTCGCAATTCAGGTTGAATCCGAATGTCTGTTATCTGTCTGTAGTTTCTGTCAGTATCGGTCTTATATTCATGGAATAATTCCGCTTTAAATTCGCTTTTGAGTTTCTCCAAAAGTTTTCTATCTATTGGCGATAGGGAAATCTGTTCTGTACGGATTCGTTTCTCTGTTTTCTGAATAATCTTCGCGATGTCACTTCGAGATTGTGGTAGAGAGTTCCTGTGGTATCCATCTATGATTCCTGATATTTCAAGCTTATTAAGTGTATCCATCACCCATCCATCAAAGTTAAGCGGTAAATTTGGAACGCCATAGACAGCATAAGACGCAAAAATCAACAACAAAGAAACTACACTGATAAGGATGATTGAATACTGAGATGTATTATAAAAAGTTGTCATCTTCATTCAGCGTCCATATCTGCTAACATTCTGTCAATTTTCCGAAATTGCCAAGTCCAACGTGTATTGTAAAGGAACTGTCGTAAGTCAAACCTATTGTCATCGGGTGAATAGGACTCAGCGTGATATGCAGGTGTTAATGTCGTCATCTTATGTCGATTGATGGCATAGTATCGGAAAAAACGTTTTACTTTATCGGCAACTTCACTTGCAGGTAGATGGTCCCATTCTTGCACAAGTTTCTCAAACATATTGACAGGTCCACACCGATGGGTTTTCCGTAGTTGTCCGAACCGACTCAACTCAGTGTATGTCATTCCCATGTCTTCCTCATCGGTTTGTGTGTATGTCTCGGTGATAGGTTCTAATTCAGCGGTCGGTGGTGCTTCTAATATCGATCCGAGGCTTGTATAACCGAGATTGTCCTTTGCCCAACGGAGAAAACTGCGGAGATCCGTTTTACTAATACTACCGATTGGATTGATATCCGCACTACTACAATCATATTTTGTAAGGTAACCGCGAAGTGCTTCATCAACATTACCGGTGCCTAATACAAGTAGGGTTCCGTTCCTATTGCGAACCCAAGGCAAGGTTTGTGCAAGAAGATAACTAATCACCATTCGTAATCTTGCCTGGATGTTTTGCAGTGCTTGATTCTCTACTGTACTACCCCCTTCGGTTTTGAACTGAGGTGTTTTACCTGTGATACCCGTGAATAGTTTTCGCAACGCATTAACGAGCGAGTCAATATTGATATTAAGATGATAACTGCCAATTTCATGTGCTAATGCCTTAGCACGTAGTCGCGTTTCCCGTGAACTATTCGTCGTTCCCATATAACACGTATAGAGCAGTTGATTCGCAAGATGCTTTGCTGCTATAGCCGGGTCGTTATAGTCGGTTTTGATTGTCTGCACACATGCTTCCCCGAACAATTTTTCGGCATCTCTAACCACATGTGCCACGTCATCAAGAATTGCTTTTGCTACGAGTTGACACATAGAACCTACTATTGTAGCGACAGCACCACTATCCGAGCCACCTGAAAGCGGAATGAAATATCCTGCTGCTTCCGAACGTCTCAGGTAATCCCACAACCAACAAGCAGGACCGAAAGCGATCTCCTCTTCTGGTGTGTGAATGTGAAGCGTAGTCTTTGGAACTGTTACCTTCACATTGCCCCCATTGTCATTTTCATCATTCGTTAGCTTAAAGTCAGTATGTATCTGTGGTATAGATACACCATGACTTGCCTGAACAGCACCGCTCATTCTTGAACCACGATAGGAACGCACATCGGACAAATTGACAGTTGCTGTGACGACTTCAACATCATTGATGGAAAATTGTGAACCTTGTGTTAGGATATGTCCGTTCTGTGCAATGGTTGCACAACCGTCGAAATAGAGTCTTCCACCATCACATCCTTGTTGATTTGCGTATAGATATACACCACCGCACTTTTCTGTAGCGTTACGAATTAATGACAGGCGGGTGTCCAGTTTGCGTAGTTCATGATGTGAGCCAGATCCGTTAGCAATTATTTCAACACCGTTGTAAGCAAGATCAATATGGGGTGAGTGTGGCGCGAAAAGTTCTTCACACGTCTCAGATGCTAAAATTGTCTCATGTGTTACGATGACAGCACAACCGAATGGCACGATTAGGTTATCCGTAATTTCTTTAATCTCAGGTGGGAGTTGAAATGGTTCTGTTGTCCAACCTTTTTGCCATGCAGCGAACCAACGCGGTTCACGATAGTTCCCCTCAGCAGCCAATACTATTTTAGGACGAATAAGAAGTATCTTGCCATCACAGACGAACACACGGCAGTTGTATCGCACACTCTTGTGCATGACCGGCATACCGATATCGCATAAGATGCCATCTGTGTGACCACCACGAATGATCTGTGCAAGCGATTCCCAACTATGACGTTGCGTGTCTTCTTCTAAGAAATGGTCTTGACAGGAGTATCCTGTTATCTCAAGTTCTGGACCAAGTCTATAGCGCGCACCTGCCTTTTTTGCCAATTCAATTGATTCAATGATACGTTGACAATTCTCTTCAAAGTCCAGTGCCCACTGATTGAGGTTGCAGGTCGCAAGTGTTACTCTCATAATTCTTATAGTGGATAGTCAAAGTTCAAGTAAGGCCAGATCTCTGCCCACTAAACACTATTTATGTTTTTTGCGGTTTTTTTCGGGCGGCAGGAAACAGGATATTATTCAAGATGAGACGGTACCCTGGTGAATGTTTGTGCAGATCGAGATTCGTCGGCATCTTCCCTTCGCCTACAAGGTGTCGGTAATCTTCAGGGTCATGTCCACCAAGGAAAGTGAAAGTGCCTTTACCTACTGTGCCGTGGAGATACTTTGCATAATTTGTTCCTTCAATTTTACCTAAGATTGTTACTGAAGGGTGTAGTCTATCCAGATTAAATGAGGTTGTCTGTCCAAGAAAACCGCGCACTTCCGAAACATGGTTCTGTGTTAACATCGTTGGTATAGGGTCATGTTTTGCCGAGAACTCAAAGAGTTGAAAATCCTCTACGCCGCTTTGTGGACTCCGATCAGGATCCGGATTATCAACATCAGAAAACTCATATCGGTTGGGATTTGGATACAGAATGAAGTCCTTAAAAGCAAATGTTCTTTCAAAGTTTAGTTTCTCTTCATAAGCTGGTGACATAGGTGTTTCATCTAAGACGGGATCCACGATATCAAGCAACCCACCCTGTGTCGCTAATGCGATATCTAAGGTTTCAGGAGCGGAACACATAGCAAATACGAAACCGCCTTTTGCTACATAGTCAGCGATATCTAATGCTGTCTGTCCTTTATGGCGTGGCACTCTTTTAAATCCTGCTTCTTTAGCAGCTTTCTCAAAAAGTGCGGTGCGTTGTTGGTACCAGAATTGATGTGAAAAGGAGGCGTGAAACTTCCCGTGCTGTCCTGTAAAATCCTCATGATGCAAGTGCAGCCAATCATAGTTTTCTGTATGTAATGCCCCGCGTTGCACCTCCTTGTCCCATATTTGGTCATAAGGTATTTCTGCATAATCTAATGCTATTTTTACAGCATCGTCCCACGGGTCCCGATAAATTGTGTCTTCTGGTGGTGCGTATACTGCAATTTTGGGTGCCTTCTCCAATAGGATTTCATCCATATTACTTGTGGCAATGATGGTCTCTTTTATCGTCCGGTATTCAGCGACACTCATCTGCTCGTAAGAGACACCCATGCTTGCTGCCCGTGTCCTAACATCCGGAGAATCTGGAACAACAAATGCACCACCACGGTAATTCAACCACCAATAGCATTGATATTCACGCGGCACTTCTAATGCCCAATACGTTAAACCGTAAGCTTTAAGATGATTGGTCTGAGTCTGTTCCATTGGTACCAGCAGATACTGTGCTGATGCAGTAGACAGAATCAGCACGTGTAAAAAAATGACTGCTACGGTTAGCTTATGCATTTTCAACATCTTCATAGATAGAATACCTCATTCATTAATATGAACAACGGTAGGTTGATATCCAAAGACTGCTCTTCCGTTGCTAATTAGCGGTGCTTCACTTCCAGGAGTAGTAGCATCAACTGCCCAAAGTTGTCCGTTGTTTTCATATAGAATCCAGCGTCCCTTCGGTGGAACCCAGACAGGACGACTACCCCCCATTTCTGTTATCTGTTCTTCGATGGGTTCACCTATAGAGGACATCGTTACAACCCAAATTTGCCGCGTGTCGTCGTCATCTCCACGAGAGAATGCAAGCGTATTCTGGTCCGTCGGATGCCAAGAAGGTTCAGCGTCATCATCAGGGGAAATCACAATCGGTTCAACACTGTTTGAGACATTGTCAAAAGCATAGATATTTCTGTTAGAACCTGCTTTCGGGTTTTCAACGGAACCTGCGGCTGCATAAGCGAGTAATTGTCCATCTCTACGCCACGTAGGATTTGACATTTCAAGTGATGTTGATGGTATAAGGAAAGTCTTTTCACTTCTGAGATGTTGGATGACGATCCGCCTCCTTCCTAAATTGTCGCCATTTGAAAACGCAATGTATTCGCCATCTGGAGAGATGGAAACATCTTGAGCAAGCAGCTGCCGACTATCTAAAAGAACAGTGCTTCGCGTGGTATCAACATCTGAAATGATAACGTTTCGGTTAGGATCCTGGTACAAAAGTATGCCACTCTCGGAAGCAGATGGATATAATCCTGACCCAAGCGGGGCAACACGAGTGTTTATATTCAGTAGGGGTAGGTTTTCACTGGCTGTCTGTTCTTCAGATGGCGTATTGCCTTTCCTGTTTAAAATCTTCCTGTCTAAATAGGATGCTGGTGCTATCCTCCATAGAACACCTTCATGACTATAGAAAATATAGACTGATTCAGTCGCAAGAGAGAACCCATCTGTGCTTACTTCTCTTTCACTGTTCTGTTGACTGTTCTCACTGTTATCTACATTTTTCTGTTCTTGAGTCTGCTTCCCCTTTTGTATATCACTTTGCATATTTTGTGTGTTTGGTTCAAAAGTCTCACGGTGTTTTAGTTTCCAACCAGCCCCATCTCCCTCAAATTGAAATGCTAAACCGGTTGTCCAATACATCCATTCTTCAATCTGTTTGCCTCTATCTGTGTAATTGAAGATGTCTTCGGGTTTACCATACATCCGTGCGATATTCCATCTATCGCCATCAGATAATTCTGACATGGTACCTTTCTCATCAACATAAGATGCCAAGATATCAATATCAACGTGGGGTGTAGTCTTACCAGGGAAGACAGTTATTGTAGCGGGATTTCCCCGAACAGGTTGATGTGTCCCATAAATCCCGATACCATCTGAGAGTCCTGAACGTCCATCGCTGTTCTGGTCGAGAATTGCCATAACATAGTATTTTCCTGGTTTTACATCAACAAGAAATGTTCCGTTTTCATCCATGAACAACGGCATCCACATCGGTTTCCTGAAATCTAGTGTCGTAGATAGGCTCAATAATCCATCTGGTGTCGGTTGCTGATTTTCAAGTTGCGTATCCATATTTGCGGATTTTGCTTTTTTGGTAGAGAAATAAGATGTAATTTTCCCTGTAATACTCCCCATCTGATTCGTATCAGGGGTTTCAGCAATGCCATTCGGTCCAATATTTCCGGATAGTATCTTCTCATCGTTAGCATCAAATTCAACAAGTTGTCCTTCTACGTCATAACGTGCGCTCATCTGTATATAAATTGCGCGTGTTTCTCCTTCCTCTATTGCCAATGGTGATGGTGGTTTAGTTATGATAGCATCTGTTCCAAAACCGCCAAGTCTGTCCCCTTCACTATATTTCCCATCCGCATCAACATCATGATTTGCGATGACATAGTATTCTCCGACAGGTAATTTTATTGTAAACTGTCCATCTTTATCTGTTGTCATTGTAGCAATTGGATTGACCAAGGCGGAACTCGTGTAGACTTCAACTTGAACTCTTGTTGCATTCTGAGGCATCGGTACGATTCTACCGGAGATTTGAGAGGTACTCTGTTGATTTTTCTCATCTTTTTTTGTATAGGTTGCTGATACCTTAATTTCTAAGTTCTCTGTAAATGTATGCCGTTTGACGAGAACCGGTTTCGGGAAAACACCCCGTTTGTTGATATCTTTAACACCGTAAAAACCGTAAGTGTCGCCAGTATCAAGTTTGTTGCTCCTATTCTTATCAACGACTGCCATGAGATAGTATTTACCGGGTTTTAAGCGGAGTTCCCATACGGTAGTATCAGGGTCAACGATACTTATTCCAGCTTGATATTTCCAAGAGGTGTCGGTGTATGCGATTACGATCTTATGAATGTTCGGTTTTGATTCTTCTGTCAATATCAGTGTACCCCGGCATCCAGCAGTTGCTTGAGATAGTTCAGTCGTAAACTTTTTGAATTCACTGGGTTGATATAGTTTTTCAGGCACAAGTTTTAGTTCTTCGCCAATTCTCTGGAGTCGCGCTGTGATGTGTATTTTTATCCCTTTTAGTTCAGCATTTGCTTTGATATCTACAGCTTGATGTTTCTGGCTTTCATCTTCCCATTTTTTAACGCCTAAGACTCCATAGGCATCACCTTCATCAAATTTTCCAGACTGATCAACATCAACATAAGCGACCAGATAATAGTTACCCGGTTCAAGTCGTAGTGAGAATTTTCCTTGCTGTGATATACCGCTGGTGTATAGGTCCTTTAATTTTTCATCCCGATAGACGGATACATTGGTTTGTGTAAGTTTATGTCCTTCCCAAAAGATTTCACCTGATATCGTAGCGTTGAATCCTTTGAGAACTGGGGTCAGATTTTCTGAACCGGGTGGCGGAACTATTTTGGTTGATTGTTGTGCATAAATCGTCGCACCACAAATCAACCCAATGTAGCAGAAAAGAAACAAAATACCGAAACGCTTCATGATAATACTGGCTCCATCTTTGTGTGAACTAACAGACTGTTTTATGTAATATTCTGAGTTTTCTTGCATGCCATTTTAGCATAAGATTCAAGGATTATCAAGTTTAACTTTCTTTAATAAGGTACAGTTTATCAAAAATCCGCCAAAACCCCATGCTTTAGCTTGGGGAGTATGTCAGGAAACTGTTTTTAAGTTGACAGATAAGATTTAATGTGGTATTTTAAAACATTGATGAAAATATGAATGATTATCCCATGAACAAATTTTGACTTGTAGTCTCTAAACTAAACGTATATATATAAATATACGCAGTACTAAATAATCAGAGAGGAGTAAAATAGTGAAAAAAGTTTTTCTTTGTGCACTTGTAGTTTTCTGCTTTGCTGCACTAAGCACGAATGCACAGATAGAATGGGACGTTGAAAAGTTTATGCCAGTTTCCGATATCAAAGCCGGGATGAAAGGTAAAGGATACACCGTATTCTTTGGTACAGAGGCAGAAGAGTTTGAGTATGAAATCATAAGCATTGAATATAACTCTACCCCCGGTTGGGATGTGGTATGGGCAGAAGGAACAAGTGAGAACTTCAAACGCACAGGTGTCGCGGGGGGTATGAGTGGAAGTCCATGTTACGTAGATGGTAGACTCATGGGGGCAATTTCACTGGGGTATTTCAACCAACGTGAAAAATCAAACCTGTTCGGGATTACACCCATAGAATTAATGGTTAAAGTTACAGATCGCGGTATGAAACCGAATTTGAGATATGCCGGCGCGAAATACTTCAACCAAAATTCTGAGTATGCATCCGAAGGTCTTAATATGGTACCTTCACTCCCCACTCATCGTGAATTAGGCATGCGGCATTCAAAGAACAGTGATAGCATCCATAACACCATCCCCGGATTTAACCCGAATTCGTATTCTTTACAATTGGCAATTCCAATCTCACTGCCAAGTCTTGACCCAGTAACATTAAAGATGTTAGAACCGGTACTACGGCGATCGAATATGATGCCTGTACAGGCTGCGGGTGGTGGCGGTCCTGTAAAAAAATCACCCGTTGAAGAGGGACAAATCATCGGAACTGAGTATGTCCGTGGTGACTATTCTGTTTTCGGTTATGGAACCATCACTTACATTGATAAGAACAAAAAAGAAGTGCTTGCTTATGGACATCCAGCAGATGGCGAAGGAAATGTTAACTTACCACTTTCCGGTGGTTATGTCCATTTTATTCTACCGAGTCGAGCCCGTTCCAGTAAAATTGCATCAGCAACACAACCGATAGGTACTTTAGTACAAGATCGTGTTCCTGCAATTGCAGGTTTGGTGAAAAAACTTCCTAATACCCATCACTATGTTCCCGTTACAGCAAAAGTGCAGACCTCCGATAAAAAAGTGCGGGACGCTTATTATGAAGTTGTCCGTGAACCTTTCTACACACCAATCTATACCGGAATTGCTATCTCAAATATCGTTAACGCAATGGAATTCGGTTTCGGTGACAATACCGTAAATGCAAAAGCTACCATAAAACTTGCGGAACATCCTGATTTGGATACGCGTGAGATCGTCTTAGAAAACATCAATTCTTCAAGCGGTTCTCCAGGCTTTAATGTGACCCGATTGATTTCGGGTGCTGTAGGAGACATCGTAACGAACCCTTTTGCTAAATTAAGAATTGATTCCATAGACTTTGACATAAAAATCCAAGACAAGCGGAATACTGCACAAATCCGTACCGCTCAACTTGATAAGAACGTGTATCGACCGGGTGAAAAGGTGACGATGACGTTGACTGTCCGGCCCTACCTTGAACAACTAAAGACATTAACGGGATCGATTACAGTTCCTAAGGATACACCTGACGGTATCGTATTGCTGCGTGTGATGAGTGCCAGTTCCTATCGTTCCTGGCAACGTTCTCGTGCGCCGGGGAGCTTTAGTCCGAAAAATGTTAATCAGTTGGTGAAGTTAATTCAACAGGTTGAACCGAACACGAATCTTGTTCTTGAGATTTCTGCTCCGAGACCGGGTTTAACTGTTCAAGGTGAAGAGTTCTCGGATCTGCCAATCTCAGTTATGTCTGTCATGAATACCGCTACGCGTTTAGGTGAAAGAGGGTATACCAACGGTACGGCATTAGAGACCAATAGAGTTGAAACGGAATACATCCTGAGTGGAAGTGTAACAGTGCCGATTGCAGTCAATAGAAATGTACAATAACCTATATTGGAATTAGTATGTATTATTTTTATGCGCATTTAACAGGAGGATAAGTATAATGCGACGTTTGATTTCCTTTTGGAGCCTGATGGCAATCTCCTTGATTTTTGTGAGCCTTGCTTCCGCAGTCTCCACATCGTTGTGGGAACAACAACATAGAACAGAATTTGAAGCAGGAGAGATTAAGAATATCTCTGTTACAAGCAAGGGAGATGCCAGTTTGTCCAAAAAGGTAGAAGAATTCTCGGAACTTAAGGAGGCGCAAGTTTGGGCACTCGCTGAAGATTCTGAGGGTAATATCTATGCAGGAACAGGCAACGAAGGTAAAATTTATAAAATCAGTGCTGATGGTAAAACTATCACGCTATATTTTGATTCACCAGAAGTTACGATATTTAGTCTTGTCGCGGGTCCAGACGATGTCCTTTATGCTGGTACTGGTCCCGATGGATTGGTCTATAAGATAACAGATAAAGATACTCCACCGAAAACCCTTCTTAAGAAAGGGGACAAGTATGTGTGGGCGTTACATCTTGACGGTGAAGGGAATCTATATGCTGCTACGGGTACTGAAGGTAAAATATATAAAATAACACCCGATGGTGAATCAAGTGTTTTCTTTGACACTGAAGAAAAGAATATCTCATCCCTGCTTGCCTTTGATGGTGGACTATACGCAGGTAGTAGTGGTAATGGGATTATCTACAAAATCATGAATGATGGCTCCTCTAATGTGATTTATCAAGCAAGAGAGAAAGAAATTCGGGATTTGGCTATGGATAGCAAAGGTAACGTCTTTGCATCTGCTGTTACATCCGTGCCTATGGATAGGGGTGCACCCCGCTCAAATAGAGGTCCAACTATTCCTAATCCGCAAGCACCCGGCAGTGGCCCTCCACAAGAAAACAAGTCGGTAATTTACAGACTTCATCCGGATGGTACAACTGCTCACGTCTGGAGCTCCCCTGAACCCTTGATCTATGCAATGGTATTGGAAAGTGACGAACAGATCTTAGTAGGTACAGGTAGCAATGGAAACCTGTATCGTGTCAATCCGATGGATGGAGAGTTCCATTCTGTTGGTAAGTGTGAGTCAAAGGACGTCGTCGCTATACTTAAAACCAAAAACGCAGATGATATGAAGACCATTATCGGCGCAGGAAATCCCGGAAAACTTTTCACGTTGACCGATTCTTATGTTGAGGAAGGCACACTTGAATCTTCTGTTCACAACGCACAGAGTCTATCCCGTTGGGGTAAGATCTCGTGGGAAGCAGATGTTGAAGATGGTACTTCACTCACTTTTGCGACGCGAACAGGCAACACCCGTAAACCGGATGATACGTGGAACAAATGGTCTGATGAACTCACGACAGCAGAAGGCGCACAGATACCCAATGCTGCCGCCCAGTATATCCAATGGAGAGCGAAATTCACAACGACAGACACTGCTAAAGCACCTATTTTGAAGAAGGTCACACTTGCGTCTGCACAGACGAATGTTGAACCAACTCTCTCCAGTGTTGCCGTTAGGACAGGTATAAGCAGTGCTCAGCGTCCGGCAAGTCCACAGCCTCCCGGTGCTCCAAGTAGAGGGAGCTCTCCGCCAGCTTCCCCCAAAAGATGGAAGATTGAGTGGAAAGTAGCAGATGCAAATAGGGATACCTTACAGTTTACGGTATACTATAAAGCAGTTGACGAAGAGAACTGGAAACTTCTAAAAAAAGAACTTAATGCCCCCAGTTATGATTGGGACATTACATCAATCGCTGATGGGAAGTATGAAGTCAAGGTTGTTGCTACGGATAAACTCAGTAATCCAGTCGGATGGGAAAAAACTGTAGATAAAGTCAGTGCCCCAGTCAGCGTGGACAATACAGACCCTGAAGTCGGAGAAATAAACGTTGAAGAACAGGACGATGGCACTTTCAAGATTACATGCAAAGTCTCCGATGCAATGAACACTGTCCAGAGAGCTGTCTACAAGATAGACAATGACGAACAGTGGAGAGTAATCTTCCCAGAAGATGGTATTTTTGACTCTAAAGAAGAACAACTGCTATTGCATACGACGAAGCTACCTGAAGGTGCACACAGTATAACGATACGTGTATCCGATAGAGCACAGAACACAGCAACAGGTCGACAAAGTTTCTAATTGAATCTGTTGATCACATTCATAGATAGTCTACTCTTACCTTATAGGTCGGGTAGATTGAAGTAACACCCGCAAAATCATGACGAATACCAAACGCGTATTCGTCATGATTTTGATAGGGTATACGCTTCTATCCAACCCAATTTTTCAAACCCCACTGTTTTCAAACCCCCTGTTAATGAATAACAATTTTATCTCAATCATGACAGAGCGTATAGTCCGTGAATTTGACCCGCTTCAGATTATTCTCTTCGGTTCACAAGCACGAGGGGATGCTGATCGGCATAGTGCCATAGATTTGCTTATCGTTTTTGAGGAGCTCACAGATAAGGATAAGCGGAATACGGCTGTTGACATCCGCGTAGCCTTGGCTGATTTACCTGTAGCGAAGGACATCGTTGTCACAACACCGGAAGAACTGGAACACCACCGCACACGGATCGGCTCGGTGTTGCGCTATGCCCAACAAGAAGGAAAATACTCTATGCAAACAACATGGAATTTGCCACCTATGGTTGGCACTCCAAAACCGCGCATCCAAACCTATCGCAATTAACCGATTGGGTGACTGATGTCCGTTACCCGGTGAAGGTACCAGAACCTACGAGAGCATAGGCAATCACGGCTGCAAAAAATGAGCGAACTGTTTGGACAGACGCATCTACGGAACTTGTACAACAAGGTTTTCATCATGAATCAATTGCATAAATGGTGCTCGTTTAACGGTCTGTTTACATTTTCTCTTTGAACCTATTGACATCCCATTCTTTTTCAGTACCAGCGGCTTTATCAAGTTCTTTACGGACGGCTTCTGCATCGTCTTTTGTGTCAAATGTAGCGATGCAGAGCTCAGAACCATCTCCATGTATCGCGACAAGTTTCCAGTTTGATCCATCGCCGCGGGTAAACGTATTATTGTAGTTCTTAAACTCTACGACTTGTTTATCTTCAGTTGTTATCTTAGTAGGAAAATCAGATTGTCCCCAATATAAAAGCACAAGTGCTTTCAACAGGAGAATTCCATGCAAGCATGAACTTGTTGCCCCGTGCTTTGAAGCAAGAACAAGATTACGAAGTGTCCCAAATTCTTGCCGGGACATAGCTGATATGTGGGCATGACCGTTTCTTAATTTTCTTATTTTATCCAAAAACTCAGGGAGGGTATCTTTTTTCGCACTCCCACCTGCACCAGCGTGTTGACCAAGAAGATACTGTAGTAGAAAGTCAAAGTCGAAGTCGAAAGCGAAAAAAAGATTTTCCAATTTCTCTCTGACGGTATTACAATGTCCCCATTCAAGCAAACTTGTCATAGGACCAAGCATAATACTATCGGGATTTTTTGAATCTTTATTGAGATCTACGCTGCGGTTTTCCCCTGTTAAAATTGGAATTTTTCCTTGTTTACTTCCCTTCCACGGGTAATAAACATTCTTCACTACCCCAGCCTCCCTACGCAAATGCAACACGAGTGAAAGATTCAGTTCGCGTTCTACAGCTTTCCAAAGACCACATCCCGGCGCAGAATAGTCAAAATTAGGAGGTAGGTGTTTATCTACAAAGGCACTTACTGTTTCAGTTGTGATTAAGAAACGCTTTGTTTCAGGATCCATAATATCCTCAAAAATATTAACGATTTCTGGCACGACTTTTTTAGATCCTTGAGCAATTATGCGTTCGAAGATTTTATGATTTGCTGTTTCCAGCACCTTGTCAAATTGATCAAGAACAATGGGATTTCCTTTCTCTTGTGCCCTACGCCACGCTTTATTACGCTCTGTTTGAATGTTTTGACTTGTTGCCTGACAAAAATGAACGATTTGTTGGGGAGTCTGCCGATCTTGCTGCTGTCCCCTTCTGGAATTTAGCAAGGAATAAACGGAGACATCAATGTGAACGTACTGAAATCGTCTATTCCAGTCCAAAGAAAATCTAAAGTTTCGAGATAAAAACATGTCAATTACCCTTGGCAGTTCCTCAATAATAGATCCCAGAAACCCTTCTTGCACTTCTGAAGATTTATCAGGAAAAGGTAAAATCAGTAAATCTCGTTGGTAATCAGGGGCGAAAAGTATCAACCAAGACTCAGCACCACGTTGTAAGGTGTAAGGAACAAGGTTTGAAACAGTTTCATAATCTGCTTTGATTTCCTGAATGTCTAACTTAAGTCCATTCAGAACGTTTCGTGCTTCTTCAAGATAACCGGCATTGGGATAGTGTAGGAAAATACCTATAGCCATAGTTAGTTCCTCCATGATATCGCTGATTCATCAGAATGTGTTCTTTTTCAAACCTGTTTCACACCCATTTTTTCGGTGCGGATAAGTTTGCTGAAAGTTCGATATAACACTCGATTACATAATAACAGACTTGCCACAATTTTGCCAGTGACCTCCTCAAGCCAAGGCAAGCAGGGAATTCAATTCTCCAATACTTTCATTTTTCTGCTTTAGGTTTCTTCGCTGTAGGAACGAGGGTTTTGCTTGGGTGTTTCTTCAATTTCCCCGTGCTCGCGAGACCTCTGCAAAAATGCTCAAAAACCGAAAACTGAATGCCTATGGCTTTTGACCATCTCAACTTGACTTTTCACTTTAAAATGTGGTAATATAGTCAACATAAGACTCTAAACATATACAAGAATTAGCATAGAAGGAAAATCACTTGGCGCACTTAGAAGAACTTAAACAAGGTTGTATCGTAAAAGGAATATTACCTAACCAACAGGTAACTGTCGTTGCAGTGAAATGGTTAGGTACAATTGGAATAGAACTTACCTATAAAAAAGCGGATGGCACGCTTGGCAGTGAGTTGATTTACCGAGCCAGCGAATCCTCACTTGAAATTGTTACTGCCGGACTTCCGTGGAGTTTTGATGGAGACGGAGAAATGTTCCGCCTCGCGTCTGAGGCTTACCGAATCCAATTGGCACATCTCTTTGATATACGGCTTGCAGTCCATACGTCAAGCGTAGACCCATTGCCACATCAGATTACCGCAGTCTATGAAGAAATGCTACCGCGTCAACCCTTACGCTATCTGCTTGCTGATGATCCGGGAGCAGGCAAAACGATTATGACAGGCTTATATCTCAAGGAACTTCTCGTACGGGGCGATTTAAAACGTTGCCTAATTGTATGCCCTGGTAGCCTTGTGGAGCAATGGCAAAGTGAACTTGACCAACGATTCCACCTCCCTTTTGAAATCCTTACCCGTGAAAGAATTAACAGCTCACGTACAGGAAATCCATTCCAAGAACATAACTTATTTATCTGCCGACTTGATCAACTCAGCCGAAACGATGATATTCAAGAAAAGTTAAAGCACACAGATTGGGACATTATCGTTTGTGATGAAGCACACAAGATGTCAGCTTCCTTTTTTGGAGGGGACGTACATGCTACGAAACGTTACCGACTCGGACAACTGCTCGGGAAAATCACACGCCACTTTTTATTGTTAACTGCCACACCCCATAATGGTAAAGAAGAAGATTTCCAACTGTTCATGGCGTTACTGGATGCTGATCGATTTGAGGGACGTTTTCGAGGGGGTGTTAACCCTGTGGACACCTCCGATCTGATGCGCCGAATGGTTAAAGAGGATCTGCTAAAATTTGATGGAACGCGTTTATTCCCAGAACGTTACGCCTCAACTCTCAACTACGAGCTCTCTGAATTAGAAGCACATCTATATGAAGAGGTTACCAATTATGTCCGTGAAGAGATGAACCGTGCTGATAATATTGAAGGGCAACGCGGAAACCGAGTCGGATTTGCTCTCACTATCTTACAACGACGCTTAGCTTCATCGCCAGAGGCAATCTACCGATCTATTCAACGCCGCAGGGAACGATTAGAGGATAGACTACTGGAAGAAAAAAATAACAGATCTGATACTTCAATCCGCTTAGATACACCAATAGACAGTGATGCGCCAACAGACTCAGAGGAGGTAGACAACTTTTATGATGAGGCGACTGCTGAAGAAGTAGAATCAATAGAGGAAGAAGTCATAGCACAAGCATCAGCTGCCCGAACAATCTCTGAACTTGAAGCGGAGATACAGACACTTGCCCGTTTAGAAAAATTAGCACAAGAGGTCCGTAATAGTAATACCGACAAAAAATGGGAAGAACTATCTAATCTCTTACAAAAAGAAGGTAATGCCTCTGAATCTGGCAAATTATTTAACGCAGAAGGGCACCGTCGTAAACTTATTATCTTCACTGAACATCGCGATACACTTCAATATCTAACTGATAAAATTCATACGTTGATAGGTCGTCCCGAAGCCGTTGTCACGATTTATGGCAGTATGCAACGGAAAAAACGTCAAGAAGCACAAGAAGCATTTACACAGGACCCGAATGTGCAAATCCTAATCGCTACCGATGCTGCTGGCGAGGGTATAAACCTTCAACGGGCACACTTGATGGTAAACTATGACCTACCATGGAACCCAAACCGCATTGAACAAAGGTTCGGGAGGATTCACAGAATCGGGCAGACTGAGGTGTGTCATCTCTGGAATCTCGTTGCACCAAAAACGCGAGAGGGAGAAGTGTTCAACACCTTACTTCACAAACTTAATCAACAGCGCAGCTCCTTAGGGGGTGCTGTTTTTGATGTGTTAGGGAAATGTTTTACCGATGAACCGCTGAGGAGACTTCTCATTCGAGCTATCCGAGAAGGAGACGACCCGAAAGTTAAAGCACGATTAACGGAAGTAATTGACGGGGCATTAGACCACGATCATATCCAAGGCTTAATCAGAGAAAATAGTTTGGTTCATGGAACAATTGATACCAGCCGTCTCAATGATATCCGTGAAGATATGGAGCGTGCAGAAGCGAAACGTTTGCAACCACACTTTATCGCTTCGTTCTTCCGAGAAGCGTTCACACAACTCGGTGGAACACTGCGTGAACGCGAGTCTAAACGTTATCAAATTCGCAACGTTCCCGCGATAATCCGTAAACGAGACGTTGCAATTGGTGTCGGTACACCAGTCCTAAAACAGTATGAACGTATTACCTTTGAAAAAGATCATATTACTGTTCCGGGGAAACCTTTGGCAGAATTTGTCTGTCCCGGTCATTCACTGCTTGATGCAACACTTGATTTAGTCCTGGAACAACACCGTCCACTGCTTAAACAGGGAACGGTTTTGGTTGATCCAAATGCAACTGATGATCAGATTCGTGTCCTCTTCTACCTTGAACATGCAATCCAAGATGGACGAACTCTTAAAGATGGAAATAGACTAACAGTTTCACGTCAGATGCAGTTCGTAGAAATCTATATGGATGGAACGGTAAAAACACCCGGATATGCCCCCTACTTGGATTATCGATCAATCACTGATGAAGAACAATCACAGGTATCTACATTACGCGAAGCAGAATGGCTACAGAACGGTGAGGAATTAGAATCTCGGATTATTGCCTATGCGGCAGAACACCTTATTCCACAACACCTTGACGAAGTAAAGAAGCATAAAGATGAATTGGTGGAGAAAACAAGACGAGCGGTTCATGAACGACTCACGAAGGAAATTATTTACTGGGATAATCGGGCAAGCCATTTGAAACGCCAGGAAGAAGCCGGAAAACCGATGGCAAAAATCAACGCAGACCAAGCACAAAGGCGTGCCAACGAGTTGGAGGAACGGCTTGGAAAACGTATGGAAGAATTAGATCAGGAACAGCATATGTCCCCGATGGCACCAAATGTCATTGGGGGCACACTCATCGTACCGCAAACGCTTTTGGAGACCACCGAAAGCAACACTGACAGTACGGTTCTGATTGCACAAGCAGACCGAGAAAGGATTGATAAACTTGCAGTCGCTGCAGTAATGGAAGCGGAACAGAAACTTGGACGGGGACCAATAGAGATGCCACATCATAACCCAGGCTATGATATTGAGTCAAAAGATCCAAATAATAACAGTCTACTGTTCATTGAAGTAAAAGGGAAATCACCTGGATCGACAAACGTTACCGTTTCTAAAACACAGATTTTCACTGCTTTCAACAAACCGGAGAGTTTTATTCTTGCTATCGTTGAAGTAGAGGGCGATACAGCGAAAGAACCGCGCTATATCCGTGAGCCGTTTCAAAAAGAACCGGACTTCGGCGCAAATAGCGTCAATTACGATATCAACGAACTCCTTGCGCGTTCAGAGACACCAAGTTAGGTATTAAAACATACTAAACTTAGACAACAAAAGGCATGTAATATTGAATAAAGTTTCAATTTACTCAGGATTGAGAAGATATGTATAGAAAGGATGTCGCTAAAAATTTATCTGATTCTGATTTGCAAGAATTATTGAAATATAGTAAAAAGTTAATTCTAAAAGTGGATGAAACTATTAAATTAACCAAGCTTTCTGGTCCTGTTAGCGATAGACAACTTGCATTGCGGAAATTATTCATGGATGCCAGGGAGGCTTCTTATGATATATGTGTTTTAGCAGAATCCTTGCTTAATGATGAAAGCCATTATTTTTCTCGTTCAATAGAATATTCAGCAAGACTGCTTTGGGACTGCACAATAGATTATTTCTATATTCTTGAGTCTAACGAATCTGTAACAGACAGATATTCCGCTTTTCTGGATATTGCAAATAGTGAAAAAGAAATCCGTAAACAAATGGAAGAGGATTTTAAAAAGGAATATGGAAAGCCAGGTAGAGATTTTTGGTCTGGAAAATCAAGAAAGGAAAAGATAGATCAGGGGATAAACAAGCAACTAAATAATAACATTTCCAATGATGGATTAAATAGAATGTTTAATTATCGTAATGAACATGTCCATGGAAATATTCTGATGTATTCATATTGGAGTTTTGATAAACATGGCAAGCATAAAGATGAGTATCGTGGGCAAATTGCTGCAGGACTTTTAAATGTATTTTTATTTTATGTTGTATCCTGCTCTTATTATGAATTTACCGACAGAGGTTTTAAAAAAGAACATTTAGAGTTTTATGATACTTATATCCGTAATGTCTGTTCAAGGTTTCCATCTGAATCTAAATAATTTTTATACTGCTTGTTGCAAAAATAAACGTTACTTTCACAATTCCCGCTTTTATGTTATGATATGCCAAAATAAACAAAGGAAACACCATGTCCGACCACAAAAAACTCATTGAAGTAGCATTACCATTAGAAGACATCAACAGCGAAGCAGTACGCGAGAAATCTGGTCGTCCTGCCCGTGGACACCCCACCACGCTGCACCTCTGGTGGGCACGGCGACCATTGAAAGCATGTCGGGCAATACTATTCGCTTCGCTTGTTGATGACCCTTCAAGTCACCCTGACAAATTTCCAACCGAATTAGAACAGAATCGTGAAAGGAAACGACTTTTCCGTATTATTGAACAAATAATTAAGTGGGAAAATACTGACAATGAACATCTTCTATCAGAGGCGCGGAACGAGATTCTCAAGTCAACAAATGGGAATCCGCCACCAGTGTTAGATCCATTCTGTGGTGCTGGATCTATTCCACTGGAAGCACAACGTCTTGGTTTAGAAGTACATGCTAGCGATCTAAATCCTATTGCTGTGTTAATCACCAAAGCAATGATCGAAATTCCTAAGCAATTTGCAGGACGACCTCCAGTCAATCCTGAAGTGCCAAATAACTCACTGCAGAACCAGACCTGGAATGGTGCCTCAGGTTTGGCGGAAGACATCCGTTATTACGGAGAGTGGATGCGGAACGAAGCAGAAGAGAGGATCGGACATCTCTACCCGAAAGTGAAAGTTCCGAAGGAACAGGGTGGCGGTGAAGCAACTGTCATTGCATGGATTTGGGCACGGAGGGTGAAATGTCATAATCCTGTTTGTGGGGCCAGGATGCCACTTGTCACCTCTTTTTGGCTATCAAAGAAAAAAGGAAAAAAAGCATGGATCGAACCGTTGGTGAATAAAGCAAGTAAGGAAGTACAATTTAAGGTAAAAATGGGGGAAGGTGCGCCTCCTGAACCTACGAAAATAGGAAGAGGTGCTCGTTTCCGTTGCCTTGTGTGTCATCAAGATAACCCCGAAGAACACGTCAAAAATGAAAGTATCGCAGGTCACATAGATGCACAACTGATGGCAATTGTTGCTGACGGAGAAAATGGACGAATTTATCTTTCTCCCTCGGAAGACCACGTAAAAATTGCAGAATCTGCCAAGCCTGCTTGGACACCGGAAGTCGAAATGAACCGTGATACGACAACTTTAGTCAGTGGTCGGGGGTATGGTTTTTTTACCTGGGCAGATCTGTTTACGCAACGACAGTTGACTGCTCTGTCTACCTTTACCGATTTGTTGGACGAAGTGAAAGTACAAGTCGTAGCAGATGCAAGCAAAGCAAATTGTGAAGAATTAGAAACTTATGCTGGTGCCATATTGACATATCTAGCATTCGCAATTGACAGAGTAGCAATGACTTGTAATACATTCGCAAGGTGGAATTCAAAAGGTCAAAAAGTACAGCCAGCTTTTGGAAAACAATCTTTAGCAATGATATGGGACTTTGCAGATGCTAATGTTTTTGGATCTGCAACGGGGAATCTGTCCGGAGCTATAGAGCTCGCGATTGATCCTCTACCATTCTTAGGCAATGGTCAGATTGGTTTTACAAATCAATCAGATGCAGCTTCAATACATGTGGAAAGCAATCATTTTCTCATTTCCACAGACCCACCTTACTACAATAACGTTAGCTACGCAGACTTATCGGACTTCTTTTACATTTGGTTACGCCGAAGTTTAAGACATATCTACCCTAACTTGTTTAACCTAATGCTCGTACCTAAAACTGAAGAACTTGTCGCCGATCCTCATCGCTTTGGTGGAAATAGGTCAAAAGCAGAAGAACACTTCTTGACAGGTTTAAGTAAAGCCTTTTATCTCATGCGAACTCACGCTCATCCTGAGTATCCGATGACTGTCTACTATGCTTTTAAACAATCTGAAAAAGATAATAAAGATGGAGGTATTTCTTCAACAGGATGGGAGACAATGCTTGAAGGATTGCTTGAAGCCGGTTTTCATATTACGGGGACGCTACCAATCCGGACAGAAGCACAAACTCGTCAAGTGGCCATGGATACTAATGCTCTTGCATCTTCAATTGTCCTCGTATGCCGCCCGCGCCCCGATGATGCAAGTGTGACAACCCGCCGTGAATTTATTTCCGAGCTTCGGAGTAAACTCCCAACTGCACTCCGACACTTACAGCAAGGAAATATTGCTCCTGTTGACCTAACACAGGCATCAATAGGTCCCGGTATGGCAATCTTCTCACGTTACAGTAGTGTCCTTGAAGCATGCGGGACTCCGATGCAAGTCCGCACTGCACTGCAAATCATCAACACAGAACTTGATGCGTATTTCACCGAACAGGACGGTGATCTTGATGCAGATACCCGTTTCTGTGTTTCATGGTTTGAACAGTACGGTATGGGAGAAGCGGGTTATGGTGAAGCTGATGTACTTGCTCGTGCCAGGGACACGAGCGTAGAAGGTATATCAGAATCTGGCGTTCTCTATGCCCGCGCTGGAAGAGTCCGTTTGCTAAACCGGAACGAGTATCCAGATGAATGGGCTCCAGCTTCGGATAGTGATCTCAATACATGGAAATGCACACAATACCTAATTCGCGCGCTTGACCAGGGTGGTGAAACCGAAACGGCAAGGTTAGTGTTTCAACTGGGGAGTGAACAGAGTGAAAATGCACGTGATTTAGCTTACCGGCTATACGCCATCTGTGACCGTAATGGGTGGGCACAAGAGGCGATTCCTTATAACACACTCGTCACCTCATGGGCAAATATTCAGGCGGAACGTAAGGATATAACTGAGCTGCCTGAACAACAAGAACTGTTACCTGCGGAATCTTGAAATGAAATAAGTTACTTTAAGAGAACTTGGAATTGGAGGTATACTGTGGCACTAAAACCTTGGAGAGAAGTTGTTACCCCACATCCAGACGTCGCCGAAGACCGTTACGATAATGCCGAGTTTGCTGTTAACTTGGCAGAGGTCGTCGCCGGGACAGCTGACACGGAATATCAAGACCCGATAGAATTTTTTGAACGCACCTACTTAACGGATGGCATGGGACAACTCCTTACCTCCGCAGTTGAGCGGTTAGCAGGCAACGGCGGAGAACCGATCATCCAGCTCAAAACAGCGTTTGGTGGAGGTAAAACGCATAGCATGCTGGCGTTGTATCACCTTCTCAGTGGAAAGGTGACTCCAGACCAGATGGAAGGGGTAGAACACATCCTCAGTGCAGCACAGGTGAGTGAAGTACCTGATGCACGGATTGCTGTTATTGTCGGAACAGATCTCAATCCGACCGTGACACGGGATGTCAATGGCGTTAATGTCCGGACGCTTTGGGGTGATATCGCTGCACAACTCGGTGGACAAGAGGGTTATGCGATTGTAAAAGAGGCGGATGAGAAAAGCGTTGCCCCCGGTGCTAACGATTTAACGACACTTCTCAACCAATTTGGGCCTGCTGTCATCCTCATTGATGAGTTGGTGGCTTATGCGCGCAACATCTACGTTGATAACGACCTGCCTGCGGGTACATTTGACTCTAATTTAACTTTTGTGCAGTCCTTAACGGAAGCTGTCAAACGTTCGGATCGTAGCCAACTCATCGCATCAATACCGGAGTCTGATATTGAAATCGGAGGCGATGCAGGACAAGCAGCGTTAGTGCGAATTGAAGCGATTGTCGGAAGACTTGAAAATATATGGAGACCTGTTGGTGCTAACGAAGGATTTGAGATTGTTAGACGACGACTTTTCTCACAAGTGAAAGACACATCCGCACGCGATGCGGTATGTCGGGCATTTGTCAAGTTATACGATGACAATCCTTCCGATTTTCCCTCTGAATGCAGCGAAACAACTTATCTTGATAGACTCCGTCAAGCGTACCCGATACACCCGGAACTCTTTGACAGACTCTATGACGACTGGTCACCGCTTGATACTTTTCAGAAAACCCGAGGTGTCTTGCGTCTCATGGCAGCAGTTATTCATCACTTATGGGCGAACAATGATCGTTCAGGGCTGATTTTACCGGGTTCAATTCCATTAAATGCTCGGAATGTTCGAGAAGAATTGCTTCGTTATCTCGCTGATGGGTGGAACGCTGTTGTAGACAAAGACGTTGATGGACCAAATTCCGAAACACGCGCAATTGACGCAGGAAACACCCGTTTTGGCAAACACGCTGCAGCACAAAACGTTGCTCGGGCAATCTTCATGGGCAGCGCACCGCATGGGAGCGATCAGAATGTTCGCGGTATTGAGGAGATACGAATAAACCTCGGCGTTGCACACCCCGATGAGTCTGTCTCTGTGTTTATAGATGCCAAAAAACACATGGAAAATAGACTAACACACCTTTACTCCCGTGCCCAACGATACTGGTATGACACACATCCTAACCTGCGCAGAACAATGGATGATCGCGCTGCAAAATTAGAACCTGAGAGAGTAGAAGCGGAAATTGTCCGTCGCTTACGACAGGTCCGAGACCGAGGCGATTTCAAAGCTGTCCACATTTGCCCTACATCAACCGACGTGCCAGATGAATCAGAAACAAGATTGGTAATTCTATCACCTGCAAGTGGACATAAAACAAGACAGCAAAGTTCAGAGGCAATCAGAGCTGCAACAGAGGTTTTAAGCAAACGCGGTGATAGTCCAAGAACCTACAGCAACATGCTTATCTTCGTTGCACTCGATGATGGTGAATGGGAATCGCTTGATAAGGAAACACGTCGCTACCTCGCGTGGGATTCAATTGTCCAAGACTCAGAGGCACTGAACCTTGATGCTAATCAACGGCGCGAGGCGACTGAAGGAAAAAATCAGTGCAACGAAACCGTTGGTATGCGCCTCAACGATGCATATAGATGGCTGCTTGTGCCAACACAAGAAGGCACAGACCCAGTAGAATGGGAAATTGTCCGCATTTCCGGTGCTGAGGAGAATCCGGTAACCAAAGCCGTAAAGAAAGTCCGAAGTGATGAGCAGTTAATTACCAAATGGTCCCCGGCACTACTAAAAATGGAACTGGATCGTTGGCTATGGAAAGAAGACGAACCTCATGTGAGTCTCAAGCGCGTGTGGGATTGTCTTGCGACGTATCTGTATATGCCGCGTCTACGTGATTCTGGTGTTCTGCTCAATACTGTCAGAGAGGGACTCAAAACAACGGAATGGTTCGGATACGCAGATAGCGTTGGCGACGATGGTAAATATAAGGGGTTGCAATTCGGTAGAGTCAGTAGTTCTATATATATCAATGAAGCAAGTGTGTTGATAAAGCCAGCCGTGGCAGCAGCACAACTTGAAACAGAACAAGCAACTGATGAATCAAGAGATGAACAAGGTATAAAAGACCCTGTCAAAGGTCAACGCGATCAAGGTTCTACTGATCCAAAAGGTGAAACAGAGGATAAAACTGGAACCGATCCTACTCAGACTGTCCCCCCGAAACGTTTTTACGGATCCGTTACTCTTGATCCGATACGAGCAGCCAGAGATGCTCAAAATGTTATAGACGAAGTAGTGAAGCATCTTACCAGTCTCACAGGGGCAAAAGTTGAAATAACGATGGATATTCAAGCCAATGTGCCGGATGGTGTGCCAGAAAATGTAGTTGTTATTGTGTCGGAGAATTGTAAAACCTTGAAGTTTACTACTCAAGGTTTTGAGGAAGAATAGTCGGGACTCCGATGGCTGTACACAGAACTACTCACTTATCCGCACATTCAGCGATTTCAGCGATTTTCAACATTAGGTAATATTCTGTCTATAGAAATGTGTTCAATGTTAATGTCTTTCAACTGCTTTCATGTCTCCTCGTCAATTGCGGATCTTATATTTTGTTCTATTACTACTTAGCACGCATTCAACAAGTTTTTCGTCTCGTAGCAATGAGAGGACAGCACGAGATATACCGTTATCGTTAGCTTGGGTAATATCAAGTTGTTTTGAAATTTCCGAAGGTGAAAGTAATGGTTGTCCTTGTTCTTCTGATTCTTGTAAAACATTGAGGACAGTTTGTTTTAGTAATTCAATTGCTAACTGTGTATTTGCGTTTCGCATTGTTGTGTTGTCCATTGATTGCTCCTTTAATTCTTACAAATGATGTTGTAAGATCTATATTAAATTTGAAAGACTCATGTTATGATTAAGTGCGATAGACGAGTTTTGATATAAACTCAACATTAACAAACTTGATATTTATACGCGGGATCGTTCAATTAAAGATAAAGATAGCATAGGGAAATCCATACAATAAATAATAACACAACTCAACAATATTCGCACTTAAATTATACATGAACCAATAAGTTTACATTTTCTGAGACTTATGTTTAGTGTTTATGATTAAGGAGGACTCTAACGTGAAAAACAGAAATGGAAACTTTAGATACAGACAAGAGTTTAGCAGATGCTGTTCTCAAACCGCATCGACTTAAAAAAATAGGTCGTCCCGCCGATCTTCCGCGTTTGAAACTCGCGGACCTGTTAGCACAGGAACCTGAGCATGCAGCTTCAGGTGAAATAGACACCGGACCAGCAGTAGGTCATGAAGTGTGGTAGCAGCAACTCATTACAATCCAACTTACATCCCAGTGCAAGGAGATATAATAGGTTATGATTTTTTCTTGACATTGATATTTTCGCATGGTATAATATCCTTAGTTGGAGAGCAACTTTAATACAATAGATCTAGTTTTTGTGCTTTTTCTTGACACACAGAATTGTTACGTGGTATAATATTGATACAATTTTATATTTCATAGAATAATTGACTGTAAACTTGTGGTTTTTACAGATTTTCTTGGCACGAATGCAGTAACTTGTTATCCTCATCGTTAGTTTTACGTTACAGTAGATCGTAATTGTTAATGATACGCTGTTTAACTTATAGACTTCAAAAATATTTTTGCGAAATATGTAGAAATTTAAGAGAAAATTATGTTAGACGAAAGACAATACGTTAAATATAGTTCGCTGATGGCAGCTACAAATGAATTTATAAGTGTCTCTGAGAGGACAAACAGAGCGCCTTTTGGAGGTGATCTGTTGCACAAGATACCACTTACACCACATGTACCGACACATGAGAACGTTTATGAATTTGGAAATGTAGGCGAAAGTGTTAGTGGATTCAGAGGGCATAGATCCCGAAAACAGGCACCACCTAAGCTTGATAATCCTAATTCAATGTTGTCAATTCGCAAAGCGGATGGATTTCCCCAATTGCTTTTAGCAGCCATTGACTCGTTAGCTGGTGTCACTGAAGATCAACTCTTAACTTCATTGACAGCGGATGATCATCAGCGACTTGTTGCATCATTGGACAAGTTAATTGGTGTTATTGGTAAAAACGAAAACCACTTCTTAGCCCCATTGATGGATTTCATTAGCGACCTCATTGAGAAATGTGGGGAGGAATTTAATATGAAAGAAGAACTTACGCGTGACGAAGCCGAGTATACGCTTGATATGCTTATTGCGGTAAATCCCGATTATGAAGATGCTAGCGAAGAATGGGGATATAGATTGTCTTTGCCTGATAGTAATCCTGAGACAGCATGCAACGATGCTGATATTTTATGGTATGCGAAGCAACCTACGGAGATGGAAAATCCTGAGACAGCATGCAACGATGCTGATCCTGAGTATACGCTTGACATGCTTATTGCGGTAAATCCCGATTATGAAGATGCTAGCGAAGAATGGGAATACGAATAGTCTTATCTATGAAAAGGAATTCGAATGAGGGTTGCTTCGCGGGTCCGTAACAAGGTAGGATAATATAGAGGGGGACACAATTCTTGGAAATTAAAAAGAGGCACATAATTCTTGCCAATTTAGAAAACCCCCAAGATTATGTTGATCGATGTACATCCTACTTTAGACGTAAGGTAGAGGTAGAAAAATTAACTCCTACCGAAGTATCGTATAGCGTAAAATCACGTGAGTCTTTAATACCTCAAATGGATACGAAGTATCCACCTGATATACGCTTTTACACATCCTTAGCTGTGTTATATGAGAAACAAGGTAAACTTTCCAAAGCAACAAAGATCCTTGAAAAGGCATTACAGAGGCAGAAGTGTCCAGATATTTGTCTGCTATTAGGTTCCCTATATGAACGGCAAGGATTGATTAAAAAGACAATAGAAACCTATAGAAAAGGGATCGGTTATGATGGAAAAGCTACAGTAAAACTTACACCCGCAATTTGTCTGAGACAGTTACCTGAAAAGGGTTACAATGAATTTCTTGTTTGTGGTATTAGTCGTTATGATGGTAGGCAGGCTTACGTTGTTGATGAATTTGACGAAATTATTGATCCAGATGAATTTCCTGAAACACACCTTCGCTACCTATCTGTGATTCGACTCGGTTATCTAAGTCTGGTCCGGAAAAAAGATGTACGCGGTATTCTTGGCGAGATCCCAGAAGAGACACACAAAAGATTGTTGCAGAAATTGAGTGGATTTATTAAATTGTGAACACAAAAACATTAATTGAAATTATAGAAAGTATCAGCGATCCGGAACAAGCAGGAAAAGTTGAGGAAATCTTACAAGAAGAACTACAGAATACCGAATTGTCTGTCATAGGCAGAGCAATAATTGATGCTTACCTACTGCAACAAGATGGAGAAATCGAAGGTGCGATCGAAAAGTGGCGTTCAATCGCAAATATAACAGAAGGAATAAAGAACGAAATTGCTGCCTACGCATGGTTTTCCATTGCATCCCTCCTTACACAAGACGATCAGAAAGAAGACGCACTCTCCGCTTACGACAAATCTCTCAATCTCAATCCAGATAATGCTATCGCTTACAATGACCGAGGTGCTACAAAATCGCTGCTCGGGCAACTTGAAGACGCAATTTCTGATTATGATGAGGCGGTCCGTCTCAATCCAGAGTATGCAGATGCTTATTACAACCGTGGATGGGCAAGGAGTGAACTTGGTGATTATGAGCAGGCAGTCGTTGATTATGACAACGCATTACGTTTAAATCCTGACAACGCCGATGCTTTCCACAATAGAGGTATTGTAAAGAGTGAACTTGACCAATTTCAGGATGCTATTAAGGACTATAGTAAAGCGATACAACTTAAACCTGACTATGTCGAAGCTTACTATTATCGTGCTAATGTAAAAAGCAAAATAGGACAATATCAAGATGCTATTGAGGACTATGATCAGTCTCTCCTGCTAGATCCAGATTCTGCCCAGATCTACCATTATCGCGGTTATACCAAAGCACAGTTAGGTCAACATGACCTTGCAATTGAGGATTATAATAAGGCGATTCAATTGGATTCGAATGCAGCAATCACCTACCACTGTCGTGGATATGCAAATTTTTTTCTGAATAAATTTGAAGCAGCAATTCAGGACTATGATAAAGCAGTTAAGTTGGAACCGGATTATATAGAGGTTTACTACAATAGAGGAATTGCGAAGTTTGAATTAGAGCAATTTGGGGCTGCATTAGTTGACTTTGACAAAGCAATTCAACTAAATCCCAATTATACCAATGCATACTATGGTAGAGGAATTGCTAAACAACAATTGAAACAACTTAAGGATGCCCTTACCGACTTCAATAAAGTTATCAAATTAGAACCGGAGTTCGCTCCAGCTTACCTCAATCGTAGTCTTGTAAGAGGCGAATTGGGATGTTTTGAAGACGCGCTTTCCGATCTTAAGGAAGTTATCCAACTTGATTCTGAGGATGTTATTGCCACTATAGCTTATTTCACTCGTGGTTCTATGATAGATGAACATAAGGATTTCAAGAGGGCAATTGCAGATTACAATAAAACTATTGAAATAAGTCCAGATTTTATTGATGCCTATTTCAGGCGAGGTTTTGCTAATATACGATTAGGGCAATATAGGGCTGCAATTGCAGATTACGATAATATCCTCAGGTTGGACTCAAGTAACGTCGATGCTTACAACAACCGTGGCTATGCAAAACTTGAGTCTGGAAAATATGAGAAGGCAATTGCAGATTTTGCTGAAGTAATTGAACGAAAATCGGACCATCCTACTGCTTACAACAACCTGGGATTTGCGAAGGCACAGTTGGGACAATATGAGGCAGCAGTGGCAGAATATAATAAGGCAATTGAACTTAACCCAGATCATGCTTTTGCTTACAAAAATCGGGGCCTTGCGAAGCGCGCGTTGGGCCGCCATGAAGAGGCCTTTGCAGATTATAATGAAGCACTCCGGATAAAACCAGATATGACTGAAACCTACCATAATCGTGGGAAAGAAAAAGTTGATTTTGGTCATATCAAGGAAGCGAAATTAGATTTTGAAACTGCCTTGGAATTAGCAGAACAAGTGGGCAACCAAGAACTCAAAGACGAGATTGAGCAATCACTCCAAGAACTTGAGAACACCAAGTAGCATCGATTAACTACGAAATCTCCGGTGGTGGCTCACCCACAGCAGACTTCCCAGCCCGCATCAACGGCTCTGCGCTACCCTACAAACGACTCCCATCTTGCCAAAATAGAAACGGAATTAGTCGTTTTGGACTTGAAAAACATGTTTAAAAAATGCAATAATCCCTTATGTATACTGGGTTTATATGGTATAGTATAAGTATAGGGATATCACGCCCCAATTGAACACAAAAAAGCGGGTTACTTTTTCTGATGTTCCTACTTATATGTCACTTCATCTATTGCGTTATAGGTTATATCAAGCAGAGCATCTAATTCTGAAACAGATATCTGTAAGGGTGGCATCAGAACAATGGTGTTGACCAACGGACGAAGTAACACACCTTTCCTAAGTCCAGCTTGGCAGACCTGGATACCGACTCTTTCTTCATAAGCATAAGGTATAGTGTTGTCAACGTCTTTCATCAGTTCTATACCTGCAGCCATTCCGCATACTCTAACATCACCAACATGCTTCAGTTGATAGAATTCCTGAAGTCTACACTCAAAATGTGCGATAGTCGTTTGGAGTTTATCTATCAGTTCTTCACGCTCAAAAATTGCTATATTCTCTAAGGCAACAGCACAACCTAACGGATTACCTGTATATGTATGTCCGTGAAAAAACGTCTTACGGTCACTATAATCTGCAAGGAAAGCACTATAGATTTCATCCGTCGTTATCGTAGCTGCGAGTGGTAGATATCCTGCTGTGAGTCCCTTTGCGGTGCATAGAATATCTGGTGAGATGTTCTCATGTTCACATGCCCACATGCTCCCTGTCCGTCCGAAACCTGTCATTACCTCATCAACGATTAAGAGTGTATTCCACTTTTTTGCTAAAGCTGCGAGTCCATTCAGGAAACCTTTGGGAGCGATTAGCATGCCACCTGCTCCCTGTATTAAGGGTTCCAAGATAACGCCAGCTATTTTTCCTCCATTTTCAGCAAGGACGCGCGCAACAGCATTGAGCCAAAGGGTTCTACGCTCCGCATCGGACGCGCCTTGCGGAGTGGAAACTTGCACAGTATCAAATAGAAGCGAATTGAAAGTGTTATGAAATGTATCAATGCCACCGACACTCATCGCACCGATTGTGTCTCCGTGGTAGGCGTTGTCAAAATGGACAAATAGATTGCGTTGCGACTCTCCTTTGTGCTGCCAGTATTGAAACGCCATTTTCAGAGCAACTTCAACAGCTGTCGAACCGTTATCCGAATAGAACACCTTGTTAAGACCGACAGGCGTAATCTCAACAAGTTTTTGAGCAAGTTCAATAGCAGGTAAATTACTGGAACCGAGGAGTGTCGCGTGAGAGATTTTATCAATCTGATTCTTGAGTGCTGCGTTTAGGTCAGGATGATTATGTCCGTGAACATTTGTCCACATAGATGCGATACCATCAAGATAACGATTGCCCTCAATATCTATTAAGTAGACACCTTCACCATGTTCTATGATGACTGGGTCTTCATCCAGCCAATCTTGCATCTGTGTGAATGGATGCCAGACATATTCTCTGTCCCAAGAGATTAACTGTTCCCTATCCTTTAAGTTTTGCATAATGGACAGGAAGTTCTATACCGAGTTCTTCATAAGTACCAGTTTTCGGAACGATAATTTCAAGCATCCGATTTCTATACTTAGCGTGGAAATCTACTGGCTGTGCTTGTATCGGGAAGATATTTCTAAAACCATCAGGAAATGAACTTGTCCGTCCAACGACCTTCTCAAATCTCGGATCTAAGAACCGATCAGATTTTTCTGGATCTCGTGGCAATTGTGTTTGCACTGTAACAATGCTTTCAGGTGGTACCGCTGAATCTGGCACATAAGGAGAACTGATTGAGACCACATAGTCATAATGCGGCATTCTGTCGGGTAAATCGTAGGTATCTTTGGCAGCAGAGTTTGGGACCCATCGTGGAAACTCTATCTCAATTCGATAGTGGTCTGCTAATTCAGAGACACGATTTACCATTCCGTAACGTCGATAACGTTCCTTTATGTCATCGGAGTATATTTCACCGTCGGTTTGAACGGCACCGGGATTGGTAACACGAGGCGCAGTAGGATCATAAGTTATCGTTGTACGCACGGCTTTGAGAATTAGCGTAGCGAAAAGGGAAGGAAACCATCCATAGAATGATGCACCATAACGGGATTGCGTTTCATCCGGTGTTGTTGTAAGTTCATGCCTAAACCTGAAGATACCTTCGGCGATAGCGATAACTATGCCGAGAAAGATCATCAGATTACCAGAAGATGAAAAAAGCGTTACGTCACCGCGTTGCATACCGATGAAAAAGAGTATAAGTGGATATAGAATTAGGTTTATGAGGCTATTAATGCCTGTTGAGACTGCTGAACTGAATATCCATGTATTTCCTGCCATGTCCTCTAACTGCGCTTTGAATTTTGCAGAGAATGCTCCGAGTATCGGTTGGCTTAGCATCGCTAAAACGTTAAAGGGAGCTCGTAGGGAAGAACTCGCAGCACCAGGTAACTGTACAAATTCTTCAGGTACACCCTGTTCTTTTCCTCTACCTTGTCCATCTTCATCATCTCCATCACCATCTGTTTCAGGATATTCAAAGTCCTCAAAAAACTTGCTGTTAACATCTATAAACGATTCCCACTGACTTGGGACATCGCTTTGCATATAGATCGCTTCCACAGGACATGCAGGAACACAAGCTGCACAATCTATACAGACGTTTGGATCGATGTATAACTGTACTTCACCTTCACTGGTGTGTATACAATTAACAGGACAGACATCAACGCAAGCTGTATCCTTTACGTCAATACACGGCTCACATATTATATATGCCATAGCAATCTCCACCTTCCCTAAAGTGATAATCTAATTTATATTATACCACAATCATTTGCAGATAGCAAATTGTTATGATATTTAGTCCCAGCGGGGCGACAGGTGTATAGAAATGCAAATATACAATAATCTTTACCCCCAGCGGGGCGACAGGTGTATAGTTATGCTTAGAGTGTGTAAAGTTTTTACAGAAGATTCAGGAGCATATCCACCTCCTCCGCGCTTGCCGCGATTCAGACGGATTACGCGTCAGAATCGCGGAAGGCACGGAGAACACAGAAAAAGAGGGTTTTGCTAAAATCGCCTATAATCATCAATTGAGCGATTCCCAAGACCATGCCTGTAGCACATTCTGTTAGATTGTGCTTCTATCTCCCAACCCATTCATCCTTCATTATCCTTCTCCGCACAGGAAAAAACTTGATACTGCTGTAGCACATTCATCCTTGATTGTGCCTCTTTCTCCAACGCCATTCATCCTTTATTACCCTTCTCTGTACTAAATTGACACCTATGGGGTTTTGCTAAAATCAACACCAACTTGTGAAAGTAAACTTGAAATGCCCAAGAAACCCCTTCCGCGTCCTCCGCGTAATCCGACATTCTGACAGCGGATGCAGATAGAAGAATGTTTCCGAGTTATAAAGACACTTTTCGGTTTTCGGCATTTATGATTGAAACGGCAAGAACTACCACGGATCGCCTTGTTATGGTATATCGTCTGTGTAAGTTATGGTATCAGTTTTCTCTACTTTGAAAAATCTGGGGAACGGTGGATGAAATCTTATAATACTTACCATCAAAAAACATATTCGCTCATTTTTGTCATTGAACTCATATTGAGTAAAACCTAAAGATATGGTGTAATAAGGATAGAAAAGGATATAAAATATGTCCCTTTCAATCCATATCAGAATCCAATCACTTTATGAAGGGTGTTATTATGGCAGCTGAAACCCAAAAGCAACCGAGAAATGAAAAAAGTACTAAAGATTTTGAATCTTATGTGATATATATAGTAAAGAGAGAACATTGTAAAACAGTGATAAAAAGTCCTTAGTAGGAGCGATCTCCTAATCTCGACTTAATGTAGTGATAGTCAGGAATCGGAGTTCTATCCTACATCTCAAAATGTTCCATAGAAACTTGCGTTTAGTTGTGATAAACTCAATGAAACGCGTTTAGGATTTCAGTATTAGCATATTCTATGATAGATTTTCGGGTGATTTTCGACGATTCTTAGATGTTATCCGCTATGAGTTCACTAAATAAACTTCTTAACGTCTTGTCTTTTCGGGTGCTGCTGTCTGCATGGTACTCAAGCGATGAACGTAATACAGAAGTCACCCGTTTATCCAGCACATTGAAAATGATTCTTACATATATACAATGCAAGATCCACAAATAAAGGAGAAACGGATATGATCGCTTTCGTAAAAGACTATTGGAAATCTTCTTTACTCGGTACATTTGGCGCGCTCGTACTACTTTGCATCGGGGTTCTTGTTTACGATAGACTAACCTTGGACGCCACACAAGAAGCACCAAATACAGACACCCACAACACTGCAAAACTACCTCCACCGGGAGAGCACATGCACGTAGAAACACCGCACGCTCCGCCGCCAAAAATCAAACGCGTACGTCCCAAGACCAATGCCCGCCCAAACCGTGTACTGAAGAATATAGGACCTATTCTCCCTAGTACAAGTGCTATTCCACCACCGCCACTTCTCCCAGTAAATATTCAATCGCGCCTCGATCAGATATATCGGGAAATGGTTATCGCAGGAACAATGTATGAAATACGGGATGATGAAAAAGTTGTAACTGAAGCAGCACACAAAAGAAGATATGACATTCTCGTCGGCGGTATGACCCCAGAGGATGCTGTCATCTTCCTTGAAACATATCAAATTTACAACCCTCTCATTTTAGACGAACTGGAACCTCGCCGTGCTATTGACTACCTCTATCAAGTGAGGGTGCGTTGGAAAGAGAAAGAAACCTACGCGATGCGTGTTCTTGCAAGGGATCCAAACAATCCTGATGCCCAAGTGGTACTGCTAAGCGCAGAACCGGATGACGCGGTAGCAGCTGCAGGATACCGCAATATTGTCGCGAAATATCCTAATGACCTCCGTGCCCTCAATGCATTAGGATACCGACTGCATTACGACGATCCGGAGGAGGCAATTCAACACCTAAAGAAGGTAAACAACCTCGACACTACACGCGGACTTTTTAGTTTAGGGTTGGCGTATGAACGACTTGGTGACCTCAAAACCGCTTGGCTTTACTATAGAAAGCAGCAAACGATACAGAACGGAAACCTCGTTGAACTACACAAACGCGCGATTGAATTGAGCAATCCCTTGTATGCACCGATTTCGCGCACATCTTCTCCAATACCAGAAGCCGATGTGACACCATTGGATAACGGAACAGTACCACATGGTGAAACGTCGCCACCGGTGCCAGAAGAAACTCCTTGGCTATCGGAATTTCCATCCAAGGAACACCACACATCGGAAAATCAACTGACAGACAAGGAACGTCGAAAAGTTGAACGCACTGAAGCCGCACGTGCAGAATTCCAACGACAGCAGGCAGAATTTCTACGACAGCAAGCTGGCTCACAGCAGGAGCTTGAAGAATTCCTCAAATGGGCGGAAAGTATCATGAACGCGGAGGACTCTGTTGATTTCAATGACTTTCTTTCCAAGGAATTCACGGCACACCTTAAGAACGACGATGCCTTGTTTGAACCAGAGCGTACAGTCCGCGCTTATGAAATGATTGAACGATACGGGCCTAAAGAAGGCTTACAGCGGCTTAAAGAAAAGGATCCCGAACTTGCGAAACAGATGGAACAATTTATTGAAGATAAACACCCATCTCGCCGCAATAACTCACAAAACAGAAAATGAAGATCGTATTAGTGTCAGGACAGACGCAAATTATGTCCAAAAGCAATATATTTCATCAAAAAAGTCACTATTTCAGTTGTTTAGCCTCTAAATCCCCTTTATCAGGTGGACTTTAAGAGGGATGCGTAAGTTCTAAGTATTTTAGATTTAACCATAAACCTATCATAGAAAAAGGATAATCAAATGAAATTCACTTTTGTTTTAATCGGCATCTTGTGCCTTCTATGTCTTTTTAACCAGGGAAACACTGCCCTGGATGCACAGCAAACAGCATCCATCCAGATCGAACAACCATATCTTGACCCAAATTGGCGGCCAGAAGCGGGTACCTCATTGACTTTTGAGATAAGAGTCACCGTGCCTGCTGATTTCACCAGTGGGACGCTGATCGCAGAACTCCAGAATGTGACAAGTTATGAAGGAGATGCAGGGAATTCGAGGTGTACAGATCCCGGGTCCCCTGATCTGATCATGTATAAAACTACGAGTCAGAATGCAGACTGGTCAATAAGCGGAAGTACCCTTACATACGCCCTCAGCACGAATGCGATACAGACAATGTCCCTTATCGTTAGCTGTTACGACTACGCTGCTTACGGTGAATTAAAATTGACAGCATCCGGTTCCGGTTATACATCAAACGAGGTCGTTATAAAAATTCCCAAAGACAATAATGGGAATAAAATTGCCGACGGTTGGCGAAACGACGGCACCGTGAACTATGGACAAGATGATGATAATGATAGCGGTCCCAATTCCAATACTGGTGATGGCATTACCGTAATCAATGAATACCGAGGTCTCTATGTCAGCGGCACATGGACAGATACAGATCCTAATGCGTGGGATGTTTTCATCCGCTCCGATGTCGGCATCGGTGGTGCTGGGGCTTTGCCTATGACGATCCATGAGATGGGAACATACGAGGTGCCCTTTCAGTTAGGATATGTCTATGATTATTATATTGTATCAGGAGAAGCTATTGGTAGAGATGAAGTAGGGGTTCGGGCAATTAGACTTTTGGGTGACCCAACGCTAGATCCGAGCTGTAACACTTCTGGGCGACTTGGTGAAATGGGGTACGGACCTCCCTCATACGCTACAAGTGGGTGCATCTACCCCAATGTTATAAATACAACAATTACGAGATGGAAAGAGGGTGGAAGAGATGTGGATATTGGTGCTTTTACAAGTGGTGTCATCGCCCATGAAATTGGGCACGGTGTTAGTCTTGGTCATTGTCCAGATTTCGACTCCCCGAACTGTTATATGTGGATCCCGGGCGATTGGCCACTGGCACATGTAACCCAATTTGCCTCACATCATGATCAAGAGTACGCTTTAACTGGTTCTGGGAGGAGTGGAGATTCTGGGGCGTCTGGGTATCCTCCCGATAGAACGTATACTCCTGAGACAGGTGTGTGTGTCCGAAGACCCGCAGACGTTAACGGTGACTGTGTTGTTGATCTTATTGACCTATTGACGGTTGCCGCAAACTTTGGTGAGAGTGGAACAACTTCTGATGTTAACAATGACGGTACCGTTGATGTTTTGGATTTGGCACTTGTTTCTGAGGCAATGGATTAGTAGCCTTGCGCGTACACATACTTGTCCGAAGATGTTAGCAGGGATGGCACCGTTGACATTTTAGATTTGGCACTTCTTGCCGCATCATTTGGAAATACACTCGCCGCTCCTGAAGAATAACATGCTTGTTGATATAGTGGCATTTAGAACTATTGATACATATTATTTCGTTTTGTGATAGAATGTGTTTATTATCGCACATTACAGGAGGAGGTTAACGATGAAAACGAAATTACTTTGCCTCATAATCCTAATACTTACCTTTGCCCTAAATACTTTCGCTGAGGATGTGGAGCAGGAAGTTTTGCCTAAATCTGTCAAATCTATTTTGCGTCTCGGTGAAGGGCGCGTTTATGACGTAGAATATTCACCAGACGGTAAGCTATTAGCGGTCATGAATGCCACCGGTGTGTTCCTCTACAACATACAGACGCATGAAAAAATGTATCTGCTCAGATCGGATCCGGGTTTTTTCTTTCGCACAGGTGTTTCGTTCAGTGCGGATGGAAAAACACTCGTGAGTAGTGGTGTGGCAGGTGTCCATTTATGGGATGTAAGTACAGGAAACCTGCTTCACACACTCAATAGGAGTCAAATGAGTCTTCTCCTTAGTGTAGCGTTGAGTCCTGATGGTAGCATCCTTGCGGCAGGTGGAGAATTAGCGAGTGGAGGTTTAGGCGTTGTTTTTTTATGGGATGTGATCACAGGGAGTCTGCTGCACACTTTGACTGAAGATATGAATTGGGTTACTGGGGTGGCATTCAGTCCGGATGGAAAAACACTTGTGAGTAGCAGTTCGTCTGGACTCAATTTATGGGATGTAGCGACAGGTAATCACAAGCGGACGATAGTATCAGAAGATCTTAATGCCGTGCGTGTATCGTTCAGCCCGGATGGAAAAATACTTGCGAGTTGGGCACAGTGGAGCGGTATTCGTTTATGGGATGCAAGCACAGGACACCTGCTTCACCATTTGGTCCGGAAGGTATCTGATACGGATGGAGTCTATAGCGTGGCGTTTAGTCCGGATGGGAAGACACTTGCAAGTGGTAGTGGAGGGGAGGTCCGTTTATGGGATGTGCACACGGGGAGTTATCTTCGCAGTTTCTTAAAGTCCAGAATCCAAAGCGTGGCGTTTAGTCCGGATGGCCATACACTTGCAAGTGGAACAAGCTACGGCACTATCTACCTGTGGAATATTGCACCTTCACAACTGCCCGAAGATGTGAATAATGATGGTGTTGTCAATATTCAGGATTTGGAGGTTGTAGCAAATGCTTTTGGTGAATCGGAACCGGATCTCAACGGTGATGGTGTTGTGAACATTCAGGACTTAGTCATTGTGGCATCAGCATTTGGGAATACGGTTGACAACACTGAAGAATAACAGTGTAATCTATATGCTGTGCCTACAACGGCAGCATGGCTGCGTGAACACATTGGATTAACCATATTCCACTTTCAGTTACCATTTCCATCTTTGTACCTCAGTAATCATAATCAGTGCTGTTAGGAAACCGCACCTACCGAGTTAGACGCATGGGTGTAATTCCTTTTAAACTGACACTTATAGTGACAAAATCTTTACACACCCTATAATCCAAATTGCTGTACTAGTAGATAGTCCATTCTAATTCTTCGGGTAAAGGTCGCGATTCGGAGATCGCTCCTACCGATGGACTACTATTGGTAGGAGGGAACTCCGATTCCCGACTATTACTTATACCCACAAGTTTAGTCTGGACTATCCACTAGGGTGACAACTTAGGTTAATATATACTTGTTGACATTATGAAACAGTGTTAGAATTAAGAAATCAATCATACCTTTTTGAAAAATTCCAGTTAGCAAATATACATACAAAAAGACTTTACAGCATGCAAGCGCATTAGGAGGAGATAGATTTTATGAAAAAACACATATCCATAATCATCAGCACATTAACACTCCTAACCATATTACTAACCAATGCTATTGGAAGCGGTCCACCGCTACCCCTTCGTGCATTACCTGAAGGGGCAAAGATGCGAATTGGACAAGGACGTTGGACGGACTTCGACTTTTCACCGGACGGTAAAAAAATAGCCATTGCATGCTCCCACATCGGAATTTGGATTCATGATGCACATACCGGAGAGGATTTAGCATTGCTTACCGGACATACAGATGCTGTTACGGCAGTTGTATATTCGCCTGATGGGAAACGCATCGCAAGCGGTAGCTACGACAAAACAGTGCGCGTGTGGGATGCCAATTCATACAAACATATCGCAACATTTTCAGGACATACAGGTGATACCAGAGCTTTAGCATTCTCTTCAGATAGTAAAACACTTGCCAGTGGCACAGTAAGAAGCAGTCAAATCAGAAGAAATAATTTTTGGGGGGACATGGAAGCTCCGGAACCAGAAAATGCTGATAGTTCTGTCAGATTGTGGGACCTCGTGAATATGAAAGAGAAGTTGACACTTACGGGACACACGGGTTGGATCACGGCATTGAAATTCTCACCAGATGCCACAATGCTTGCCAGTGCAAGCACCGATGGGACTGTTCGCCTCTGGAATGCTGACAACGGCAAGCAGCATGCTCTGTTGAAAGGAGGGGGACAAGGTCCCAATGCAGTGTTATTCTCACCTAATGGCAAACGTATTGCAACACAGAATTCCAATGGGGTTGTTAGGTTGTGGGATACACATTCAGAAAACATAATAGCAGTCTATCAAGAATGTAATTTAGGTGTAATTGCCTTTTCTCTCAATAGCTCAACCTTTGTTACATGTCATGGAGTTGAGATGTCCACAGTGCGACTGTGGGATGCATACTCCGGAAAACCGAAGGCAGAATTAGATGCAAAACTAAATAGCGTTTACGCAATCGCTTATTCACCTGACGGTTTAAGAATAGTTTCCACAGAAGACCAAACGAACACTACAATTCGGTGGTTAGATGTCAACAATCTGAAAGGTAACAGCAAGGAGGAAAAAGATGCAGAAACGTTGAAATCTCCACAGAAAACGCTGACTCTGACAGGGATTGTTTCTCGGTTGGCATTCTCGCCAGAAGGTTCTAAGTTTGCAAGTTGGAATAGTAATGAAATTCAGTTATGGGATGCAAAAACTGGCATACAGATAGCACAGTTCAGTTACCCGAGCCAACGCAGCCACAGATACGGTCATCCTTTTGTCCTACTCTCAAAGGATGGTAAAACATTCGCTTGTGGAGACGGGACAGCCAAAATCTGGTTGTTTGATGGTGAGACTTATAAATATCATTCGACACTTAACGGACATACAGATTCAGTCATTGCGGCTGCCTTATCTCCAGATGGAAAAACGTTTGCAAGTGCAAGTAAGGAAAACACATTAAGACAGTGGGATGTGAAACTGTGGGATGTGAAAACAGGTAAGACTCTTGCAAACCTTACGGGACATTCTGAGGTAGTGCTGTCATTAGCATTTTCATCAGATAACAAAATACTTGCAAGTGGAAGCGCAGATAAGACGATATTCCTGTGGGATGCATACTCCGGAAAACCCAAAAAGATGTTGGTAGGACATACGAAAAAAGTAGATAGAGTCTTGTTTTCAAATGATCAGACTGTGCTTGCAAGTGCAAGCGAAAAAGAGATACGGGTATGGAACACTGCTACTGGAGAACAGCGATTTACGCTTGAAGGACACCCGTGGAGCACGCGCGCATTAGCATTCTCACCAGACGGAAAAATACTCGCAACGGGTGGCGAATGGGAGATTCAATTGTGGGATGCTTATACAGGAAAACATAAACGTACGCTTTCGGGCCATCTGGACAACAATTTCACATTAACGTTTTCACCTGATGGAAAATCACTTATCAGTTGTGGTAAAACAACACAATTATGGGATGTAGATACAGGAAAAAACATATCAACGTTATCTGAGAAAAGTGGTGCGTTCCCATTGATGTTTTCACCAGACAGCAAGATACTCTACGGTGATTTTGGAGGCAACATTGAGATATGGGATATTCAGCTTCGTCAACGTATAAAGACTCTAAATGGACACAATTCAAACGTTACTTCAATGGCGTTATCTCCAATAGACGAAACAGTTACCAGTGCAAGCTATGATGGAACAATCGTTATATGGGAACAGGTAGAACGTGAAAATAAAAACATGACCGTAAACATTGTGCCTTCAACACAGCAGAAAACTATTGGGAAACAACAGAAATATAACATCGAGATAATCAATGGAGAAAACGTCGCTGGCTATCAATTAACACTCCAATTTGATGAAAGAAGACTCCGATATATCTCAAGTAGTAATGGAGATTTCTTGCCAGATCACCCGTTCTTTATAAAACCGATATTAAAGAAAAATCAATTAACACTTGCAGCAACCGCATTGATAGGCGTGGGTAATGGAAACGGCACACTTGCGACAATTACTTTTGAGATTTTAGATGAATCTCCTTCCCCCTTAAAGATAACCGCCCTAAAGATAACCGATCTCATTCTCTCTGACATAGAGGGAAAACGCCTGCGCCCTACAGTGAGAAATGAGGAGGAAAATTAAAATGAAAATGTGGAGAATTCTATTTATCATTCTGGCATTGAGTGTTATATTGATCTTAGAAAGCAACGGACAAAATGCATTTCAAATGTCATTGCCTGAAAATGCAATAGGACGGATTGGTAGAGGACAGCCAACGGATATTGCGTATTCACCTGATGGCAAACTACTGGCAGTCGGTAGTTCAATAGGAACATGGCTGTATGATGCAAATACGAGTAAGGAAATTGCGCTGCTGACTGCACATATTGGAAGGGTCAATTCTGTTGCGTTTTCACCTGATAGTAAATCGCTCGCAACTGTGAATAATAATTATTTGATTTATCTGTGGGATGTGATAACCAGAGAACACAAAGCGACGTTACCCGGTGGCGCAAGATACATAACATATTCACCTGATGGCAAAACGCTTGCTGGTAGCAGTGGAACGTATATTACATTGTGGGATATAGAAACTCAACAACAGATTCGCAAGATCCAAGCGAGATCGTATAGCAGGATTCTCTTTTCTCCTGATGGCAAAACACTCGCAAGTTCGGATGTAGATGATAAACTTAGATTATGGGATATAGAAACTGGGAAGAATATACATACGCTCACTATGAACGCTACAGTAGATAAGTCCATCGCATTTTCACCTGATGGTAGATTGATCGCAGGTAGTCCTAAATTCACCATTAGACTATGGGATCCGATAACCGGAAAACACGTTAAGACGCTTAGTGGACATACATATCCGGTTCACGCATTGGTATTTACGCCTGATGGTAAAACGCTTATTAGTGGTAGCGGAGACAAAACAATTCGTATCTGGGACTTAAGGACAGGAAAAGAAAAAACAACACTTACCGGACATAAATGGGCAGTTGATTCGTTAGCAATTTCTCCAGACAGCTTAACCATTGCAAGTGCCAGTTTTGATGGAACTATTCGGTTCTGGGATTTACAATCAGGAGAACAAAAATCTACTATCAGACAAGCACACCATAGTCATCATGCAACGCTTTCAACAGATGGAAGTATGTTGGCGACCGATAGTAATGAAGATGTAATAATTTGGGATACATTGACAGGTAAACGGAAGTCTCTCCTTACTGGATTTACAGACGGCTTGTTCTCACTCTCTTTTTCACAAGATGCATCAGTCATATTCGGAAATAGTAAAGCTGAGAGTATGATTTGGGAGACGAAGACAGGAAAATTGATGGATAAGAAAACTTTTGGCATGGATGAGATGTCTTCACATATCGTCCCTTATGAAAACAAGAAGACATACTCTCCAGATGGCATGACGCTTGCAATCCGTATAAAAGATGGTAAGATAGAATTATGGGATACGATAACCAGAAAACGTAAACTGAAACTTGAGAAAAATGCTAATCAAGTCCGGGCATTTACATTCTCCTCAGATGGAAATATGTTGGTAATTGCAACAAATGAAGAATTTGAAATGTGGGATACCGATGCAGGAAAACGCATAGCAACTTATCCTAAACCAGGCATCAATCCGTCAGTATTAACTATTTCGAAAGATGGAAGAATGCTTGCTGGAGGAGAGAACGAAGGGAGGGTAAATTTGTGGAACATCAATACAGGTGCACACATTTCGTCTATGGGACATCATACAGAACAAGCTTTAAAAGGCATTAGTTCCTTAGCATTTTCTAACGATGGTAAAACACTCGCAAGTGGGAGTCAGGATTATACCGTTCGGTTATGGAACACAGCAACAGGACACCACATGCAAACACTTTCTGGACATCCTCGTAAGATAGGGGCATCATCTGGTGGGATTACATGGTTACAGTTTTCTCCTACCGATGATACGCTTTTTAGTAGAAGTGAGGATGGAACAATACATTTATGGGATGCAACACATATCGTTGAGTCAGATGCTACTGTATCTATTTCACCCTCTTCAATCAGATCTCCTGCTATTGGTGAACAATTGACTCTTGAAGTTACAATTGCTGACGCAGATAGAATTAAAGGTTATGATGTTACAATGGAGTATGATCCTACGGCTCTGCGTTATGTATCCAGCAATAAGGGTGATTTTGTGTCAGAAAATGCCTCTTATGAAACGAAGGAAAGCAGACACATGAAAGTAGTTGATTTCCACAATGTATCTTATCCACATTATCTAAATATCGTATCAAGAGATAGGGATGGTAGGATGGAAGAAGGGAAGGTTGGAAGAGTGGAAGAAGATAGGGATGGAAGGATGGAAGAAGAGAAGGTTGGAAGAGTGGAAGGGCGGACAGATGGAAAAGTGGAAGAAAGGAAGAAGGGAAGGTTGGCAAGCATTACCTATGAAGTGATAGATGCAAAAACCTCAACAATAACTCTGAAAGATGTTCGCCTTGAATTGCAGGATGACATCATAGCACGTCCCAAAATTATACACGGAAAAGTGCTTGATCCTAATCTAACACAGAGAAAACCTGGAGACGATACGCAATTAGAATTACCGAAAGGCGCAATTGCACGCTATGGAAAAGGTCGAATTAATGACATCAAGTATTCCCCAGATAATTCGCTACTTGCCATTTCAACTACAATCGGAATATGGTTGCAGGAGGTAAACAGTGGTGAAGTGCTTGCATTACTTAAAGGACATACAAAAGCAACGACTGTTATAGCATTCTCTCCTGACAGGGATCTACTTGCAAGTGGTAGCGATGATGCAACAATCCGTTTATGGGATACAACTACATATCAACCGATTAGAACACTTAAAACGGATGGATATGTCACAGCAATCGCGTTTTCCCCTAATGGAAATTCACTTGTAACTGGAAGCGGTAAGAGAATTCAAATGTGGAATGTGCGGACCTGGCAGCCAATTTTTACAATCTCACAAGGTAATAGCACCGTCGCTGATTTGGTATTTTCACCTGATGGAACATCACTTGCAAGTGCAAGTATTGATGATAGTATCAAACTCTGGGATGCAAAAACTGGACAACGCAAATTTAACTTTGATGAGGAAACAGGCGGTTATATGACAAGTGGCGGATACAGACCACGGGGCCCAAAGGTCGCGTTTTCTCCAGATGGAAAGAGTCTTGCCAGCACAGCAGTTGACCATAATAGATTTGCCAACCAAAAAATAAAAGTATGGGATACACAGACTGGAGAACTGCAGGCAACGCTTGAACAAGAAAGACGCGGATTAACGCATCCGTTTACGACCGTCCAGTTTTCAAATGATGGAAAAACTGTTATCTGTTGTAAATCTGATGGTACACTGCAGCACTGGAATCCAAAAACAGATGTAACTGTCAACCCGTTTGGCGAAGCAGAATATGGGAAGTACACGCTTGTACCGATTTCACCGAAAAATAATACATTCGTCAGACAGACCAAAAATGACAAATTTGAACTGTGGGATGTAGAAACTGGAGATGTGATAACAACGCTTACAGGTTTTGAACATGCAATTTCACCTTTACATGTGTCCGTAGTTGATAAACAAACGGGTGTTTCTAAACTTCAAGTCAAACCTACCGATTTATGGAAAATAATCTCACCACAGTTCACGGTACCGTTTCTCGGTATAGATGATCGAATCAGAGTTCCTGCAGTTGCCTTTTCACCACACAGTGCAACGCTTGTTGGGAAGATTTCAGAATCTGTTTCGTTATGGGATACAAATACATCCGAACAACGAGGTACTTTCAAAGAAGAATATGGTGATTTTATTGCTCATGCATTTTCTCCTGATGGACGAATACTGGCAGTTGTGACGAGATGGGGACATACAATCCGTTTGTGGAATGTGTTGACAGGTGAACAGGAATTAACCCTTCAAGGGCATGCTGAGAGAATTACATCAATCACATTTTCTCCAGATGGGGCAATGATCGCATCAGCAGAAGTATTGAATGAAAATGAATACGTCATCCGTATCTGGGACGCGAAAACGGGTAATAACTTAAAGACAATCGCTAATATGATGAATGTTGAAAGAGGTGAGCGACTACCTGTAAATGCTGTTGCATTTACACCAGATGGAGAGACTCTGGCAAGTATTGATGTCAGTGGTGAAATTCATTTATGGGATGTGGAAACAGGAAAACACAAAGCAACGTTTACTTCGTTTTCGCTGGATATGCATCGTTGGGCTGAAACATCTACACTGCTTTTCTCACCAGATGGTTTGCAACTTGTCAGTTCAGTTCGTGACGCTAATATCTACGTTTGGGATGTCAAAAGCAGAAGACATGCTGACACGCTAAAAGGACACCTGGATTCAGTCGTCTCACTTGCATATTCTGAGGATGGCACTACGTTATTGAGTGGAAGTACAGATGGTACTGCGCTAAAATGGCATATACAGACAATCCCGACTACACGTCTTGCGATCACACCACTATCCGTAGAATCTCCTCCAATCAGCCAAAAACTTACATTTAACGTAAAAATAATTGATGCCCAAAACGTAACAGCTTATAAATTCACATGTAAGTACGATTCAGGAGCACTCCGCTATATTCCCTCCACCGAAAGTAGTAGCTTGAATACCACAACACAAGCAATTGGAAAAAACACAATTCTCGTCACAGGGAATGCTACTAAGGGCACTGTAATTGACAATGGAACAATTGCAACACTTACCTTTGAAGTCAAAGAACCCGCAGACATTACACTAACAATTACTGACGTACTTCTCACACACAAAGATGGTAAAGAGACACGTCCTGTAGAAACACATGCCTGGGTCATTAAACCAGAACTTATTCCTGAAGATGCAAACCGAGACTGGCAGGTAGATGCCGCCGATTTAGAATTCGTATCGTCCCGACTTGGACAGACAGGTAAAGGGAATAGTGCCGACATAAACGGGGATGGTATCGTTGATATAGCAGATTTAGTCTTGGTGAGAAAGGCACTCTACGGAACTATAACAGAACCTAACAAAGATTGAGCTGCTCCACAACCAGTCATAGTACCCACAACCTAAAGGTTGGGGCTTGTGCTTCGTAGCAGATGCGTTGTTTTCTTAGAAAACAGTCGTCTTATTTCTGCTCCACTTCAGGCTGCTAAGCCAGCCTTTTTGATATTGATAGCAGCGTTTATGTCTCTGTCGTGATTTACACCACAACTTGGACATGTCCACTGTCTATCTGAAAGAGAAAGGTTTTTATTATGGTGTCCACAAGTACTGCAAGGTTTAGTAGTGGCAGTCCATTTACCTATCTGTTTGAAGTTTTTAGCATGCTTGATACATTTCTGCTCAATTATCTGAATAAACTGAGAAAATGATAAGTCTGATACTTTTCTCCCCCAAAGTCTTTTCATGCCGTCAATGTTCAGGTTCTCAAAACAAAGTATGTCGTATTCTGTGCAGAGTTTATCAGCAAGTTTCCATTGCCAGTCAAGGCGTTGCATTGTGATGCGTCTATACTGCCTTGCCAATGCACGTAACGCACGATACCAGTTACCTGAACCCTTTACTTTTCTGCTGAATGCCTTATTCAGAGACCTTAGTTTATTCAAGGATTGTTTCAGAAACTGTGGGCTTTTAATCTTAATGCCATCAGATGCTGTTAGAAATGTTTTCAATCCAAAGTCAAAACCTGCGCTCTTACCCGACTTGGCTTTGGGGTCTGAATCGTCAACATTTTCGCAACTGAAACATATCCAATAATCACCGCAATAATCGCGTTTTATAGTTACTGTTTTGATTGTCCCTTTCATCTCACGATGTTTGTGAAACGAAAACCATGTATCAATACAATTGATCTTGATACGATTATATTCAAGTTTATATCCTGCTTGTGTGAATGTCATAGAGTTGTATTTATGACGTCCTTTGATTTTGGGTCTACCGACTTTACGGGTCGTTTTGCCTGCTTTACGTTCTTTGATGTTTCTAAAAAAAGCATCGTATGCCTTTCCCATACGCAATACAACATCTTGTTCAACTTGACTCGGTAACAACTTCCAATGCGGTTTTGTGGTATATTTCAACTTCTTGAGATGAGAACACATCTTGCCAATTGATATATTCTTTTTATACCTACGATAATAACGACGCTGTAACTTCATGAAATGCACATGAATATGCCACATATCGTCAATCATATTGCCAAGTTTTATAGTATTAGATTGATTTTGTATCTTATATTTATATGTCTTTCGCATGGTTCACTGATTCCTGAAAAGATTCTGATTCCCTTCGTTAGAGATGTGGGAAATGCTAACGACATTCCCCACTGAATCAGTCTGATAATTATACTATATTTTCATGCAAAAGTCAAGTTTATCTCACCTGTAAAATCAATGGTTTCCGTCTACATCCCACAAGCTAAAGCATGGGGATTTGACGGGAAGTGTTAAATATCTTGTTATTCTTCTATTAGTATACTATAATTTAATCTATAGAGAAGTTATTACAAAATCCGAAGGAGCAACCCGAAATTGCCAAAAAAGAACACCCCAACAGACTCCCCACAACAAGTCACACTCCCTTTTTCAACAGAGGACACAGAACAGTTAGATATATCCACACTTGAAACATGGTTATTAGATGCAGCAAACACAATCCGCGGCGCGAGTGATGCTCCAAAATTCAAGGATTTCATCTTACCGCTCATCTTCTACAAACGACTCTCCGATGTGTTTGATGATGAGTTTGCAAAACAGATATTAGAATTTGGCGATGAAGAAACGGCACGGGAAATTATTTCGGCAGACCACAAAGACGCACTGGAAAGCAGCCGTAACCCGATCGTTCGGTTTTATATCCCACAGCAGTATAGTTGGGATACACTTCGCAATCATTCTGCCGATGGAAATCTGGGTGAGTTTGTCACCGAGGCGATGCGTGCAGTCGCAAAGCTGAACCCACGGTTGGAAGGTGTGCTAAACGTCCAAGACTTCAACGAGACGCAGAGCGGACAACGCACTCTTGATGAGGATAGATTGGAAGCACTCATTGAAGTGTTAAGTCGGTATCGGCTTGGGCTGCAGGACACAGAACCGGACATCCTTGGTCGCGCTTACGAGTACCTGTTACGCAAGTTCGCAGAAGGGCAAGGACAAAGCGCAGGTGAGTTCTACACACCGAAAGAGGTAGGATGGTTAATGGCAAAACTCCTTAACCCGGAACCTTATTCCACAATTTACGACCCCGCTTGTGGCTCAGGCGGGTTGCTTATCAAAGGTCGATTGCTATTTGAACAGACACACCCTGATCAGAAGAGCCAAGCACCGCAAATCTTTGGACAAGAACTCACACCGACAACCTACGCAATGGCAAAGATGAACGCCTTTCTACACGATTTCATCGGTGCGGATATTCAGATCGGAGACACCTTCCGTAATCCGAGATTTCTTGAGAACAGTGCTAAGTTGCAACGTTTCGACTATGTGATGGCAAATCCGATGTGGAACCAGAAAGAATATGACGATGAGTTTTACGAAAATGATAATTGGAATCGATTTACTTACGGAATCCCGCCAAGTTCCTCAGCAGATTGGGCATGGGC
>JAJEJA010000083.1 GCA_022828145.1 Candidatus Poribacteria bacterium | reverse complement strand
TTCCTCATGGATAATCAGATTAGTGACATCACACCAATCGGATTCTTGCCGCACTTGACAGAATTAAACCTCACGAGGAATCAAATCAGTGACATCACGCCACTTGTATTCTTACCGCAGCTAACGAAACTATACCTCATGGATAATCAAATCAGTGACATCACGCCACTCGCTAAATTAAAGCGGCTCACAATATTATCACTCTACCGCAATCAAATCAGTGACATTACGCCACTCACTAACTTGACACAGTTGACAGAACTATATCTTATGGATAATCAAATTAGTGACATTACGCCACTCACTAACTTGACACAGTTGACAAACCTACATCTTGAGAATAATCAAATCAGTGACATCACATCGATTGCTGAATTGACAGGGCTCACAGAGTTATGGGTAACAGGAAATCAAATCCAAAACATCACACCAATCGCTGGCTTGCCGATACTAACTTCATTATTTATTGGTGACAATCCAATCGGTGATTTCGCTCCGCTTGCTAAATTGACACAGTTGACGGAACTAAGTCTCTGGGGTGTCCAGGTTAGTGATCTCACCCCGCTTAGTAACTTAACACAACTGACATCCCTAAATCTCTCACATAGTCAGATTGACATTAGGCAGCTCGCTAATCTGACCCAATTGAAAGAACTGACTCTCGTGCGCAATCAGTTCAGTGACATCGGACCACTCGCTAACTTGACACAACTTACAGTGCTGCGTCTTTCCCACAATAAAATCAGCGACATTGCTCCGCTTGCTAATTTAACACAACTTATAGTATTATGGCTCCATAACAATGAAATCAGCGACATTACACCGCTTGCCAATTTAACACAACCTACAGAGTTGTGGCTCGATAACAATGAAATCCGCGATATGAGTCCCCTCGAAGATTTAACAGGTTTAACGCGGTTAACTGTCAAAGGAAATCCAATTCAGGATATGGAACCACTTCAAAAACTACTGACACGACTTCCGAATTTAAAATTAGATATTCAACCAGAAACACCGGATCCCACAATTCTTGATGTCAACTTAGCCAACGCTGTTCGGGAAGCACTCGGGCTGGGACGCAACGACATTATTCCGACAGAGAAGTTGCAAAAATTAGAGAAGCTGCATGCTTATAACAAAAACATAAAAGACTTAACAGGGCTGGAAAAAGCAACCAAGTTAATCACTTTGCAACTTCGCAAGAATCAAGTCAGTGATCTCACACCGCTTCGGGAATTAACGCAATTAACAGGGTTATACCTGAAGGAGAATCGCATCAACGATCTCACACCTATCAGTGGATTAACAAAGTTAACAGAACTATCCCTCGGCGGAAATCAGATCATTGACATAAAACCACTCGCTAACTTGAAACAGTTAACAAAGTTATGGCTTTGGGGAAATCAGATTAGTGATATAATGCCAATAGGTAGACTGACGCAATTGTCAGAGTTGTGGCTGAGTAATAATCAGATCACCGACATAAAACCGCTTGAAAACCTAAGACAATTGACAAAGTTACGACTTCATAGAAATCAGATAAATGACATCACGCCTCTAACTGAATTAGTTTCGTTAGTAGAGTTAAATATCGGAGGGAATGTAATTAGCGATATAAAATCGCTTGCTGGTTTGAGTCAATTGACAGAATTATGGGCTTGGCGAAATAAAATCAGTGACATCAAACCCATCACTGACTTGATTCTGTTGAGGAAGTTAGTGATCTGGGGAAATAAAATCAGTGATATCTCACCACTTACCAATCTAACACATCTGATTGAGTTGGGTCTTGGAGATAATCAAATTCAAGACATTTCACCAATTGCTGGAGCTACACAATTAAGTGTTTTGCACGTTGACAATAACCAGATTAACGACATTAGCCAAATTGAAAAGTTTACAAGATTAACAGATCTAAAGATAAAAGAGAATCCTATTCAGGATATGGAACCACTCCAAAAACTCTTGAAACAGCTTCCGGATTTGGAATTGGACGTAAAAAAATAAAGGGATTTACACAATGAAAAATTATTGTCTTATGTTTATCATACTCATTGCTTCCATCACTTATTCATATAGTGATACAGTGTCAATACCGGATGCTAACTTAGCTGCCACTGTGCGTAAGGCACTCGATTTAGGTCCAACGGATCCTATTCCGCAAAAGGAATTGGGAGAATTGGAGCAGCTGGATGCATCTAAAAGAGATATAAAAGACCTAACGGGACTGGAAGAAGCAACAGGATTAACGACTTTATTTCTCAGGGATAATCAAATCAGTGACATCACACCACTCGCATTCTTACCGCATTTGACAAAATTAAACCTCCTGCATAATCAAATCAGTGACATCACGCCGCTTGTATTCTTGCCGCAGCTAACGAAACTATACCTCATGGATAATCCAATCAGTGACATCACACCACTCGCTAAACTAAAGCGGCTCACAATATTATCACTCTACCGCAATCAAATCAGTGACATTACGCCACTCACTAACTTGACACAGTTGACAGAACTATATCTTATGGATAATCAAGTCAGTGACATTACGCCACTCACTAACTTGACACAGTTGACAAAACTATATCTCGCGAATAATCAAATCAGTGACATCACACCACTCGCTAAGCTGACGCAACTTAAGGAGGTGTGGCTCAATGACAATCCAATCAGTGACATCACACCACTTGCCAATTTGACGCTACTTAAGGAGTTATGGCTCCATAACAATCAGATCGGGGACATCACACCGCTTGCTAAACTAACACAGTTGACAAAACTACATCTCGCAAATAACCCGATCAATGACATCACACCGCTCGCAAAGTTGACGCAGTTGACAGAACTATACTTTGATAGTAATCAACTTAGTGATCTCACACCGTTTGCTAAGTTGACACAATTGACATCATTATCTCTTCAACGTAATCAAATAAGGGACATCACACCGCTTGCTGGCTTGACAGAACTTAGAAAATTGTGGATACAAAGAAATCAAATCAGTGATATTACGCCACTCAAGGAACTGCCGCAATTAACCCACTTATATCTCGGGGATAATCAGATTAGTAACATTACCCCGCTCACTAAATCTAAGAGATTAGTAGCGTTAAATCTTCAGAGGAATCAGATCAGTGACATCACACCACTTGCGGGGTTAACGCAGATGACAGACTTAGCACTCGGTGGGAACGAAATTAGTGACATCACACCACTCGCCGGCATGAAACAATTGACGTGGATATGGATCTGGGGAAACCGAATTACTGACATTACACCACTTGCTAAGTTAACACAATTGACAATATTGCATCTTAACAGAAACCAGATCAGGGACATAAAACCGCTTGAGGGATTAACTGAATTAGAAGAATTAGTGCTTTCTACTAATCAGATCAGCGATTTTAGTTATATTGAAAACTTCACAAATCTAAACCGTTTATCTGTAAGACACAATCCAATTCAGGATATGGGACCGCTTGAAAAATTGCTACAACAGATTCCAGACTTAGAAACGGATATACCGATACAATTGGAACTGAAAATACAACCACCACCTGCAAATAAGTGAACATAGTACAATATCAGATTACCAACAGAATGGTAAAGGAGTCAAATAATGGACCCGATTAAAGAATTTTTGAAACTTGAAACGCGCCGCCAATTTTTTGGCAAATGTGCCATGGGACTCGGTGGTGCAGCCCTCGCCTCAATGCTACCGAGCAGTATTGTCCAAGCCCTCGAACAGCAAGCAGGAACACGTGTTGGTGGTTTACCAGAACTACCACATTTCGCCCCGAAAGCAAAACGAGCAATCTACCTGTTTATGTCTGGGGCACCATCTCAAATGGACCTGTTTGACTACAAACCGACTATGGGTGAATGGTTTGATAAGGACCTACCAGAAACGGTTCGGATGGGACAACGTCTCACGACTATGACTTCCGGACAATCGCGTTTTCCAATAGCACCCTCCATCTTTGAATTCAAAAAGTATGATAATGGCAGCGATGGTGCGTGGTTGAGCGAATTGTTGCCTCATACCGCAACGATGGTAAAAGATATTGCCATCGTGAAATCAGTACACACGGAGGCGATTAACCACGACCCCGCCATCACTTTTGTCTGTACTGGCGATGAGACCCCTGGTAAACCGAGTCTCGGTGCCTGGCTCAGTTACGGACTCGGCAGTGAGAACCAAAACCTCCCCGCATTTATCGTGATGAACGCGACTTGGAGCGGTCCGAAAGGTGCACAAGCACTCTATAACCGCCTATGGGGTTCAGGCTTCTTACCATCCGAACATCAAGGTGTCTTGCTTCGTAGTCAAGGTGACCCGGTACTGTTCCTTTCAAATCCGAAGGGAATGAGTGAAAATGCACGAAAACGCATGCTGGATACACTCGTCAAACTCAACGAAGAGATTTATGAAGAGGTCGGTGATCCAGAAACACATGCACGTATCTCACAATATGAGATGGCATTCCGTATGCAGTCCTCTGTTCCCGAACTCACTGATTTAAAACAGGAATCGGACAAAGTTAAGGAGATGTACGGTCCTGAAGTTGATACCCCTGGTACCTTCGCCAATTGCTGTATTCTTGCACGTCGTATGATGGAGCGTGATGTCCGTCTCGTTCAAATCTTCCATCGCGGATGGGACCAGCACGGAGACCTACCCAAGAACATTAGAAATCAGGCGCGCGACATTGATCAACCCGCAACTGCACTTGTTCAAGACCTGAAACAGCGCGGCATGCTTGATGATACACTCGTTGTGTGGGGTGGAGAATTTGGACGGACTGTCTACTGTCAAGGTGCACTTAAGAAGGATAATTACGGACGCGATCATCATCCCAAGTGTTTCACGATGTGGATGGCAGGAGCAGGCATCAAAGGCGGGATTGTCTATGGAGAAACAGATGATTTCAGCTACAATATTGTCAAAGACCCCGTTTCTGTCAGAGACTTAAACGCAACTATACTCAACCAACTCGGTATTGACCATGAACGGTTGACCTTCAAATTCCAAGGACTTGACCATCGCTTAACCGGCGTTGAGGAAAAAGCGCGGGTTGTTAATGAGATATTGGCATAAACTCTGATTCTTACCTACAAGTACGTTTATTGGCGTACTTGTAGGCAATATCAATAGACTTTACTATAGAAAAATTCGCAGAGACATAACTCTATGAAACATATTTCCATTCTTTTTGTTCTTCTTATAGTTTTTTTGAGTTGTTCATCTGACCAAGATGTGACAATACCGGATGCTAATTTAGCTGCTGCAGTGCGGGAAGTACTTGGTTTGAAACCGGACGATCCCATTCCCAGAACAGAGCTTAGTACTTTAGACGAACTTTCTGTCAGTCGAAAAGGTATAAAGGATATAACTGGACTTGAACAGGCTAAAAACTTATCGTTGTTAAGACTTAGCGGTAATCAAATTGTAGACCTAACACAGCTTTCTGGATTGACTCAGTTGACTCGCTTATGGATAAACGAAAACAAAATTAAAGACATCAAACCACTTTCTAAGTTGACGCAGCTTAGAATCTTAGACCTAAATGACAATACAATTAGCGATATTAAACATATTGCTAATTTGACAAGACTTAACGACTTACGTCTTAAGAGAAACAAAATCAGCGATGTTACGCCACTCGCTGGGTTGACACAACTCAATTCCTTAAATATTAGTAGTAATCAGTTAAGCGAGATCACCGCACTTTCCAACTTGACGAGCCTGAAAATGTTAGAGCTCTGGGGTAATCAAATAAGTGACATCACGCCACTCGCTGAACTAACGCAATTGACGAAGTTAAGACTGAATTCAAATAAGATTAACGACATTGCGCCGCTTGCTAATTTAGCACAACTTGAACATTTGGAAATCTACGAAAACCAAATTAAGGACATCACAATTCTTGCTGAATTAACAGATCTAAAACATGTTGTACTTGCTTATAATCAAATCAGTGACCTTACGCCGCTTATTCCATCACTTACGGGATTAACACAACTGGAACACTTAGACCTTGATGGTAATAGAATTATGGACATTAAACCGATATCTGATCTGACAAAGCTTAACAGTCTAAGCCTTGCATCTAATAAAATCAATGATATAACACCACTTTCTAATCTGATAGAACTGAAAACGTTAGATCTTAGATATAATCCAATAAAGGACATTACTATACTAAGCGGGTTAACACAACTCACTAAATTGCAACTCGTATCTAACCAGCTGAGTGACGTTGCACCTATCTCTGAATTAACACAGTTGACAGAATTATGGCTGAACGACAACCAGATTAAAGATATTACGCCACTCAATAATATGACACACCTAAAAATCTTGGAACTTAGAAATAATCAAATCAGTGATATAAGTCTTGTAGAGAAGTTTAAGAAGTTAGAACGTCTACATGTGAAGGGAAATCCGATTGAGGATATGCAACCGCTTCGCAACCTTCTGTTTCAACTGCCTTATATGAGGTTAGACATTCATGCATTACTTGCAGATACGACTTTCAAAGATCCTACAATACCGGATCTCCGTTTAGCAGTTGCGGTGCGAAAAGCACTCGGTTTAGCACATAGTGAACTCATCCCTCCTAAAAGGTTAGTAGAATTAAAGCATCTGCATGCCACTAACATCGGTATAACAGACTTAACAGGACTGGAAAAGGCAACAGAATTAACAACCTTATATCTATATGGAAACGAAATCAAAGATATCACACCGCTTGTTGGACTAACACAGTTGACGCACTTAGGACTTGATCAGAATCAAATCAAAGACATTTCACCACTTACGGATCTGAAAATGTTGATAAGTCTGCAGTTAAATCGGAATCAGATTAGTGACATCACTCCACTCAGCGGATTGACGCGACTTACAGAATTATTGCTTGCCGACAATCAAATCAAGGCAATCAAACCACTCGCAAACCTGACTCAGTTGAAAAAGTTATACTTATCAAAGAATCGCATTAACGATACACTTCCTTTAGAAAACTTTACGAGACTTGAGCACTTACTTATAAAGGAAAATCCGATTCAAGCTATGGACCCGATCCAGAAGCTTCTAAAACAGCAACCTGATCTGAAACTGGATATTGAAGTGCCACCAGATGAGTAAAGCATAGCGATGTCTCTAATCCGTATGGCAGACATGGCAAAGGAAATTAGTAATTGACAATGAAAGATTGACGTTTAAGTTCCAAGGACTTGATCATAGATTAACTGGTGTAGAGGAAAAAGCGAGAGTCGTTAATAAGATTTTAGCTTAAAGGTTGTGCATCGCAAATCATAATAAGGTTAAGAGAAATGCCTACAACTAATAATAAGAAAAAGAATATTTATTCTGCAAAAACCAATACACTCGAAGGGTGAGTATCATGAAAAAACACTTGGTTCTGATGTTTGTATTCACACTTTTGTCCCTTCCAATTTATTTAGGAAGAACCGCAATAGCGGATATTGCACAATGGCATTTATCAGAACTTGCGTTTGCGCGTCTGAGTAAAGGACCTATAAAGGATATTATAGCGTATTCTCCAGATGGAAAACATCTGGCAGTCGCGAGTGAGATAGGTGTATGGATATACGATGCACAGACCGGTATTGAAAAAGCACTCATCCCAGCTGAGCAGGGAAATGTAATCCGGCGTATTGCTTTTAGTCCTGATGGACACACGCTTGCAGTGATAGGAGATATGAGAGAAATACAACTGTGGGATTACCGTTCACAGACATTGAAAGGCTCACTCGCCGAAAGCGGGCACTATCCATTAGTAGTTGTTTTTAGTCCTGATGGACACACTATTGCAAGTACGGATACAAATCAGACGACAGAATTATGGGATGTGATGACAATGAAGCACAAGTGCCCACTTGAAGGTAGTTTTGATACCCAAGACAATGAAGGTAACGAGTCTTTCAGTGTTGCTTACAGTCCTGATGGAAACGCGTTCGCTATTGGTTCTGAAGACGGCACCATCCGATTGTGGGATACGACGACAGGGAAACTTAAGCATACATTCATTGGAGACATTACATCATCAAGAAGTTTCTGCTTTAGTCCTGATGGCAAGACAATCGCTGCGCGAAGTTTCACAAATACATTATGGCTATGGGATACCACAACAGGGAGACATAAGAGGACCTTTGAATACGAGGTGAGGGGAAAAGACATCGCCTATAATCCAGCTGGAGAGACAATTGCTATAATAGCTTATGGCACTGTCCTCCTATTGGATGCCACAACAGGGGCACAAAAAAGCAAAATTGGAATCGGTGTAAAAGAAACTTTTGCGTTTGTCCTGATGGTACCACAATTGCTGCAGAAGTTAAGAATGGCATAGTACAGGTGTGGGATACGAAAGGAGGTGTCCCCATCGTATTTGGATATGAAGAAGAAACGCGTGTGAGACTTGAAGTACCCATAGCAACAGGTAAACACAAATTCACGTTTGAATGTGTAGACTCGGTGGTGGGTATTCTGTTTAGTCCTGATGGAGATACACTGACTACGTTGAGTAAGAATGACACAGTGCAGGTATGGAATACAGAAACAGGAGATCTCAAATACTCCCTTGAACATGCCAGCAAAAGTCAGAAAAATGATGAATAAAAGCATGGAGCAAAACCATCAATGGATCCACAGCATAGCATATAACGCTAAGGGAGATATAATTGCTACAGGTACAGGGAGTTCAGGTAGTTTGCTAACGTTGTGGGATGCGCTAATAGGAGACCCTTTGCAACTATCCTAACATCAGTCATTAACTCGCATGTGGGTCTATGGCAATGCGGAAAACATTTTGATGGAATGCATGTGCAAAAGCATCGTCAATCTCAGACAATGGATATATTTTTCCGATGAGTTCTGCAAATGGGTAACGAGTCCGATTCTTCTCTACAAAACCCAAAGCCGTTTTTAGCACGGTAGGATGATAGTTGTGAACACCTTGCAGCGTAATACACTTCGTAACCAGTTGATGGACTTTAAAAGGAATGTTTTCAAGAGGGTAAACATATCCGAGCGTCAAACATCTTCCACCGATTGCTAACCAGTTAATCATATCAGGTAGTGCAGACGGTGCGCCACTGACTTCAACTGCCAGGTCAATGCCACGTCCATCCGTTAACTCTTTCAGTATAGTTGAAATATCTTCAGCAGATGTAGTGTCTGCGTTAAGCGTATGTGTTGCTCCAAACTGTTCAGCCATCTGTAAACGAAATGCGTTTTTGTCTACAATAGCAACAGTTTCGTAACCCTTCTCCCGCAAATAGCATACTGCGTAAATACCTAACGTCCCCGCACCGTGGATAATGGCAGTCTCGCCTGGATATGTACCAACTGTTTCTAAACCGTTTATGACTGTTGCCAGCGCACAATTAATAGGGGCTGCTTCGGTATCTTGAATCGTATCAGGAATACTGTAGAATGCTGTTCCAGCTTTTAACTGAATATATGAGGCAAAACCGCCGGATAACACATCCTCACCGATGCACTGTGCGTGTCCGTATTTGAACATCGTTTCGCATTTCTGTGGGAGTTTTTTGGTTACACAGTAATGACATGCCTCGCAAGAAGTTGTCAGACTCCAGACAATTCTATCACCCTCTTGAAGTCGTTTCCCTTCAGCAGAATGTAAGTCTGTAGGTGCAGCAACAGTTCCGACTGCTTCATGTCCAAGCACACATGGCACATCTGCACCGCGTCTGCCTGATACAGTATGTAGGTCTGAACCGCAAATGGTTGCTAAGTTGACGCGCACAAGAACATTGTTTGCTGACACCTTTACAGGTACTTCACAAATCTCAAATGGTGTGTCTACACCGTGAAATAGAGCAATCTGTGCAACTTCCTGACCGTTTTCTTGCATTTATATTTCTATCCTAAAGAATTGTGTCAGTTAAAAATTGAATGTGTTGGTGTTCACATATATTTACTTTTTCATCTATTAACAGAATATCCCGAATTGTGCTACATTTTACTTGCCACGTCAAGCAATATTTTGTATAATTTGTGAACAACATATAGTACATCTTATGACATTGAATTCTTTATGCACACCCTTCACTTAAATGAACATCGCCGAAGGAGTTAACAAATGGACCCAATTAAGGAATATCTAAAACTTGAAACACGCCGCCAATTTTTCGGGAAATGTGCAGTTGGACTGGGCGGTGCTGCACTGGCTTCATTACTGCCGACCTCAATTGTAAACGCACTGGATCAACAAGCAGCAACAAAGACTGGCGGTTTACCCAGTTTGCCGCACTTTGCGCCAAAGGCAAAACGCGCTATCTACCTTTTTATGTCCGGTGCACCATCACAGATGGACATGTTTGACTATAAACCGACGATGGGAGAGTGGTTTGACAAAGACCTTCCAGAAACTGTTCGGATGGGACAACGTCTCACGACTATGACTTCGGGACAATCGCGTTTTCCAATCGCACCCTCCATCTTTGAATTCAAAAAGTATGATAATGGCAATGAAGGTGCATGGTTGAGCGAATTGTTACCGCATACTGCAACGATGGTAAAGGACATCGCCATTGTCAAAAGTCTTCACACCGATGCGATTAATCATGACCCCGCGATTACCTTCGTCTGCACAGGTGATGAAACACCTGGCAAACCGAGTCTCGGTGCATGGCTCAGTTACGGGTTAGGCACTGAAAACAGAAACCTACCCTCATTTATCGTCATGAACGCAACATGGACAGGTAGAAAGTCAGCACAAGCACTCTATAACAGACTATGGGGATCAGGATTCCTACCCTCCGAACATCAAGGTGTGCTACTTCGTAGTCAAGGTGATCCGGTCTTGTTCCTGTCAAACCCGAAAGGGATGAGTGAAAAGGCACGCAAACGGATGCTTGACACGCTTGTCAAACTCAACGAAGAAATTTATGAGGAGGTCGGTGATCCAGAAACGCATGCGCGTATTTCACAATATGAGATGGCATTCCGCATGCAGTCCTCTGTCCCTGAACTCACAGACTTAAATCAAGAGTCAGACACAGTCAAAGAGATGTATGGTCCTGATGTCAACAAACCCGGCACATTTGCACACTGCTGTATCCTTGCACGTCGTATGATGGAACGTGATGTCCGTCTCGTTCAAATATTCCATAGAGGATGGGATCAGCACGGGAATCTACCAAACGACATCCGTAATCAGTGTCGTGATATTGACCAACCCGCGACCGCACTCGTTCAAGACCTGAAACAACGCGGCATGCTTGATGATACGCTTGTTGTCTGGGGTGGTGAATTCGGACGCACTGTTTACTGTCAGGGTGCGCTTAAGAAAGACAACTATGGACGAGACCATCATCCGAAATGCTTCACAATGTGGATGGCGGGTGGCGGCATAAAAAGTGGAATTGTGTATGGTGAAACAGATGACTTCAGCTACAACGTCATCAAAGACCCTGTCTCTGTCCGAGACCTAAACGCTACCATTCTCAATCAACTCGGTATTGACCACGAAAGGTTGACCTATAAATTCCAAGGACTTGACCATAGATTAACTGGAGTCGAGGAAAAAGCGAGGGTCGTTAATGAGATTTTGGTATAACCGAGGCATTTAGGTGTATGGAGTTGAAATGCAAGTTTACCATGCCACCGATCAAACTCTTGATGCAGATACATTCCTCTCTATTTTGCAGGGGGATTATGAAGGCGTCTTTTTGACAAATTGTATAATTGAGGGGGACATCGTCTTTTCAACCGAATCTAGTGAACAATCCGTTGTAGATAAAGAGATTGTTTGCATAGGTAGTACATTTAAAGGCAGTGTCAAATTCGAAAAAACCGATTTTCAGAAAGACGTCTTTTTCGGTAATTGTGTCTTCCAAGATGCCATCTACTTTCGTAATGATGTGTTCCAAAATTCCTGTGATTTTGGAGAATCGAAATTTGAAGGACCTGCCCTTTTTCGTGGTACAACTTTTTCTGGGAAGGCATGTTTCCGGCAAAGTAGTTTCCTACAAGTCGCCGATTTCAGCGAAGCACAATTCCAAGAGAACTGTGTTTTCAGACATGCGATATTCCAAGACGCTGCGCATTTCAGCAACGCGCTTTTTTGCACAGAATTAGACTGTATGCAAACACGTTTCTCCGAAGCAACACTGTTTAATCATTCAAGATTTTTCGGAAAAATTGACTTCACCTCAGCGAGGTTCGCTGTCGCAGCCTCCTTTCGAAACGTGAATTTTAATTCAGACACGATATGGCAGTGGTTGCGGAACAAGTTTACACATCAACCAGATCAACCGACAGAATTCTATTTGGATAACGAAGATATTAATGGCGTTTCAAATCCATTTTTCAAACGTTATATCTCGGATCAACTCTTCATACGCGCCTTTAAAGAAGTACATCCATTTTGGGCAATAGTCTGGCGATGGAGTTCAGATTATGGTCGTAGTCTGGCACTTTGGGCACTCTGGTCCCTGCTGATTGCCCTCTCGTTCTCATTAGTGTATATGGCAGCACCGGCATGGTTGCCAGAATGGCTGCGGGAAGTGATGCCACAATTCCATCAAGTGACTGGCGACCAGGCAGATGAACCTTTAACGTTTTGGAAATCCTTTTACTTCAGCATTGTAACCTTTACCACATTAGGATTCGGAGATGTGGTCGCAGATAATACTTCCGCGCGCATCCTTGTTACACTTGAAGTCATTTTCGGATATATTATGCTCGGTGGACTGATCAGTATTTTTGCCAACAAACTTGCCAGTCGGAGTTAATGTTATTCATCCAGATAGATGAAACTTTTAATCGACTTCACTGCGTTTCTTCCTCTTATACCCCTCATAATATCGTTTTCTGGTGCTTATGATGGACCAGGTGGCAACACTAATTCCTACTATCGCAGCGGCTGAACCTATGATGATAATTACTGTAGTCATTTGATTAATCCTCTTTGCTTTTAACTTTTAAGAACTATGTAACGTTTTGGCTTTAAACGTTTATGAGGTACTTTCTACTTTCGATATCCTATCATAGACAGAGAAACTGAGGTAAAATGATACACCACTTAAGATCATAGAAATAGTTCTGACAGTATCTACGTTAATTGTCCCAGGATTCGATTGACTGAATAAGTGAGCGGCAAATAAGAAACTATAGACCGTTATGAGGAAAATTGAAGTGCCGTTCTGAAATGTCTTCCATGACTTTTCGAGATCGTTGAAATGTTCTATCTCGTTAATATTGGATATATGCAAAATCAATCCAAACGCTACGAAGTCTGACGCACTGAAGAGATTGATAGTTTGTTGTGGCGATATAATCCATAGTAACGCTCGTAAGACAATAGGTATTAACCCAACAAGTACTGTGTATATGAGCCATTTAACCTTTACTATATGTATCATGTATAAATTGCTAACCCCCCAGTCTCTATACAATTATCCTATTTTGGAGAGAATCCTTCCTACAATATTTAGACAACTAACCTTAACAAATAATACCATATTCCATAGAGAAAATCCAGAAAATACAGATTACGGCACACGGAGTGTGCCTACTACTGTAACGCAGGCAAACCCGCAACAATATCCACCGTCTCCAAACTCACCGTAATCACCTGTCCAAGCAATCGCACAATATACTGCGGATCGTCTGCACGATTCGGATCGTTGACGATGCCGCTGCGTTTGTCAGTTTTTACACAATACTGATTGATGACCCACTCCAACGCGGAACGGGTGCTGAGGCGATATTCAAACGCTTTTGCTGGGATACCGTCAAGTGTGAGAAAATCGTTATAGACGAGGGAGGTTTTGTCTTTGGAAAGTTTCATTTTCTCAACACGCCAATTGAGGGGACGTTAGGGTTCTGAACTAACTTGAGGTTATCATATTCGGGTTGGGATTCGTAGTTGACGTGTCGATCGTCCTGTGTATCCTTTGCTTCCCAATAGTCGTGCGGTAACCCATAAGCGTCAACGACTTCACCATCGGGAGTGATACGTCTGTTGTCTGCGGTGTGGAGTGTCTTTTCGCAAAGGAGTGTAAAGTTGGATTGTCCGCAATAGTGTTGGAGTAGACTTTGGAATGCGGCGCGGACACTTCCCTCATTTTCTGCACCGAGTTGTGCGTATTCTTCAAGTTCTGCGTAATAAGTTTTGATCGGTTTATGTGTAGTTTTGATGTTGACTTCGGGCATGGTGCCCCCTTTATGTTACTGATGCTTGGTCCAACGCCAATTATATGTGAATTGGTCTGTGATTGCAAGCAATAAGTCTCTAAGGGTGTGTAAAGTTATTGTCACTATAAATATCAATTTTGGGATTTCATAAGCTCTTAATAGTAGTAGGCACTCTCCGAGTGCCGTCTCTTATGAAACAAGCTGACAAAATACTTACACACCCGTCTCTAATCCAGGACTATTTATGGCGAAGAATAAAAATAATACCATTTCCAATTGACATTCAAGTGTATTGTGATATAATGACATAAATTTGATAAATAGTTAGGATCTTCAAAACATAGTATGATAGTATAATGCATAAGTGATAATTATGAAAAAACTAAGAGCAGTCATTGTCGGTGCAGGATGGTCAGCAGAGGGACATACAAAAGCATTTCAACATTACGGTGTTGAAGTGCTCGCTATCTGTGCACGTAAACCGGATATCGTCCAAAAAGTCGCATCAAACTTAGGTGTGCCAGATGCTTCCATAGACTGGCGAGAAAGTCTGTTAGAATATAAACCGGACATCGTAGCAGTAACAACACCTGCTATCCTACGAACAGAGGTGATTGAATTAGCAGTCGAACTCGGTTGTCATATTATCTGCGAAAAACCGTTAGCACTGACTGCAGAAGCGGCACGACATATCTATAGCCTTATCAAAGACACAGATTTAAAACACGCATTCGCTGCAACACATCTATACGACCCCACGAACGCCTTCGTGCGTGAATTGCTAACGCAACAGAAAGTCATCGGAGATATAACGGCTGTTGACATCGGCTACACCCGCAGAATTCATAATTCTCAATCCTCAGATAGGGTTAAACCGTGGAACTGGATGAGCTCTTTAGCGCACGGCGGGGGTGCGTTAAACAACGGACTCACCCACAGACTCGGCATGCTTGAACGTATGACTGGCATGAAAGTTACCGCCGCTGTCGGTGAAGCAAAAATATACCCGCATAAAGCACCCGTTGTACCCGAAATTCGTGACTTTCGGGTGTGGCGCAGAGAGATGATTCCTAAAGAAGAAGCAGCAAAACTTGAATGGAGAACATGTGATGCCGAATGGGATTACTCCGCGTTTTTCAAACTCGGTTCTCCAAATCCTGACACCGGCAATTCTATCCTTGTAACAATGCGAACGCATCCGGGAGTGCCATCTCATAGACCGACAGGCGGTTGGTTTTTCTACGGCACGCAAGGAACACTCGTCGGAAGAGGCGGACATATCCTACATCCTATCACCAAACACATCGGTGAGGAAACTGAAGAACTGCACGTGCCACAGAATCTAATTGATGATTTTCCCCAAATCGGAGACGAGATACAAAACAAATGGACATCACTTGTCCGCGATTTCCTCGCAGATATTGAAGGACGACCACACGACTCGTATCTGACGTTTCATGATGGATTACGGTATCAGATCGCTATTGATGCTATACGTGAAAGTAAGGGATGGGCTCAGTTGCCGTACACATAATAGCACTTGGGTCTGTTAACAGAGGATACACTACCAACAGATAGGTGAGTATAACAAAGCTATAGATGACTGCAGAGGCATTCAATTGTCTATTTTTCGATCGAATTTTCACCTACCAGGGGTGTTCAGATATTTTTAGATTTTACTATAATACAAAAGGAAAGGGAATATTATGGCAAGAGTACCAATTGGTTTAGAGTTATTTTCTGTTCGTAATGAATTAGCAGCGGATGCGCGCAGTACAATAAAGGCTGTCGCAGAAATGGGATATGAAGGTGTAGAATTTGCTGGTCCACCACAGCATCCCGCCGAAGAATTGAAAGGGTATCTGGACGAATTCGGTTTAGTCTGCTGTGGTTGGCACACACCATTCAACCTCGTTCAAGAAGACACACTCGCTGATACCATCGAATTTAACAAAATACTTGAGAATCGTTATGTCATCGTTCCAGGAATTCCAGGGAATTTACGTGAATCACGCGCGGATTGGCTCAAGTTAGCCGATTTTTTCAATGAACTCGCCGATAAACTTGAACCGCACGGTATGGTAACAGGCTATCATAACCATCATGTAGAATTCTCTCCACTTGACGGTGAGATTCAGTGGGATACCTTCTTTGGAAATACGAACAAAGGCGTAGTAATGCAATTGGATATGGGTAACGCCCTCAGCGGTGGCGCGGACCTTGTTGCAATTCTGAAGAAATATCCAGGTCGCGCAGGTACAGTGCATCTAAAACCTTATACCTTATCTGAAGGTGAAGCAGATCAGCATAAAGGTTTTCGTCCAATTATCGGAGAAGATAGCGTACCGTGGGAAGAAATTTTCAATATCTGTGAAACAACAGGAGGCACGCAATGGTATATCGTTGAATACGAAAGCGATGCTTATCCCCCATTAGAAGCTGTTGAACGATGTCTGAAAGCACTAAAAGCGATGAATAAATAAAAAGATCAGCTGCTGAAGCATATCTAAACAATTTAGAGAATTTTCATTTTTTTTTCAGATTATGCACGTTTTCAGCATTCAAATTACGTCATTAAACAATCAAAGGGTAAAACAATCGTTTCGTTTTAACGATACTATATGTTTTGCTTCAGTATTTACGTGGTTTACCTGAATTCTAAAGTTGTGTATATAGGAGAAAAAGATGTCAAAAACTTTTAGTTCGGAAACTTTCAAAAAAACGTTTGACGCGTACGTCCGAAACTGGCATATTTCGGAAGCGGTCTTGTTGATTTTGGCTTTTTTGCCATTTTTGGCGTACGGCATAGCGGAATATTTGGAATTTTCATGGATACCTATCATGGGGGACATAACATTTGGGGCAATTTCATCTGGTATTGTTTCTTTTGGGGCGGTCTCTTTTGGCGTTGTCTCGTTTGGTGCTGTTTCTTGTGGTGTGATTGCTATTGGTGCTGTTTCTTGTGGTATGATTGCTATTGGCACCGTATCTTGCGGGATCATCTCGATCGGTGCAATATCCGCGGGAGGTTTCGCTTTTGGAAATGCCGCTGCTGTTGGTCTTATCGCCATTTCTACAGGTTCAACTGGCGTAACCCCTCGGGTCGGTGGCAATGCTGTTGGAATTATAGCGATCGGGCGGCAGGCAAGCGGATTCTACGCGCTTTCCTATCAAAATAAAGGCAACGGTGTTTATCAATTTTCACCGGAACGCCAAGATATAGAGGCTGTCGCACTGTTTACTCGCTGCCTCCGAAAGTTTAAGAAGGTGTATGCGTAAACCTCTTAAACTGACTAAACATACCTATGTGATTACGTAGTCCCACAAGGTTTTGAAAACCAAACATTTGGAGGTATCTAAAGATGATTAACAGGATTAAACACGCCATCGGGGTGTTATTTATACTTGGTTATTTCTCTCATGCTTTCGCTGCACCACCTGAAGTCACACGTTTTACATTAAGCAACGGTATTAAGGTTGTCAATCTCTACGTTGAGAATTCCACATTTGTCGGGATATGCAGTTACTTGCCTCTTGGACTTGCTGCAGATGGAAAAGCTAAAACACAGTGGAGCCATCTAATTGAACACTTGACAATCCGAACCACAGGTGCCGTTGATTTCAAAACAAGTAACGCGGAAACAATGGCTGATAACATGCGTTTGGATTTTATCGGTAACACCGAGAACTGGACAGATGGCTTAAAACTACACGCACAATGGCTTTCTGGATTGCCGTTTTCAGCAGAAAGCTTAGCCGAAGAATTACCGAAGGCATTGTCCGAGATTAACGTTACTGAAAAGAGATTAGCGACGCACAAATTTGCATTCGCTGCATGGAATCAAGTTTTTAGACATGGTGAAACCACCATATCAATGCGCGGTGATGTTCAATCAGCCCAGTTACATGAATTACAAGAATACCGAGATCAACACTTAATTCAGGAAGATCGGGTGCTAATGTGTGTCACCGGTGGTGTTAAGGCGGAAACAGTACAGTCAGCAATGGAAAAACAACTCGGATCCATCAAATTAACCGAAAAAACACTTCCACCAGCAACATCAACGGCGGATACAGCAAAAGACCAAGTTATCCCTTGGGATATCAACGTAACCCACTACATAGAATCTTACGCGATACCCAACGTTGAGCATAAAGACTACCCAGCCCTCTATATGGCGAGTCTGCTTTTACGGATAGCTTGCATGCAAGATACACAATTGAAGGAATTGACCGGTTTCATTGTCAGTGGGGTTGAACTTATCACACCTGAGCAGAGATACTTATACATCAGTGCTTCGCTCAAACCGGATTCAGATATAGAAAAGGTTAAGGAGCGGATTAGTACCTTGATAAACCAACTCAAGCAACCTGAGTACAACGCGATGGTGCCGATGTACGCAATGAATTTTTCAATGCAACTCGGTTCGCCTCCAGATTTAGCATTAATAATGCAACAGAAACCGATAGGCATTACTGAAGATATGATGCTTGGGAATATCGGTTTACAGTGGGGTATGCTTGAATATCAATATGGTGATGCCTTATCCAAGCTTGCAAAAGACCTGGCAAAAGTCTCCGCGGATGATGTTGCCGATGTTGTTAATCGGTATCTGACGGAAGATAAGCAGATGACATTGCTTCTCAAGTCTCCTGCGTTGAAGTGATAGGTAAGTATTAGTAGAAACTCGTTTGTTGTGTCAATGTATTATAGAGGGTTCTGATGGAGAAGAATGACGTTCAGTTGATTCACAGCATCTTGTCTGGTAATGATGCGGCGTTCAGCACATTGGTTGAAAAATACCAAAAGAGTGTTCACGCCCTCGCCTGGCGGAAGATAGGTGATTTTCACTATGCTGAGGAAATTACACAAGACACCTTCCTTCAAGTATATGAGAAACTCTCAACACTTAAGAATCCCAATCAATTTATGGGATGGCTCTATGTAATTACAAATAATCTATGCAACGATTGGCATCGAAAGAAGAAACCTGTGATGCAACCGCTGGGGGACGCTTCTGTGAAAGCAGTAGATCAAATGTCCTATGAACGTTATATAGTAGAACAACGCGAGACAGAAGCATCAGAGACTCGGCATGAAATTGTCAAGAAACTTCTGAAAAAATTACCAGAGAGCGAGCGGACTGTAGTCACACTTTATTATCTTGGTGAAATGTCCGCAAAAGAAATTAGCAAGTTCATTGGGGTATCAGTGAATACGATTACAAGTCGGCTCCAACGTGCGCGAGAACGTTTACAAGCGTCGGAAGAACTCTTGATTAACGAAACACTTGGTGGCTTGCAATTGCCTGGTAACATTCTTGAAAACATCATGCGGGGAATTGCTGACATAGAACCGCAAGTTACTCCGACCGGAAAACCGTTCCTGCCCTGGATGTCTTTGGGTGCAGCTACGGTTCTGATTATATTGTTACTCGGTGCAGGTCATCAATACCTCGTCAGATTCCAGCGACCTTATAGTTATGAAGCACAAACCGAGCCTACTATTGAAATTATCGATGCTGCTGTCGTTCTTGAAACTAACGCAAAACCGGCTGAGCGAAGTCAGATCGGACAAGCTGCCAACCCAGGTGAAAACAGCAGTATTGGGGAGCAAGTCTCTGAGGAAGTCTTAGCACCTAATGCGTTAGAGAACTTCACTCATCTGGTTACTTCTAATAACGCACCAAAAGTAACGCGCTTTACATTAAGCAACGGTATCCGGGTTGTCAACCTCCATGTCAATAATTCTCCGGATGTCGGTATCTTCAGTTATCTACCCCTTGGACTCGTCACTGACGGAAAAGCAAGGGCATATTGGAGCCATCTCATCAATCACTTAACAGTCCGAACCATGGGACCGATTGACTATAAGACAAGCGGTGCAGAAACATTGGCTGACAATATACGTTTAGATTTTCTCAGCAACATTGACAACTGGACACAAGGTTTGAAACGTCATGCTAAATGGTTTTCTGAATTACCTTTTTCAGCAGAAAGTCTCGCAGAAGCACGTTCAAATGCTTTGCACCAGTTTGACTATATTGAAAAGAACTTAGTAACACATAAATTGGCTTACGCTGCGTGGAACCAGGTCTTTCGGCATGGTGAAACCGATATAGCGATGCGAGCTGGCATTCAATCGGCGCAACTCAGTGAGCTCCAAGCGTATCGCGATCAGCATTTAATCCAATCAGATCATATCCTATTGTGCGTCATTGGTAGTATTAACCCCGACACACTGAAAGATACTATGGAGAAACAACTCGGCGTTATCAACCTAACCGAGAAAACGCTCCCGCATCCAACAGTCCGGCCAGAGATCGCGAAAGATCAAAGTGCTACTTGGGATATCAACGTAACCCACTATATGGAAACCTACGAGATACCACACTCTAACGACGAAGACTATCCAGCATTGTATATGGCAAGTGCGCTTTTAAGTTTAGTATTCATGCAGGATACACAATTGAAAGAAATGATAGGTCATATTTTCTGTAATCTTGACTTGATCACCCCTGAACAGACCTATTTACAGATCAATGCTTCGCTCAAGTCAGATGCAGATATAGAAAAAGTCAAACAGCGGATCAGACTGATAATAAACCGGTTAAAGCAACCAGAAAACAACACACAAGTTGCCATGTATGCACCATACATCTCCATGCAATTCAGGGAGCCCTTGGATGTAAAGATGGCAATGCAACATAAGCCTATAGGTGTGTCAGAAACTATGGTACTTGGAAACATTGGTGTACAGTGGGGTATGCGGGAATATCAGCACGGTGACACCTTATCCCAACTTGGCAGTGCATTTGCAAACGTCTCCGCGGCTGATGTTGCCAGCGTTGCTAACCTTTACCTTGCTGAAGAGCGTCGGATGTCGTTACTTCTAACGCCACAAGCAACGAAATAGTGTAATCTGAAGCAATTCACGGAAGAAAATAGGACACTGCTGTATCTTGTGTAACCCAACATCCTTATGTTAAATCAGCCAGTTGGGGCATCACCTCATTCTTTAGAAGTTCCATTGAGTTGACCCACTGCTCTTTAGGATCCCATTCGTGTCCCATTGCAAGCAGCACACCGAACCCTCCGACATCTTCATAGAGTTGACGTAAACGATGTGCAACACGATCAGGACTCCCAACAATCCATAATGTATCCAACAGGACTTCTAAACACTTTTCAACATCAGGTATATCTGGCTTCATTCTGAATTTCTCCCATCCGAATAGACGAAACCAGTATTCACGAAAATCGCGTCCGAGTGTACCTTCAATTGCCTCTTTACGTGCTTGTTCGTCGGTATCTGCGACATATACCTCTCTTGCGATACGCCATGTAGATCGCGATGGAGAGAGTCCGGTTTTCTCAGCACCCTCCTCAACAGCATCCCAATGGGTTTTTATAACGTGAACAGGGGCAAGATTGATACTCATCGGAATCCAACCCCGTTCCCCAGCAAAAATGAGTGTATCGGATTTTGTAGACGAACCTGCTAATGCAATCGGGGGATGCGGTTTCTGATACGGTTTCATGTGAATACTCACGATGTCTGGATGTCCTTCTGGGATCTTAAACTCCCACGAATCACCTTTATAGTGACCAGGCTGAGGATCCGTCCAAATCTTGAGAACCGCATCTATTCCTTCGCGCGTTGCCTTCCGTCTATCTGACGCAGCCATAAACATTTCTGCATCGCTCGGTGTAGAACTTGAGCCAACACCCCAGTGAAAACGTCCGTGCGCAAGGTGGTCTAATTGCGCGATACGGTGTGCTACAACTGCTGGATTATGTATCGGCATGCATGTTATACCCGTTCCGAAGATGATGTTCTCTGTCATCGCCAGTGCTTTTGCAATAAATAGGTCTGGTGAAGGAATATTCTCCCATGTAAACGTAAAATGCTCACCGACATAAGCTTCCTTGAAACCCAATCTATCCAATGTCACCATCTGTTCAAGGTCGTCATCAAGTGTTTTGGTCGTGTCGCTACCTGGAGGATGTAAAGGCATTGTGAAAAAACCGAGTTCCATGGAGAGCTCCTTCGTGTATTCCAAATTTTTTAGCTATTAGATATTCCAAACCTTCTTTAGCCCCGTCGGGGCGAAATCTCTGTAAAAATGCGTCTGCGAAAACTTATCTTCCATGCCTCTTAGTTTCAAAATGCGATTCAAGTTCGCGTATGCGATTCTTGTAATCCTATCGACGGGCCCCTTCAGTGAGCAAAAGGTGAATCAGGATATGTTCAAGATTGCTAATAATTCTATCATCAAGGTAGGCATCAAGATCAAGACTAGCAGCTTCAAGTATCTTATGAACATAATATTCAATAGGATTAGTGTGCAAAAAGTGAATCAGATGGTTAATAGTTTCTTTATCAGAGGCATTACGGCCAAGAGTTTCAAGTATCTTATGAACATAGTAATGAATAGGATCAGTGTGCAAAAAGTGGTGAAGAATGCCCTCAAGATTACTAATAGTTTCCTTATCAGGGTAGGCCTCACGGTCAAGACCAAGAGTTTCAAGTATCTTATGAACATGGTAATAAATGGGATCGCCGTTAGGCATAATGTGCCTCCAGAACAAAAATTTGCAGACATCATATACGATATACCAGGACCATTTAGTTTTAAGAAATTCTCAGGCTTCGCGCCGCTTTTCGCGAATCCGGTTCGGTTAGGAAACCGAACCTACCGGGCCTGGGAACTGGAAATTTAGTTAAAAACGGAAAACTAAATAGCCCTGTGATATACTTTAGAAACTTGACAAAATCGGTCAGATGTGTTACTATTTTTACGAAGTTTCGGGTATTAGGTAGAAGTTACCACAAATTCGAATATTTTTCAAGCATTTTGTCAAAAGGAGAAAAGTCACGTTATGTCTATGAGAATTTTTACCTTAATTTCAGTTATGCTGCTCACGGCTCTGATAGGGTGTGAACGCGTGAATCAAGTAGTTCAGCCCGAGGCTATCACTACTTTGACTGAAACAACATTAAAAATTGGTGTGATCCAACCCTCCAATACCTTTACGACCTTTAGCCAAGGGGCTGAAACCGCTCGGGCTCAGATTAATGAAAAGGGTGGGGTGCTCGGTATGCAGATAGAATTTATGAGTCGAAACAATCAACCCGTAGCGAGTGAACCGCCAACACCAGAAGCGAGTGTCAGCGCAGCCAAAGACCTCATTGAGATGGAAAACGTCTTTGCACTATTAGGTCCCGTTTACTCCACCAATTCCGTCGAAGTCGGTCCGATTGCCCAGCAAGCACGGCGGCTCATGCTTCCCGGTTCCAGCGGTTCAAACGTCCCTGAAACTGGAGATTACGTCTTTCTCATTACGGTGCCGAATCCATTTCAAGGAAAGGTAATGGCAAGTTTCGCGATGAACACAGATGAGTTGGAGGCAAAAACGGCAGCAACAATTATTGAGGAGGGCGATGTCTATACGACTGACCTCGTCCAAGCATTTGAAGCGACTTTTCAGCAAAATGGAGGAGAAATCGTCCATAGTGGTGCCTATTCTGTAGGTGAGACCACCTTTACCGCACTGCTCACAGAAATTCATAAAGTCCAACCTGACGTTATTTTCTGTCCCGGTTTTCAGCCGGAAGTGCCATCGCTAATAAAGGAAGCGAGACAAATCGGTATCACAGGAACTTTTCTTGGTGGCAGCGCGTGGGACGATAGAGAACGCTTCCTCAGTATATTAGAGGATAACAGCGTGTTGGATGGCAGTTATTATCCGACTAATTTCTCTGTTGCGACACAGGACGCGGATGTACAGGAATTCGTGAGTAGGTACACAGACCTTTTCGGCAGTCCACCAGATGGTATCGCCGCGTCGGGATACGATGCAATGCGACTCTTAGCACGTGCAATAGAGACGGCGGGTTCACTTGACCGTGTCGCAGTTCGCGATGCGTTCGCTGCAGTCAATGGATACAAGGGTGCAACAACTATTTCGCATTACGACGAGAACCGTCATCCCGTAAAAAGCCTTACAATTCAAGTCATTCAGAACGGACAGGTGGAGCACTACAAAGTTGTGGAACCGTAGCAGGAGATAAGATGAGTAGCAACCAAAGCAGAATAAAGATCTTCTATGACCGAGAGGCAGATGTCCTTTATGTAACACGGGGAAACCCTGAATATACAGACTATGTTGAATACACAGAGGATATTTTGCTACGTTTCCATCCAGAAACAAAGCAATTAGTGGGATTCACGCTCATTGATTTTTCGCGGCACTTTGCCAACAAAGAATCGGACATCTCACTCCCCTTTAATATTGATTTCCACATGTCTGAGACAGTAGATATTTCCTATTAATTATCGCTTCCACAGAAGAAGTAGAGGTAACCTCTTATGTCAAGTCAATTGATTTCACTCGGTGTCGTTGGGTGTGGATGGGCAGGTCGTCAAGCTATCCAAGCAGCCAATGCCACCTCTCGCCTAAACGTCATTGCGATTGCGGAGCGCGATCCTACTCGGCTAGCGGAAGCAGGAAATGAGTGTACAGTCCCGCACCACTATGCTAATTATCAAGAATTGCTTGAAAACCCTGATGTAGAAGCTGTGTATCTCGCGACTTCTCCAGACGGTAGGTTACAGCAAGTCTTGAATACGCTCAATGCGGGTAAGCATGTCTTGGTGCAAAAGCCGCACGCGATCCGCGCCCCTGAAATTTTAGAGATGGAGGCGGCAGCACAAGAAGCCGAGAAAACGCTCCAATTCTGCTACTTTATGCGCCACTTTCCAAACAACCGACAAATTCGGCGTGCTGTCCTCAACGGCGCAATCGGAGACCTATATCATGCACGCATCTTCGGAAAATTCAACGCCATCCCCGACTTTAATGCGAACAGTCGCTGGCTGCACGTATATGGACAGAAAGGCGGGTCATTAGGACAACACTATTCCCACGAACTCAACCTTACGTGGTGGTGGATGGGATGTCCGAAACCGGAGTGGGCATTTGCATCAAAGCATGTGCTTTACCCACAATATGACGGACCAGAAGGCGCAGCTGAGGACTACTTCACCGGTATCCTCGGATGTGAGGGTGGGAAAACTATCCAAATTGATTGTTCCCGTATGAGCCACTCAGACTCCGCAAGTGCCGTGGAACTCTACGGTACTACAGGTGCAATTACGAACGGCGGTATATCACGATTCAAAGATGGCGGATTTATCCGAGAACCGATAGATGAACCTATTGACATAGATCATGGAGAACTGCCTGAAGAAATACCTGTCTTTTATTATGAACTCAACCATTTTGCTATGGCTATTGCAGGTGAAGTAGCTCCAGATGTTGATGCGTCTGATGCATATACCTTCATGCAGATACTGGATGCCCTTTACGATAGCGCGAAAAGTGGCGAGAAAGTTTGTGTGTAATAAAGTTTGACAAAAACACAACTTTCTGTTAATCTATATCAGAATAGATTCCTCATTCACGAGAACTCTATATTCTATGTTTTCAATGTATAGTAAATTATGTAAATAAGTTTACATATATTCTGTAGGAGCGATCTCCGAATCGCGA
>JAJEJA010000087.1 GCA_022828145.1 Candidatus Poribacteria bacterium | reverse complement strand
TGGGTTGGAGGAAGAAGCACAATCTAACAGAATGTGCTACAGGCCCGGTCTTAGGAATCGCTAAATTGATGGTTATAGGGAGATTTTAGCAAAACCCTCTTTTTCTGTGTTCTCTGTGTTCTCCGTGCCTTCCGTGATTCTGACGCGTAATCTGTCTGAATCGCGGAAAGCACGGAGGAGGTGGATATGCTCCTCAATCTTCTGTGCAAAAACTTTACACACCTATGATGTTTGGTTTTGGTTGTATTCTTAAGTCTTTAGTGCTATAATATCACCAATCTGGAAACAAACTTGGACTTATGGGAGACTCAGTATGAAAGATTTCGCATTTACGGGTGGCAGACCTGACCCAAACACTTTCCCCACAGAAGCACTAATTGAAGCAAGCACAAAAGCACTACGCAACTTAGGTGGACAATTGGTCAATTATCCAGGGGAATCCGGTTATCGCGGCTTACGTGAACTCGCTTCTATGCGTTTTGAAGGAAGAGAAGGTGTTCCACTACCTATTGATAACACCTCAATAACTTCCGGCTCTATGCAGGCATTAGACCTAACACTGGGGACGTTTATTCAACCTGGAGATACAGTCTTAACTGAGGAATATACCTATAGCGGTACACTCGGCATAATGCGACATCTTCAGGCGAATATCGTCGGAATCCCGATGGACTATATTGACGGTATGAATATGGACGCATTAGAAGACAAACTAAAAGAACTTAAGCGTCAAAATGTCACACCTGCAATGATATATACCACGTCAAACCATCAGAACCCAACCGGTGCTATATTATCACTAAAACGACGGCATCGCATGTTAGAACTGGCAGAGGAATATGATACACTGATTGTTGAAGACGATTGTTACGGAGATATCGACTTTGTACCGAACCCAACACCTGCATCCCTGTTTAAATTAGATGAATCTAACCGTGTCATCTTTATCGCAACTTTTTCCAAGATATTAGGGGCAGGGGTACGGCAAGGTTATTTCGTCGCAAAACAACCTTATTACGACATGATCCATCAGAATCGGTGGGATGGCGGGACCAGTGCACTAGCAAGTGCAATTGTAGCAGAATTTTTCAAGGAGAATCTTGAAGCACACCTTGAGACAACAAATAACGCAGTCGGTGCGAAATGTAAAGCAGTTATAGATACACTTGAGGAACATGTCAGTGACATCTGCACGTGGACAAAACCACGCGGTGGACTCTTCCTATGGATAGACCTGCCAGAGTCTACTGATATGAAGAAACTAAACGCATTAGCATCAGCGAAAGGTGTAGGTTATAGCAATGGTAGTGCTTTCCATTATGCAGGTGAACCTGTAAAGGCGATTCGACTTGCTTATGCCTATTGTAATATAGAAGACATTCCTGAAGGTATTACCTATCTGGCAGAAGCTATCCGGGACGCACAAGTTGCCACAGTGGATGTTGCCGCAGCCGATTGAGTGAAACCTTTACTAAAACTTGCAACAACTCTTGAATTATAGTGTGATACGTTATAGTGCTTAGTCAACAGACTTTGTAGGTCGCGATTCGGAGATCGCTCCTACAGAATCTTTTGTATTATAGGAGGGAACTCCGATTCCCGACTTTTTTATGCCATCAAAAGACACTTGACTAAGCAATAGATAGATCAACGGAGTATAGATTTGCGTAATATTATATTATTCTCGTTAGATACTTTGCGGGCGTCAAGCATGAGTTGTTACGGTCACCCTAATTTGACTACCCCTCATCTTGATTCACTCGTCCAAAATTCCACCCTCTTTGAAAGTTGTATCAGTCCGCACATACCGACCCATCCAGCACACACAACAATGTTTACGGGTAAAGATGTATTGACGCATCAGATTATTACACAAGGCGGACGATTAAACCTTTCTGAGAACATAAGAACGTTACCTGAACTATTGAGCGAATCAGGATACTTTACTGTTGCTGCGGATAAGTTAGGAAGATGGTTTCAACGCGGTTATGCGGAAGATCACTATCGCGGTTATAGTTGGGAAACACGTTATCTAAATGCGCGGAAGGCAGAAGCAGTCAATAGAACTGCTATTGACCTATTGGAAATTGCACAATCTCAGGACAAACCTTGGTTTGCTTTTCTGCACTACTGGGATCCCCACACACCTTATTTGCCACCCGCTCCTTTTGAAAGGATGTTCTACAGTGGAGATGAATGCGATCCAGAAAACGCAAGTATGGACGCTGTCTATGCATGCGAACCCTTTACCGATTATTTCCGGCAATGGATGTGCAAACCGGACCCTGATGACCCCGACAACCTGGAAAAGAAACAACTCTGGACTGACCGAAAATATGTAAACGCACAATATGATGCTTCTATTGCATATATGGATGCTTCTCTATCACAACTATTTCAGTATTTGCATGATTGTGGGTTAATGGATGAAACACTTCTGATTATTACCGCTGACCACGGTGAAGAACTTGATGAACACGAGCTTTGGTATGATCACCATGGATTATACCAGACGAATTGTCATATTCCATTGATACTGCACTGTCCGGAACTTATACCGAAAGGACAGCGACTTGATGGATTGGTCACACTTAAAGACATTGCACCGACAGTATTAGATTATGCCGGAAAGTCGTCATTGGCGGAACAGGAGAAAATGGAAGGTACAAGTCTACGGTCTATCATTGAAAGCGGTTCAGAGGATGGTTCTTGTGAGGATATCTATTTAACAGAATGTGGTTGGATGAAAAAACGGGGATGGCAGACGCAAAAATGGAAACTCATTCTTGAAACCGGCGGAACACCAGAAGTCTACAATACACCTGATGTAGAACTATACGATCTTGAGGATGATCCAGATGAGATTTATAATCTGGCGGAGGAAGCAGATGATGTTGTCGCACAATTAAAAAAAGATATGGACGCATTCCTGAAACGTAGATTAGATGAAACAGGTTTGCCTGACCCAACGGTAGAACAAGATATTACGATGAGACGAATTGGAGATAAGACACAAGCCGTACCCTATCATAAAAAGTAATTTTCAAGACGAAAGGTTCTAATTGATGAAACGCATTTTTCGTATTGCTTCATGTTTAATCACTATCTTAACGCTCGGATCTCTTTTTTCGGGTTGTGCTGCCCTTAATGAAGCACAACAACGCAGACAGGAAAGATTAAGAAAAGAACAACACGCGGATCTATACTTACTTAAACCATCAAGAGCAAGTATTGAAATAGATGAGGAAGCATTCCAGGGAGAGAGTGATCACTACAAACTCAAATTCGCTGAGGACCTATATAACCATGACGAGTTCGATGAAGTGTCAGAAAGGAAAGCGTTTGCACTGAGCTCCTTAAGTTATATGGAAAGTCTTTACGAAGCCATGTATGATGTATTTGGATTTAAACCCCAACATAAAGTGCATGTTATCTTACACCATGTCTATAAAGGCACAACAAGGATTGCAACAACCACATCACTCGGAAGACACATCGTTGTCAACGGAGAATTATTGAAGATGATTTCGGCTATTCAGATAGATTTTCCTCTCAACATGTACGCATCTCCAGGTACACGAATTCATGAACTCACACATGCATTTACGAATGTTTATTTTCTTCCAGTTTGGTTTTCCGAAGGTATTGCCGTGCTGATGCAGACAGAGTACGGCAGAGACCGCTCATACTCCAAATTTGATAGTCTTGTTCGGAACTTAAAGATCAACAACAACTCAGGTTTTAACCAATTGGAACATTGGCGCGGACATGGTGACAATGACAATTCAAAACTTTCCTCTTGGCGATATAGATACGCTTATACCGTAGTATCTGAACTAAGAGAACGATATGGACACGACTTTTATATCAAAGTATTTGCGTTAATGCAAAAAGATAGACTACATGAAAGGCTTCTCGGCAGAACACCTACGAGTTTTGTCGTTTATTACTTTAGTCAAGCAGCCGGTGAAGACTTGGTGCCGTTCTTTAAAGAACTGCATTTTGATGTTCAAAAATGGGAAAAATCGGATATACTTAAACAGATAGAACAAACAAAAGCACAACTGCAAACGAAAACACAAAAAAGGAGCGTAACTGATGACTAAAGTAAAAAAGAAATCAATTAAAAAAATTATGTTAATACCGACCTGTTTTACAATTCTGTTTTCAGCCTGTGTTTTAAGTCAGCAATGGAGTGAAAACTATGCATCGCTGGAGGGCGCAAGATCAAATGACCCTTTAATCATTGATGGAAATCTTCAGACCGTAGGACAATCACAAGTCATTCGAAAATCGGGAAGCTTAGAGGTTGATCTGTATATACCTTCAGAATCAGTTATTCTATTACCTGAAAAGAAATCCGTTCACCGGGTTGTGATTCATTCTACAAATCTACAAGAATACGAGCTGATGGCACGGGATACAAATGGTGGATGGAATATTATTCATGAACATAAAGGTAAGCATCAACCGATCTTTGATCTACGCATTAAACCTTCATATATCACCGATTCAATCAAATTAGTCGTGCGCAGTACCACAGATGATGGTGAACAGAAACGTAAGAATCTGAAAATTGAAAGAGAGAACGAAATAACACCGAGTGGTCAAGTGCGACGTGGAAGACCCGTTTACAAAGTGTATGGTCCTTTAAAGGCTCCAGCAAAGATAGCAGAAATCAAGTTGTACGGTTTCGCTGAAAAGAATCCATAGCCATCCCTCTTATAATAGTAGCAGGCACGCTCCGAGTGCCGTCCTCTTATAATAGTAGTAGGCACGCTCCGAGTGCCGTCCATATAAAAAAGAGAAATCGGACAGACATATAATCCATCCGATCTCTCTTTTTCTACGACTTCTCCCATAGTACCTACCACAGGTTTCATAATATACTAACTATGAGAAAGAGCCTATTTAGTACATGTCACCACCTGGTGGCATTGGGGGAACTGGTGCTTCCTTCTCAGGAATCTCAGCAATAAGTGTTTCGGTTGTAATCATCAACGCTGCAATACTTGCTGCGTTCTGAAGTGCAACGCGAACAACTTTCGTCGGATCGGGGATACCGGCTTCAAACATATCAATGAAACGTTCTTCACGAGCATCATAACCAACGTTTCCGCCTTCTTCCTTTACTTTCGCTATGATGACAGAATCCTCTTTTCCTGCGTTCTTAGCGATCTGGCGAAGCGGATCTTCAAGCGCGCGTGCCACGATTGAAACACCAACTTGTTCTGTTGGATCTGAAAGTTCAAGTGCTGCGAGTGCATCCTGTGCTCTAACGAGGGCAACACCGCCACCGACAACAACGCCTTCCTCAACCGCAGCGCGTGTAGCGTGCATAGCATCTTCAACGCGTGCCTTCTTCTCTTTCATTTCAACTTCAGTTGCAGCACCAACATTAATTACAGCAACACCACCAGCAAGTTTTGCCAACCGTTCTTGAAGTTTTTCACGGTCATAGTCAGAGGTCGTATCTTCAATCTGACGTCTGATCTGGTCAATACGTCCTTGGATCGATTCCGTACTGCCTTCACCTTCAACAACAGTAGTGTTATCTTTGTCAATAACGATTCGTTTTGCGCTGCCGAGATCGTTCAGCGTGACGTTCTCAAGTTTGATGCCGAGGTCTTCAGAGATGACGCGTCCATTCGTCAACACAGCGATGTCTTCAAGCATCGCTTTCCTACGATCACCGTATCCTGGCGCCTTGACTGCAGCACATCGAATGACACCTCGGATCTTGTTGACGACAACTGTTGCAAGAGCTTCACCTTCAACATCTTCCGCGATGATTAACAACTGTTTACCTTGTTGGGCAATAGACTCAAGTAGAGGCCTGATATCTTGCAGGCTGCTAATCTTCTTCTCGTGAATTAGGATAACAGCATCTTCTAAAATTGCTTCCATGCGGTCAGGGTCTGTCACGAAATAGGGGGACAAGTAACCTCTATCAAACTGCATCCCTTCTTTAACTTCCAGGTTCGTATCAAGGCTTTTCGCTTCTTCTACAGTGATGACGCCGTCTTTACCGACTTTATCCATGGCGTTGGCGATGAGGTCACCAATTGTGTCATCATTGTTAGCGGAAATAGCTGCGACCTGTGAAATTTCAGTTTTCTCAGATACCTCTTTGCTAAGTCCCTGAATCGCGTTTACCACCGTGTTAACCGCTTTTTCTATACCCCGTTTGAGTGCCATCGGATTATGTCCAGCTGCAACGTTTTTCAAACCTTCTCTGTAGATGGATTGTGCCAGAATAGTTGCAGTGGTCGTGCCATCACCAGCCACATCGCTTGTTTTGGATGCAACCTCTTTAACCATCTGTGCTCCCATATTTTCATACGGATCTTCCAGTTCAATTTCCTTTGCAACTGTCACACCATCTTTCGTAATGGTGGGAGCTCCGAATTTCTTATCAAGAACAACGTTGCGACCTTTCGGACCGAGTGTAACCTTCACAGCTTCGGCGAGTTGGTCAACGCCTTGCTTGATAGAATTGCGAGCTTCTTCATCAAACGCTAACTGTTTTGCTGCCATGTGTGTAACTCCTTCATCTATTTAGTTAACCTTGGCTAAGATATCATCTTCGCGCAAGATGAGATATTCAATATTGTCATAAGTAACTTCGGTACCGCCATATTTGGCAAACAGGACTTTATCGCCAACTTCTACGTCAACTGCCTGTCTTTCGCCACTGTCAAGTATACGACCCTTTCCAACAGCAACCACTTCACCTTCTTGTGGTTTTTCTTTCGCGGTATCTGGGATGATAATCCCGCCACTGGTAGTCTGTTCATTCTCTTCGGAACGTTTGACGAGGATTCGATCGCCAAGAGGTATTAGTGCCATACCTTTTCTTCCTCCTACTATGGAAATAAAATGTTAAACGGGTATACAAACCCGATTGCTAAATACAAAATATACTTCATCTATAGCAATATATGTGCCAAAACAGAAAATGTAGACGTACACACGATTAAGAGATTCTATCTGCTATCTAATCTCATTTAAAACGTGACATTTTGTCATTTTTTCAATATCCCTGACTCATAATGTGCCATTTTGACACATTGCGAAGGTTTTATACCGGATTAGTCAGACCAAGAAAATAATGCTTGATTACATCAGAAAATAGATGTAGAATGAAGGAAACTAACGAACAATTCCATGACCCATAAATCAGATTATAGTGAATTTTGAAAATAATTACACACTTTCGGACCACGGTAGGTGCGGTTTCCCAACCGCACTGGTACAGACTGTATAATTAATTCAAAATTTTACTATAAAGGAGATTTTGCAGTATGTCTCAAAAACCGAATATCCTATTCCTTCAGAGTGATGAACACAGTCCGCACGCTATCGGGTGTGAAGGCAACGAGATCGTTCAGACCCCACACCTTGATCAACTTGCTAAATCAGGTAACTACTTTAACGCCGCTTACTGTCAATTTCCCCTTTGTACACCCTCAAGGATGTGTATGCTGACAGGAAAACATGCACATCGCTGTTCTGCATGGACGAACGGTTCAATCCTATTCCCAGAACATACGACAATACCTGGGCATTTTGCTGAACACGGTTATTCCACTGCTCTTGTGGGAAAAATGCACTTTGGCGGGAAAGAACAGCACAACGGTTTCCAATCACGTCCTTACGGTGACCTGCGCGGCCGGGCAGGACACCAACGAGACCCACTCAGAGGCAACCGCAACCGCACAAAAGATGCTGGTGTGACAGAAATCCCAACAAGCCTATTGCAAGAACGAGTCGTAAATGAGGAAACAATTGAATACATCAGGTCGCAACCCGATGACCAACCGTGGTTCCTCCTTGCAAGCTACAGTCGTCCACACTTTCCACTCACTGCTCCAAAAAGACTCTTAGATAAATACTATCCTGACAATGTGGACATGCCGAATATCCCACCTGGACATTTAGAACAGACACATCGCTTTGCAAAAGGACTACGCAAGACTTTCAATACTGCAGCCATTGACGAAGAGGAAACAAGGAAAGCACGGGCTGCATATTACGCCTGCTGTGAATTCCTGGATGAATGCCTCGGTGACTTATTCACTATTCTAAACCGAGATGGTCTGTTAGAAAATACGATTATTGTCTACACAACTGACCACGGTGAGATGGCAGGTGAACACGGACAGTGGTGGAAATCCAGTTATTATGAAGCTGCCGCACGAGTACCACTGATTATATATGATACAAGAGCGGATAACACACACGGGATAAGTGTAAATGCACCCGTCGAATTAAACGATCTATTCCCAACACTCTGTGCAAGAGCAGGTATCCCAATTCCGGATGGTTTGGATGGTTCAGACTTATCGAATCTTATGACTGGAAATACCGATGGATGGAGAAATACAGCAATCAGCGAATACTGGGCAAATCAAACAACCGGTCCCATGCGTATGTTGAGAACACCTCGCTATAAATACGTCGCCTTCCCTGAAGATGAATCAATCCTGTTTGATTTAGAAAATGATCCTGAAGAATTTGAGAACCTTGCTGGAAAACCTGAACATCGTGAAGTAGAATCATCCTTACACAAACAGCTCATGGATGGATTCTCTTGGGAAGCTGTTCAACAAAAGAAGGAAGATGAAAAGGAACGCAGCAAAGAATGGGCTGCACCGTGGGGTGGTGGTACGCCGAACCAGTATACATTACCTGATGGAAGGATTGTAGATGCCGAACTCTGTCTCTATGATCCAGTCCTACGAGATGGGAGTGAATAAAATATCCAAATCAATACCCATATCATTACAAAGTCACCCTAAAATTCGATTCTCTGCGATCCTAATAGGACTTTTATTAGTAGGGGGTTTATGTGCTATAACCCCTTACAACAACTATTTTATAGAGAATTCAAGAATCGCGGGTAATCATCTTCCTGTCGGTTCAATCTTCAGTCTTCTTTTACTTGTCTTTATTGTTAATGTTCCATTACGATTATTGTTGCGGAAGGGTAGATTCGCATTCTCCGCCCCTGAATTAACAGTCGTCTGGATGATGTTGATTGTTGCTGTCGGTATCCCCTCTATGGGTCTACTACAGTTCCTTATTCCGTGTCTTGTAGCACTCCAATATTTTACCACTGCAGAAAACGATTGGGCAGAAACGCTTCAACCCCACATTCCAGATTGGATGGTGGTCACAGATTCACACGCTGTAACCGATTTCTATGAAGGACTCTCTTCGGGGGGTGGTGTTCCGTGGCAAGCGTGGATCAAACCCCTACTCATCTGGACACTCTTCGTCATCGTTTTCTATTTCACTATTCTCTGTCTGTCCACAATCCTTCGCAAACAGTGGGTTGAACGCGAGCGATTTTCATTCCCGTTAATCCAAATCCCCGTCCAACTTGCTGGAGAACCCGAACGCGGCTCTCTTCTCAATGCTTTCTTCAAGAATAAGTTGTTGTGGGTCGGCATGGCATTACCCGTGCTGATACATTTTATCAACGGATTAAATGCACATTTTCCAAATGTCCCAGAAATCCCTCTGATCTATAATATCAGTCGCGCTTTTACCGAGAAACCGTGGCACACACTCAGAATGTGGCCAGGGATGAACATTGCAATCTATTTTTCGGTTATAGGTGTCGCTGTGTTGTTAACACTTGAAGTATCCTTTAGTCTGTGGTTCTTTTTTCTTTTTTTCAAACTGCAATATATCATCATGAATGTAACAGGTGTTGGTATCGGACCGTGGTTGAGCTGTAGTCGTCAGGTTATGGGGGGTTATCTCGTGTTTGTTCCTGCTGTGTTCTGGGGAGGACGTGAACATATCAAGAGTATCATTAGGAAGACATTTGGTCTCAAACACCGTCATACAAACACATTAGTGGATCAGGTTCATATAGACGATTCTGATGAACCTTTACCTTATCGCTTAGCACTACTCGGTTTTATATTGGGATTTGTAACACTGATTGCTTTTCTAATGCTTGCTGGTATAACAGGTTGGGTGGCAGTTGTCACACTGCTCTCCATCTTTGCCACCTCTGTTGTTCTATCCTGGATGGTAGTTAATGGTGGACTGCTACTTGTCCAAGCACCGTTCTTCCCATCAGATTATATGAACTTTACAGTTGGGTCTGCTGCCATTGGTCAGAAAAGTCTTGCAGTTCTAAGTTTTCAACGGACTTTTCTGCGAGATTGGGGAGAATTCATGATGCCTAATTTCCTGCACAGCTTTAAAGCATCGGATGAAGTTAACCTTACGCGTCGCAAAATCGTACCGATACTCGCCATCTCAATAGTCGTTGCGCTTGTCATATCAGTTTATGCCACATTAACACTTGTCTACGATAAAGGAGCACTTTTTCTACAGAATTGGCCCTTTATCAATGCACCGCGGGGCTATTTCAACAGGATGAATAAACTGATACAATTCCCTGATGAAACAAAATGGGATGAAGTTTACAGTATGATAGCTGGAGCAGGATTCACCGGTTTTATGCTATGGATGCGTCAAAGTTTCGTTTGGTGGTCACTGCATCCAATCGGGTATCTGTTAGGGGCAACCTACCCTTCGTTTCACTTGTGGTCATCTATCTTTTTTGGATGGCTCATTAAATACATCACATTGAAATTTGGGGGACCCATGATGTATAGACGGATACGTCCTGTGGCTTTTGGTCTAATATTTGGAGAGTATGTTATGGTAGGTATATGGATGGTAGTCGGATTCTTCAGTGGTATCGGTTACCAGGCTTTACCGCGTTAAAAATGACTCAACATGGGTTGTTTTTTGTTGATCTACGCAGCTCATTTGATTCAAAGTCATTGCATTAATTTAATAGTGGAGGTAGAGTCGGCACTCTCAAAGCGTTATCAACGCATCCCTCATTTTTTGAGGACTCGGTGATCCTCTGGTGAATAGAGTCGGCACTCTCTAAAGATCAATGACCTACTCCACCAAAATGTGAATCAGATGATCACTTAGATCATGATTCAGTCAGACCTTACGCAATGCACAATGAATCACTATACTCAAAATGCTATGCTTTAGTGAAATACGCATTTGGACAAAACTATAATCATAGTGAAACAATTTAACAAAAGTTTACGTAAAGTACAAATTTATTATACCATATTCCTGGATAAAGAGTCAAATCTTTTTTCTATTCAGTTGGAGATTTTTATACTTGAAAACAAGCTGACATTGTGATAAGATTGTATCTAAGTAGGCAAAGGTCTCATAGTTATTATATGAATTTTAATGGAGGAATTGTATAGAATGTATCATTTTATTTTAGTATGCGTTACCCTAACAGGATTTCTGTTGATGTCTCAAGACACCTCAGCATTAGATATTAGAGATGACGATCTGTTACTCTATTTTTCATTTGACGGTGAGGACATGAACACTGTTAAAGATCTTTCAACCCACGGAAATGATGGGACTGTCTCAGGAAGCATCGACTATGAAGATGGGAAAGTTGGAAAAGCACTTAAACTTAGTGCAACTGGTGAGGTAAGGGCACCCTATATTCCGATTAACAATAAGAGTTTTACGGTTACGATGTGGGTCAAACCAACACTGACAGGCGGTGACCAACAATGTGTATTTACACAGAAACAAGAGAATACTACAAACCTGAGTCTACATTACCGTATCTATACGAGTGGACAGGTCCGAATGGGATTCTATGGGAATGATCTTGACGCGCCTGGGGCAGTTAAAGCCAATGAGTGGTCACATATCTGTTTCTGGTGTGATGCTGACAGCAATACCCGTAGAATCTATATTAATGCTGAGTCAAAAGCGCAAGACCAGAACAAATCACTTTTTATGGGAACAAGTGGAGATACGATAATTGGTTCATGGGATGGTAATGAACGGTTCAACGGATCTATAGATGAGGTAACGCTTTGGGACCGGGCATTATCTGAATCCGACATAAATGCAAGTATGCTTGGATTTGGAGCAGCAGTAGATGCAACAGATAAACTTGCGGTCACATGGGCACACATGAAGAAACCTGAATAGATGACAGTACCTTCGCAGATTATCCTGGACATAGTTCGCGTTGTGTATAATGAATAGCACCAATTGAACTTAGACGTTCAGTGAACTGCTATTAATCTGATATAAAACGGTAAAAATACCGAACTATGAATACAAATCAGACGAAACTGTCTACAGAATGGAAAGCAAATGCTAAAACTCTTCATGTTGTATCCGGTATACAAACATGGCATGTCAATTTGAACCCGCGCGCAATGCCAACCCTCGGTTTTGCAAAAGGAGAAATACCCAAACAGGTTCATCCAAAAAATGTACACGTTGATTGGCGTGGTCCTTTTGCCGCACAGGCAGGGGCACTCATCGTTGAGGTTACGACTGATAAAGGACTAAAGGGATACGGACTCGGCGGGGGCGGACTTGCAGGTGCAATGATCATTAAACACCATCTCCAGCACTTCGTTCTCAACAAAGACCCGCTTGATGTCGAAGACATTTGGGAACATCTCTACCATATTACCTCAATATATGGACGACGCGGACTGGTTATCTACGCATTGAGTGGAATTGAGCTAGCACTTGTTGACCTCTGTGGAAAGATATTGGACACCCCAGTCTACAATCTATTCACCGATACACCACGTTTGCAGATTCCAGCTTACGCAACAGGTACTGATGTCGGTTATTACGCTGATAGCGGTTTTACCGCATGCAAACTTCCCTTAAGAAATGGAATTGCTGAAGGGGATAAAGGATTCGCAGAAAACGTCGAAATGACACGAGCTGCACGCGATGCTATCGCTTCAGATGTTGACCTGATGACAGACATATATCTCCGTTGGGATGTGGACTATACACTCCGATTTGCAGAAGCGGTTAGTGATCTTAACATAAAATGGATTGAAGAACCAATTCCACTTGATGATTACGAGGGAATGGCGCGCTTAGTGAGAGAAATTGATCCAATATGGATCGTCTCAGGCGAACACGAATTCACACGATACGGATTTCGAGAACTCTTACGCTGGAAAGCTGCAGATATGATTCAACCAGACATTAGTTGGGCAGGGGGTTTTACTGAATGTCTCCGTATAGCGAGGGAAGCTGCAGATATGAATATCCCAACATGGTTACATCAAGCGGGAACACCGTGGGGATTACATCTCACTGCCTGTTTACCGATGCAATGTATGGCAGAAACTTTTGGTCCCTCACGGGAGGATGTAGAGAATGAACTATACCAAAGGTTACGTCCTACGCCACAAAATGGTGAATTCGTGCTTAACGATGCGCCAGGATTCGGGGTAGAACTTGACAAACCCTTGCTTGAAGCGTATACTGTTGATCGCTTGTAACCTTAGATGAATACATTATGCATCGCCATATCCTTAAATGATTGGTCATGGTGTTTAAAAGAACGTCAAATACGGTTTGCCATTCATCTCCCGCCAGAGTAAGACTGCCAGTTCTCGTGCGTGATAGTCTCCCCACATAGATGCTTCTCCGCACGGAACACTCTGACCCTCTGGCACATAATCCCATCCATTCGGACGGTGATATACTGAATGCAACAACAATCCTTGATGGTTCTCTGATGTAGAGAGATAAGGTTCACTAAAAAGTGTTCTGGCTACTGTGAGTCCGGCTTGATAATATCGACTTCCTGTTTCATCCTCTCCATGTTTTCTAAACCAGTTCCCGAGTCTAATGAGACCTTGTGCTGCGATTGCGGCTGCGGAACTATCAACAGGTTCATAATCATTATATGGATTTGACGGAGTATTCAAATAATCACCAAGTTTTGACAGACCGGGAGCACCTGTATCCCAATACGGTATTCCGTCTTGCGCTGTATTATCAATGTAGAAATCCGCGGTTGCAACGGCAGCCTCCTGCATGTGTTCAATGACTTCGGAATGTCCACCGTAAGTTTCAAGGTCATCGTCCGAAATTGTATCAAAAAATTCAAGCTGCTCAGCATATCCTGTCAGAATCCAGGCTAATCCCCGCGTCCATGTAGAGAAGGGTGAGTACCCCTGTTGTGTACTCGGACAACGATAATTGCCATCGTTTGTGTTGAATATAGATTCATGCACAACTCGTCCTCTGACATCATAAGCATCACGACCTTGACCGTAATACACATTGTACTTTGCCGTTGTCTGTGAATGCTGTATCAATCTTTCCAATAGGTCAACTGCCACATCACCTTCACCCATCAACACTGCGCCGAGTGTATGTCCGACTGCTAAAACCCTGAGTGAACGTATCGTATCGGAAAAGAGTGAATGGGGTCCGTTGAAAGATGCAATGTATCCCCCTCCATCTTTTATCGTTGTCCATCGACTCGCCTGAACTGCTGCTGATGCTTTTAGTGCAAGTTCATAGAAATGCATCTCGTTGTCATTCCAAGGAATTAAACCTTCGCGCATCAACCGTCGTAAGTTTCCGTATGTAGAGACGTTATTAAATCCGTGGTCATGCACCCCGATATGTGTAACATGGGGTGACATCTTCTCAATCGTATTTTTCCTGCCGATTTCAAGAAACGTTTCATCGCCTGTCGCATCGAATTGTAGAATAGCGGAACCGAATTGGAATCCTTGTGTCCATTCTGTCCATCCTCGTGTTGTATAAGTTCCGGCAACCGTAAAGACAGGTGTTCCATTCTCTGGTTTCCAAGTGTCTTCAATAGCTAATATCTTCTGACCGGAACATGCAAAAACTCTTTCAATCTGTGGTTTGAGCTCATTTATTTGTACAGTAGCATCTATATTCATGATTCTCCATTCTTGCTGAATACCCTGCGTGTATTCAGCATTGATTGACCAGGTTAGGTAAAAATTAGAATTACCGAAATAATTTCTTAATCTTCATACAGGTTGCGATATACAACCCTACTTTACAATGACAAGCCGCCGCGTTTGTTGGAAGGTAGGGGTTGTCAACTGGTAAAAATAGATACCACTTGCAACACGTTCATTCAATGCATTACGTCCATCCCAATACGCCGCGCGTTCCCGACTATTATAGAAACCTGCGGATTGTGTGCCGAGCGACAGTGTTCTAATTAACTTACAACTTGCATCGTAAATGGATATAGTTACAGCACTGTCTTCCGAGAGTTGATACGGGATCCACGTTTCTGGGTTGAACGGGTTCGGATAGTTCTGTAATAGTTGATTCTGCATTGGTTGACCGATGCTATCAAGATTGACAGCCAGAACAGCGTTTGCAAGGTGCTCAAGCGTCGCTTTAAAACTGCGGGTTTGTGATTCAACATTGCCATCGGGACCGACTACGCGAACTTCAATCATGTCTCCGGCTTGGACAACACTGCGTCGCGACAGGTCTGCAGTTGCAGCTGCGAAGTAATCGCCTTGCACTGAGGCAGTTATCGCGCTGTTTGTTCTCATGTTGCGGACGATGACCTTGTAACCGTCAAATGTTAGTTTCCCTGACAAATGTCCACTGACAACAAACGCCCACGCTTCCTTAGGCATCTGTGTGGTTATGGGAGGTGCAGCGGCATCCTCTGTTTGACCTGTCCACTGCGAGCCGACAAATGCAAAGTTGCGAGCTTTGGGAACATTGACGATATAGCCTTTTCCGCCTTCTATTGAGAAACCAGCATCGGGCGCGCTTGGTGTCCAACCGATAAAACGTTGGTTTTCGGCATCAAGTGTTATGACAGTTGTAGCACCTGCCAAAGCGACAAGGTCCTTGGCGTTCATCGGTGTTGTGGCTGCCAATGGCACCGAAAGCATGTTCAAGCCTTTAGTCAACTTTACGGTGTAGGCGTTGCCAAAAAAAATGCTATCAGTCTTATCAGCGGGTCTTGCGATAAATCCGTGTCTGCGTCCATCGGGTGAGTCATAGTGTCCAACGACAGAAGTGTCCTGATTGATATTGTACCCCTCCGTTCTAATGCTGCCAGGAAATTTCAATTCATGAAGTCCGCCAAGAAATGTACCGACATAAGTGCGGGTGACCTCGCCGACAACCTTGCCTCGGGAAACGGAAATCTTTGTATCTGTGAAACCGTGCACAAAAAAGAATTCATAAGTTTCTTGGGTTGGAGGGGTGAAAGATACATACCTGCCATCCGGTGCGCGTAGGTATGGCGTATATGTACCTTCTTCATCTACGTAGCTACCAAACATACCCCCTAACGCGTTGATAAAATCGGCATAAGTTTCCACTGCCCCCGGATACTCAACGATGATGTCCCCTGTGAATCCGCGTCGCACGCCCGAAGCATCTGTCCAATTACCCGTCAGATTCCCTGTCGCATCACTGATACCCCATATCTCCGTTTCAACGGATCCTGGAAAATCGTATGGTTGTAACTCACCATCTTGTAGGATGATACCGCGGTGGTGTCCCTCACTATCCTCGTAGTGTCCGGCAGCCCGTCCATCATTACCGAGGGCATAGAAATAGGTGTTCTGTGAACCCGGAAAATCGTATGTCTTAAAAACACCATCAATGAGGGTAAAGGCTACCATTTTTTCGCCATCTGCACTTTCCGTGTAACCTGCATAATCTTCAAAGTCAGAACTCGCTGTCAAGGCTAAAAAATCTACACCCGGAACATCAATACTCTCGTAAGTATAGTCGAAACCACTGATTTGGAAAACGGGTTGATTAACGACTTCAATGGGTTTAGCGATAAACCCGTGTCTACGTTCATCAGATGTGTCATAGAACCCGACAACAGAGCCATCCTGATTGATATTATAACCTTGTGTGCTAACACTGTCCGGAACCTTCAATTCCCGCAGACCGTCAGTAAATGTACCAATATAAGTGCGAATGACATCACCGAACACTTTACCTCGGGCGATCCTTACGAGTGCATCGTTAACCCCATGGACATAAAAGAATTCAAGGTTTTCTGCATTTGTGAGTTCGAAAGCTACATACCTGCCATCCGAGGAATATGCGTATTCTTGAAACACCCCGTTAGCATCTATGTAGCTGCCAAACAAATTGCCATCCGAGTTGACAAAATCGGCGAATGTTGCTGTTGCCCCGGGGAACTCAAGGATTTTGTCTCCTGTAAATCCACGTCTAACCCCAGCAGCATCTATCCAATTACCTGTCAATACTCCTGTCGCGTCACTAATACCGTATATCTGTGTTTGCACAGCATTGGGAAAATCGTATTGACGTAACTCACCATTTTCCAAGATAACACCGTGGTGTAAACCCTTGCTATCCTCGTAGTACCCCGCAGCGCGCCCATCATTACCGAGCGCGTAGAAATAAGTATTCTGTGCGTCTGGGAACTCATAGGTCGTAAAAACGCCATCAATGATTGTGAAAGCAATCTCTTTTTCCCCGTCCGCAAGCTGCGTGTAGCCTGCATAATCGTCAAAATCACTACTTGCTGTCAAAGATAATTTATTTATTCCTTCAACTTCAATACTTTCAAAGGTGTAGTCTGAGTCATTGGGCGCATCAACGGGTGTAATGTTGACTTGCGCAGCGGCGTTTGTTAAAAAAAAGAAATTAACACACATGAAAAGCGTAAACATGAAAAATAAGAAACTTGTTTTAATATGAGCTTGCATAATAAAAATCTCCTTCATGAGTTCATATATCTCTCGCAAATTACTTCAATAAGGTCCGTAGTGGATTTCCCAGGGACATTTAGTCCAACTATCACCTTTCCCCCATTTGCTTCAACGGTATCTCTTTCAATGAGTTGTTCTAACGTATAGTCCCCACCTTTGACATGAATGTTTGGTTTGAGTTCAGATAGTAAATCAACTGGTGTCAATTCAGGGAAGATAACGACATAGTCAACACATGCCAATCCTGCCAACATTTCAGCGCGTTCATCCTCAGGAACGAGTGGACGGTTTTGACCTTTCAGTTGTGTTACAGAAGTGTCGCTATTTATCGCGACAACAAGGCAATCGCCGAGTTTGCGTGCAGCTTGGAGGTAGCGGAGATGACCTAAATGTAGAACATCAAAGCATCCGTTAGTTGTGACAACAACCTTGCTTTTGCTTTTCAAGTGTTCAAGTATTGTAGCAAGTTCTTTGCGGGTATAGATTTTCTCCTGTGACATCATCTTATAAGTTTATCACGTATTGATTGTTTTGGCAAGGATGTGTAAAGTCTTGGGTTACTTAGATGTATAGCACCAGCAGATAGATTCTATGTTACATTCAATCTGTCAACTACTAAGAATCCCTAAAATTGTCCAGACTATAGTAAATATAGAAAAAAACATTAATCAGTGATATAATACCAAGAATTAGTCAGTGTCAACACAAGCTAATTGGCACTATCCATAGGTTTAGGACAACAATTTCTATACATACCGGTATTCGCTATTTCAAATAAGGAGACTTTTTATGACGCAAGTTGAACTTTTTAATGGGAAAAATTTGGATAATTGGCATGCAAGAGGCGGTGCCTCAGAACATGCGTGGTCTGCTATCGGTGATGTCGCACTCAACCCCGATGATCGTAAGTTGTTAACAGCAACTCCCGGCGAAGGCATCTTTTACAATGGACCGACTGGACGAACAGCCGATCTCTATACAGAATATGAACACGGTGATTGCCAACTGCACGTGGAATTTATGGTGCCACAAGGTTCCAACTCAGGGGTCTACGTGATGGGTAGATACGAAATCCAAATATTGGATAGTTGGGGTGCAACAGAGCTCAACTACGGATCATGTGGTGGTGTCTATTGCCGTTGGATAGACAATAAACCTGTTGATGGTGTACCACCCCGTGTGAATGCCAGCAAACCTCCCGGAGAATGGCAATCTTACGACATTACCTTCCGTGCCCCAAAGTTTGATGCAAACGGCAATAAAACCGCTAATGCAACTTTTGTCAAAGTCGTGTGGAATGAACAAATAGTGCACGAGGACGTTGAGGTCGTAGGGGTTACACGTGGGGCAATGCTAAATGAGGAAGCTGTAAAGGGTCCCTTACTCTTGCAGGGTGACCACGGTCCTGTTGCCTATCGTAATGTTGTTTTAGATACGTAATCATTCAGTCTCTTGCTATATCTACTGTAGCACATTCATCCTTGATTGTGCTACTTTCTACTACATTTATCCTTCATTGCCATTCTCCCTGCCCCATCCATCTTCATATCGCTGTAGCACATTCTGTTAGATTGTGCTTCTCTTTGTAGCACATTCATCCTTGATTGTGCTTCTTTCTCCGTACCACATCCATCTTGATCCAGTTTTTTTGAAGAATACACCATATTTTCAACACAGATTAATTGCAATTAAAAGAAAACCAGTTAATCATATATAAAATTATGGAGGCAATCTGATGTTTTTCCGACAACAAACAAAGTTAAGCATGTTCTTGAAAAGTGTTCTGGTACTGTTTACAGTTCTTTGTATTAGTACATCTTATGCACAGCAAGTGGGCTCAAGTGCAAGTGCGACCCTGAGAAAGCTTGATATTCGCGCAATGGATGAAACGTATAAGGAAATTTCCTCAACAGCAGTGCTTGGATTTATGAAGCACCTTACCGATCCAAATGATACGGATACGTTAGAGAAATTGGTTACATTATCAGATGATTTTATCAAAAAGTATCCCTCATCTGAACGGATTGGTGAAGTTTACTACTACTACGGTAAAGCATTGACGCAACTCGGTCAGGTTGAAAAAGGCATTGCTATTTTTGAAAAACTGATTGCGAATGTCTCACCTGATCATATTGCTACGACTTACTATTCAGATGGAATGGTGGATGCATTAAAGTGGAGACCTTATGAATATGGTTTGCTGGAATTAGGGTTAGCGTATGACAAACAGAAAGCATACGATAAAGCTGATGCTGTATACAAAAAACTGATAACAGATCCAGATTATGCGGGAGGGGTACAAGCCCAGAGTGCAAGACAGATTCTTGAAACAGACATTACCTCTCGGACAGGAGTATTTCTAAAAACTCACATTGTATGGAAAGGTCAAACCGCACCCAATTTCTGGATGCGCCAGGGAGAAAGTAGACAACAGAGAATCTGTTTGAAGCACTATCAAGGTAAGATCGTTTTGCTCTATTACGGTGCTACGGACACACAAAATCTAAATCTGAAACAACTTCATGATAAATATAAAGACCAAAAGTTTCAGATTATCTCTATGAACCCAGATGTTGCAGTAAAACCTGTCGCGAAACCGGTTGAGACTAAAGCGGACGCATGGATTCATTTCCGAGACACACACGGAAAATTTGCCGATATGTTTCAGATACACACGTTACCCGCTGTCTTTCTATTGGATAGTGATGGTATTGTGCAAGAGACACATATTGACGCAGCAACACTTGAAAAAACAGTCGCTGAACTGGTAGAAGAAAACCTTAACACTTATGCCGATCCGAGAACACAAAACTTGGTTACAAAGGCTGTTGAAGCACACGGGGGATTTGAGAAACTGCAAGCAGTAGAAAACATGGTGATGAATGTAAGCCTCTATGAATACTTCCCTGATGGTACTTCTGAGATGGAGGGATTCGGTAAAGTCTACCATTACCCAGATCGATTCCGGGCAGAATTCTATACGAAGGAAAGGGAACGATCAATCCAACTATTTGATGGCACTTCACTCTATGTATCAGAAGGTGGTAAACTTCAGCAGTTACCCCATGAAGAAGCTAAATATGTAATTAACCGACACAAGGATATGGTTTTTCATGAACCGATATGGTTATTGATAAAACTCGCTCAGAAAAAGATACCCATACAATATGTCGGGACAGAGGCAGTAAATGGTGGATCTGCTGTTGTGCTACGTGTTCGTCAACCTTCAGGGAAACCATTAAAAATCTTCATCAGTGAAAAAACACATCTTATTGTGCAGTATATATTTAGCGATGGACGTGTAGATACAGTTCAGTCTTTCAAGCAATTCAAGAAAGTAGATGGTATCATAATCTCACATCAAACCGTTTTCAAGAACGAGTCACATAATGAGGTAAATATTTCCAATATCAGTTTCAACGCTGAAATTGATCCGAAACTTTTTAATCTGAAGAATTAAGACGGTACCGGTTTCAAAAGTGCCACAGTCTGATAAGGAAGTATAATGATAGAAATCCAACAATTTGAGTTCCGTTTATAGAGGTATACGATGTTCTTCCAAAAACATGCAAAATTAGGTATGTATTTGAACACTGTTCTGGTACTGATCACAGCCTTATGTGTGAATATCTCCTATTCACAGCAGGCAGGTACAGACACAAGTGTGAATCTGAGAAAACCTGATAATCAAAAAATATTTGATGCTTATAAAGCAATCTCGTATGCGGCAATGAAGGCATTTATGAAGCATCTCATTGATCCTAACGATACTGAAGAATTAGAGAAATTGGTAGTGATGTCAAATGATTTTATTACTGCACACCCATCATCTGAACGTGTAGATAAGGTTTATTACTACCTTGGCAAGGCATCAGTGAAATTAGGACGCGTTGAAACAGGGATCGCCGCACTTGAAAAACTGATAAGGATTACACCACCTGATTATGTTCCTGGGACGCGTTTTCCTATGTCAATAGGGGATGCGTTCAGGTGGCGTTCACTTGAACGCGGCTTGCTGGAATTAGGGTTAGCGTATGATAAACAGAAAGCACACGGTAAAGCTGATGCTGTCTATAAAAAATTGATAAACCACCCAGAATTTGCTGATGGAATGCAGGCAGGAATTGCGAGACAGATTCTTGATTTGGATACTGCTTCACGAACAGGAGAAGTACCAAAAAAGCACAACGGTTGGATAGGGCAAACAGCACCACACTTTGAGATAATAAATGAAAACTCACGCTGGCAACAAGGCGACACACGTCATTATCGTGGAAAGGTAGTATTGTTGTATTATGGTGTTAACGAAGCAGAGACGCAAAGTCTGAATCTGAAAGTAGTTTATAGCAAATATAAAAACAAAAAGTTCCAGCTTATCACTGCGAATGCAGACGTATCTAAAACCCAAATTTCCGATCCGTTAGTGCGAAAACGTGCCGCATGGATCCACTACTACGACTTATATGGGATGCTAATGAACATGTTTCAAATACACACTTTACCCGCAGTCTTTCTGATGGATGCTAATGGTGTTGTTCGAAAGACGGATCTTGATGAGGAGGATCTTGAGAAAGCAGTTGATGAACTGGTGAAGGAAAACCTTGCAACTTATGATGATCCGAGAACGCAAAAAATTGTCGCAAAGGCTGTTGAGGCACACGGTGGACTTGAGAGACTTAAAGCTGTAGAAAACTTTGTGTATAACTTTCATTCCTTTCAACGCCATCCAGACGGGTCTATTGCTAATGAGAGCAATGGTAAAGCATACCATACCCGTAATAAGTACCGTTATGATTTGACGCGCAAGACAGGTGCTCAGTTCAGCCGGATATTTGATGGTACTGCAATATATGATCAACAAATTGATGGAACTTATAAACAGATGACTGGTATACATGCCAAGTTTATGTTAGAGCAATATAAGGATATAATATTCAGTGAACCGATATGGCTCTTGGTAACACTTACTCAAAATGAGGCACCTATTCAATATGTTGGAACAGAGAAGGTTAAAGATGGGATTGCTTCTGTACTTCGTGTTTGGCAACCTTCTGGAACACCGCTCAAGATTTTCATCAGCGAACAAACTGGCTATATTGTGCAGTTTGTGAAGGAAGTGGCACCCTTAAACAGGGTTACCTCTTTGGGGCAGTATAAGGGTGTAGAAGGTATCAAAATTTCGCATCATTGGATTGAGACGCATCACGAACACTTTGAAACAGTTCTCACAAACATCAGATTCAACGTTGAAATTGATCCGAAACTTTTTAATCCGACAAAGTAATACCGTTTCTAATTCAACCCCGTCGCTAATAACAGACATTCTGTTAGATTGTGAGTTTCTTTGTAGCACAAACTTTCCAGTTTGTCACCCTTGCAGCACATTCATCCTTGATTGTGCATTTCTTTGAGCAACATTCATCCTCCATTGAACTTCTCCGTATAACATACATATTGAGACTGCTGTAGCACATTCATCCTTGATTGTGCTTCTTTCTACAACATTCTGTTAGATTGTGCATCTCTTTGGAGCACATTCATCCTTCATTACGGTAGACACCAGTTTTTTTGAAGAATACACCATATTTTCAACACAGATTAATTGCAATTAACTAAACATTTTTCTATAAACATATCGTCCCTACGGGACTGAAGACACACCAATAATAAATTCGTTTCCTAAAATTGACGCATAAGGTGGTTGTAGAAAGAAGCACAATCAAGGATGAATGTGCTACAGTACTATCAATATGGACGTTGTGCAGAGAATGGCAATGAATGATGAATGTTGCGGAAAGAGGCACAATCTAACAGAATGTGCTACAGTCATGTCTTAGGAATCGCTATATTAACGCTTATGGTGTAAAGTTGTTGACAATTCCCCTTCAAATTGCTAATATGTGCAATAAGAGGTTCTTCTGACATAGTTAACATACACGAGCATCATTGGTGCAAAATATGGTAGGTTGCTACCGCTAATGCAACATGCACATTCAAAGAACCGACTTTGCCATACATTGGTAGGTATATTGCTTTATCGCAGACGTCAAAAGTCCGTCGGGAAATACCACGAAATTCGTTGCCGACAATCAAGCACACTTTCTCTGGATACTCTACTGTATGATACGGCACAGCATCCGTTGCAACCTCTAACGCACATGCAAGATACCCTTCCGCTTTATATGCTTCAATGGCATCGGCAGCGTATTTTGTTGTGTGCCACGGAACACGTCGATGTGTCCCACGTCCAATACCCGCAATAGTCGGATCAGGTGGATGCACGCTAATACCCGCTAACACGATCTCACGGACACAACATGCATCGGCAATTCTGAAAATCGCACCAACGTTAACAGGATCCTCAACATCTTGTAGAACAAAAACAAGTTCAACTGATGGAGAACCTGACTGTCTTAAAAACCGTTTAAGTGCTTTATTACGTAACTGTTTCATTTAGAAGGAATCATGAGAAATATGGATAAATTTAAACTCGGTGTTATTGGTGCTGGCGGTATCGTCTGCCGCATGCATCTACCAGATTTGAAAAGAGGAGAAGATTTTGAAGTTGTTGTCATTGGTGGCAGACGCGAACACCGCCTAAAACATCAATGTCAAGAATTTGATATATCACGTTGGACACAGGATTACGACGCAATTATCGCAGATGACACACTTGATGCTATACTCGTTGGTACCCCACATCCATTACACGTTTCATGGGGTGTTAAAGCGTTAGAAGCAGGCAAACATGTGTTGATGCAAAAACCGCTCTGCGGCGAAATGGACGAAGCAAATCAATTTGTTGCTGCTACCGAAGCAAGCGGTAAAACAGTCATGTGTCTACCACATTTCAGTGCTGCCATCTATAAAGTCCGTCAACTGATCGCCGAAGAAGCCATCGGACGCGTATCTGGCGCAAGAATGCGAAGCAGCCACGGAGGACCTGAGATTTACTATGCCGAAATCCGAGATATTTTCGGTGAATCGGGAGATGACCTATGGTTTTTCGATGCGAAACAAGCAAGCGTCGGCGCACTTTTTGATATGGGGGTTTATGCTGTCTCCGGTCTTGTTGCTATGCTCGGTACTTTCAAACGCGTCACAGGTTTCGTATCAACATTCGACAAACCAACTGAATTAGAAGATGTCGCAACACTCGTGCTTGAAATGCAGTCGGGTGGACTCGTTACCGCTGAAACCAGCTGGTGTGATCCAGCACGAACAGGCGAATCAAGTGTACACGGTACTGCTGGCAAGTTCACGATGCCCGGTAAAGATGGCGCGGCTCTCACACAGTGGACACCTACATCCTATACACGAGAACATGCACCGGTGGATACAAAAGCGATAGACTGTAACGACGCTGCACCCAGTGGAATGCACGCACATTTCGCTGAACATATCCGGGCGGGGACACAACCTCCTCTCTCAAATGTATACACGGCGCGACATGCTACTGAGATTTTGCTTGCTGGACTCAAATCCTCCGAAACGGGTACCGCAATTGAACTCACAACAGCCGCAGATAAGTAGTTGTTTCAATATTATTTCAACAAAGGAACATCTCCACAATATGTGTTCTATCTAAACATATTGTGGAGATGTCAAAAAACCATTATAAATTTGCGTGAAGTTCATACCAATCATCAAGGTTGTTAAGATTGACAGCGTCTAAAATAGACCCATCGTCTTCAACACCGCTTGCACCGAGGATGCCTGTTCGGGTATCGTCATCGTGATTGTAACCCGTGATGGCATCGTTTAACTGAGCGACTGCATCAGCATCAAGGCTACCGCCTTTTTGCTCTAAAACCCACGCTTCAAATTGTGGGTATGTCGGTGAGTTATCCTGGATATATGCCAGTGTTGCGTCTTTATCAAGTCCAAGACCATCCAAGACCATCTGGTCAAATCCTGCGCCACATGCAGGATAGTCATCGTGCAGAACACCTTTGGCATCCATCAACACTTTTGACCAAAATCGTGGGAGATGTAAGACTCCGAGCGGACCTGCGACCCCAGAACTAATAGTCGGGATCATCTTCTTTTTTCTTCCAAACATAACATGCCTCCTTGCGTATTATGCGTTAGTAGAAGTAATTTCTTACAAGTCCATCTTGTAAGTTTTTACATTATAGCAAATATGCAAAAAAAGAGAAATAGATTTCTAAGCAGTATCCAGGGGCATCCTTATGCAGGAACAGTGGAGAGGGGTATTAGAATTTTAGAACGATTATTCTATAAATCCTCGTAGACGGTAACTCCGTATTGGATGGCGAAGTTTGCGGAGTGCTTTTGCTTCAATTTGCCGAATACGTTCCCGAGTTACATCAAAGACAACCCCCACCTCTTCAAGCGTTTTGGGATAACCGGTTGTAATACACAACGCAGCAATCCTATTCCGGGTTGTTTCAGATAACAACGGCTTCACGGAATCGTCTTCAATACCGAATCGTAGCACGATCACTTCGCGTTCCCGTTCGGATAAATCCGCAAGTGCTTCTTGAATCCGTTCTTTGAGTATGCTCAGTTCGGCTTCTGTAGCAGGTGATAGGACACTCACATCCTCAATAAAATCGCCTAATTGACTATCATCGTCATCGTCTCCGATGGGTGTTTCTAATGATACAGTTTCCGGGATATTCCGTTGTACTTCTTTAATTTTTTCTGGTTGGATTCCCATATCTTCTGCGATCTCTTCTGGCGTTGGCCTCCGTCCTAATTCTTGAAGAAGTGAACGTTCCGTACGCCTGAGTTTATTGATTCTTTCATGCATGTGGACAGGAATACGGATTGTGCGTCCTTGGTCAGCAATTGCCCGGGTAATACTCTGTCGTATCCACCATGTTGCATAAGTGCTGAACTTATAGCCTCGCTGATAATCAAACTTATCAACTGCACGCATCAATCCGATAGTACCTTCTTGAATAAGGTCAAGGAAATCAAGCCCCGGGGCTTGATTACGATACTTCTTAGCGATGCTAACAACTAAACGTAGGTTCGCTTCAACGATTGCGTTTTTAGCAGCTTCAGCGTTGTCTTCACCGATAGAAATCTGCTTTGTAATAAACTGAAGCGTATCCCGCGGCATACCGATGGTCTTGATATACTGCTGAATTTCGCGTTGGTAACGAACGATATCTATATATGCCTGCTTTGCTGCCCCGTTTTTGAACTTACGGGTTTTAGGATTGGGGGTACCGTTGAAGCACGACGCTGGTAGATTATGTCGTTTCTGAAGTCGTTCAATCTCTTTTTCTTTATTGCTAATGTTGCGATCAACTTCTTTGACCAGACCAGAAATCTTACTAATTTCTTCCCTGTCAATTTTCAACTGTTCAAGATGCTTAACAAAAGTAGCATGTTTTCCGACAGTTTGAAGTTCTACAAACGCAGCGTCCTCCTTAGACCCGTCATTTCTGGCTTCTTTGAGTGTCGTCAGATATTCCAATTCTAAAGATTCAATGACGCACATTGTCTTTTCAACTTTATCCCGAAGTTTCCGCTCCTTATCACGCGTCGAATTGCTTTTAACTACCATATCAACAATATCAGATGCCCGTTTTTTCGCGATGATAATTTTATATAGCAGTTTGCGTACTTCAACGACCGCTAAACGCGTCGCAAATGTTGCTTCTTGTGCTTGACGCAAACCCTGTTCTATCTGCTGAGACAACTCGATCTCTTTATCTTTGTCCAGCAACGGAATTTTGCCTATGTTACGCAGATAGACTTTAATTGAATCTTCGCGTTCACTGATTTCCCCGGGGGGTAAATCAATTAATTCATCAAACTCAACTTGATCCGGCTCGTCGGCTTCATTAAAATCGGGGGGGTGCGTATTTCCAAAGTCCACAAGTAAACTCTCCTTTTTGATTTGATAGTCCTATATTACATTATGCGTTTTCGGTTCACTATTCTTCGCTATTTGACGTATTTTCCTGTTTCGTCATGGCACGTACAATACCTTGCCGTATCCACCAGGTGGCATAAGTTCTAAACTTGTATCCGCTTTGATAATCAAAATTATCAATTGCTTTCATAAGAGCGATGGTGCCTTCCTGAATTATATCAAGAAATTCAACACCGTGTGTCTTCTTCCGAAAATGCTTAGCAATCCTAACAACCAACCAGAGATGTGCATTGACGATCGCCATCTTGGCATCATGTGCTTCCACGATACGGGTGTCAATCTCTCCTTCAACAGTTTTTAGGCTATTGCGGGATATACAGAAAGCGTCAATATATTGATAAATCTCTTGTTGATAACAGACAATAGTGGTATAAGCATCCTTCACAGCATCTGTCCTGAAATTATGGGTTTCAGGTCTGAATTCTGCATCAAACCATTCTGTAGGTATGCCATGTTGCTTCATGAGGCGTGATATCTCTTGTTCACGCTTATTGATGTTTTGCTGAACATCTTTAAACTTGATAGTGGATGTGTCTGTATGTGCCTTATACATTATGTGAGTCTCCTATTTGATGTCTGCAATTCCAGATGTATCTGTCGCTACATCTGTATGTTCTGTGTTCTGTTTCAGTTGTTCTACCTTTTTCTGAACATAGGCTCGTCTCTCATTTGATAGTGTCACAAGTTTCTTTAATTTCTCAAGATCGTCGTCTCCTTCAGAAACGGTGTCAGAACGTTCACGTTGTTCAACATCTTGGCATATATAATTTATCAGTTTTTTGATACAACCCTGAATTATCGCGTAATGGTTTGAAATTGCTTGACCGCTCATAAGTAATCTGGTAATAGCACTGTTTAGTTTTTCGTCCTCACAATTATCAAGAATATGTTGCGTTTCAACAGTACCGCCATTTTCGCTTGCATGCCAAAGCATCTCAGCAATTTTTGCAAGGTGCGGTTGCGAAATATCACTATAGTCAAATACAGATTTAACAGCTGGAATATATTCCGGTGCTTGTAGTAAAGATTGGATAAATTGGAGTTCAATTTGTTCGCGTATTGTCATTTTTTTTATGGGTGCCTTACGGGTTGAAGAAGAACGGCTTACAGTATGAGTCTCTTTCAATCCTAAATCTCGCAATTCTCTCCAGATTAATTCTGCATCCACATTGAGTTCCCTGGCCGCGTATTTTACATACTCTGCACGTTCGACTCTGTGCTTGATATTGACAAGGAGTCCACTTACATCTCTAACGACATGGGTTATTACATCGGGACGTCTGATATTCTTTTCTTGAACAGCAGCTTGGATTTGGAACTCTATCAGATTAATGGATCTATCAATGCGGTCGGTAAAAGCATCCGCACCATTTTCTTTAACGAAGGAATCTGGATCGTCTCCCTTCGGCATCAATGCTATACGGACCCGGATCTCTTCCGCAATGAGTCTATTCAACCCCCGTTGTGCTGCCTGCAAACCGGATACGTCTCCATCAAAGACGATAACAACTTCAGGGGTGTAACGTCTCAGCAGTGCCGCGTGTTCTTCGCTTAATGATGTGCCAGACGCTGCAATTACATTTTCTATGCCATGTTGGTGGAGCATCAACACATCCATATATCCCTCTACAAGAATTGCGGACTTTTTTCGGGCTATAGATTGTCGTGCTTTGTCCAGATTGTATAGAATTCTGCTTTTGTTATATAGGTCAGTCCCGGGTGAGTTCAGATATTTCGGTTGATGTTCGTTAGAGAGTGCGCGGCCACCAAAACCGACAGGAACGCCTCTTTCATTATGAATCGGGAATAAAAGACGGTTCCAAAATCTGTCTTGTGGACCTTTATCCTCGCTCTTTATTAGTCCTACATCAACTAACTGCTCAACTGCCCATCCTTCATGTGTTGCAGCTTTTACGAAGTCATTCCGCTGTGTTTTTGCATATCCCAATTGGAATAGCTTTGTCGTCTTTGCCACAATCCCGCGATTTTTAAGGTACTCACGGGCATACTGACTGTGCTGCCCAGTACGTAGGAGTTCGTGATAGTATTTGACAGCAAACGTGTTGAGTTCACTGAGATCATTGATACGTTTTTGACGCGCACTGTATTTCGCATCTCGCGCTGGCAACGTTATATGTGCCCTATTCGCAAGCCATTCAACAGACTCAATGAAACTTTTACCCTCATGTTTCTGCAAAAACTTGATGACATCACCGCCAACTTCACACCCAAAACAGTAGAACATCTGCCTTTCTGAGGACACTGAAAAAGAAGGAGTCTTTTCTTCGTGAAATGGACAGAGCGCTTTATGGTTGCTACCAACTTGCCTCAGCGCAACACCACACTCCGATATCACGTCAACGATATTGTTACGACTCCGGACCTCTTCAGTTATTTCTCGTGAAATATAATTCTTTGCTGCCATGAGTTCACCCTTAAATCTATACGTGAATTGTTGATTGTAGATACAAATTTCAGTCGAACAACTATTCCTTGAATTTAACGACTGTTACACCTTCACCGCCTTCACTATGCGGTGCGTACTGAAAATCAACAACGTGAGGATTCGCTTCTAATGTTTCATGGATCGCGCTACGCAAAGCACCCGTTCCTTTTCCATGAAGAATCCTGACACTTAATAATCCTGCAAGATAGGCATCATCCAGATATTTATCGGCAATATCAATCCCTTCTTTGACAAGCATTCCGTGAATTGAGAGTTCCTCTTTGATAGAACTCGCTTTGTTGTATTGAATTTCTAAAACAGAGTTTGCAATGTGTTGCGATTCTTTTTTCGGTATCACTTTATCAATTTTATCGTAGGAGAGCTGCATCTGCATAGCACCAACACGTACCTGTAACGGAGTATTGCTCTGTTTATGGATAGCAGTAACTTGACCAAAACGATTTATCTGTATAATCCGCACTTTGTCGCCTACATTAACATTAGCAATGGCACTCCCATTAGATTGAGTTTTCTTCGGTTTTTCTTCTGGGGGAGGTTCAGGTCTGAGTTGGCTTTTGGCGTTCTCTATTTTGGAAAATGCTTCTCGGATGCTTGCTTTGGAGGCTTGTTCTCTTCGTATATCAGCGACAACGTTGTCTACTGTTCTCCGTGCCGTCGCTATGATTTCATACGCTTCATCTTCTGCATGCTGTTGTCGTGTTCCCTGTTCTGCCTCAAATGTACCAATAAGGTGTTTATACTTATTCTGTTCTATTTCAGTCTGTCGTGTCTGTTCCTTGAGTTGTTCACGTTCAGCATCCAATTTCTGTTGTGTGCGTTGCAGTTCAATTAGCAGATCTTCCACAGCCAGATTGTTATGACCCAATTGATTTTCAGCATCGGTAAGGATTGATTGTGGGAGACCGAGTTGTTCGGCGATCTTTATAGCATTACTACTGCCAGGCACACCTATCTTCAGTCGGTAGGTTGGACGTAACGTACTCCAATCAAATTCCATTGACGCGTTTTCCATCCTGTTCTGTGTATGCGTATAAGCCTTAAGTGCACCGTAATGCGTCGTAACGATGGTGCTGACATTCCTTTCGCTTAGCCATGATAGAATAGCGATACCGAGTGCTGTGCCTTCTGTCGGATCAGTCCCCGCACCGATTTCATCTAAAAGCACCAATGTGTGTGTCGTTTCACCGTTTTCAATCGTGTTTAACATCTTACTAATTTTTGTAATGTGTGAGGAAAATGTGCTGAGATTCTGCTCAATGTTCTGATCATCACCAATGTCCGCAAAAATGTTATGGAAAATAGGAAGTTCACTGCCGTGTGCTGCGGGTATATGCAAACCTGACTGTGCCATCAAACTCAATAATCCTACCGTCTTGAGAACAACTGTTTTACCGCCCGTATTTGGTCCCGTAATAACAAGTGTCTTGAACTTATCTCCGACATAAACATCTGTAGGTACAACCGCTGTAGGCTGATCTCTGTTATCAAGTTCGTCTGCCTTCTGTTCTTTGGCATGTTTATTTGCCCGCGTCTGGAATACAAGCAGCGGATGTCGTGCTTTTAGTAGATTAAGGGTTCCCTCTGTATTTAATTTGGGTTCAACAGCGTTTAGGTCTATACTCAACAGTGCTTTTGCCTTTAGGAAATCAAGTTCCGCCAGAATGTTAAGGGCAAGTTCAAAATAGGTAAGTTCTTCACGAAGTTGATCCGTTAAATCTAAGAGTATCCTTTGAATCTCGCGTTGTTCTGCTTCTGTTGCTTCGTGGAGTGCATTGTTCATCTCAACTATTGACAGCGGTTCCATAAAGTAGGTCGCCCCGCTGGTAGATTGCCCCTGAACAACACCGTTGAAAAAGGCTTTCGCATCCTGTTTGATCGGTATCACAAAACGGTTGTTTCTGGAAGTGATAACCGATTCTTGTATCGATTTTTCGTGATCAGGAGAACGGAGGATCGCTTCTAATTTCTGATGTATAGTGTCACGAATCTTTATAAGTTTGCGGCGGATAGAACGTAAGTCTGGACTCGCACGGTCAAGCACTGCACCTTCTGGACTGATACAGTAACCAATAGATTCAACAAGTTGGTCAAATACTGGCAAAGATTCTATAATCTGTCGTAATCTGTTAAGTTCCTCACAATTTTCACGTCTGAATTTCTTTTTGATGAGGGATGGAAGTTTGGCAACTTTCGCAATATTTAGCAATTCTTCGGAGGTTAAGATAGCACCGGTTTTGGACGCTTGCTGTAGTTGACTACTGACATCCATGAGACCATCTAATGGTATCCCTCCACACTGTTGATGAAATGATTTTACCTCTGAACACAACTTGAGTTGGTGCTGAACAGCATCAAGTGTATCGTAAGTCGTGAGTTTATCAACCCGCGCCTTTCCTAACTGAGAAGCGGTATACTTGATTAAATGTTCTTTGATTTTATCGTATTCTAAGGTTTTTTCTACATTAAACAGCATCGGTCTAACCGTCATTTATCGTATTATCTTGAGTCGCTCTTGACATCTCCCCACGTTGTTGCCAACTTCTGTTTAGGTTCTACAGGTAGCACGGCCTGACGCCACCAAGAAATTGCAAAAATACCACCCTCTACTTGAAAAAGTTCTTCTGCTTTGCCAGAATCAATATCATATAGGTAGAATACTCCCCATCGCGAATAAATAATAGATCGTCCATCAAATGACCAGTCTGTCCACATTGACGTTTGTTTATCTACGGTGAATAGTGGTGAAATCGCTCTTGTTTCAACATCAATGGTAAGCAATGTGTCAAATTCTCTGTTCCACCTACGGAACAAAATCTTCTGTCCATCTGGCGACCACACAGGATAATAATCTATATTGAACTCAGTCAATACTTCTATTTCTTGTGTCTCAATGTCCAACAAGTAAAGTTGTTCTAACCCGCCGGATCTTTCCAATGAAAACACCAATCTTTGACTTTGAGGCCCCCAAGAGATGCCGTAAAAGAAGAACGTTCTCCCAAAATGTGGAATAGAGGTGACCGTTTCCATCTCACCCGTATCAAGATCAAGTATCCAAATCTGGTTATCTTGTTGTAACTGTTGATTCGTATATCCGTTGAAGGCGAGTTTTTTACCGTTAGGTGAAACCGAAAGAAAACGGTAGGTACCACCAATGGCAGTAAGTTGTGTCTTTTGCTTTGGTTTCGTCACATCAATAGAAAAGATATGAGATTCAGTGCCAACATGTTGGACAAAGTATAACGTGTCATCCTTCGGACTCCACACAGGATACAATCCTGAATGATTCAACGCAATCGTTTCAAAATCTTCCTTTTCGGTAAAAGTTGTCATGTATAGATTAAAATCCGATCTACCGAGCTTTTCGTTAAAGCCCGAAACCGCATAAGCAATCCGTCCTTCCAACTGAGCTGCTACAGTAATAGGTAGAAAAACGGTAACGCATAGTATACCAAACAATGAACAGATCAGTTTGTATGCAATACGGACGTTAGAAGAGGAGTCAAAGGTTTTGTCATTATTCATCCGATCCTCCGATTCCAATAGCGGCGAGACGATTATAATTAAGGAGCGCCTTCTCATAAAGATCTCTGCTGAATCCAAACTTTTCAAATTCTACAGCGGCGTTATAGTAATACAGTGTATTACTGATAGAATCAGATTTCTCATGGTTGCGGGCAGTTTGTACGTTTGTCATAAAAGCCGTTGTCACATCTTCAAAACTTCTGATACGTTTTCGAACATCTTCCGGCAACCCACCTTTTATATCTTTCTGGACTTTATAGGTTCGGATCGTATCGGTGTATTCAACAAGTGCTGTATAGTAGTGCTGTTCTGTTTCCGTATGTTCGGCTTTTTGAAGGTCAAGTGGTTCCTCAATAATTTTGAGTACCTCTTTTACTTCTTTGATCAAATCTTTGCTTTTTTTCTGGATTGCGATTTCAAGTGACTGCTTAAAATCATCTATAATTTCTTTATATGCTGCCTTTGCGTCTTCCGGAGCATTTATCTTTTCATAACAGAGTGCTTGATTCAGTTTTGCGTTTGAAAGCACATATTGCCGTATTTCCTGTGGCAGTTGTGCAGTTTTTGGAAATTCGCGTTCTTCATAAGCGGAGATTGCTTCTTCGTATTTCCCTTCCTGCTCGTAGCAGTTACCGACAGCCTTCTGCGCATAAAATGCGTAAATCTCATTCTCCGGTTGATGTGTTTCAATCACATTCTCAAATTCTTTGCGGGCTTCTTCATATTTCCCTTGATAATAGAGATTCTTGGCATAATTATATCTTGCTTTATCAGTATAAGTAATCTTGGGATATTTATCTAAAAATGCCTTCAGTTTTTCTTCTGAATCTTCAAAGGATGCTTTCTCTTCTTCAGGGTCATCCTCGGTATCCTCGGTATCCTCGGTATCTTCGGGAGAAGTCGTATCAAAATAGTTCGTTTCAGCTTCTGTAGAGATTTTTCTTGCAGCATTGAAATCTGCAGAAGCTTCAGCATACTCTCTTTCCTGATTTTGTGTATAGATAGTATACGCAGCGACTGCAACGATAAGTACTGCTAATGTGATGCTTATGGTTCTGACATTGTCTTTCAAGAACCCGTAACATGATAGGACAAGATTGATAAATTTATCTTCTTGGATTTCTTCTTTGGTCGGTCGTTTATTTTTTGCCATGATTTCCTCTTCAGACTTATAATTAACGTTCAAGCGGGCGACGGGAATTGAACCCGCGACCCTCAGCTTGGGAAGCTGATGCTCTACCGCTGAGCTACACCCGCGCTGCCGTTATAGAAATTATACCATATCTTAGGTTGCGTTGTCAAGGTTAAGATTTTAAAACCTATTCATTCGTAAATATGATATAATAAACACGGAACACTATCCACTTGAGGAAAATATGAAAGTTACAATTATTGGCACAGGATATGTAGGACTAACTACGGCTGTAGTACTCGCATATCTAAACCACGATGTCGCTGCTGTTGATAAAGACAATAATAAACTTAACCTGTTACACACAGGTGAAAGTCCTATTCACGAACCCGGCATACAAGACCTAATAGACAATGTCGGACATACGATCCGTTTCACATCACGTTTTGATGAAGTTGTTCCAGACGCAGAACTTATCATGATTGCTGTCGGCACACCACCGAAGAAAAGTGGAGAGGCAGATACACGACACGTAGAAGATGCCGCAAAAGAAGTCGCACAATTCTGTGATCCAGATAAACATTATACGCTTGTCATAAAATCAACTGTGCCTATCGGGACGAACAGACGTGTAGCAGAAGTCGTTAATGAAGTCTTTTCACAACGTAAGATTCAGGGAGATGTATCTATCACATCTAATCCAGAGTTTCTGCAGGAAGGTTTGGCACTGCAAGGCGCATTCTATCCTGACAGGATCGTCGTCGGCGCAAACAGCGATAATGCCATAGAAGCATTGCGTAGGCTATATAAACCGATCTTAGAACAGACCTTCGATCCACCCTCTTGGTTACCACGTCCACCGTCTTACCATCTACCGCCTATGATGACAACTGACCCGAACAGCGCAGAGATGATAAAATACGCCGCAAACACTTTTCTTGCACTTAAAATCAGTTTTATCAATGAAATTGCAGGACTCTGTGAGGAGGTAGAGGCAGATGTGACAGAGGTCGCTCGCGGTATCGGACTTGACTCTCGGATCGGACACCGCTTCCTCCGGGCAGGTTTAGGATGGGGGGGCAGCTGCTACCCGAAAGATACTGCTGCACTCTTAGGTGTCGCTGCACAAGCTGGATACGAAATGCCAATAACAGCAGCCGCACGAACAGTCAACTTTCAACAACGGAAACGCATCGTGGAAAAATTGCGAGCTGTTCTAAAGACGTTACACGGAAAAAGAATCGGTATCCTTGGACTCGCATTTAAACCTAACACAGATGATATACGGGAAGCACCTTCGCTTGATATTATCCGTCAACTCGTTGCTGAAGGTGCGAAAGTTACCGTTCACGACCCTATTGCAATGCCGAACACGCATAAATTATTGCACGATATTCAGATCAACTTTGTAGAAGATGTGTACCAACTCTCTTATAACGCAGATGCATTGGTACTTGTGACGGAATGGGAACTTTATCACAGGTTAGAACTCCGTAAGCTTGCCAAACAGATGAAGACACCGATACTTATTGATGGACGCAATGTCTTTTCGCCACAAGAAGCGAGAAGTGCCGGTTTCCATTACATCGGCATCGGCAGGTAGATTCAAATTACAGATATGGAAAGGCACAAACAACCAGAACCCTTTGATACAAATTGGCATCGGTATTGTCCACACATACCCTTTCCGCCTTATAGACATCTTCCCGGTGTCACACCCCATCCGATTCGTGACCCACTGGGACACAGTTACGGTATAGAGGAAGCACATGATGACAACCCGCCACCGCCAGAAATGTGGAGGCAGAATGAAGATTACTTATACGGTGTTGATCTTTACAATTTCGCTTATTGGTGGGAGGCACACGAAGCCTGGGAAGGGTTATGGCATCGTGCAGAGGACACGTATCGTCTGTTTCTACAAGGGTTAATTCAGGTATCAGCGTCTCTCATAAAATATCACATGCGGATGTTGCGACCATTACGCACCCTTTCAACCGCTGGACGTAGTAAGCTGCGCCAAGTCGTTGTTGAAAGTGGTGATATGGCAAGCAATTACATGGGTATAGACCTACCTGAATTTTTAGACATCGCAGACACATTCTTCGCACCGTTTTTTTCAGATCAAGTCACAGAAAAAACCTACCAAGAGATAAAAGCACCTCCACTCATACTGCTGCAGCTTTAGCGCAATGACAAGGTTGTCCAAATTCTGAACAGTCCTGTCCAAATTCTGAACAAAAAATTCAGATTATCCTACCAAGATATGGCTTCCTGCTTGTTGTAAAAGTTGGCACAAAAATTGCTAAACTCTTTAAGATGCCGCCTGAGGGTCCTTATCTTGACGCAAATCAGATTCAACTTATTATTGACTGGATCAACGCGGGAGCAAAAAATAACTAACTGTATTGTAGACAGTCGTAGGGGTAGGGGCTCCCCGACCGATTGCAACGCAAGAATTAGCAGGGAAACCTCTTCCCTACGATATAATCCTAATAAACAATATGAGAGAGGAAACCCAATAGTTATGAAATTACATAAGTCTTACCTGCCAACCTTAGGAATACTATTGTGCCTGTTTGCCTGCTTGGATCTGCAAGATAGAGTAATAAACGAAGGATCTCCACCTGAAAATTTACAACCGACTACCACACAACCGACTCCTACTGAAACGTCAAACACTGCAACTACTTTTGACCAAAATCTTTTACCAATCCTCACAGCAAGATGTGCTTTCGCTGGTTGTCACGACGCAAATGGACCCAATAACATCGATCTCAGTTCATATCAAACATTTTTAGCAGGCGGAAATACCGGTCCACTTTTTATTGCAGGTGATGCACAGTCAAGCGATATAATTGAAGAAATCGTCTCCGGTAGAATGCCGCCAGGAGGCCCGCCATTGTCCAATGCGGAAATTCAAACCTTCAGAGACTGGATAAATAATCATGCCGTTATCGTAAATCCACCGACTAACGTTCCACCAGAAACACCCACTCCCCCAAATGGTGAAGTCTCTTATGCGTCACATCTTCAACCTATTCTCACAGCAAGATGTGCTTACTCCGGTTGTCACGACGCAAATGGATACGATAGTCTCGATTTCAGAACATATCAGAGTTTTATACGTGGAGACGACGAAGGAGAGTCAGTTTTTATTCCTGGGAATGCCAACAGTAGTGATATTGTAGAAGAAATGGTATCAGGCAGGATGCCTCCTGCAGGCCATGGGCCACCGATGACTGCTGCGCAAATTCAACTCTTCAGAGATTGGATAAACCAGCAAGACCGAGCGGATTTTCCAAATCTACGTTTTGATGACGATGAGGACGATGATCATGATGATCACGATCATGATGACGATGAGGACGACGATGAGGACGATGACGACGATGAGGACGATGATGACGATGACGACGATGACGACGATGACGACGATGATTAGACGAAAGTCATGACAGCATCAGATGCGTTGCCTGACACTTAGAACGAACCGCTTTTCCAAGTCCAAACGACTAACGCCATCATTCAATAACGAGATACCTAAAACTTTTTGCTCGGGCTACGCTCAATTCTCTCTAACGGAGAGAAAAACAACCCCGGAAATCCTTGCAGCGAATAAAGGACATCCGATTTGTAGCACATTCATCCTTGATTGTGCTTCTTCCATTCTTCCATTCTTCTATCCTCCCACCCATTCCCTCTTCCATTCTGCCATTCTGTCATCCCTTTTCCCCTTCCGCGTCCTCCGCGTAATCCGCGCCAGCGATATATTTGGCGCGACTCAGACAACATTTTTAGCATAATTTACGACTGTTTTTCTTCATTCATAACATAACCGATATTTGTAAAGACGATTCTGGAGCACGTTACATTGAAAGTTGTTTTGTCTCCCAAAAAAGCAAAATCCCAATATATATCATCTTCATTAGGCACAGGGGCAGATCTTGTAGTTGCTTCAGAAATACCCCACATCGGAAACGGATCATGTCTTTCAGATATGATCTCATAAGACTTGACATCAATGAATTCAACCCTCACTAATTGGTTATGTTCTTTACCATAAGGATAAGCGTTTACAGTGAGAATAATTGTCATATCAGCCTGTCCGATGCCATGTGCGATACCGTTTTCATCAATGCTCTTGTAGTTTTCGAACTTTACTTCAAAACCTTCAACGTATCCATCGTGAAAATCATTGAAGTACTTTAAAGCCGCATCAACTTCCTCAATGTTGTTCGGTTCAAATCTATCCATCATATCTCACCTCCTTTCTACATATAAGGTTTCGTATCCCAAAGTATGATAGTGCCATCAAAACTTCCACTTGCTAAAACAGTGTCATCTAGTGAGAATGCAAGCGACTGAATATCTGTCGGATGCCCCCAAAGGGTTGCTATGTTCTCACCACTGCTAACATCCCATAACCTAATTGCCATTTTCTCCATATCCTTCTGCCACCAAGTCCCGCTTGCCAGATATCGTCCACAGTGCGAAAATGATAAGGCGTAGGGACTTATAGTCTCTGTCTGGGGAATAACCAAAAGCGTTTCATAACTATCTGCGCACCACAAACGTATTTCCCTATGCATACCACCAGCAATGTATCTCCCACAAGGAGAAAATGCAATATTCATCAGTACGCTTCTCTTTCTCAGTGGTAAAGTCGCAATCTCTTTACTTGTCTCCACATCCCACACACGAGCGGTTTTATCACTTGAGCCGCTAACGAGCCGTTTGCCATCTGGTGAATATTTTACAGACCAGATGAACTCTTTATGCCCAACGAATGGCTCTAACCTTGTCTTATTCTCAATGTCCCATTTATAAATCGTACCTGCTCTACTACTGATAGCGATCTGATCTCCTGTTGGTGTGAAATCAATTTTCCACGTCAGTTGTGCTTCCTCTTTTATTTTAAGAATAGTTTCCTCAGGTTTCTTAGCATCCCACACATAGCCAAAGTCTTCGTTTGGGCGAATATAGACAGCGAGGATGTTTCCACAAGACAATACAGTAAAAGACGTGATACGTTTGTCCTCAAGCACTGTTTTTTGCACCTGCTTAGTGTCAACATCCCAAAACACTACACCTCTAAAATCACTTGTGCTTGCCAATGTCTTTCCATCCGGTAAGAATACAACAGGTTGTGGCACATGATTAAATCTCCAAAGATCTGACAGTAAATTTATATTATTACCGATTCTGGTTTCTCTGTTTTGCTCTAAATCAGCCAAAATAGGTTGCGGGTACTCTTTAAACAACGCAGCATCAATACTGTTAGTATTAACTTCAGGTATGGATAGTTTTTCACCACTTTCCACATTCCAGACATCAAGCAGATCTTCAGCATCTACAATCGCGAGGAGTCCACCAGCTTCCGTATAGAACGGTTTAATTCGGGTAGAATTAAAATCAGTATAAACATCCTTTTGCTCACCCTTTGCGATGTCCCAGACGCGCAAACTTTGATCTCTACTACTTGATGCAAGTAGCTTTCCATCAAGTGAAAAAGTGATATGATCTACCCAGTCACTATGTCCCTCAAAATGTGCGATGCGATCACATGTCGCTATATCCCACACTGAGACACATTTTGCTTTCCAATCGTCATCATCATTGATGGATTCGTCAGGTGTAGCAGCAGCAAAAAGGCGACTATCTTGAGAGAAGACGAACCCTATACCCGCAAACTTACAGACGATCTTACCTGTTTCTGAACACCAAATGAAAGTCTGTGTTCCTTTTGTCTCACGTTCATCTGCACTTGCAGCAACGTAACGTCCATCAGGAGAGAATTCCAATTGGTTAATATCAGCAGAAATGACGTCACGATCCCCTCGGTCCATCTGTGCAATACATACACCTTGCTGCACATCCAACACCTCTATGATTCCCTTCCAGCTCGCAGTAGCAATCCGCTTACTATCGTGTGAAAAACCGAGATAATAATAGAGATTTTGATCTTCCATCCGTTTCATCTGTGCCAGGCATTCACCAGTCTGAAGATCTAATAGTTTTATGACACCATCCCAATTTGCTATTGCGATCCATTCACCATTTGGAGAAAACTTGGCAATAGAAATCAATCCTCTTTCATTTTCCCACAACGCAATAGGAGACTTTGAGGATATATCATACCACCAAAGACCGATCATGGTTCCCACTGCGAAATACTTGCTATTAGGCGAGAGTACTATTTTAGGACCTCTTCCTTTCCCTAAGCGTGCAATTGCGCCTTCTGGCAGTGCCCATGTAAGTCCTTCCGTGTCTCCTGGGACAGCATTTTTGGGTGTGGGTTGCTTGTTTTGTTTCATATAGACTCCTTTATCTGTTATGTATTCCTAATCAATTTTTCGCTGCATACAGCCTCTAATAGAATCACTTATACACATTTATGGATGCATCTTTTAATAATGAACAGGACTTACGCATTCCCCCCTTGATAAGGGGGGTTAGGGGGGTTAAATGGTGCAATATTTCACTGTTTTTAGCCTTTTTAACCCCCCTTATCAAGGGGACTTTAAGAAAAAATGCGTAAGTCCTGAATGAATATAAACAACATGCACACTTTCACGTCAAAATATAATACCTATTCTACGCACAGCTGCTTGACACAGAATAGGTCAGACTATTTTCTGGAGGAAACCTACCATTCGCAGTCTATTCGGTCTCAAAAAATACGTCAAACGTTACAAATACACCATCACATTGAGCTTCATTCTTGTTCTGATAACGAATGGACTTCTGCTGATTAGTCCTAAAATCTTGCAGGCAGTATTTGATGCGTTAGAACGCAGTTTTAGAGACACAAGTATCACATTATCAAGTGGTAGGATTCTATTTTTTGCCACGCTTATTCTCGGTGTTGCTCTTGTGGGTGGTATTATCCGTTTTTTCCAGAGACGTACCATTCAAGGTGTTGCACGAAAGATTGAGTTTCATCTTCGCGCCGACTTTTTCCTCCATCTTCAAAAACTATCAGCATCTTATTATGACAATGTCCGTACTGGCGACTTGATGACAAGAGCAACCAGTGACCTCAACGCTATTCGGATGGTACTCAGCAGCGCAATCATGTATACTGCCGATGCAATCGTGTTCTTCGGTTTGGCACTTGTCATTATGCTACAGATTGATGTTACACTGACTCTGGTTGCTCTGTTGCCATATCCGATACTCGCGATAATCATCCGATTACTCGGGAAACGGCTGCATACGCACTATGAAGGAATTCAGGAAGCCTTCTCAACAATGAATACAAAGGTTCAAGAGAACTTATCCGGTGTGCGGGTCGTTAAAGCCTACACTCTTGAAACAAATGAAGTAGAACATTTTAGGAAACTCAATCAAGAATTTGTCAACAGTAATCATAAACAGATCCGCTTGATGACCTTTTTCTTTCCACTGTTCCGATTTCTCCCTGGAATTGGTAGAGTAGTCCTTCTCTGGATGGGAGGACTACTCGTCATTCAACAGGAAATAACATTCGGTGAATTTATCGCTTTCAACGCATATCTATTAATGTTGGTCCGTCCAATGATAATGCTGGGGTTTATTGTCAACACATTCGAACGGGGTGCTGCATCAATGGATCGTATGAATGCGATCCTCACTGAAGAACCTGAGATAATTGATGGTGAAAATGTCAAATGGAATATAAAAAACATTAAAGGAGCGATAGAATTCCGCAACCTTAACTTTGCTTACAACGGCGGTCCTCCCGTGTTAAAGAACGTCAATTTGAAGATTGAACAGGGAACAACGCTCGCGATCGTTGGCGGAACAGGTTCAGGAAAATCCACTCTTGTTAATCTCATCCCGCGTATCCGACAATCAGAACGAGGCACTATCTTTATTGACGGCGTAGATATACAGGATATACCCTTAAACGTGCTTCGGTCTAATATAGGTTTTGTAGAACAGGAACCATTTCTGTTCTCGGACTATCTACGGAATAACATCGCTTACGGTGTTGAGACACCAGATGACGAAGAGATCAGAGATGCTGCACACACATCCGATCTGCTATCACAGATTGAAGAATTCCCTGACGGTTTACAAACTTTTCTCGGTGAACGCGGCATTACGATCTCAGGCGGACAACGTCAACGCAGCGCACTCGCAAGAGCCATCCTAATTAAACCCAAAATCCTTATACTTGATGATGCCTTTGCGAATGTTGATACACAGACAGAAGACACAATACTCAACCGACTGGACGAGATAATGAAGGATCGAACAACTATCCTCATCTCACACAGGATATCAACAGTAAAGGCAGCAGATAACATCGTCGTCCTAAATGATGGAAGCATCGTCGAATCAGGCACACACGACCAGTTGCTGAAAAAAAACGGAATATACGCTGGAATCTATGAAACACAACTCTTACAGGATGAACTTGATGAATTATAGAAGGAAATATCAAAATGTTTGGAATGGGTAGAGAACTCCATGAATATAGCGACGAGGAACAGGAACTCGGAAAGGTATATGACCGAGTCTTGATGAAGCGACTGCTTCAATACCTCAAACCGTACAAATTTCAATTACTCGTCATCGCCATCTTTATGGTAGGCACAACACTATCCCGTTTAGCCGGTCCCATTATCATTCAGATGGCTATTGATCGACATATTATCCCGGGTGACTTAGACGGTCTAAGTTTCTTTGCAGGCTTGTTTGTCTTGAGTTTGGTAGGTGAGTTTGTCTTCGCCTATTTTGAGGAATACCGCCAGTTAATGGTCGGACAACATGTGATGCGTGACCTCCGACAGACTCTATTCTCACATCTACAACGTTTGGATGTGCAGTATTTCGACAAGAACCCAGTCGGACGCCTAATGACGCGGGTGATGGGTGATGTACAGGTGCTCAATGAACTCTTTACATCGGGAGTCATTACATCCTTCGGGAATCTGTTGAGTATACTGGGGATCATGGTGGCGATGCTTCTTTACAACTGGAAACTTGCATGTGTTTCGTTTACTGTTATACCGATAATTTTCGGGGCAACACTCATCTATCAGATCTACTCACGACGCGCTTTTCGTGAACAACGCAAACAGTATGCACGCATCAACGCATTCTTGCAAGAGAACATTGTCGGTATGACAACGATGAAACTGTTCGCACAAGAACGGCGTAGCCATCTCCGTTTTAACGAACGGAACAGGAGATACTTGGCAGCAAACCTTCGCAGTATCTTTTACTTTTCTATCTTCCATCCACTAATTGAAGTCACAGCATCACTTGCGACAGCTGTTATCATCTGGTATGGAGGCGGACAGATTGTTCAGGGCGCGTTATCATTTGGCACATTAGTGGCGTTCATCCAATATGCAGAAAGATTCTTTTGGCCCATCAGAGAACTCAGCGAGAAATACACAATCTTCCAAAATGCAATGGCATCATCAGAGCGGATCTTTCAGTTGCTGGACACAGAACCCAGTATTGTCTCAACAACCGACAAACGTGGAATTGATACACTCAAGGGTGAGATAGAGTTCAAAAACGTCTGGTTTGCATACAATGACGAAGATTATATCTTAAAAGATGTATCGTTCAGGGTTAAACCGGGTGAAAAGGTCGCACTTGTTGGACATACAGGAGCAGGTAAAACCACTATCATCAATCTGCTGTGCCGATTCTATGAAATTAACAAAGGACAAATCCTGATTGACGGTGTAGACATCCAAAAGATGAATTTGGAAGAACTACGGAGGGCAATCAGTATCGTACAACAGAACATATTTCTATTCTCCGATACAATTGAACGTAATATCAGTTTAGGAAACCCCTCAATAACAGATGAACAGATAGTAAATGCATCCAAAGATGTACATTTAGACCGTTTCGTCCAGAAAATGCCTGATATCTATAGAACTGAGATCAAAGAAGATGGAGCAGGGTTATCCGTAGGACAGAAACAGTTAGTCGCATTTGCACGTGCATTAGCATCCGATCCCAGCATCTTGGTTCTTGATGAAGCCACATCAAGCGTCGACACCGAAACGGAACTATTGATTGAAGATGCGTTAAGTCGTCTGATGCAAGATCGCACATCCGTCGTTATTGCACACAGACTCTCTACAATCCAAAATGCAGACAGGATTATTGTGATGCACCGTGGCGAGATACGCGAGACCGGTAATCATAATGAATTGCTACAAAAGGGAGGTATCTATTATCGTCTATACCAACTGCAATATAAGGGACAAGCGAAGAGTAGTTAGTGATTCTGTAACTCTCAGGACTTACGCAATGCCTTCTAAATAATAGTTGGAAATGAAAAAGAGAGGCAGGGCTCCTCTCCAAAACCTTATTGCTAAACAAAAAAATCGTGAATTTAATGATATATTTCTGTTGCACTTAAGGCTTATGTAAATTATACCAGCCGAACTCACTTTTGTCAAACAAAAAAAGGGAATGCAGGGTGGTAATTATAAAGGCATCTTCTTAGTCAAGGTGTTCAAAGTACGAACCTATAAAAAATAAAATGCTTGCAATGTCTCAATATATCTGATAATATAAAAATTTAGTGGAGAGGTGACAACTCATAAGATCTGTCATGCTAAAGAGTTGACCTTTTTCCTGTTTTCTGTCACTCAATTAACGCAATTGTCCAATCTTCTTATATCTCACAAGGAGGACACGAACATGGCAGGAAAGCTAAAAGTCGCAGCAGTAGGTTGTGGTGGCATCGGGTTATTACATCAGAAGGGATACCTACAACATCAAGGCGCAGAACTCGTGGCAGTATGTGATATTGATACCGCCAAAGCCGAAGCACGCGCAAGAGAACTCGGTTTAGAAAGATGGTACCCCTCAATACATGAGATGTTAACGAATGAAGAATGTGATCTCGTCGATGTTGTAACTGCTGATCACTTGCACTTTGAACCTGTAATGGAATGTCTTGATGCTGGTAAACATGTAATATCTGAAAAACCTTTGTCGTTAGATATAGATGAAGCTGAACAAATGGTAGCAAAAGCTAACGAAAAAGGGGTTCATCTTGCCATAGACTATAATAGACGATTCGCACCAGGTTACGTACAAGCAAGAAAATGGTTTGATGCCGAAAGTATAGGACAGATATATTATCTAGATATGAAATTGTCTCAAGGCGGTCCAGCGTCTACTTGGAAAGGCGAGTACTATCTACTCTACGAACTACAGACGCACGCACTCGACCTCTTACGGTGGTTCGGAGGTGAAGTCGTCGCTGTATGTGCAGAAATGGCAAAACCGAGAAAACACGAAGCACGGGAAGGTGAAGACGCATGCTACACAAGTATGGCAATTTCACTCCGATATGAAACCGAGATCGTAGCAACACTATTAGCAAGTTGGGATAGCGATTTTATACACCCAATTGAACGATTAGAAATATGTGGATCCGCAGGCGAAATCGTCGTTGATAATGTCCTCAGTAAAGCAACGTTGATGAAGCGCGACAATCAGGTCGTTGAAGAATACCGGCCATCTATTTTCCGTATGGAACAACTCGCTTTTGATGGCACTTTTGCACTACGTATGGCTGCATTGGTTGATGATTTACTGAATGACCGCACACCAGTACCTACAGGTAGAGACGGCTTACAAGCACTACGGATTACAGAAGCTATCGTTACCTCATGGAAAGAAAAAAGGGAGGTCGCTGTAAGAATATGAGTTTGAAAGCAATACCATTTAATGATGTAACGATAAAAGATCGTTTCTGGTCACCCCGACAGGCAACAAATTCGGAGAAAACGATCCCACACGAACTTGAACAGTGCCGAATAACAGGCAGGATCAGTAACTTTGCAAAAGCCGCCGGTTTAGAGTCCGGCAATTTTGAAGGTATCTTCTTCAACGATTCGGATGTGCATAAATTGGTGGAAGCTGCGTCCTATACATTGCAGACACATCCAAATCCAAAATGGGAATCCGAATTAGATGAAGTGATAGATACAATTGCTAAAAGTCAACAACCGGATGGTTATCTGAACTCCTATTTCACGTTAGTTGAACCCGAAAAGAGATGGCAGAATTTGGGTATGATGCACGAGTTGTATTGTGCAGGACATCTCTTTGAAGCAGGTGCCGCTCACTATCAAGCTACTGGACAACAGAAACTACTTGATGTGGCATGTCGTTTTGCTGATCTCATTGACAAAACGTTTGGACACGGTAAGCGCGCGGGACTTCCTGGGCATCAAGGCATTGAACTCGCTTTAGTCAAATTGGCACGTGCAACAGGTGAAAAACGTTATATGTCGCTTGCAGATTATTTTGTTACAACACGCGGACAAAGACCTTCTGTTTTTGAAAAGGAACTGGAAAACCCTGACATCCCGGGTGGGCTCGGTGCATATAAACACCACTACACCCGAGATGATAAATATGAAGGGATTTATTCTCAAGATCATCTACCGATGCATGAACAGACTGAATGTGTGGGACATGCAGTGCGTGCCATGTATCTCTATGCCGGTGCTGCAGACATCGCAGCTGAAACTGGAAACCACGGTATTGCAACTGCACTAGATGCCTTATGGCAAAATGTGGAAAAGCGACTTTATGTCACTGGTGGCGTAGGACCATCAGGGCACAATGAAGGTTTCACACAAGACTATGAATTACCTAATTTCTCCGCTTACGCCGAAACGTGTGCATCAGTCGGATTGATATTTTGGGCACATCGGATGTTCCTGCTGAAGGGTGAATCACGATATGTTGATGTGTTGGAAACAGCTCTATACAACGGGGCATTATCAGGTATTTCGCTTGAAGGCACAGATTTCTTCTATCAGAATCCGTTAGCAAGTCGTGGTGGAAGACACCGTCATGCGTGGTTTGGATGTGCATGCTGTCCTCCGAACATCGCACGACTGATCGGTTCCCTCGGACAGTACATCTATGCACAATCTGAAGCAGACCTGTGGGTGAACTTATATGTCGGAGGTACTGCTGATGCAACAGTAGCGGATGTCCCCGTGAAAATAACACAAGAAACAGATTATCCGTGGTCCGGAGATGTAAAGATAACTATTCAACCTGAGAAACCGATAAAGTTTAATCTGAATTTACGGATTCCTGATTGGTGTGGCAAATTTGATCTGAGCATCAATGGTGAAACACAACGTGCAACTGTCGGTGCTAACGGTTATCTTTCAATTGATAGAACGTGGAAGACAGACGATAGTGTGGAATTGAACTTAGACATGCCAGTAGAACGGGTTTACGCACACCCTTATGTCAGAGAGAATCTTGGGAGGTCAGCATTACGGCGCGGTCCACTTGTTTACTGCTTTGAGGATATTGACAATCCGGATAGTGCTTTCGAGACGTTATCGCTTGCTAAGAGCGGTTATATGGAAGCGGTATTTGACAGTACACTTCTTGGTGGCATCACGGTAATTCGCGGCACAGGTACAGTATATGATCCCACCGATTGGGATAATAACCTATATCTTTCAGAACCGAATGTGAAACAGACAGATGTTACTGCAATTCCTTATTATGCATGGTGCAATCGGGAAGCAGGACAGATGGCAGTTTGGGTGTTCTAACTGTCCATTTAGTTTTATTTCAATTTTCAACGAGGAGACAGAATGCGGTTAATTGCGAAGTTGTATGTTGTAAGTCTTTTTACAGTCATACTATTTATGGGTTGTGACCAAGGCATGTCACAACCTATTAAAGATATTATTCCACCACCAGAGACACCGACAAATTTAGAAAAGGCAACCGCTGACATGGCGAGAGTCAATCAGCGGAGAACAGAATCCCAACAAAAAGCAGATACAGCCGGAAATTATACGGCAATATTCATCGACTCCGAGAACATCCTAATAGAAGAACTCAATTTTAGGAAAGCTTTCTGGATAGAATTGGTTGACATATTTCGATCCGAAAAGACCGATGATGCCACAGTTACGGATGGATACGGTAGATTACAAGATGCTTTCGCAAAAAGGTTATCTGAAAATACACTTGGGCAGTTTTACTTTGAATATATCAGGACATTCGACCCGTTAATCGTTGAATACTTGCGATTGTCTTATGTATATCCTACCCAGACTGAAGAAGAACTGCTGGCACATTTCAGAGAATCTGTCAAAAATGACCTTGTTTCTATCGTATTCCCTGAAAATTTCTAATATGGCTACGTTGTGTGTATTAGGTTATTACATCCATTATTTCTTGCGTAATTGTGTCAACTGATTTTTCGTCAACACTTATGACCTTAGTAAAATACCCTTTGTTTGCCAACATTCTTAGATATTGGGATCTGGAAACGTACTCCTTCCCCATGAGTTGTACGTATCCACTATCTATTCCGTTGTTTCGTTTTAACAGTCTTTCATACTGCGTCATCTCGGACAGTACGTCCAGAAAAAAATGTTTACCTTTTTGAAAGTACTGAACGTCAATGAGATCACATTTTGAGAACCTTTTTGTATTTCTCGGATCTAAGTATCCATCAGGAAAGAGTATGACAGATGCATATTCAACAATGATAACAGTCCCTGTTTCCTCTTGATTTTCTAAATATATTTTAAATTCACGTTTACCATCATAGATAATAGAGTCGGGTATATGCGTCTTTAGATGTTCTGCTACTGTTGACTTTCCTGCCCCCTGTACGCCACTCAATGAAATTATGTTAGATCGCATCTGTGTCCTCCAGCGTTTTCGACGTTTCAATGTATTTTCCAAAATAGAATCGTTCCATCATAACTAAGACTGGCGAGTGTACTTCCATCCGGCGAAAACGCAACGGATTGGATACTCAATGTATGTCCTTGTAGTGTGGTTAAATGTGTTTTATTATGAATATCCCACAGCCGCACTGTATAGTCATCACTCCCTGTCGCGAGAATGCTGCCATCCGGAGAGAATGCAGCTGAAGTGACTTCATCCGTATGTCCCTTAAATGTAGCGATACTCTCTTCTGTATTTAAATCCCACAATTGCACTGACTTTTTTGCAGCCAATGTGGCGAGAGTACTACTATCAGGTGAACACGCTACAAAAGTGGCTGGCGTACTAAATTTCGATGAACGCAAACGAAATTTGCCTTTACGTTCCCATGAATGCGCATTCCACAACTCCACTCTACAACCAAACCACAGAGAACATACGAAAGTGTTGCCATCTGGAAGATATGCAACATCCGTCACAGTATTCTTAAGACCTGTTAGTGTGGATATATGATCACCTGTTTGAGCATCCCACAACCTCACAGTTTTGTCATCACTACCGGTGGCGATAGTCTTTCCATCCGGTGAATAAGCGATTGCGTTTACATATTTCGTATGACCGGTAAGCGTATTGAGTGTATGTCCAATGTTAACATCCCACAACTTTGCTGTTTTGTCGTAGCTGCCCGATGCGATTGTATTCCCATCTGGTGAAAAAGCGATACTTCGGACACGTCCTGTATGTCCCGCAAGGACCATTTTCGGTTGTGTTGTGTTCACGTCCCACAACTGGACATTCCGTTCATCATCTCCGAAGGCAATCGTCTTACCATCTGGAGAAAAGGTTATACCTTCACCTCCCGCGTTTATATGTCCTGTAATTCCATCTTTCTGTTGACCGGTATTGACATTCCACAATTGCACACCATAATCATTTGGAATAGCGATTGTCTCTCCATCTGGAGAAAATGCTACGGAAATGGGCAACCTCTCTTGATCTTCAAGTATAGTCTTGCGTATCTGTTTCCCTGTTTCTGCGTCCCATAGACGCACTGTCTTGTCTGAACCTTCGGTAATAATAGTATCCCCATCTGGAGAATAGATAACAGTCATTACAGCTGCTGTATGTCCATTGAGGGTGGTAATGTGTTTTGCTGTTTGCGTATCCCACAACCAGACAGTCTTATCTTCACTTCCGGTAGCGATTGTCTTTCCATCAGGTGAGAATGCTACGGTATCTACATCATCAGAATGTCCTTTTAGTGTTTTCTTATGTTCTCCTGTGTGTGCGTCCCACAAACGGGTAGTGTAATCTCCACTTCCAGTAGCGATAGTATCTCCATCAGGTGAATATGCTATAGAACAAACCCAATCAGAATGTCCTTTTAGTGTTTTCTTATGTTTTCCTGTGTAAGCATCCCATAACATTACTGTATGGTCTGAACTTCCAGTAGCGATTGTTTTTCCATCCGGTGAAAACGCTAAGCGACCGACTGGTCCTGTATGTCCTTCAAGTGTTGTTATGTGTTCTCCTGTGGCTGCCTCCCATAAACGCACCGTCATATCGTTACTTGCACTTGCGATTCTACTGCCATCCGGAGAAAACGATACGAATCGAACCCTGTCAGTATGTCCAGCCAGCAGATCAAGTTCTTTTATCTTCCCAGGTCGTATATCATAAAGCCAAGTACCGATGATACCTGCAACTGCAAGTCGTCTGCCATCTGGTGAGAATGCCACATTCCCTGTTAACCAACCTTTACCAATACGTGCTTTCGCACCATCAGGTAATCCCCATTGCGTATAATCCACTTGATCCGTGAAAGCCTGGTCTGATTCCTGACCGTCATTGTTATCTGTACCGATTGTATCTGACCTATTACCTTGCAAGGTTCTGAGATTCTGTTTTTCATCTATATTCTGGACTATTTGTGCATCAATAAGTTCCACTGACATAGCAGCCTCCAAATTCAGACTGTAGGGTTGCTGGTATCGTGCTAATCTTTTACTTCCCATTCCAAGCATCAACACAACTAAGACAAAACTGGAAGCAGCCATCAACCAAGGAAGAAAAGGATTGCCTCCAGATGGCGTAACGGGCTTGAGATGTCTAATCTGTCTGATTATGTCTTGAGTTAAGTTTGGGGAAATCTGAAAATTGCTGAGTGCTTCTCGAATCATCGGTTCGTCCTTCTTCAGCCGTTGTCTTGCCCGACTAAGGCGACTTTTGATTGCGCTGGTAGATACACCTAAGAAGCGACTTATTTCTTCACAGGTCATTTCACTAAAGTAATGCAGCACCATCACCGTACGTTCACTCTCCTGTAGTTTTGAGAGCAATTTATGGACGACCTTACGTTGTGCATCTATTCTAACTTTAGTATTTTCATCCGCAACATATTTGGAATAGGCAGTCTCATCCAACATGTCAATTTCTGTGTCACCCAATAATTCTATTTGCCTACGATTCTTTCGTTTCCATTTGTAACATAAACGGGAAGCAATAACATACAACCATCCAGCAAACTGTTGTGGATTCTTCAAAGTATCCAGTTTCTGATAGACTTTAAGGAAGGTATCCTGTGTTATCTCTTCAGCGACATGGAAATCACCAATAATTTTCCAAGCGAGAGCATGAACCTGTCTTTCGTATTGTATCACCAAACTGGTAAAAGCAGAATCATCACCCTCAAGAACACGACGGATAAGTTCAACGTCATTATGTTTCATCAGGCACCTCAATAAAAGAAAAGATTAAATTCATGTGACTTCACTCATAGTGACGCGAGTAGGACAGCAAACGGTCGCATAATTCTTTAACAATTAGGGGTCAACCAAAAACCTTGAGAAAAACTACTGCAATTCCCAGATTAGGATAGTCCCATCATCACTACCACTGGCAATCGCACGACTATCAGGAGAAAATGTGAGGGCAGAAATACCTTCCGTATGTCCTTTATAACCTGCTAAGTGTTCCTCTGTGTGCCTGCTAAATATGTGCATCGTACCATCCTTAAAAGCTGTAGCGATTAGAGCACCGTTCGGTGAAAACTGGACTTTTGTAACACCCGATTCTGGCATTTTCATCAAAGCTACCTCTTTTCCCGATGCCACATCCCAAATTTGCACAGTATCCTCTTCTCTTGTATTAGCTAAGAGTTTACCATCAGCAGAAAATGCCATGTGCGTATTTCTTTGTTCAAAACGGCCATGTAGGTTTAACGTTTTTGTGATCTGTCCTGTTTTAGGATTCCACAATCGGATTTTCAAAGTATTATCTGCCTCAGCGAGAATACTACCATCTGGAGAAAAGAGAACACGCCATGATCTATGTGATTGATCGCTATGAACATTTACCTTACGTCCAGTTCTGGCATTCCATATCATCAGAATCCATTTGTCCCTACCTGTAGCTGCAACGAAATTACCATCGGGAGAGTATGTCATTGATCGAATACGAGAAACACCGGAGGTTGTTGCAAGACGAAGTGAAGATTTCGGTTTTCTTGTCCGTGTCTGTAGTAGACGTTTGCGTCCCTCCCATTGATGGACTGACCTATTCCGTCCCCCGGTAATGACGGTACTGCCATCAGATGTATAGGTTATAAATTTCATCTCATCGTAATGTCCCTTTAGTGTTGCCTTGCGTTCTCCTGTTTGCGCATCCCATAAATAGCCATCCCCATTCCTCCCACCTGAGGCAATTGTTTTTCCATCTGGAGAATAGGTTAGACACCTAACAGCTGAGGTATGCTCCTTAATTGTTGTTCTATGTTTCGCTGCCCGCAAATCCCATAACATAATTGTATTATCAAACCTATCACCAACAGTGGCAAACGTGTTGCCATCTGGAGAAAATGCAATTGAAGAAATGTTTCCACCATGTCCCTTGAATGACCTTATATGGGTTTTTGTCTGCAGATCCCAAAGCCGAATTGTATCGTGGCCTCCGACAGCAATAGTTGAGTCTTTAGGTGAAAATGCTACTGAAGAAACACCTACAAACCCCTTCTCAATAATTGTATTCTTGAGACTACTTGTCGTTGCATCCCAAAGTTTCACGGTGTCGTCCCAGCTGCCTGTAGCGATAGTTTTTCCATCAGGTGAAAAACCTATGTAGAAAACATTTTCATCATGTTCAGTTAATAGCATGGCATTTCTGCCAGTTGCAACATTCCACAATAATACCTTGCTATCCTTACCACTACTTGCAAGTGTCTTTTCATCAGGTGAAAACGCTAATGACGTTATATCTTTACCGTGACCTCTGAATGTAGCTGCGACTTCACCAGTCTCTATGTTCCATAATTTAATATCTATCTCTATACCAATCTGTGGAGGAATCATTTCAGCCTCATGTCCAATTGCGGATGCGAGTGTTTGTCCATCAGGAGAAAACGCTAATGCAGATATTGTCCATTTGTGTCCTATGAGTTGTTTTTTCTGTTCTCCCGTTACAACGTCCCATAATCGTATCGTTCCGTCTCTTCCTCCACTTGCGAGTATTTTGCCATCAGGAGAGAATGCAATGACGGTGACACTTCCTGTATGTCCAGTGAGTAAATCGAGTTCCTTTTCTTTCCCAGGACGCACATCATAAATCCATATACCGATAGAACTGGCAACCGCAAGCCGATTACCATCAGGTGTGAATGCAATATTACCAGTTATTTTACCTTTACCGAGTCGTGCCATAGCACCATCGGGTAGACTCCAAGTTGTATAATCTTGAGCAAAGGTGTTTGGTAGGATTAGTAGAAAATTGAAGAGAAGTGTTATGAGGGATAGCCGTACTGTTTTCATGGATGTCCCCTCCACGAAGGATATATTCTGCTATCTATTATCTATGGAATCTGCGCTCCAATTCATCACGTCCCATTTCAATGATAATCGGTCGTGAATGTGGACAATTGAAAGGATGCTTTGCTTCTGATAACTCGCGTACGAGGTTGATCATCTCTTTAGTATCTAAAGTATCGCCAGCTTTTACAGCAGCACGGCAGGCAAGCGTTATCAACGCATCATCTATCGCTTTGGGTAACGCGACTTCACCGTGCGGTTGTTCGGGGAGTTTATCAAGTATATCCGTTATTGTCTGTGCAGCAACTCGCGTGGGTAGCGGGGCGGGCATGGCACGGATGAGTATCGTATTGCCACCGAATTCCTCCAGTTCAAAACCGAGTTTCTCAAAAATCTCACCATGCACTTTAAAAACGGCAATCTGTTGTGGCGTTGCCTCAACAGTAACGGGAAGTAATAATCCCTGCACAGGAATTCCTTCTGACTTGAGTTGGTTCACGAATCGTTCATAGAGCACCCGTTCCGCAGCAACATGTTGGTCAATAAAAAAGACTTTATCTTCACCTTCAGCAACGATATATGTTTTGAAAAGATTTGTTTTCAACTCCACATTCTCAAAATCAAGGAGTTTGAGTTTCACACCTTCTGGGATGGTCTGCTGTGGCGGTTGCATTACGGTTCTGGGGACTTCCGTATCTGTTTTACTACCTTCGTCAACTTTAGGTTCAGTGTCAATAGGTGCAGATTCAATTTTTGTAGTGGGTCTCGCTTCTCTTGCGGGTGTCTGCTTGCGTTCTACATTTCTATCTGTAGCATTAGTCGGTTGTGTTGTGGATTGCGGTGTGAAGGTTTTTCTTCCCGTGTCAATATATGCATTTCCAACCGGGACATCTTCAGTATGGGTTCTTTCAGCTGTTCTATCTACAGTTGTTTCAATTTTCGGTATAAATTTCTCTCTATTTATGACGTTACGAAGCATCTTCACAATTCCGCTGAAAATCGTGCGTTCATTTCGGAATCGCACCTCTATCTTAGCCGGATGGACGTTCACATCAACCGTATTGGGTTCAACCGTCATAAAGAGCACCGCTACAGCATGACGATCCTTCTGAATTGTTGCACCGAGTGCCTCTTTGAGTGCTGCAGCGATCATACTGCTACGAATCGGACGTTGATTCATGAAAAAGAGTTGATATTCTCTGTTGGGTTTGGTAAAATCAGGTTTTCCGAGCATACCAGAGAGTTTGAAATCTGGCAGTTCTTCATTAAATTCTATAAGGTTATCTGCAAATTCTTTACCATATACCAATCTGGCACGTTCCAGATTTGAATCGCATGCACGCACATCCAAGATGGATCTACCGTTATGAGAGAGGATAAAATGTATCTTCGGGTGTGCTAACGCAGCCCAGGTCACCTGCTTAGTAATATGGTTTAATTCAGTTGTCTCAGTCTTCATGAATTTGAGACGCGCTGGTACATTGTGGAAAAGGTTATTAATAGAGATGTGTGTGCCGGGGGAACACCCACTCTCCTCAACAGAACGGAACACACCTCCTTCAACACTAATTTTTGTACCTTGAACCGCATCTGCGGTGCGGGTTAGGAGTTCAAACTGTGATACAGAGGCAATACTTGCTAACGCTTCACCACGGAAACCGAAGGTGTTAATATTTTCAAGGTCTTCTATGTTATTGACTTTGCTGGTAGCGTGGCGTTCTAAAGCGAGGAGTGCATCTTCACGTTCCATACCGGTTCCGTTGTCCGACACACGAATAAGACTCTTACCCCCTGCCCGAATTTCAACTCGGATGCTTGTACTTTCGGCGTCTATTGCGTTTTCTATGAGCTCTTTTACGACAGATGCAGGACGTTCAACAACTTCACCTGCAGCTATTTTATTCGCTACATCTGCTGAGAGGATTCTGATTTTTGGCATGTGCTTTTGTGAACCTTATTTTTGGATCGTGGATTGTCATTATAACGTGAATTTGATAACAGGTATATAGACTTCATTTAACCCAAAATATTACTCACACAGACCCGGTAGGTGCGGTTTCCTAACCGCACCGGATACGGAAATCTGATTTATCAAACTCACGTTCATTATAGTAATTATTTCTTCGTTTAATTTAGCATAAAAAGGGACAGATGTCAAGTGCAATAAATTCTTGGAGAACTATATGAGATTTGAACCTGAAGACTTCATCGTTGAAGAAATACCTTTATATAAACCTTCACGATCAGGCACACATACCTTCTTCGCTATTCGAAAACGCAGTCTCAGTACTTATGAGGCTATAAACCGAATTGCGCGTGAACTCCACGTGAATCATAGAAGTATCGGATATGCTGGTTTGAAGGACAAACATGCAATCACAACACAGGTATTATCTGTTGAAGGAATTCCACCTGAACAAATTTTGAAACTAAATATCCATCGAATTGAAGTTTTATGGGCAGAACGACATTCACATAAATTGCGTGTAGGACATCTTAAAGCCAATCGGTTTGAAATAACAGTGCGTTGGACTGCGCCGCAAACCTTACCCGATGTTGAGAAAAAAATAGCACAGTTATCTACTGAAGGTATACCAAATCGTTATGGTGAACAGCGATTCGGCAATAAACAGGATTCACACCTGATAGGGAAGGCATTACTGAATAAGGACTGGGAGAGGGCATTAGAATATGTTCTGGATACTGAAACGGCACAGTTCACTAACTTGGCAAAGCGGATCAAAGATATGAAAAAGCATGATTCACTTGAAAAAGTAGTCGCTTATGTTCCACACCGTATGCGAAAACTCTATCTATCCGCATATCAGGCACATCTGTTTAATCGTATTGTGGAGAGAAGATTACCAGATTTAAGACAGTTGTTAAATGGTGATATAGCCATCAAGCATCGTAATGGTGCACCTTTCCTCGTTGAAAACGCGGAGATTGAACAACCCCGGGCAGATGCGTTTGAAATTAGTCCTTCCGGTCCTATCTTCGGGTACAAAATGCGGCAACCTACCGGTAAAGTTTTGGAAATGGAGCAAGAACTACTATCAGCGGAGAGAGTTAAACCAGAGTCTTTTCGCAAGGTTGCGGGTGTGCGATTATCAGGCACACGTAGACCGCTGCGTGTTCAGATGGATTTGCATCAAGTAAAGGCAGTTGACAACGGCGTTCATCTCTCTTTTACACTACCTGCCGGCAGTTATGCAACGGTTGTATTGGAAGAACTCAGATATTGTTGACAGGAATCGCTCTGGTAAATACGAAAATTCCTTGTATTTTTGGGATATCTGTTATATACTTATACCGTTTCTAATTGATAATGCCCTTTATTGTAGTTATAGTGGATTTTACAATTAACTTGACATTTTAAGATGTAGGAGGGAACTCCGATTCCCGACTATTAGGGGTTGCGTCGCGATTCGGAGATCGCTCCTACAGAATATATGTAAACTTATTTACATAATTTACTATATTGTAGCACATTTTTCCAGATTGTGCCGTTCTCTGTATTTATTTTCTAACAGATGGTAATGACGAAAAAATGAATATTTTACACGATTTAAATGAAAAACAGACTGAAGCAGTCAAACATAAAGATGGACCGATACTCGTTATTGCGGGACCAGGAACTGGTAAAACGAAAGTCATCACACATCGCATCGCTTACTTAATTCGTGAGTATGGTATCAAACCTTACAACATCCTTGCAATCACTTTCACGAATAAAGCAGCAGAAGAGATGCGGGAACGGGTTAACAATGAAATCGGTGAACCGCACGGATCTGACATAAAGGTCAGCACCTTTCATGCATTCTGTGTAAAGGTACTACGAAAACATGCACAACAGATAGGGCTCAGTGAAAACTTCGCCATCTTTGATCAAGAAATCCAAGACGAAATCTTGGAAGAGGTGGTACGCGAATTGCACCTTAACTCACGCATCTATCCTTCATGGCGATTGCGAAATATCATCAGTGACGCAAAATGTAAACTTAAAAATATAACTGATGACTTGGAAATTGATCCTGACATAATCGCAGAAATAGATGATCCAGATGCAGCAGAAAACATAAAGCGGGCAATCAGGGCATATCAGCACAAACTCACAGAATACAATGCACTTGACTTTGACGATCTTCTCGTTAAGACGGTTGAACTTTTCAAACAGGAATCAGAAATACAAATCGATTACCACAAAAACATCTCTTATATCCTTGTGGATGAATACCACGATGTGAATAGTGTCCAGTACACGTTACTTAAACTCATCAGTGCATCCCCGAACAATAATCTGATGGTAGTTGCGGATGCTGATCAATCAATTTACAGTTGGCGCGGATCTAATCCGCAGTATATTGAACATTTTATAGATGATTTCTCACCCGAAATCGTTGAATTGGATGAACACTATCGGTGTAGTGAGAAAATACTACGGGCTGCAGAAGAGGTCATCGGTAGGAATACGGAAAGACAAAAACAGCACACGCTTAAAACACACAGAGATGTCGGACGGAATATATTTCACTATACCTTTAGTACAGCAACTGAGGAAGCACAAAATATCATAAAAATCATCCGAAATCTGATTATGCATCGCGGTGTCTCCTATCGCGATATCGCCATCTTCTACCGAACTCACAAACTTGCGGATGTTTTAGCAGAGGAATTGCTCAGGCAGCAGATAAAATTTCAACGTATCCGACCCACGAACTCTTTTGATAAAGAAATCAGTAAAGGTATCTTCTCCTACCTCCGTTTCATTCAATGGAACCTCCCACAAGACCTTGAGAATGCGATCAACTTTCCTGAAAGACGAATTGACGATCTAACGTGGGTTCGTCTCAAGTGGTTAGCGATCCGCAAGAAGATAACTTTAGCAGAACTCCTAAAAAACATTGATGCCTATCCAGAAGATGTTGGTCCATTTGCACGACGTAACATTCAAGAATTTTGGGGACGACTTGAGGCTCTATCTGAGGAGATAAAAGCGGAGAAGATAGATAAAATTGTCCAGAAGTTATTTGCGACATTGGATATCTTTCGTTCGCCATACCGTCAAAAAGAACTAGTAACAATTGAAAGTCAACCCGAAATGCAGAATGTTTCCCTTATACAAGATGTACTGTATAGCGCGCTTAATCGAGATGAACCCATTACGATTACTGCAAGCTACGGTGTAGATGAATACTGTGCAGCAAGTATCATACATCAGACCTTCAAAACCTATCTGAATAAGAATGCAGAGATACATCTATTACCGAAAGATACGGACAGAAGTAAACCGACGCTGAGCGAAAATGGAATCAATCTCTTAATTGGAGATTTCGATGAGTTAGACGAAACATCAGCAGATTCGCGCATTATAATAATCGGAACAACCGCTGCAGAGGGTATCAGTACACTTCAACTTCAATCTGACGGTATTCGCAGTGTCGCTGCCTTTAGGCTCTGTCAACGTCTATTGAGTGGTTTTGAATCACCAAACATGGCAGATATGGTCATATACGATTTAGAAACAACTGGCGTTGATACGAGATATGCGAACATCGTTGAGATAGCCGCACAACGTCTCAATGCTGTTGGGAATGGAATAGAACGATACTATACATTAGTAAAACCCCCGGGTGGACACATACCGAGAGAAACTACCCGAATACACCGTATAGATGAAGAGACCGTTAAAGATTGCCCGAGTATTGAAATGGTGCTTCCCGAATTTTGTCGTTTCATTCAAGATCGTATCCTCATCGGACACAATGTCGCGAATTATGATAATCCTATACTTGAACGTGTTCTTCAAGAACATCTGAAACGAGGATTGCCGAATCCGCATTATGACACGTTGGTTACAGCGCGAAGGCTTTTTCCAAGACAGCGACGCGGTATTCAGGCACTCGCTGAAAAATTCGGAATCGGATACGAAAGTCTACATAGTGCACCGGAGGATGTAGAAGTCAACCGCAAAATCTTCCAGGAACTCATCAGAATTGACACACAGAAACAGCAGCTAAAATCACTCACTGAATTCTTACCCTGGGTTGGTCTCGGCATCCTTGCTAAAACCTCTGATATTGATGAAGCGGAAATATCACCTGAAATTGAAGCATATCTAAATGCTGCGAAAAGGTATGTGAAAGTCAATCATAATGTCTTTCCTGATGATGTGCCTTTTGAACAGACAGAGAAAGAACAGGTAACTGAATTCTTCAATTTGCTTAGGAAGTCTGATGTTCCTGTTGACAAAGAGGACAGTGATTGGATTGAACACAAGTCACGATTCCTGAATGTTGTCCTAAACTTTGAAAAAGCGGGATACGGACATCGGCTGATCGATTTCTTAGATTACCAGAAACTACTGACCAGTTTTGATGAACTTGATAATAAAACAGAGCAACTCACACTCATGACATTACATGCTGCAAAAGGCACAGAATTTCCGGTGGTTTTTATAATAGGGATGGAGGACGGGAATTTTCCAATAGGTAGGAGTAGTCTGACATTGGAGGAACTTGAAGAGGAACGGCGTCTGTTCTATGTAGGCATGACACGTGCACAGAAACAACTCTATCTATCTTCTGCTGTATATCGTTTCAACGACCGAGGACACGTAACATCTATGTTTATCCACGAAATGCCGTCTAACTATATGGAGAAGTGGAGTTCACCAACACACATGTAAACGAAATATCTAAACATATACCAGAACAAAACGGAGGAATTATGATAGGATTCTTTGAGTTAATTATATTCTTATTTTGGAGTTTTTTCTTTGTTATATTCGTAGCAGTTGTGCATATATCATTTGCTATCGGCATATATCGGGATGCAAAGCAGAGGGGAAGTGCTATTTTCGTTCAGGCTGAGATATGGTTAATTGCCACACTTTTTGGCGGAATAATAGTTACTGTTGCTTATTGGCTAATGCATCATTCTCGTCTTAATCCAGCTATTGGCGTTAGACAAGTAGAACCGCACGATGATCTGCTATAGTTGTGATCTGTAATTAACCTGTACGTACTATGTAGGCGTGATCTCCAAATCGGAGATCACGCCTACAGAAATACGATTTTAATGCAAACAATTACCCTATTGGACAGTCCAAGTTAAACTTGTAGGTTGGGTTGAGCGAAGCGAAACCCAACATGATAGACATAATCATTACGTGTCGGGTTTCGCTTCGCTCAACCCAACCTACTTATTTAGTCTGGACTATCCACTAGACTATCCACTACTATCTCAATGCAGACTTTAGATTACCCCATGTAGTTGCCAATTTCCCATCGGGTTCAACATCAAAAAACACAGAAGTTTCACCGAGGTAATTAAGCACGTTCTCAGATAGTTTTCTCAGGTTCTCACCCTCCTTAGAGTTCGTATCGGTATAGACCCCGTTGTGATGTCCAAGTGTGATGATTTTTCCATCATCCACATCATATTCAACAAGTGGACGTTCTCCGGCACCTGCACCACCACCACGCGTTTTCGTACCAAGTATCTTACCCGCGGGAGGACTTGCATTAAAATTGATGAAATCTGCGGTAAAACCTGCTTGATCCATACTGGTAAGAAAAATGGGATCACCAGTATCAAAACCTTCAAACACAGGATGGTCTTTATGATCATCAGTTGCCATAACACCTATTTCGGGTGGACCTTTACCGAGTGGTTGAAAGACGCGTACATTCCCTTCATCAACCTCTAAATCTATAACATACTTAAGTCCGAGTGCAGAGAGGAATATACTACCACCCGCCTCCAAATAATCGAGCAGGTTCTTTTTAGTTGCATCCTCAAGAAAGGGTTCTGGCAACGTGTTCGTTTCTGTATAGAAAAGCCATAACACAGCAAATTGGTCTAACTTCATCGCTGACCCGGTATTCGTTTTAAAGTTACCACTCTTATCAGCAATGAGCATTTTCGTCTGAAATGTATCCGCTACCCATTCATAAGCAGCTTCCTCTACTTCACCGAGTTGATTGCTTCCTGCCAAGAATCCAACAGTTACATCTGTTGCATAAGCGGGTAAGATCATCATTGCGGAAAAGAGGATACATATAATCATGCAGCGAATTATAACACTATGTTCCATTGTTCTATCTCCTTCTTCGTTTTATTACATGATAACACAGGATATCGGCACATGTCCATGAAACAATACCTTTACAACCCCATTCATCCTCCATTTTGTGCCCAGTATTGGAAGTGTAGCACATTCTGTTAGATTGTGCGTTTCTTTGTAGCACATTCATCCTTGATTGTGCTTCTTCTACAACCACCTTATACGTCATTTTGAGGATATTCCTTCTTGTTAGTAAACTATATAAGACCGATTATAACCCGTACCTTCTGCCCCGAAATCAACGCTATGAATGCGCGTATGGCATTCAGATTTGAAACGTAATATTTTTCACATCGTTTTGTATTAATAAGTCATAAAAAAAGGTTGCGACAAGTGTTTATAACATAACCTTTTAAAATATGCTACTGTATAAACTGCAGCAATGCCTTGATAGTTTTCCATGTGATCGCTAAGGTTATTAGTTCTATCTATAACTATACCTAATCTAATTGGAATTTATGCAAAAGAAGACTATATTTTATTTTCTACTCTTTTTTTTCCTACCAACCGTCGTTGTAGCAGAAGGGATCGTGAAAGTTATCTACTTCGTGCCACGCGATCGGACATTTCAATGGACAATACCACAGACACTTGATACGCAGATCAAAAAGGTTCAGTCTTTATATGCTGACCAGATGGAAGCACACGGCTTTGGCAGAAAGACTTTTGGCATTGAAACAGATGACGATGACACATTAATTGTGCATCCTGTGTTCGGTCTGCATGACGATACGCACTATCATGAAGATTCACTCAACAAAACTATTGACGAAATATCAGGTCGTTTCAATATAGAAACCGATGTCTATCTCATTGTCCTTGATGTTAGCACAGAATTGGTTGATGGGTATTGCGGGATAGGAAGGTATGACGGTGGACCGGCGATAGTGCCAGCGTCTGGCGATTGTATGAAAGATGACAACGGTGTTGTGTTGATAGCACATGAGCTTGGACACACTTTTAACCTTGTTCATGATTTCCGTAATGATTCACATATCATGTCTTACGGTCATAATCGAACTGAGTTCTCGGATTGTGCAGCAGCACTTCTGAATGTTAGTCCATTTTTCAATGATTCGCGTAACAACACAAACACTTCAGCGTCAATAGAATTGCTGACACCGTGGACATATCCTGCTAATGCAGAAACTGTGTCGCTTCAATTCAAGGTAAGTGATTCCGATGGTATCTATCAAGTCCAATTTGAGCATGCGCCTGCCGAAGATATAGCAAGTTTGACCGATTGTAAGAAGTTTGATAATACGGAAACTGAGACGGTAGAATTCACACTCCCACCTGATGCAAGTTCAGTCGAAACAAATAGGGTCTGGATACGTGTTGTTGACCAGAACGGATATATTACCACAAAGGAATGGACACTTGAGGCATCAGAAGAGATAAAGACGACTGAAACAACTGAAGCGATTACATACCTGACGATCTCACACAACAGTCCTGACTCACTTATACCAACAAACGCCCGCGGGCAGTGGGCTGGATGGCGTGGGTGGATTTGGGAAAAAACACCTGATGGAAATATTACCGAAAAGCCTACCTATTTTATTACCCATCCTTACGTTAACACTTGGGAGCATTGGTTTTACGCACATGCCGAGAGTCGCCTCGTTTACGATATAAGCGACAAAGATTATACCAGATTCGAGTGTCTGTTTTATCTTGCTAACCCGTGTGCCTCTGTTCCTCCGCCTGCATCAATGGAAGTGATCTGTTCAGCTGATGGGACAGAGATATACAATTCTGGTGTGTTGAGTGGTGTAGCAGAAAAACAGCAAAATAGACATCAGATCTCTTTTGATATTCCTGCTGGAACAAAAACACTGACTATCAATATAACTGATGGTCCTAACGATGATCGCTGCGATCATTTTGTTGTCGGAAATCCACGACTGTTTTATATTGGAACAGAAACAGAAACGATAACAGAAACAATTGATACTGATAGAATCGAGACGTATCTTACAATTGATTATAATAGTCCAGATGCACTTGTACCGACAAATCCCAGATCGGAATGGTCGGATTGGGCATCTGGGATCTGGGAAAAAACACCTGATGGTGTTCTCCCAGACCGGCCCCACCAAGGCTTTATAAACTCAAACACTTTACAACAATTTTATGATGAATGGGATCATTTCTTTTATTCCCACGCTGACAGCAGGTTTATCTACGATCTAAGCGGTGGTAACTATGCGAGATTTGAAGCGCAATTTGATATGCCAAATCCTTGTGGTAATGTTGCATCTGTAGAATTAATATGTCTCGCTGACGGTAATCAGATATACAATTCTGGAATACTAAGGGATACGAGAAATGTTGCGATAGCATTTGATATACCTAAACGCACGCAAACACTTACGATCACTGTCACAGATGCTTGGGATGGCAATGGATGTGATCATTTTGTCATAGCAAATGCTCGCCTTATACACCGTAAACCCAAAACGATCGACAATTATACCGATGTCAACGACGATGGTGTTGTCAACATCATTGATCTCGTGCTTGTGGCTGTGCGTTATGGTGAAACAATTGAAGGTGATACTTTTCCGAATCCTGATGTTAACCGAAATGGTATTGTTGATTTAAATGATATTATCCTTGTAACTGATGACATGACACCAGTTGCAAGTGCACCAACACTTTTAACAAAAATGGATTGGCAACAAGCTTATACCAATTTACCTGATGCGGTTGTGGACAAAGGAATTGCGGTGCTTGAGCAACTATTTAATGTTGTTCCTGCCAAGACGGCACTTCTTGCCAACTATCCTAATCCGTTCAACCCTGAGACGTGGATACCTTATAAGTTGGAAACACCCGCAGAGGTTTGCATCACCATCTATGCGACAGATGGCACGGTGGTGCGGAAAATTGATTTAGGGCATCAAGTCGCGGGTATTTATCAAAACCGAAACCGTGCTGCCTATTGGGACGGTAGAAACACACAAGGTGAACCTGTCGCGAGTGGTGTGTATGTCTATACACTCAAAGCAAGTGATTTTACTGCTTCACGGAAGATGTTTATTTTGAAATAGTATCAATAGAAGTGTTCTTATAGTCGATTTTACAATTATAGTAAAAACCATAATTATAAACACACTACGGTAGGTTCGGTTTCCTAACCGAACTATAGGCGTCAACTTTAGAAAATGTCTAGGTTATTATGAACACCTCTAAGGGCGTATGATTATTGAGATTGTCCCTCTTTAGTCCCGTATGAAGTTAAAATAATATTTTGGGTAATTCGTGGAGATACCCAGTGCGGTTAGGAAACCGCACCTACCGAGTCTGGGAAAATAAAATATTACCCGATTTAATACTTTAACTTCATTAGGGACGATATGTTTATAAATACCGTCGCATAACATATCGTCCCTACGGGACTGAGGTTACTATTAGATTATGTTTATCTTCTTAAATTGACACCTATGGTTCGGTTAGGAAACCGCACCTACCGACCTGGGACTTATAGCGTAATTCTCCCTAAATTGACGCCTATGGTTCGGTTTCCTAACCGCACCCCAGAGATGTAAAGGTAATCATAGAACTCACTATAGAAAATTAAATAACATGTAGATTGAAAGTATGAAACATTTTATCTTTTTGCTTGACAAAAATTAGATAGATTTATAAAATGCCATAACAAATTCAGTGTAGGTAATTAGAACAAGCATCCCACCAACGGGGATGATAACCTTGAGAACCTACAACTATAAACCTCAAATAATTGGAGAACAATAAAATGCGTTTTGAATTAATGAGATCGCTTCAAATCTTGATTGTAATGGCTGCCCTGCTATCTGTTTTCACATTCACTGTCAATGCTGACCTGAGTGATGAGACACTTTCTGTCTACTATAGTTTTGATGGAGAGGGTGAAACTGTCGTTGACGGTTCCCTAAGTGGTAATAATGGAACCATAATCGGCAACGTCAATAGAGTAGATGGTGTAATGGGGAAGGCGATTGTCTTAGAGACGGATTCGTGGATTGACATGAACGGTCCCGAATTTAAGAATCTTCCCAGTGACGGATTCACAATAGCCACTTGGGTTAATCATACAGGTTCATCTGATCCTCAGACACTCCTGGATGCAATCGGTACTGACCATGGTAGTGGACTCTTCCACATGGAAATTCGTCCTGCTGGATTCAGATTCTTCCACAGAAACCATACGAATACTACTGTCTTTAATATCAACCCGGGTCCAGTGTTAGAAGCTAATAAATGGGTTCATTTTGCTGGTACTTATGATACCGAAAGTGGTGAGATAAAGACTTATGTTGATGGTGAGGAAACCCACAGTGCTGTCGGTGGTGGAGAACTCGCAGCCAATTGGGGCGTTTCGGCAGGAATCGGACACCATAAGAACGCTCGGTGGTTTAACGGGATGCTGGATGAATATTACATCTTTGCACGCGCGGTGTCTGCAGATGAAATACAGCAGATTATGGAAGGCGCCTTTGTAACACCAGTTGAACCACAAGATAAACTCTCAACCACATGGGGAAATATTAAATCCCGTTAAATTACACATATAGGAGTAGAAAATGTATATTGATATGCGTAAGAAACTGCCCATCTATCTAACCGTATTGATTCTTTTCGGGACATGTGTATTTTCCGTTCAGGCTGATTTAAATGACCCGACACTGTCCGTTTACTATAGCTTTGATGAAGAAAGTAAAACGGTTAAAGATGGATCAAAAAACGGGAACGACGGGGAAGTTCAGGGAAATGCTACATGGGAAAAAGGTGTCTATGGAAAAGCCATCGCTTTAGATACCAATATATGGGTTAATATGAATGGTCCGGAATTTGAGAACGGTCCAGTAGACGGATTTACATTAGCAGTCTGGGTTAACCACAACGGTTCCCCCAATCCGCAAACATTGCTTGATGCCATTGGTACAACAATTGAAAGTGGACTTTATCACATGGAAATTCGTCCTGGTGGATTCCGTTTTTTTCACCGAAACGAGACAAATACGACTGTCTTTAATATCAATCCGGGCCCCGTAATTGATGCAGGTGAATGGGTTCATTTCGCAGGCACCTATGATAGTGACAGTGGAGATGCGAAAACCTATATTGATGGTAAAGAAACGCACTCTGTTAAGGGAAGTGGAAAACTATCGGCTGAATGGGGAGTGAACGCAGGAATTGGACACCACAAAAATGATAGATGGTATCAAGGGTTGTTGGATGATTACTACATTTTTGCACGCGCATTATCTGAAAGCGAAATCAATCAGGTAAAAGATGGTGAATTTCTGTCTGTAGAACCCGAATCAAAACTCACTACGACATGGGGCAACATAAAATCCCGTTAATTACATAGATAGATCATCTTGATAAGGGCTTGAAATCAGTATAACTCTGATTTCAAGCCTTATCTTTTGCACTGATCATGCCTTTTATCAGTCTACCCCAACGTATCCAACGACTTCTGAGAAGATACAGACCTGCAACAAAGTAGCACATTCTGTTAGATTGTGCTTCTCTTTGTAGCAC
>JAJEJA010000092.1 GCA_022828145.1 Candidatus Poribacteria bacterium | reverse complement strand
GTCTCGATTCGGAGATCGCTCCTACCATAAGCACTCCATTGGTAGGAGCGATCTCCGAATCGCGACCTTTACCCGAACAATTAGCTTGGACTATCTAATAAACAAAGGAACAGAATAGATGCCACGTCAACTTAGAATGGTGAGACCTGATCTGAAAGACCTACCAGACATAGAACTTCCTAAGGAATACAATTTGCGTACATACTGCAAAGGTGATGCGTTACATTGGGCAAACATTATTACTGATTCATTTGGTGGTAAAGCACGCACAGTAGAAGACACGCGGCGGGAGATTATTGACAGAGATGTGTTTGATCCAGATGGACTTTTCTTTGTGACATTTAACGACATACCCGTAGGTACCGCTTGTTCTTGGCGGCAATCCATTCATGAGACACAAGTAGGATATGTTCATATGGTTGGTGTATTAGGTGAACACACAGGAAAAAAACTGGGTAAATGGGTTTCGCTTGCTGTACTCCATTTCTTTCAAGATAACGGTTTTATCTGTGCCATGCTGGATACGGATGATTTTCGTTTCCCTGCTATTAAGACCTATCTGAATTTAGGTTTCTTACCGGTTTATGTTGACGATACACAATCTGAAAGGTGGGAGAACATCTGCATTAAAATGAACATTCCCACAATGTCAAAGCAGATAGAACATCTCAAAGAATCTTTTTCACCGGAATTATGGGAGAAGGTTTCTCAGTAGTGCAGTAGCACATTCATCCTTGATTGTGCTTCTTTGAGCAACATTCTGTTAGATTGTGCCCTTCTTTGTAGCACATTCTGTTAGATTGTGCATTTCTTTGTAGCACATTCTGTTAGATTGTGCATTTCTTTGTAGCACATTCTGTTAGATTGTGCATTTTCAACTACACTCATCCTACATTATCCTTCTCCCTACAACACATATCTTGATTATTGCTGTAGCACATTCATCCTTGATTGTGCTTCTTCTACAACCACCTTATGCGTCATTTTAAGGATACTCCCTCTTCTTGGTGAGTTATATTAGTCCGATTTTTGTCCCATACCTTTCGCATCGCTGGTGTTTGGTTATTCGGGGGATACGTTTTCTATACACCTTCCGCACCGAAATCAACGCTATGAATGCGTGTATGGCATTCAGATGGTGCTGATATGTGATTTTCCAAAGCCTCAGAGAGGCGAAAGGTGTATAGTTCGCATTGATCCAACCAATAGCAAGCCCCAGAGGGGCGAAAGGTGTATCAACGCCCTAACGTTTTTCACTAAATTGACGCCTATAGTGACAAAAACTTTATAAACCCGATAAAGTTCAAGTAAATAGTTTCAGGTTTTGCCAGAAGCCTTTTAATCCTATAAACACTTCAACCCGCATCAGACTGTTTTGAGGTATAAAGATGTCAAACTTAGTCTATTCTAAACAGGATGCAGGGATAAGTAGTCCTCTCTCCACCTACACATTAGAAAACCCCATTGAATAAAGATTTTTTGTGACTATTTCTCTGTTTGTTGCATAAATAGCTTGACTTTTACTGAAAATATGTAATTATATTAGTGATTTATAGAAGTATAAAAAATTAAATTTGATTAAAATTTTGAATTGTCTTATTATAAATAACTCAATGCATTTACCAATTATCTAAGTTTGCGTTGAGTTGATTGGATTATGAAGAACTGTCCATTTTTGGCGAAGGTATTGTTTTATAGGCGGAAATATAAATGCAACATGAAGAAAATACGACAGATCAAAGTGAAGATCAGCAAAATACATCTACTGTTGCTGGTGTGCCATTAGAAACCGCTTCTAATGACAATGCATACATAAGCAGTGAAGGAGAGGAACTAAATCCCGGCATGGGTTATAACATATTCGGTATAATAATGATAATCTTTGGGATTATTGTTGGAATATATCTGCTTATAGAATTATCCCAAACTGGGACAATATTGTTTAGTACAGACCCAGAATTGACGTTTGCCGAGTTCATAATTAGCGTTGCTGGCGCACTGATCTTCATCGCTTCTGGGGTAATTTCTATAGGCATCGGTAAGGTTCTGAAGAAGTTTGATACAGTGTCTACAAAAATAGATAATTAGGAAAAGGAGATAAATTGATGGTTTCCACAAAGTATAGACTGTTTTTGAGTCTTACCACTACGATATTTGTATCTATCTGTCTAACTGGATGTACCAGTAAAGCTGGAAAATATATGGAGATTGCGCAGGCGAATTATAGAATGACCGATTATGAGGGGGCATTACGCAATGCGGTGAGTGCTTTGCGTATAAACCCGAATTACGTCAAAGCACAGGATTTCGTGGCGACATATTTCAAAGCTGCAGTAAAATCCCGCCAAAACAAGCTGCAAAGACTTCAAAGGTCTTCAGATAAGTTCCGATATGACCAGATCGTGGCGGAATACAGAGGACTTGTTGAAATTAACACGTTGGTCTCGAATTTGCCACCGTTGATTCACAAAAAAACGAAGGAACGAATTACTTTTGGTATTACAGATTATTCAAGACAACTTTCGGATGCCTCCCAGAAAGCAGCGGAAGTCCACTACCAAGAAGGTATCAATCTTGCTGAATCTGGGTCCGATGTTGAAACGCAAAAGAGTGCTGCAAAAGAATTCAGGAAAGCTTCAGAATTTGTCCCTGGTTACAAGGATGCTGATGACCGCTATGAACAAGCCAGAAGTGCGGGTGTTAAAAGAATAGCGATTTTTACTTTTGAGGACAAAACTGGAAAAGCACAAACTTATGGCGGATTATTGGATACAATCACGGATGATATTATCACGAGTGTGATAAACAGTGATGATACCAGGGAATTTTTGGAAATTATCTCCCGAGAAGAAATTGAGGCAATCATGGTAGAACAAAGCTTAAGTTTCTTTGAAGGGTTTGATAACAAAACGGTTGTTGGAATCGGGCAAATCGCTGGTGTGCATGAACTGTTTATTGGAAAGATCACACGACTTACTTATGCACCCGCCCGTATAAAAAGCAAACCTATTTCTCGTAAAAGAACGTTGAAAATACCGTCGGGGAAATACGTTGATAAAAATGGCAGAACCAGAACCAGGTACACCGATAAGAAAATATCTGCAACGTTTACACATTATACAATAGCATCGTCTGTCACACTTACGGGGTCATACCAGATTCTTGACGTAACAACTGCAAAAGTCAATAAATTTGAGAAATTTACCGTAAAACATGACTTCAGCGCAGAATGGGGTAGCTACCGAGGAGATGAGGATGCATTAGAGAAAGTGGATAAACAACTTATCCTACGTGGAGAACAGGACGCACCGCTTGAAGAAAATTTAGTGTTTGAGGCGGGTGAAAAGTTGTCTGCTGAACTCTCTGAAAAACTCATAACGTATGCACGTTAGAGAAAACCAAGGTATATGGAACAGAAGAACTATCTCAGCTATCTTTTCCGTTTGATGAATCAGATTCAAAAAAATAATGATTAATAAAGTCCCTTTAGATCCTTCATCCGTTTTCTTAGCAGACATCACTGGTCGTTTGAGAAGAGGAGGAGAACTAGTTATTTCCCTTAGAAAGCAGTCGTTAACGACTTTCTCAAAAGGACAAGATCTTTACGAAGTTTCCATTCCTAAAGAAAGTCTGGAAATCGGAAGAACATACGCTTTGGTCGTAAAAAAACAAGGATTATACAAAGCTTACTTTTTTAACACAAGTAACCCATTTAGAATGAGGTACTATCGTACAGAATCGGAAAAATAGCTACTTTACATCACAATTTGGAGATTGTAACCTATTTCACAAAATTACAGAATCTTTTTTGGTATTTCAAAAATAATTGCCACTACAAATTTATAGTTTCTTACAGAAGCTGTTCATTTACACAGCTAAGGTAGAGTCGTCAGAACAATAACATTGGGAATCTGCCAGCAGGAATCTATAATAATAAAAACCGAGCAGCGTATTGGGATGGTTGAAACTACCTGGGTGAACCCGTCGCAAGCGGTGTCTATTATTAACTCACCACAGGCAAATTCAGTTCAACACGTAAAATGTTGATAACAAAATGAGACGTCAACTACGAAACAAACATTAAATTGGAGCTAATTTATGCAACGTCAGCAAATAGTATTATTGAGTTTTTTAGTCATTGTCTTTCTTATGTTCTACGGAGTAACTTCGGTAACGATTGCATCAGATGTCACAGTCAGTCTTTCACCTTCCACCGTATCATCACCTGCTATCGGTGAACAGCTCACGTTCTCGCTCAATATTACTGACGGTGAAAACGTGGCAGGCTATCAAGCCACAGTGACTTTTGACACGACTGCTCTCAAATATGTGCAAAGTGATAATGGGGATTACTTACCTACGGGTGCGTTCGTCATTCCGCCGAAGGTTGTTGGGAATACGGTGACAGTTGCAGCAACCTCTCTTTCAGGTACAAGTAATGGTGATGGGACGCTTGCAACTATTACGTTTGAGATCGTTGCTGCGAAAGCGTCAATATTGACCTTATCAGATGTGTTATTGACAGATAGTGCGGGTGGGAGTTCAGCTCCACAGGTAGAAGAAACAACACAGATAACGGAACCAACAACTCCACCGCCACCAGTATCCGTTACCACAGTTAGTTTTACACCATCCTCTGTGTCATCGCCTGCTATCGGTGAACAGCTCACGGTCTCGCTCAGTATTACTGGCGGTGCAAACGTGGCAGGCTACCAAGCCACAGTGACTTTTGACACGACTGCTCTCAAATATGTGCAAAGTGACAATGGGGATTACTTACCTACGGGTGCGTTCGTCATTCCGCCGAAGGTTGTTGGGAATACGGTGACAGTTGCAGCAACCTCTCTTTCAGGTGCAAGTAATGGTGATGGGACACTGGCAACTATCACATTTGAGATAGTGGCTGCGAAACCGTCAACATTGATCTTATCAGATGTGCTATTGACAGATAGTGCGGGTGGGAGTTCAGCACCACAGGTAGAAGTAACACAGATAACGGAACCGACTCCCATGACCAATGGCATCGGTTTAACTCTTCCTCCGGACCTAATTTCCGAGGTGGCATTTGGGACAAATTCTACCTATTTTGTCTTGAACGTTCAATATCCAACATTGACAGGTGTTGATGATGCAGATGTGAGTTATGGCAATTGCACAATTACACTTGACCTGGAAGGTGTTCCTGAAAACTCATTGTCTGGTCACTTGCTACCAACTTTGTTGGAATACATACGCCAAGTAAGGACTGGGTTTACGATCTTAGATATGGCAAAAGATTTTGCTGAGCAAGCAGGACTTCTTGATGTCTTTCCTGATGATCCACAGTATTTTATCTTTCCCTTGCAAACAGCAGCCGAAAGAAGTCGTGATGTTGAGACAGAATCGGCATTTGAATACCTCGTAACTGCAACCACTAAGCTTATCGGACTGATTCCTATTGTAGGCGACGCTATAAGTTCAGGGATAAGTGTAGGGTCAATAGAATATAACAGAGTATTAGCGATAAACGATATCCTAAAATCTACGATGGATCCCGTAATCGTTTTAGATGCATGGGGGTTCTTACAAAGTCTGGTACCTCAGTGGCAAAATCCTGGTCGTCCTGACGATGGAGAAAAGTATGTATTGATAATCCCTAAACGTGTAAAGGAAATAAAAATAAAGGTAGAACAGGTATACATGTTAAAAAGCGATCAGGGGAACGTCCATACCGTCACACCGTATGAAGGGACATATAATTTGGAGACTAACGTTTTTTCAGCACCCTCAAAACAGCTCATGACGCTTTCTGATTATCCACCCTTTCAATTACTTCCACAGGAAGTGCAGGACTTTCTCCGAAACTACTTTTCAGAACCTATAAAAAGAACGGGGTGGAATATTCCGATAGAAACAGCACTGTTTGCAAACTATCCAAATCCGCTCAACCCAGAAACTTGGATACCCTATCAGTTAGCAAGTCCAGCAGACGTAAGCATTGCCATATATGCCGCAGATGGGAAGTTGGTGCGGAGACTTGAATTAGGACATCAGGTTGTAGGTATCTATAAATCGCGAATTCGTGCGGCGTATTGGGATGGTAAGAACGCTGACGGTGAAGCCGTGGCGAGTGGTCTGTATTTTTATACACTAATAGCGGGAGAGTTTACAGCTACCCGCAAAATGTTAATACGAAAATAATAGGAGAACCTGATAATGAAGAATACATTAGTCTCAATATTTTTAGCACTACTTTTGATTTTAACCCCCTATTTACCAAACGTCATTGCACAAGATTCACCACAATGGCATCTACCCGAAGGTGCGAAGGCACGTCTCGGTAAAGGGGGGATTTATGAAATCGCTTATTCTCCAGATGGCACGCATCTGGCGGTAGCAAGTTCTATCGGTATTTGGATCTACGATGTCCAAACAGGTGAAGAACTTGACCTACTCACGGGGCACACGTCTTGGGTCTCAAGTGTTGCGTTTAGTCCTGATGGGCGGGTGTTGGCAAGCGGGAGTACGGACGCCATTCTATGGGATACGGAGACAGGTAGACAACTCCACACTCTTACAGGACATACGTATGGGATCAGTAGCGTGGTGTATAGTCCTGATGGTCAGACGCTGGCAAGTGGGAGTTGGCAAGAAATCCGTCTGTGGGATGTGCAGACGGGTAGACATATCCGCACACTCACAGGGCATACTTCTTATGTCAGGAGCGTCTCTTTTAGTCCGGATGGTCAGATGTTGGCAAGTGGGGGAGGAAGGCAAATCGGTTTATGGGATGCACAGACAGGCAGGCATATACGCACACTTACAGGGTATACGTATTTTATTGAAAGCGTGGCGTTCAGTCCTGATGGTCAGACCCTTGCAAGTGGGGATGGGTTTGAAATCCATCTATGGGATGTGCAGACAGGTAGACAAATCCGTACGCTTGAGGGGCATACTGGGCTGGTCCTGAGTGTTGTTTTTAGTCCTGATGGACAGACACTGGCAAGTGGGGGTTACTTCGGGACCATCCGTCTTTGGGACATTCAGACAGGTAGACTTATCCGCACACTCACTGGGCATACGATTAGTGTTGATAGCATAGTTTTTAGTCCTGATGGAAAGACGCTGGCAAGTGGGAGTAGGGACGGAACCATCCGTTTTTGGAATTCACAGACAGGTACGCATATACGCACATTTGAAGGGCATACGTCGTTCGCTAGCATCTCTTTTAGTCCGGATGGGAAGACCCTCGCAAGTGGGGGTGGGACGGAAATCGGTTTATGGGATGCACAGACATGTAGGCATATCCACACCCTTAAGGGGCATACGGAGCGTGTTTCAAGCGTGGTGTTCAGTCCGGATGGGAAGACGCTGGCAAGTGGGAGTTGGGACAATACTATCCGTTTTTGGGATGTGCAGACAGGTAGGCATATCCGTACGCTTTCAGGACATACGTCTTCGGTCTCAAGTGTATTTTTTAGTCCGGATGGGGAGACGCTGGCAACTTGGGATGGATCGGAAATCCGTCTTTGGGATGCACAGACTGGTAGGCATATACGCTCGCTCAAGGGGCAGACGAGGTATTCCGTTGCTTTTAGTCCGGATGGACAGACAATCGCAACTGGAAGTGCTGATAACACGGCGCGTCTCTGGGATGTGAGCAGTGGTGTTCATCTCAGAACAATGACTGGACATACGGCTTCGGTCAGTAGTGTATCTTTTAGTCCGGATGGACAGACAATCGCAACTGGAAGTGCTGATAACACGGTGCGTTTATGGGAAGTGGGCACTGCCCGTCAACTCCGCACCTTGACAGGACATACGGATCGGGTCAGGAGTGTATCTTTTAGTCCGGATGGACAGACAATCGCAACTAGGAGTGGGGATAACACGGTGCGTTTATGGGAAGTGGGCACTGGGCGTCAACTACGCACATTGACAGGACATACGGATTATGTCTATAGTGTATCCTTTAGTCCGGATGGTAGCACACTGGCAAGTGGGAGTTCGGATGGCACGGTGCTTCTGTGGGATCTCGCACCCGCACCTTCACAACTTCCCGAAGATGTGAACGATGATGGTATTGTCAACATAGTTGACCTGACCCTTATTGCGTCAAACTTCGGAGAAACTGGGTCAAATGCTGCAGATGTGAATGGTGATGGTGTTGTTAATATCGTTGATCTGACACTGGTCGCTGCTGCTTTTGGCAATACAGCTGTCGCACCCTTTGCGTTAGGTCGCGATTCGGAGATCGCTCCTACAAGAACAGATGTCGCAGCATGGCTGCGTGAAGCACGACAGCTAAACCTAACGGATGCTGCTTTCCAACGCGGAATTGCCGTATTGGAACAACTTTTAGTCTCGTTCACACCGGAAGAGACAGCACTGTTTGCAAACTATCCAAACCCATTCAATCCTGAAACTTGGATACCTTATCAGTTAGCAACACCTACGGATGTGAGGATATCCATCTATTCGGCGGATGGACAATTGGTTAGGAAATTAGATTTAGGACATCAACCTATCGGTATCTATAACAGTAAGAACCGTGCCGCGTATTGGGATGGTAAAAACGCGTTGGGTGAATCTGTCGCAAGTGGTGTGTATTTTTATACACTAACAGCGGGAGAGTTTACTGCTACCCGCAAAATGTTAATACGAAAATAAAAGGAGAAACTTTCTTATGAAAACCAAATCATGTTTGATTCTAATAACGCTTATTTTAACATTGGCATTTACCCCAGACACCTTCTCTCAAGTGGGTAACAGATCGCAGCTGCCAGAAGGTGTCAAAACGCGTATTGAATGTAGCGGAAATATAACAGGTAATATGCAATATTCACCTGATGGAAAAGAACTTGCTGTAGCAAGCGATAAAGGCATTTGGATCTACAATGCACGCACGGGTGCCGAAGTCGCTCTGCTCTCTGGACATAGAGGCGATGTCTTAGCCATCGCGTATGCACCTAACGGAAAGACTATTGCCAGTGCTGGACGTGACGAAACCGTCCGCTTATGGAATCCAAAAACCGGTGAAAACTTAGCAACCCTTACCGGACATGGAGGACTTGTAACCGGTGTCGCTTTTTCGCCGGACGGAAAGCAGCTTGTCAGTGGGAGCGGAGATGCAACTGTGTGTTTGTGGTCAACAGAAACCCGACGACAACTCTGGTCCTCCGACACACCGCAAGCGCGGGATCAGGGAATTCAGGATCCAGCAATACGTGAAGCATTCGATCTTCCACCACTACCCTATAAAAGCCCCTTTGAGAAACTCGCTTTGCAATGGGTGCTGGCTGTTGCGTATTCACCGGACGGTAAGATACTCGCAAGCAGTGGAAGCTCGGATGGCACTATCCAATTATGGGATGTAAATAGTGGTAAACATATCAAAACCCTTAAAGGACATACGGATATGGTGAGATCACTGGCATTTTCGCCTGATGGTAAAACACTTGTCAGTGGTAGCGAAGACGATACACTTCGGATCTGGAATACTAACACCGGCAGGATGTTACGTAAACTTTCCGGGCACAGCAATGAGGTGAAATCCGTGACGTTTTCTCGTGACGGAAAAATAATTGCAAGTGCAGGTAAAGATGCAACTGTCCGGCTGTGGGATGCGGAATCGGGACGTTTTCTGCCGACACTACGTGGACATTATTGGGAAATTAACAGCGTTGCCATCTCTAAAGATGGAAAAACAGTTGCCAGTGCAGACAAACATGGAACAATTCTGTTGTGGGATTGGAAAAAATTAGCGAAATCACAGAGGTAATCACAACCATTTAGGAGAAATACAATGATTAATCAGAATATCTTGTTAGAAAAAGGTAAGACCGTCGTATCAACGATAAATATTGGAAGTCTGTCGGAAGCGTTGAGGGGAATATTTGTTCTGTGTATGATAATAGCGTTGTTCCTCGGTTGCGGTGAACAGAACTTAGATGATCCAAAAGTTCGTGAGAAGATTATTGCTGAAGCAATAGACGAAGCAATCTTGCAGACTCGTAGTACACCGTCGGGTGAAGATCTATGTTACGCGCCTAACCAAGAAAGACCGTACAACGGATGGGTAAAAAGTAGTAGTAAACTCTACCAATTTCAGAACGGTAAACAACACGGCACCTATATCAGTTGGTATGAGAATGGACAGAAACGTAGCGAAGGCTCTTACAAAGAAGGCTGGAAAGAAGATATGTGGACCGAATGGAGTATGAATGGTCAGATACATGGTAATGGTTTTTACAAGAAAGGGCTAATAGAAAATGGAGGTGCATTAAAACCACAAATAGAAAGTGGTAAATTTGACGATAGAACCAGGGAACCATTAGAACCATTAGTAGAAGAAACAATGCAAGAAGCAACGTCGGAATCGGACAATTAAATCATCATATTGAAAACCTTGGTGCATTATGAAAATATATTACATTTCAAGAGTGCATGTAAGTGGGATTTCCTAATCCGACTTTTTTCTATTTCTGAGCTGTGATGTCCAAATAATTCTAAAATCTATCATAAATGGATAAGCTGACACGCGAAAATGTTATTCCTATAAAAAGTTCAGGCAATGTTATGCACCATTGACAAATAACTGATCATAATGTATCTACGGAGCGTATTTTATCATGAATCGTTGTTTATTTATGCCACAAAATTGGAACACTAATATTAGAACCCTCATTGTGAGACTGACGCTTTTTTATTTTCTTTTTATGTTTCCGGGATTGGTTGAAGTAATTCAAACAGTCACTGTCACAGAGGTTATATTGCATTCAATGCATTCAAATGGAGTTAACACATGCATTTCAGCTACCTTATTGCTATTTTGACGCTTTTATTCAGTCTTTTATTTCCAATTTTTGCCCAACAACCCGTTGTGTTACAACATGGCGGTTCTGTACAAACAGTGAAGTTTTCACCTGTAGACAACTCACTTCTTGCAAGTGCCGGTGACGACAACACCATCAAAATATGGAATTTGCAAAACAACACCATCAGAACAACGCTTAGAGGACATAATGGCGTAATTAATTCAGTGGCATTTTCCCCGGATGGACAACTTCTTGCCAGCGGAAGTAATGATTGGACTTTCAGATTGTGGAATGTCGCGACTGGATCACAAATCGCATCTCTTGAACATATTGTAGGTCGTAATCGGTCACCAATCACGGAGGTGGTATTTTCTCCCGATGGTGAACACATTGCGACAACGGGTCTACATGTAAAACTCTGGGACATCAGCACACGAAACGAGATAACCACACTGCAACATGACGAGTGGGTAGCGGCGTTAGCGTTCTCCCCGAATGGTGAGCTACTTGCCACCGGAGATTTTCAGGGGAATGTAAATATATGGGACATTCAAGAGCGAAAAGTTATCGCCCAACTTGATGGTGACACAACGAGGGTTGATACACTCGTTTTTTCTCCTGATGGTAGAACCCTCGCAAGTGCTGGCTATCACGGATTGATCAAAATCTGGGCTGTTTCCGATTGGGCACTCCTGGGCACTCTTCAGAATAGAGGAACGACGTATACTCTTGATTTCTCCCCAGATGGAAAAGTACTCGTCAGCACCGGACATACAGCGGTAACGCTTTGGGAGGTTGAAAGTGGGGAGGAAATCACTGCCTTTACAGGACATTCCAATTGGGCTTTTGGCGCTGCCTTTTCACCTGATGGAAAGACGCTCGCAACTGGTGGAGACGATGGTGTTGTCCGTGTCCAGAATATAGAATCCTATTTACAGACATTGCAGCGAGATGAGATGGTACGCCTGATCTACTTTCTCCCAACGAACCGTACCGCACAACAGGATATTGACACAAAATTGGACACCTTGATCAGAGATGTCCAAAAGTTTTACGCCGAACAGATGGACGCTCATGGATTCGGCAGAAAAACTTTCTCTTTTGAAACAGATGCCACTGGTAAAGCAGTCGTTCATCACGTGAACGGTAGATATACGGATAGCCACTATGATGTGAATACACTTGACAAAACTATAGAAGAGATTGAGGAACGATTTAACCTATCCAATAATCTTTACCTCATCTCTGTAGATCTCGGTTCTGAAAAGATCAATACCCAATGGTGTGGACAAGGGGGTATCCACGGAACGACTGGCGGCAAGGCAATTGTCCCCGCTTCCGGAGTCTGTTTTGTTGGAGATTTTGGCGTTGATATTGTCGCACATGAACTCGGACACGCTTTTGGCTTGCAACACGATTTCCGAAACGGTGCATATCTAATGTCTTACGGTAGTCATCGGGACCAATTGTCTTATTGTGCCGCCGAATGGTTAAATGTCCATCGCTACTTTAATACGAGCGATATATCCTTTAATGAACCCACAACGATTACGATGCACACGCCTCTTGCATTACCTTCAAATACAATCCGATTACGTTTTGAAGTGGCAGATGCCGATGGTCTCCATCAGGCACAGTTACTTATCCCAACTGTAACAGGTGATCCATCGGATGGTGTCAAGCTGCACAGTTGTAAATTGCTAAATACCGAAATTAATCAGATCGAATTTACGACAACTGAATTAACAATTGGGTCAGCAACTGAGATAGAACTTCAGGTTATTGATATAAATGGATTTCTTGCACAGCAAAAGTTCCAAATCACACGGAATGATATAGTGCATGTTGATATTAACAACGATGGAGCTGTTGATGTAGCTGACTTGGTGCTGGTTGCCTCAAACTTTGGTACAACCGCTGCTTCCGGTGCAAATCCGAATCCGGATGTCAACAGTGATGGTTTCGTAAATCGTGAGGACCTTCTGTTGATTGTTGATGTATTAGAGTCTGAGGAAAATCCTATCGTTGTACCTCCCTCGCTCGCCACGGTTAGTCTTATACCCCAAACAGTGGAGTCTCCGGCTATCGGCGAACAACTCACGTTTTTACTGAATATCACCGATGGAGTTAACGTCGCAGGTTATCAAGCCACCGTGGAATTTGATACTTCAGCACTCCGCTATGTGGAGAGTGTCAATGGAGACTATCTACCTGCGGGTGCGTTTTTTATTCCACCTGTTATTGAAGGCAACACCGTGATGATTAGCGGTACATCTATGGGAGGCGAAGGCAGCGGGGATGGCACACTGGCAACCATCACTTTTGAGATTATTGCTGCGAAAGCCTCGACTGTTAACTTATCAAATGTGCTATTGACAAACAGCGCGGGTAGCAGTTCTACACCACACGTAGAAGGGGCGGAAATTACTGAACCCCCGAAACTGCCGGAAGATGTCAATGATGACGGTATTGTCAATATCGTTGATTTGACGTTGGTCGCAGCAAACTTCGGCGAAACAGGTACGAATGCTGCGGATGTGAATGGCGATGGTGTTGTCAATATTGTTGATTTGACGCTTGTTGGATTAGCATTTGGAGATACGGCAGGTGCACCTATTGCGTGGATCCATAACCAAGAGATCGCTCCCAACAGTGCAGAGGTTAAGACATGGTTACAAGAAGCACGGCAGCTGAATCTGACAGACCCCGATTTCCAACGTGGTATTTTGGTATTGGAGAATCTGTTGAAGTCATTGACTCCAAAGGAAACCACACTCCTACCGAACTACCCGAATCCGTTCAATCCAGAGACGTGGATACCTTATCAGTTGGCAAAACCTGCGGATGTGAGAATATCCATCTATACTGCAGGTGGACAATTGATTAGGAAATTGGAGTTAGGACATCAGGCAACTGGTATCTATAACAGTAAGAACCGCGCAGCGTATTGGGATGGTAAAAACGCGTTGAGTGAATCTGTAGCAAGTGGCGTGTACTATTATACACTAACAGCGGGTGAGTTTACGGCTACACGCAAAATGTTAATACGAAAATAAAAGGAGAAACCTTATAATGAAGAACACATTAGTTTCAGTATTTTTTCTGCTACTTTTGACTTCAACACTCTATTTACCGAACACCTTTGCCCAAGAATATACAACTTGGGGATTGCCCGAAGGCGCAAAAGCTCGACTCGGGAAAGGAAGAATCTCTGAAGTAAAGTATTCACACGATGGAACAAAACTGGTAGTTGCTGGTAGTATTGGAATCTGGTTATATGATGCACATACAGGTGAAGAACTGGATTTATTGACAGGACATACGGGTTCTGTCTCAAGTGTATCTTTTAGTCCTGATGGACAGACACTGGCAAGTGGAAGTAGGGATGCTACGGTGCGGCTTTGGGATGTCAACACGGGTCGGCATCTACGCACATTAAGGGGACATACGGGTTCTGTCTCAAGTGTATCTTTTAGTCCTGATGGACAGACATTGGCAAGTGGGAGTGGCTATAATGAAAACACGGTGCGTCTTTGGTCTGTCAATACGGGTCGGCATATCCGCACATTCACTGGACATACGGGTAATGTCAATAGTGTATCTTTTAGTCCTGATGGACAGACACTGGCAAGTGGAAGTAGGGATGATACGGTGCGGCTTTGGTCTGTCAACACGGGGCGGCTTCTCCGCACATTCACTGGACATACGAATTGGGTAGAGGGTGTATCTTTTAGTTCTGATGGACAGTCAATCGCGAGTGGGAGTTTTGATGATACGGTGCGGCTTTGGGATGTCAATACGGGTCGGCATATCCGCACATTCACTGGACATACGGATTGGGTTGATAGTGTGTCTTTTAGTCCCGATGGAGAGACACTGGCAAGCGGGAGTTTTGATGATACGGTGCGGCTTTGGGATGTCAATACGGGTCGGCATATCCGCACATTCACTGGACATACGGGTACTGTCAATAGTGTGTCTTTTAGTCCTGATGGACAGACACTGGCAAGTGGGGGTTATGATGATACGGTGCGGCTTTGGGATGTGAACACGGGTAGACATCTACGCACATTGACAGGGCATACGAATTATGTCTTGAGTGTATCATTTAGTCTTGATGGAGAGACACTGGCAAGTGGGAGTGATGATGAAACGGTGCGACTTTGGGATGTGAACACGGGTAGACATATCCGCACATTGACCGGACATACGGCTCGTGTCAATAGTGTATCTTTTAGTCCTGATGGACAGACACTGGCAAGTGGGGGTTATGATGATACGGTGCGGCTTTGGGATGCGAACACGGGTCGTCATATCCGCACATTCACTGGACATAAGTGGATTGTCAATAGTGTATCTTTTAG
>JAJEJA010000013.1 GCA_022828145.1 Candidatus Poribacteria bacterium | reverse complement strand
ATTAGAATGTAGTAGTGATAACCAAACATTACGTTGTAAAACCTACAACGCCCCTACTACATTCGCTAATCAAACTCGCGGCAGGGCATGCTGAGAGTCTAAACGACTGAGGAGTTCGTATAAGACATCGCAAAGTTCAGGAAGAAGATGCAATGAACGTTGAAACAGTAAAAGGTGTTTGGGAACAACTCACACTGTTCCCAATATAAAACCTAAGAACCCCCATGCTTTAGCTTGGGGAGTATGTCAGCAACAGAAATTCATTAGGAGTTTGTGCAGACCTTTGCATTCTACATTTAAAGTAAAGACAAGGAGCATATAATAATGAGCAATGAAGCATTAGGAATGGTTGAAACACGCGGGTTAGTCGGTGCTGTTGAAGCAGCAGACACAATGGTTAAAGCAGCTAACGTCAAGTTGATCGGAAAAGAACAGGTTGGTGGTGGTTTTGTAACCGTCATGGTTCGTGGCGATGTTGGTGCTGTCCAAGCGGCTACCGATGCTGGGGCAGAAGCCGCAAAAGCAGTCGGAGAATTGGTATCCGTACACGTCATTCCTCGTCCACATTCGGATGTTGAATCCATTCTCGGTGGTAAGACTGCAGCAGCCGCTGAAGATGCGGATGCCTAAATCTAATATTTCGTGTGTCTATGGCGTGTACGTATGAATCTCGCCTATTGAGGTACTGGAGGGATGAATGGCACAAATTGATGAGAAACAGATTGAACAGATCGTTGCGCAAGTCCTAACGACGTTACAAAGCGACAAAGCACTAACAACACCGACACCAACGCCAGTGACGACCTCTTCTCGTTCAGGCGTTTTCACTACTGTTGAAGCAGCTATCGGTGCAGCAAAAACTGCACAAGAAGAACTCGTTAAACTCGGATTTGCCAAAAGACGAGAAATTATAGAAGCAATTAAGCACGTGTCACTTGAAAACGCAAAACAACTCGCTGATTTTGCTGTTCAAGAAACAAAAATGGGAAACGCTGAGCACAAGGTCATGAAGAATGAAGGTGCTGTAAACCTCTCCCCCGGTATGGAAGACTTGGTCTCTGAGTCTGTGTCTGGAGATGATGGTACGCTTCTTATAGAATATGTCCCTTTTGGCATCATTAATTCAATTACACCTACCACTAATCCCACATCTACAGTGATAAACCATGCAATTATCATGATCTCAGCCGGAAATTCGGTTGTTTTTAGTCCGCATCCGAACGCTCGGGAATGTACTGAAGAGACAATGCATGTTATCAACGAAGGGATCGTAAATGCGGGAGGGCCTGCTAATTTACTTACTTCAGTTGCCAATGCTACGCTTCGGACAGCAAAAGAGATCATGGATCATGCTGATGTATCTATGGTTGTCGCAACGGGTGGTGCGAGTGTTGTCCGGGCAGCCCTTACAAGTGGTAAGAAAGCTATCGCTGCGGGACCCGGTAATCCACCGGCAATTATTGATGAAACTGCAGATATCGCCAAAGCTGCAAGACATGTGATCGCCGGAACAAGTTTTGATAATAACCTGCTCTGTATCGGGGAAAAAGCTCTCTTCGTTGTTGAATCAGTTGCGAATGAAACGATCCAGGAATTGACAAAAAACGGTGGGCATCTACTCAATGCAAGTCAACGCGAAGCACTTGAGGCGGTTGTCACAGAAAACGGAGAATCAAACAAGGAATACATCGGCAAAGATGCCAAGGTTATCCTTGAGGCAACAGGTATTACAGCACCTGCACAGACAGTCGCGATTGTAGTGGAAGTCCCAGCTGACCACGGTTTTGTTATTAACGAATACCTTATGCCGATTTTGCCTGTAGTTCGTGTGCGTGATTTTGACGAAGCACTTAAAGGTGCACTTGCAGCAGATGGTGGACGTGGACACACCGCGATGCTACATACCAACAACACCGCGCGCATCACACAATACAACAAAGCAATGAATTGTAGCGTTGTCGTTGTCAATGCCCCCTCTTATGCATGTTGTGGATTGGAAGGTGAAGGCTTTTTAGCCATGACCATCGCAGGTCCAACAGGCGAGGGGTACACGCGTCCCCGAACATTCACACGGCAGAGACGCTTAACACTTGCAAACGACCTATCTGTACATACCTTGTGAAAGAGATAGGTGTTGATCGACCAGTTTGAGTCGTTTGTAATTAAGATAACATTGGCATCCACCATCAATATATCCAAGCCCGGAATAAAAAAGAAGCGAAAAGAGGAACTCTAGCGCGACAGATACCTTTTTTCTGTAATATAACGTGAGTTTGATAAATCAGATTTTCCCATGCCGGTAGGTTCGGTTTCCTAACCGAACCGGATCCTATGCAAAAACCTTTATGAACGCAAGGGACACAAAGCCGGTTCGGTTAGGAAACCGAACCTACCGAGTCTATGCAAGTGATATTTTGGGCAAAATGGAGTCCATATACCTATTATCAAATTCACGTTAATATAAAACAAACAGGGGACTGGAAATGAAAATGTCAAAAGCTGTCTTTTATGGTGCTTCTGGGAATCAATATGTTTTTGAAGTTTGTCCTAAAGATACGCAATTCCTCAATTTAGGCGGTGTTTACATCTTCACAAGACAATCTGTTGATTATCAAGGTAGGATAAGCTTTCAACCATTATATATTGGTCAAACCAGCTCGCTTACACAGAGACTAACTCCAAGACATGAAGCATGGGGTGAAGCACTTACAAAAGGATTTAACACGCTATGTGTTTATATAGATTTAAACGAATCATCACGCAAGAGTTGTGAACGTGATCTTATCAATAATTATAATCCCAATACAATTTAGTTGAGGGGTGTGTATATTTATTTGGTATCCTAAAACCTGTAACCACGCGATTTGTCCTAAATCTAAAAAATAGGTGAGGAATCCATCTCAGCAGAGCGTGTTGTTACCGAGAACGTTATATTCCTGAAAATCCTAATAATCCTGCGAATCCTGGTTCAGACAAGAAAAACTTCACATGCCCCAAGAACACATGAATTGAGAACAACATCGGCTATTTATGCACACCTCTCAATTAATTCTATAATCTACTACAGCATTACATTGGCGGAGTTTGCTCCGCCTTTTTTGTGTAATCTGTCCGTAACATGATACGTTTTATAAAATCAGATATATCCCTATATAACCAGAGAGATTCCGCAAAAAAAAAATGAATACTGACATCAACAAACTCAGAGACTTAATACGCTACCATGAGCGTAAATACTATATTGATGACCAACCCGAGATATCGGATGCTGAATTTGACAAGTTGATGCATCAACTTGAGGAACTTGAAAAGACATCTCCTGAGGATATTCCTTCAGATTCACCGACACAACGGGTTGGGGGTGGCGTAGCATTAGGTTCACGTATACCTCACCGCAGCCCCATGCTCAGTCTTGATAACGCCTTTGGTAAAGAGGCATTACTGGATTTCGGTGTACGGGTAAAAAAATTGTTGGAGGACGCACCTGTTGAATATGTTACTGAGCTGAAAATTGATGGATTAGGTGTCTCATTACTCTATGAAAATGGTGTTTTTGTGCGCGGTTTAACGCGCGGTGATGGCGAATACGGTGAAGATGTATCCGGGAATCTACGAACGATACGTGCCATTCCATTGCGACTTACTGAAACAGACGATAATCCAGTTCCACCAATTTTAGAAGTGCGTGGTGAGGTATTTATACCAAAACATCTGCTTGGTGAGATAAATGTGCAACGTGAAGCAGCAGGTGAATCACCTTTCGCAAATCCTCGGAATGCCGCTGCCGGCTCTGTGCGGACGATGGACTCTACCATTACTGCTAAACGACCCTTAGATATATTTATCTACTCACTCAATTATACGGAAGGACTTGACATTGCAACCCACACAGAGGCACTTGAGAAACTTAAACGCTACGGTTTCAAATGTAATCCATACACTGAACTTCACGACTCACTTGATGATGTCATCTCATTTTACGAACATTGGGTGACAAAACGTGAGGACATTCCTTATGAAGTTGATGGACTTGTCGTAAAGGTTAATGATATTATCCAGCAGAAGGAACTCGGATCAACTGCCAAGAGCCCACGTTGGGCAACGTCTTACAAGTTTCCTGCACATCAGACAACGACAACGATAAAGAATATTGAGGTGCAAGTCGGTCGCACAGGTGTTTTGACACCTGTTGCTATCTTGGAACCTGTTAAGCTCGCAGGTGCTACGATTACCCATGCAACTTTACATAATGAACAAGAAATTCGCAACAAGGATGTTCGTATCGGAGACACTGTTGTTCTTGAACGTGCAGGCGATGTAATTCCGAAAATTATAGATGTCCAGAAAGAAAAAAGAAAAGGGAATGAAGACGTTTTTCAATTCCCTGATCTATGTCCAACATGTAATACACCTGTCCAACGATCAGAAAATGAGGTCGCCGTGCGGTGCGTGAACGCGGGATGTTCTGCTCAGTTGAAACGTAGGATCGCACATTATGCATCTCGCAAGGCACTTGAAATTGAGGGACTCGGGCCTGCCACTGTGAACCAATTAGTGAACAACGGACTTGTTAGAGATGTTGCTGATCTCTACAGTTTAAAGTCTCAAGAGGTGTGCAAATTGGATCGGATGGGAGCGGGATTGACTCATAACCTCTTGCACCAGATTGAACACAGCAAACAAGCATCCGCAGCAAAGGTATTGATCGGATTGAGTATATTTCATGTCGGAGAGACCGTTGCCGAACTCTTGATAGATCACTTCTTGTCTATAGAAGGATTAAGTCAAGCCGATGCTGAAACTATTGAAGTTATACCTGGTATTGGTCATCAGATTGCAGAGAGTGTTTCGTCGTTCTTCACACAAAACCGTCCTCTCATTGAAAAACTGAAAGCCGCGGGACTGCACTGCTTCACGGAAGATGTTGTCAAAGCACCTAAGATTCTAAAAGAGACTTTTTTTAGTGGTAAGACCTTTGTTGTTACGGGTAGTCTTACAGACATGACGCGTACAGAAGCATCAGCTGAGATTAAGGCACGTGGCGGGAAAGTAGCCTCCAGTGTAACAGGAAAAACAGATTATCTCATCGCCGGTGACGGCGCGGGATCCAAATATGATAAAGCCGTTGAATTAGAAGTTCCAATTTTGACTCCTGAAGATTTCTTACAACATTTAGGAAAAAACTGATGGAAGGTGCAAAAAACTCATTATCTGTTTCGTCCGAGGGATCCGGCGCGAATGTTCAATAATATTATCATCAACACTTTCCGCATTATTCTCCTTTTCCTTCAGTTGATCAGGACGACACCAATAGTTCAATGGGACTTCATCTTTGAATTCGTTGGGATAAGATATATTCGCAAATCGAGATGCTAACGCCTTGGGATGAAGTGTTTGTCCGTTGACCAAATAGCAGTTCTTATTTTTGCGAAATCCTTCAGAATATGCGAAATACCGAATAACACCCGACTCTGAAAACACGAGCGCACATATAAACTCCGATAATCTTGTATAGTGAATCGCGGTGCTTGTCAAAGATGTACCGTACTGTGCAGCAAGTTCAGTGATGGCTGGCAATCCAACTTGCACATGTGATGATGAATCCACAGAAAAGATTGGCGTAGGCATTAACAATTCAACAGCAAATTGATTTGCGCGTTGTTCGCTTTGTAGATAAGCCTGCAACTCCTTATTTGTGCTATTCTGTTCAGGTATCACAGTATTAAACTGCTGATGTAATGGTGAAGTTTTGACGGTGTCACGTTCTAATAGATAGTGTCCGATTTCATGTGCAATGGTAAAATTCCGTCGAGTTTCTGAACGGATACGTGCATTTACAAGAATTCCCCACGCATTCCCAACCCGCATGAGACACCCGTCACAAGAAATGGGCAGGGCACGTTCCCAGACGACAATACCGAGTTTCGTTGCGATACATCGCGGATCAATTGGAAAATCCTGTATTTTAAGGTCACGAAGGAGACCCCACGCAGTAGCAGCAGGACCATCCTTCGCATAGTGTAGCCGGTTATTCGGCATCCTCTGACTCTTTTTTTGACATTGCTTTCTGTTGTGAATCGAGGAATTTGTAGAATTCAAAGAGATATGTTTTGCTATCCTCCGTAAAATTCATCATTCCCCTAAACATCATATTAACCCTCGGATCAGCCATTAAATCTTCGTAACCACGATCTTTTTTACCGAGAAGGTAATCTGTTGTCACCTTCAAAGCATCGGACAAACTGGAAAGTGTGTTAAACGAAGGTTTCCTGGTTCCCGACTCAAATTGGGAAATTGCTGCAGGCGTTAAATTCGCTGCCTTTGCCAATTGAGTCTGTGTCATTTTAAGTTCACGTCTACGTAGCTTGATGCGGGAGATCACTTTTTCACCCATGGGTAAACTTCCTTTCAATTTATAGTCTGAAAACTCAGATTAGGAAATTCTAATACAAAAATGTCCTAAACAAGTTGTCAAATCCCTGTTATTAATATGTTGTTTCTTCTATAAATATATACAAGAAACAGATAAGATAAAAATGTGAAATATAGTTTAACACATAAATTACTTAAATGCAAACATTTTTTCAATGTTTTATCAAAAAAAATACAATTCTCAGTGAAAATATCTCTTTTTTTACCGTTCTCACTTTCATGACTCACCTCTAACTATTACCATTGTTTTATAGTATTTCACAATATGCACGATTTCGTGCATCCTTGCACAATACTGTGCATCTGAAACCTTAATGTGACGCTTGTTCTTTGGTATAACGCCATTTTTAATTGGCATACATATTGCGTAAACCTGTCAATATTAACACGTACATTGAGGTGTTATCATGAAAAAGCAAGCGAAAAGCACATCAAGTGCTCTATTAACATCAGTTCTAATTCACGTAGTTTTGATAATTATTGCCGGCCTCTATTTTGTAACCCAAACAGAGATTTTCGAACAGATGATTCAGGTAGATTTTCCAAAAGTCACAAAACCAGATAAGCCTAAGGTTCGCGAAGTTATTGTCAACCCAGTTCTAAAACCGGTTATGCCCATTCAGGATACGGTAATCTCTGAACCAATGCAAATGCAACCACGACTAAGTGATGCATTCAGGCATAAGGCACCCGATTTCCAACAACATACCGTATTGGAAATATCAAACCGGACAGTTGAGATTGATGCACCAATCAATCCGAATGTACCGAAAGTCGTTAAACAGAATACGTCAATACCAGATACGGTTACAGACACTAAACTACCACCGGCAAATACGTTATCTGCTTTAGCATTTGCTGGTCCAAGCCCAAGTGCACCTTCTGCGGGTACTGCTAATATCGTCCGCGGTGTCTCAGGAAACCCCGTTCAGGTCACGCATAGATTCGAAAGACTCCCCGTTCTATCTATGACCGAGCATGTCGGTTATGATCGGAACGTGATTGATCGTTTCGGGATTGTGATGGGGGGATATGAAGTCAAACCTTTACAAAAAGGTAAACCAGGTGGAGAGGTGGTCGGTAAAGGACGAGACATTCAAGGCGTATTGCGTTTTGCACGTATTCGTCACAATCTATCGGATTGGTGGGCAGATGCCTCATCATTAAATGCACTTACAAAATGGCTCAATGAGAAAACCAAGATCAGGACCGACATGAACGTTGAAGGTGGTGCAATAAGATTCACCGATCCATATCTCATGCATACACCTATTGTATTCATGACAGGACATGATCCAGCGCTTGTGCGGTCAAGAAACTTACTCGGCAGACGACATGGCGGTGGCAAAATGGATAGTCGACTGACACCAGATGAAGCGGCAGGTCTACGCAAATACCTCGTCGAGAAAGGCGGATTCCTCGTCTTCGATGATTGTGGTGTCAACGCTGCACAACAGGCAATGATAAGACTTTTCCTGACACAGATGCGATATGTTATGCCAGAGAGTAACATTGAACGGATTGACAACTCCCATGAAATCTATCGCAACTTCTATCAAATTGGAGGACCTCCTGTCGGGTTTGATATCTTCTGGTGGGGCACCCGTCCACCTAAACGTAACTTCCTTGAAGGTTTTTCCATTGGAAATAAGTTAGCTGTTCTCGTTGTTAGACGGGATTATATGTGTGCAATGGAAGCGGTCAGCCTCCCCACACGAAATGTCCACTATTCACCAGGCGTATATCGCTTTATGACGAATGTCGTTATCTATGCGCTGACAAGCGGCTCAATTTCAGACTATTCCCGTTATGTACCTGAGGACGCTCTCACTGTCAAAGAACTTCCTACCAATCAACCATCCGCAGCGAATATCAACGCAACAGAATAATACCAAAATTCCTAAATTTCACGAGGCATAGTAGGGTGCGATAAGGATATCGCACCCTACTATGCCTTGGGACATCACTATCAGAAACCTCTTATCCTGATAATCCTATAATTCTGAAAATCCTGGTTCAGACAAACTGAAAAAAAATTTATATTGAAAATAAATTTAGAATTTGGTAAACTAAAAGAAGCAATAAAAAAGAATCGGGGAAATTGTATGAGAAATAGGTATTATAGTCTAATATTTTCATTTTTGTTCCTACATTGCATCTCTTTAGGGTATGCAGCAGAAGGCGAAAAAACATTAGGACTGTCAGAAGCTGCAATTCAGATACGTGATGAACTCTCTATCCGAAATATCCGTAAAGACCTTGCCAGATTATCAAGTTTAGAGAGCCGAGTTACAGGTTATCCGCAAGCAGCTAACGGCAGTAAATATGTCTTTGACCGTTTCGTTGAATTGGGATTAAAAAATGTTGAAAGTCGTGAATTCACAGTCACTGTCCCCATTGACCACGGAAACAGCATTATTGAAATACTCGCTAATGATGGAACAGTATTACATACATTCCCACTAAAGTCTCTGTGGCCCAACCTTGTAAGAACTTCCCTCCTCGCAGACGGTGTTAAGCATACTGTTGAAACAGGTGAAACGCTTGAAATCATCGCAGAGAATTACGATGTCTCTCTTGATGACATCGTAGCAAGTCCTCATAATAAGAACCTTCCTACACCTATAGTTGAGGGGAACACAGTCTTTATTCCAACGGGTGGTCTCACAGGTCCCCTAATTTATGGTGATGATGCACAGCTCTCAGATTTTAATGGAAAAAATGTCGGCGGCTTCTGGTACTCACTCCAGAAAGGGGATACGCTCGTATCACTCGCAAGACGTTTCCGCGTTACACAAGCAAGTATAACCGATGATGTGCTAAATGGACACCTGCAGAAAGCATCTGACGGAATAGACAACAATGAAGATGGTACTGTTGATGAATACGGTGAAATACCCCTACTGTCAGAAATCCTTGGATGGGCAACAGATGGAATAGACAACAATGCCGATGGCTGGACAGATGAAATACCAGGTGATGAAAATGATGGGATAGATAATAACAAGGATGGACAGATCGACGAAATCGGTGAATTCATCGCAGCAAGTGAATCCGACATCTTCATCCCCAAAGGGGCAATCATATTGGCTGAGTTTAACTCAGTTACCCGATGGATCAATGCTGCAATGCTCGGCGCATCTGCAGTTATCTTTATAGAACCGGAAACAACGATTCGTGGTGAAGCTGAGAATAAATTCCTGACTGTACCAGCAAATATCCCACGATTTTGGGTTTCAAAAGAGGATGCTGCACAATTAAAGAATCTACTTGACACACAGCAAGAAGTGGATGTTCGTCTATCTGGAAAAATGACATGGGAACGCCGCGTCGGTCAAAATATACGGGGATTTTTAGAGGGGGGAGACCCCGTTCTACGCGATGAACTCGTGGTACTCACTGCTTATTACGACTCCATGTCGGTTGTACCAGCAATTGCCCCTGGTGCTGACCCAACTTGCGGTATTGCAGTTCTCATGGAACTTGCACGTCTGTTCGGACAGTCCGAATATCGTCCTGGGCGTTCCGTATTATTTGTTGCTGTTGACGCACACTTCCAAGGTTTGGCTGGCATGCGCGCCTTTATGGAAGGTATTGGACAAGATATCGTTGGTTCAGCAACCGATTCCCCCGGTACACCTACCCTGCATGGATTGAGAAGGGGATTGTCAAATGATATTATCGAATTTGAGGAATTAGGACGAAAACTCTTACTCTCTATTGATCGTAGTATATTGGTTGACTTGGACGCTGATTTCTATCACGGGGTGCACGGGGTAAAGGAGGATCTAAATTCCCTTTCAACGACCTTGGGAGGACTTTCAACTACGCGATCCCAGATTAACTCATTACACACAGCACAACGTGACTTTTCTGAACGTCAGAAAAAAGATATTGAACGTAACAGAAAACGCGAAAAACAGGGATTCACAGAAGAAGAAAAATCAAGACTCAATGCTAACCTCGTACGTTTTGAGAAGGAAGCATTGCAAACGACACATTTCCTACGTCAGATAGTACACCGTCTTGCACAGATACAGGAATCCGCCCTCAAGACAAGCAAAGAAGCACAGAAAGAACTCATACAGACCATCGCACTACCCATCGCAAGATTAGACACATGGGCAATCGACAAAATAACACGAGAACTTGATGCAGGTGATATTGACGAACAATTCGGTACACATCCACATTCATCCTATCTGTTACCTCTGAAGAACGGTTCTGACTATAGTGTACCTACACCCGACGATTTACCAGCAGAATTGCTTGAAAATATTGAACTACTCAACAAAACACTTGCCAATTGGGAGATGAGTGATCAACGCAAATTCGCGCTGATGTGGACACCTGACAAGATACTGGATCGACATTTAGACCTACATTCTCTCAGAGAAGCACGAAAGGCACGTAAAATCCTCGCAGACATTACTGAAACCAAAGAATCTGCAATCTCACGAGAAAAAGAACTTCTAAAAAATATTCAAAACAAACTAAACGATACATCAGCTATTGAGAATCAGATAACTGAAGCGATTAAAAAATTAAGCGAAGACAGAGAGCACGATCTACCCCTCGAACTGCAAAAACAATACCTAACGAAATCATCTCAAGAGCGGATAGAAACCATCAATGCACAGCTCCGACAAAGACTGACAGAAGCGGCTTCAGTTTCGGTAAGTGTTGAAAGTATAGAAGGTTCATCTGCATCAATTCTAATTGAGGACTTAGCACGAGACAAACAGGGAATATTTGAAATTGCACTACGTAATGCACGTTTAGAAACACCGCGTATCCAAAATCTACTGAATTCTCATGAAACCCTTAAACGCGAATATCTTGATGAAGAATTACTGATACTGCAGAGCTATTTGACAGATAAGGAATTTGAACAAGCAAAAGAAGTTCGGAAACGTATAAATGCTTATTTGGTTGAAGCGCAGATCCTGGAAACTGTCAAACAGAAGGCTGATTCTGATGTGGTCGCACTTGAAAATCTCATTATGCGTCTGCCTTCACTAACAGGTGATTTAGATGTGCAAACCAAGGAACTACTTCGCGACAACATGCTCACACTAAGAAACGCACGATTCCGAAACATTCAGAGTCGCGTAGAAAAAATGTCACGAATTAGTGAAGTAGAATATAGTCGCAAACTGGCACAAATTGAGGCAGCGGTAGCTTTGCAAGACCTTTTCAATCGTTACTATACATCCCTCTTCTGTAGCGTTGACCTATCATCACAATCTAATCAATTCGGTGTATTCAACAAGGGATGGTTCTATGACCAAGAACCTGAATTTGTATTGCGAAGAGAATTTGCAAGTATAGGGAATAAACTTGCAGCTTATGCTGCAGATGCAGATTTCGGGGTCCGTGTCAGAAAACTATGGCGTGCAACAGATGACCAGATCCGACAAGCTGTGATGGCACGACAGTGGTCCGTCGCAAGCGCAATAACCGATAAAGCAGACCTTGATGGAAAAACCCTTGAGACACTACTGAGCGCACACTATGGAAAACTCACAGGTTTAGGGGGAGTCAGCCGACTGATGAAAATGCAATTTGAACAGTGGCGAAACCGTGGGGAACCTTCTGAAGATATGCTCAAGGATATGGACTATATACGCAAAGAGGTAGAAAGATTCATTCGTAATGATGTACGGAGCGCAAAGAAGAACCGTAAGAATAATATCCGAATGCGAGAAAAGTTAGACGCAATGCTCAGACTCCGATACGAAGACCCAGATGCTTTCACTGAAGATGAAATAGAGGACATAAAAACACTTATCTCTATTGTCGGACTCGGGGGTGGAACAAACTTCGTAAATGCTATTTCTGCTAGTGGTGGGAAAACATGGAAAACTTATATACCAGGTAAAATCGCTTTTGATAGTGAAGTCGCTACACTTGTCGGTAAAACTGGTATCGCCTTTGCAACAATTGAAGACGCACGCGTTTTAACAGATACGCCACTGGATACCATTGATCGGGTTGATCTGCGCGAAGATGGAAACCTACATCAACAAGCGAAAACATTAGCCTCAATACTAATACAAGCACTCCGGGATCCACAGATGCCGACTGCCGCAAGAGTCGGAAATTTCTACTGTAACCTATTCGGTGACGTTGTAGAATTTGATGCCCGTGAATCCGCACTGCCGAACAAACCTGTACCCTATCCCATCCTCACCATCCGACGTAAACACAAGACGATGATGGGAGTACGCGGGGATCTTTTCGCAATGGGGGATAACAAAGGTAATTTTGAAGTTGTTGGATTGGCAATGGAAGGGAGAGCAACACGACGACTCGGAGGTGTTCAAGAAGTTGAGGCATATAAACTTGACCCAGACTCTGGAGATATCGTTTACGCACCCGATTTAGGAAACTACGGGGCAAAACTACTCCCAAACAAAGTCAGAATTAACACACGCAGACGCGGATGTAGAGTTGTAACATTCCCGTGTGTGTCAACAACTATCTACGATCTTGTTGACCAACGGTATCTCCGAACCCTTCGTGAATTAGAGGTGTTCGATGCATTATCCGATAGTCCGCCAGAAAAATTCGGTGTGTCAAAGCCGTGGCAACAGGAGGGGGTATCCGCTGCAGAACCTATTGCACTCGTCTATAGCGAACCTGATAGTCGTATCAAAATCGGTATGGCTTATGGACAGATCGGAAAACGATTACTTCTGATTAAAGCCACAAAAAGCGGCATGAAAAACCCAACACTCTATACCGGGGAAGGTTTCGTCGTCCGTGAAAATGGTAGTATACGTCTCACACCTTATGTAGTCGTTCGTGATATGTGGTGGCTCGATGAAAATCGATCACGACTTTACAAACGGTTCGGTATCTCAAGCGACCGTCTCGATAAATTGCACCAATTTGCCAATGAATATCTCAATCGGGCAGAAACTGCGCTCTTCCAAAACGACTACCAACAGGCGTTGAAGTTAGCACGTGCTGCATGGGGATACGAATCGCGAGCATATCCGGATGTTAAGAGAACAGGTAACGATGTTGTCAACGGTATAATGTTTTACCTTGCCCTATTGATGCCGTTTGCATATTTTATGGAACGACTTATATTCGGTTTCCCAAACATACATAGACAGATTTTAGCGACATTCGGTATTTTCCTACTCGTCTTTTATTTCCTAAGTCAGGTGCATCCAGCATTCCAAATTACGACAACACCTATCATCATCTTAATCGCTTTCATTGTGCTGGCGTTAACGGTTATTGTAATTAGCATTATTGTACGCAAATTTGAGGAGCAGCTTGAAAAAATTCGCCAACAAGGGAACAAAGTCTACAAAGCAGATGTTGGTAGACTCAGCGCAAGTTCCGCCGCATTTAGTCTCGGTATCTCAAATATGCGTAAACGGAAAGGACGGACAATTCTCACCTGTGCAACATTGGTTATCCTAACGTTTACCGTCATCTCGTTTACATCCGTGCGGACGTTTATGCATCCGAACCGAACCAGTTTGCCGCAAGTGACACCCAGATATACAGGTCTGCTGATCCGTGATCAGTATTGGCGTCCACTTGAAGAACCTGTCCTGAACTCAATTTTGAACGATATGCAGAAGACACAGATAAGTGTTGATGACTTTCAACGTCTTCTTGAACAGAAGAACAATATGCTGTTACGACAGGATCGAGACACAATTGATATTCGTACGACAGTAGCGACCTTGCAAGAAAACGGTTTCATACAGAACGTTGATGAAGAACCTGTCCTCACTGTACAAAATGTTGTTGCACCCCGTTCTTGGTATCAGTCATCCGGGACAGGAGATCAATCATTTGTACAATTGACACGAAGTGCTAACCCGCAAGATCCCGCACCTGCGACAAATCCACTCACAGGAGAACCCTTAAAGTTTGCTGCTAATATGCTTGTCGGAATGAGTGAGTCGGAACCCGCGGTTACAGGTATTGATCGGTATCTGCAATATGGAAAATGGTTCAACCGAGAAGATGCTGCCAATTGGCCCACAGAGTGGCCCTACGCTATTGTGCTACCCAAAGGTATGGCAGATCTACTAAAACTCACAGAAAGCGATATGGGAAAAGCTACTATATCCGTATACGGCGCGGACTTCACCGTCGTCGGTGTATTAGGAATCGGATTCAAGAATCTGACAGATAACGATGGAGAAGAACTCACACCTGTGGACTATCAACTGATGCAACAACAGCAAAGTCGCGGCGGTACAGGTGATGAAACCCTTGAGGGGGAACTTCAGAAATATCTACATCTTACACCCGATAGCATTGCAATCTTACCGTATGAAGTTGTCATGAACCAAGGTGGCACCCTCAGAAGTGTCGCAGTCAACATGGAACCTAAAGATGAAGATCCGGAACTACTCGGTGCATCTGACAAACTTGATCTCATCATGGCTCCCTTGATGAACCGTATCGCGCTTGATTTTTTTGTCGGACGTGGAAAAGATACGTACCTTTATAGCAGTATCGGCATGACAAGTTTTAGTGGTATGGGGAACCTGTTTGTTCCCATTCTGATTGCCGCGCTGATTGTCCTGAATACGATGTTGGGAGCAGTCTATGAACGGGTGCGTGAAATCGGGATCTACAGTTCTGTCGGACTTGCACCAATACATATCGCATTCCTGTTCCTTGCTGAAGCGTGTGTATATGCAATTGTCGGGGCAGTTTTGGGGTATCTGATGGGACAAGTGATCGCAACAACGTTAGTGCATTTCGGTTGGTTGGCGGGTTTAACCCTAAACTACTCATCCATGTCTACCGTTGTAGCGACTGTTATTGTGATGATTGTAGTGCTTTTAAGTACCTTATATCCTGCTATAAAAGCATCGCGGATGGCAGTACCGGACATTGAACGAAAATGGAAACTTCCGGAACCTGATGGTGATGTATGGCACTTCAATCTACCATTTACCGTTTTAGCAGAAGAAGCACTCGGATTGAATGTCTTTATGCGTGATTATTTCGATGCACATGCCGACGAGTCAGCAAGCGATTTCTATACAGATAATGTGACTTTTAGCACATCTGCGGAAGAGGACTCCTACCAGATCGGTATGATGGTATGGTTAGCACCTTATGATTTGGGAGTCAGTCAATCTATTCAGTTTATCACATCACCTGTTGGTGGAGAAGAGGAAGACCTGTTCAAAATCACTTTAGAAGTGAACCGTGAAAGTGGTGAGATAGCTTCTTGGAAACGGGTTAATAGACGATTCCTCAATTTGTTGCGGAAACAGTTGTTGATATGGCGAACATTTAGTGTAGATATGCGGGCAGAATTCCACGAACGCGGAAGAACTGAGAACAGTGAAACAGCGGAAGATACTACAGGATTGGAACCGATTGTAGCACCGGCTGATTAGCGGAGACAATCAAAGGGCAGGAAAAGTTATGATTGAACAAGACGTTCGATATCAGATAGATCGTTCTTTGGAAGCGAACGGTTGGATACTTGATGCTCATGATACCAGACAAAATGTTTTTTTTGAAAACGCGGTTAAAAGTCGGTTGCCGCAGATGAATCTTAAGAAACTGGGACAGAAAAAGCCTGACTATACACTATTTGATGGTGTGCAGCAGATAGCCGTGATAGAGGCAAAGAAATCTAATATCGTGAATCTTGATGATGCACTCAATCAGGCGAGCGATTATGCAGAGTGTATGGACGTGGACATCATGTTTGCATGCAATGGTTTAAGTCTTAAATCTCGGCATTTGAAGAAATCTGAACCACTGTTTTTCAACGGTGTTGAGCTCAATGAACTTCCTTCTCCGGATTTATTAAGAAAATATCACGTTGATAAAACCAACGAAGTATTCACTGTATCCAAGGAGGTCATTAAATCCAGAGACGAGTTGAGCAATCTATTTTCAGAACTCAATGACGATTTTAGGGCAGCGGGGATCCGCGCTGGCATTGAGCGGTTCAGCGAATTCGCCAATATCCTTTTCCTAAAATTGCTAAGTGAAAAAGGCGAGGACGACATTTGGGAATCTTTGATGAGACTCCCCGAAAAGGATATTCTGGACTATTTAAATAGAGTGATCATTCCCCGTCTTAGCGCGAATTACGGCGGAGAAGTTATTTCACCAATAACTACCGATAGTACGCCGGTAATTAAAAAGATTGTACAAAAACTCAATCCCTTAAATCTTACCGACATCGACGAAGATATTAAGGGATCCGCATTTGAGTATTTTATGGAAAAGACAACCACAGCCTCAAACGACTTAGGGGAATATTTTACGCCGCTCCACATCGTACGATTCATGGTTAGACTTCTCAGTCCAAAGTTCGGTGAAACCGTGTATGACCCATTCTGTGGAACTGGCGGGTTTCTTACGGAGTCCTTCAAACATATTAGTCAACAACAAAGATTATCAATGTCCGCATCTGATAAACTCCATAATAAAACGGTTTTTGGTAGTGAACTTACAACCACGGCGCGAATTGCAAAGATGAACATGATATTATTTGGAGACGGTCATTCTGGTGTATCCCAAAGAGACAGTTTATTGACAGATACTACCGGTGAATATAACAATGTTCTTTCAAATATTCCCTTTTCCCTTAAAAACATTTCTAAAGACATATTGAATAGGTCAGAAGGACATAGGTCAAAAGATGCTGACGAAGCTTGTGTACTCAAATGCTTTAATAGCTTAAAAGTCGGAGGAGCTATGGCAATTGTTGTACCGGAAGGGGTACTTGTAAACAAGACTCATCGCAAAATGTTGCGATTCATTTTAAGCAACTCTTGTGTCAGAATGCTCGTTAGGCTTCCGAGAGGTTGCTTTGCACCTTATACTGATGCTAAAACGGGTATCATTTATCTCACAGATAAGGGAGTTGGTCAGACAGACTGGTTTTACCGAGTGACAGTTAACAACGATGGTTTTGACAGTAAGAGAAATCCAATAAAAGGTATAAACGATTTGGATAATGTTCTGTTTTTCCATACCCCGTCTGATGGACCAGTGGAAAACTTGCCAGAAGGTCTTGAAATCGGCATAGTCCAGGTGAAAAATGTTCAAAGTGATAGAAGTTTCAGTTTACATGAGGATTGGAAAGTTGGCGCCCACATGGATTACGTGAATCTTGAAGATGTCGCCTTTTTGAAAAACGGCACATCAATTACAGAAGCTACTACCACAGAAGGCAACATTCCGGTAATAGCAGGCGGCAGAGGCACTGTTCCATATACACATGGTAAGCCCAACTACCCTGGAAACGTGTTTACTGTTAGCAAATCAGGAGCGTATTCAGGTTATGTATGGTGGCATCACGATCCAATCTGGGCTTCCGATTCTATTGTCGTCCAAAGCAAAGATGAATCAAAGTATTTGACACGATACCTTTATATGTGTCTGAAATCTATGCAGACCCCACTTTATCGTCGTCAGCAAGGCACAGGGCAACCTCACATTTATATTGAGCATATCAGAGATTTTCCTATACCTGTTATCTCTATTGACGAACAAAAAGCGAAAATCAAGCCGATTGAAGATATAGACGCAAAATTAAGAGCAGTCAAAGAGGAGTTATCTGGACGCGAATCTGATGTCAACGAATTTATTAAATCATGCTACAAATAAAGGTACTATAAGCAGAGTCCGAAATGACTTATTACGTTAGGAAAATCTGAATCTAACTCAACAAGGGAATTGAGAATGGAAAAATTAGCAAGTTTTATCATTATCGTTGGAACAATTCTCTGGTTTGTCAGTGTTCTATTTTTGGGTGGTAGTTGGCAGTGGCAGATGTTTGCTGCACTTATATTGACAATTGGTATTTTTATCGCTCACTTCTGGGAAGAATTTAACGAGGGAAAGAGCAAAAAGGACACACGGAAAGATGATAATTGAGTTGATAGTTTATTCTAAGGAGAACAATTAATTGGCGAGAGAGAGAATCTCACAAGCAGATGAATGGCAAGCCTGGGCACAACGCTACGACATTGAAGGCGGCATCAGAACCTTTGAATCGGGATTAACCGGCAAAGTGTTCTTCGGCGCACTCTTTGTCGGATTGCTGATGATGCCCGGTTCCATCTATCTGAGTTATGTATCTGGACAATCAGGTGCAGCTGCTGCACCATGGGTTGCTGTTATCCTATTCACCGAATTAGCAAGACGTTCTTTCACGACCGCACGTCGACAAGAACTCTATATGCTATTGAGTCTAACCGGCGCAGCAGTCGGAAGTGGGATGCAATATAGGAGTTTTATATGGTACGCATATTTTATAAACACACCCCAAGCCGCCTCCTACGAAATCGCTGATAAGATACCCGCATGGGTTGTCCCCCCCGGTGATTCTGTCGGTGTCTTAACGCGAAATCTGTTACATCCCGATTGGCTCTTACCTATCGGTGTTTTTCTGCTAAGTAAGTTTCTCGGGACGTTGCGGTTCGTTAGTGGTCAGTATATTCTCTTTAGGCTTACCGCGGACCTTGAACGCCTCCCCTATCCGATGGCACCAATCACGGCACAAGGTGCTACCGCATTGGCAGAAACTACCGGAAAACAGGAGACCTGGCGATGGCAAGTCTTCTCAATCGGCTCAATGGCAGGTCTATTATGGGGTTTCATATATATCGGTGTACCAGCACTCTCTGGCGTCATGATGAGTCAACCGATACAGATACTGAAGATACCTTGGATTGACTTTACACAGAGTATTGAAGGTTTCGCTCCGACAGGTGTATTTGCACTCAGAACAGACTTCGGACAGATGCTTTTCGGGTTTGTCTTGCCGTTCCCTGTGGTGATGTCAGAGTTTGTCACCGCAATGTTGTCGCAATTCGTCTTGAACCCGCACATCCTCTATAGAAATGAGATATTACACCAGTGGGAACCTGGATTGGATGTGCGCGCGACTGGACTCTTTAACGATCTCGATTTCTGGAGGAGTTACGGTATAGGGAAAACGTTCAGTCTTGGTCTTGTCGGCATGGCAGCCTCTATACCGATGATTTTCAAACTACGCAGTTCCAAAAAGAAAGCGGGAGAACGCGGTTCACTTGCCACACCACCAAACCGAGGTGATTTTCCGTTGTGGCTAATGGGATTATTGTGGCTCATCGGTATGGGCGGATTCGTCTGGCTTATCCATTGGATGGTGCCGAATTTTCCACTCAGTTTCCTACTCGGTTTTGCGTTTGTATACACACCGGTGAATTCCTATATTACGGCAAGGACCTACGGTGTACTCGGACGCGATCTATTTGAAATACCTTATCTACACGAGATAACCTTTATTCTCAGCCGGTACGAGGAAATTGATATCTGGTTTGCACCATTCCCCGACGAAGATTACGGTGCTGGCACACAAGGATGGCGTGTACTGGAACTTACGGGAACAACCTTTACCTCAAACCTGGCTGCAACCTTACTGATTATGCCTATACTGATAATCAGCGGTATTTTAGTGCAACACTTTATTTGGCAGATAGCTCCCATACCGAGCGCACAGTATCCATTTGTCCAGATGATGTGGCCCATAAATGCAACAAATGAGTGTCTGATGAAAACATCATTACGTGATGGAAATAGTGAAATTATACAAGCGATACGGGGGGATTATGTCGCTGCAGGATTTACATCAAACTTAGCGATTTACGGGTTGCTTTGGGTGTTTAAATACCCATCTATGTGGTTTTACGGTATCGTTGGTGGGATCGGAGCGGACCCTGGAAGTATGGTCGCACGATTACTCGGTGCTATTATAGGCAGATTCTACATGATTAAACGGTTCGGTCTGAAAAGATGGTTCATGTTCAATCCTGTATTAGCAGCAGGTTTCGCTTGCGGTGTAGGATTGATTGGGATGGGTACCGTTGCCATTGCCCTCGTTTCTAAAGCTGTCATCGTTAAGCCGTTTTAGAGTGTTTATCATAGTGGGCATCGTGGGAAAGAGAAATGGATTGGACTCTTTTTGGTTGGGCAGGTATTCAGATAGAACTCCCAACATCATGGGAAATCAGCGGTATCAATGGGGATGAGAAAAATGGATACCTACGATTAGATGATGATGAGATGCCGCGCTTAGAATTAAAATGGGCAAAATCACGAAAAAAGAAACCTGACCTACACAAGACACTTGATGAATACTTCAAGTTAGTCAGAAAAAACTACAAACGTGGTGGAAACGTCTCCTTTCGTAGAAACATTGACCTGATAAAAGATGAGGATTACCTCAAAGAATGCACAGTCCTCGGCTTTAGTTGGAAAGGAGGTATCCGGGCAAACGGTTTAATTATCCATAATCCTGAAACAAAACGAATTACCATTATACAAGTGATGGGGCGACTAAAGGAGAATTGGCGTCCGACAGTACTTCGGATTTTTAAATCCATTTCTGATCGAGGTGACCCTGAACTTACTGTGTGGAGTGCTTACGGTCTCAGACTTGCAGTTCCCAATAGTTACAAATTAGAACGTCAGAAACTTCTCAGCGGCTATCTGTTATTTGCCTTCACCAGAGGAAGAAACCGTAAAATTAGCGTAGAACGTTATGGACCCGCTGAGGTATTACTGAATGAGTACAGTCCAGAAGAAAATCAATTGGAAACATGGTTTCGGACAAGATACGCCAAAGCAATTCGCGGATACGGGTTTGAAGTTACGCTACACAACGAAAACGGAGATGAACGAATAACATTTGTCGGACAACAAACACGACTGTATGATAATGTGCCGCTTTCACCTGTTCTGATATTTGACAAAATCTTTAAACGGACGAGACTTGTGTTTTATATGTGGCGTTGCCATCATACAAATCGTATCTATGTAGTGCAAGCAATCGGACGCAGCGATGCATCCAAAAAACTGGCACAAGAAGTCGCTGAAAGTATCTATTGCCATTAGATCTTACTTGATTGAAGATCGTTTATATGCGAGTGCAAAAACATGTTCAATAAAGCTCTATATGCTCTAAAACTTAAGAAACGACCCGATGTAGATAGAAGTAAAGTCTTAAAAGCATTTCCTCTACGAAATCAGTTGATAACATGGGAGATAGACGACAAGGAAGAGGCATCACTTGTTATTCCGCAGAAAGATAAATTCTGGGTGAAATGGACGAGTAAACTCTTTATGCTTCCCGATAAACGCGTCGTTGTACTGGATAGCATCGGTGCGTTTGTCTGGCAGATGTGTGATGGTAAACATACTATTTCGCAGATAATCAAAGCACTACAGAAAAAACATCAGTTGACTCGAAAAGAAGCCGAAACATCACTCTTTACATTCATACAGACTCTGGGGAAACGGAATTTTATCCAATTTGCAATTCCACAGGAAGAGAAACAGAAGCAACCAGCAGGTCAGAAACCTGCACAGAAAAAACGTTTCGGGTTCTTATCCAGAGGGTAACCAACAGTAAACATTATAGCCTTCACACAAAACAGGAGACATTGCAATGCAAGCAGATGTGGGTGGTGTTCAACCAGATCTCACCGAAACACCGAAACGATTCCAACGCACGTTACCCAAAGAGAATACTGTCCGAGTCAGAAACCTGATAAAACGATACGAAATGGGAACAACGACTGTGGACGCGTTACGCGGTGTCAATTTTCAGATACAACGAGGCGAGTATGTCTCTATCATGGGTCCCTCCGGTTCCGGAAAATCTACACTCTTTAATATGATTGGGGGTTTAGATAAACCGACTGAGGGGAGGGTTTATATTGATGAAGTAGACATCGCGCAACTGGATGCTTATGAGTTAGCATGGCTACGTTGCCGGAAGATCGGTTATATATTTCAGTCGTTCAACCTTATTCCAGTTATGACAGCACTTGAAAACGTCTCGTTGCCGATGATTTTCGCTGGGATGAGTGCTGATGAGAGTAGAGAAAAAGGCGTTGATCTACTCTCACTTGTCGGATTAGGTGATCGTGTTCAGCACAAGCCGTTAGAATTGTCTGGTGGACAGCAGCAGCGGGTCGCTATCGCGCGTTCTCTTGCAAATGACCCCGCAATCGTCCTCGCTGATGAACCGACTGGTAACCTTGATACCAAAACAGGTCTTGAAATCATTGACCTATTACGCAACCTTAATGATGAAAACGGTGTTACTATAATTACTGCAACACACGATCACAAGATGCTTGATGTTTCAGACAGGATTTTCCACATGGTAGATGGAAAAGTAGACAAAATCGAATCTCGTGATGAAATTGATCTTCAAGTGGGGAAATTGGATGGACAGGAGGTCGGATAAGTATAGATGGAAGAGTAGAAGGGTGGAAGATAGAAGAACGGAAGAGTGGAAGAATGGAAGGGTGGAAGATGGAAGGGTGGAAGAGTGGAATGTGTAATGGAAATTATTTTATTTAAATTAAAGGAGATATTTGACTATAAACATGAAACTGAATAACGGTCTTCGCCTTACATGGCTTGGACAATCAACCTATCTTATTGAGGCAGACGATAAAACGTTAATAATCGATCCGTGGTTAACAAGTAATCCTGTCTGTCCTGAGGAACTAAAGACCTTTGAATCAATCGACGTTATGTTGATAACGCACGGACATGCTGACCACATGGAAGATGCAGTACCAATAGCTAATAAGCATTCTCCTACAGTCGTGGCAATCATTGAGACTGCAAAATATCTTGAAAGTAAAGGTGTTGAGAATACGATAGGGATGAACAAAGGTGGTACCGTAACGGTAGATGGGGTAAAGGCAACAATGGTTACGGCAAATCATAGCAATAGCGCAATAGAAGAAGACGGTTCTATTATCTATTTGGGTGAACCTGCAGGATTCGTCCTTGAGTTTGGAAACGGGTATAAAATCTATCACGCTGGAGATACAAATGTGTTCAGTGATATGCAGCTAATCGGAGAGATATATCAACCAGACTTAGCATTGCTTCCTATTGGTGACCACTTTACAATGGGACCGCGTGAAGCAGCCTATGCTACAAAACTCCTCGGTATTCCAGCTGTCCACCCGAATCATTACGGCACCTTCCCCGTATTAACAGGAACAGTGGAGGAATTTCGTAAGTTGACTGCGTCTCAAGATATTGAAATTGTAGATTTGGAAGTCGGTGGAACTTTGGATTAACGTAAGCTCAAGCAAATGTGAATCATACAGCATGCCAGCGAAAGGATACCTACATGAAGCTACAGTTGACTCTTATCTCTGTTTTCTGTCTTTTACTTCTATCATCCGCTGATGCAAATATTCCGTCCCGATACGCGAAACAACCCCTTGACTGGTTCCAGAGCGACGAAGGTCGACGCATTGCTGACAACGTCCTCACTTGGCAGACACCATACGGAGGATGGCCCAAAGTGAGAGACACTGCATCTAAACCGTTTGATGGTAAAAGTGCGGATCTGCATACTACCTTTGATAACGGCGCGACGATTGACGAACTACGTTTTCTTGCCCGTGCTTTTCTTGCGACAAACGAACCTCGCTATCAACAAGCATTTCTCAAAGGCATTTCCCATATCCTTGAAGCACAATACCCGAATGGTGGCTTCCCACAGTATTATCCGTTAGGCAAAGGCTACCATCGTCACATTACCTACAATGACAATGTTATGTCACGCATTCTCGGACTACTCCGCGATATCTCTGAATCTTCTGACTATGAGTTCGTGAAAACGGAGGAGCGCGCTAAGGTAGAGGCTGCTCTAACCAAGGGCATTGACTGCATCCTGCGCACCCAGATTAAACAAGATGGTAAACTGACTGCTTGGTGTGCACAGCATGACGAAAAAACGCTTGAACCTGCATGGGGACGTTCTTATGAACCGCCATCAATCTCTGGTGGCGAAAGTGTGAGGGTTGTTCGCTTTCTCATGTCTATAGAAGAACCTACACCAGAGATAATCAACGCTGTGGAGGGAGCTGTTGCGTGGTTTAGGACTGTCGCTATCCACGGAAGGCGTTTAGACGCATTCACCAACGCAGAAGGGAAAAACGATAAGCGAATCGTAAAGGATCCAGATGCTGGACCGCTCTGGGCACGTTTCTACGAACTCGGCACCAACCGTCCAATCTTTCTTGATCGTGACTCGGTAGTACGTTACTCGCTATCAGAGATAGGACAGGAACGCCGCACCGGATACGCTTACTATGGTAACTGGGCTGCCAAACTCCTGAAAGAAGAGTATCCCCAATGGAGAGCCAGTAATAACAATTGACACAAACTCTCAAAGGAATAAGTTTGCGATATAACGTGAGTTTGATAATTAAATGCAATATTCTTTGTAGGTCGGGTAGAGGAACGAAACCCGACATGTATTGCTCTATAATGGGTCAAGATGTTGGGTTTCGTACCTCAACCCAACCTACGTAGTTATTTGTTCTGATTTATCAAACTCACGTTACGATATACGTTCAGATAAGATCATTCTGATACGGACCGTGAAGTCCAAAAGCATAAGTAGTGTTTAATAGTTCTTTAGGGTTACCGGTATCGTAGCGAGTACCTGCGACGCGGTAACCGTACATACCTTCCTGCTTAACCATTTCACCCATTGCGTCACGTAGCTGAATCTCACCGTGTGTTAGTATCTGGTTGCGATAGTTGTAATCCAGTATATCAAAAAGAAGTGGTGTGAGTAAGTCAATACCGAAATGACACAAGTACTTATACGTTTCCTGAGTATCCCAAATACCCTCAACCCGCATGTGTTCTCGTGCATAGTCAACCGAAGGCTTTTCGGCTATACGTGCTATTTTGAAAATGGCAGGATTGTCTTTATACGTTGTCCCTTGCACGATCCCGTTCAACGAGAGTTCCTTTTCATCACAGACGTCAAGACTGGTAACAGACATGCCTACGTGCGTATACACTTCTACCAACTGTTTAGCACAAGAGACTTCTGAATCTGGGATATAGAGGTGATCACCGAGCAGGATCATGACAGGGTCGTCGTCGGCAAAGTCCTTAGCACAATAGATAGCATGCCCGAAGCCTTGCGGCTCAGCTTGTATAGCAAACTGTAGCCGTTCTCCGATTTCAGTCAACCTATCCGCTTGGATTGCCAGCTCATGTTTTTCGAGAATGGCTTTTGGGACATCACCTGAAAAATAGTCGGTAATTGGGTTAACTTGATGGGGTTGTGCAACGAGACACACCTCTTCCACACCTGCCGTCAATGCTTCCTCAATTATCAGTTGGATTATCGGTTTTGCGATGCCATCCTGATCTATAATTGGAAATAGTGCCTTTGGCACAGCTTTCGTAGCGGGGAAGAGGCGTGTTCCGTATCCAGCGATCGGAATAATCGCTTTTTTAATGGATTGCATTAGATATTAGTTTCGCTTAGACTTTATTGACCCCCAAGTGATTGTGGTCTTCCCGGCTGCATCAACAGCTAAAGCACCCTCAATACCACTGCCGAGAGATTTTACTTCTGACTCGGACAGGGCAACGTTGAAAATTACAACTTCATCCATAATACCATTCCACTGGCAACGGTTATTACACCCTGGATCTGCGCCTAAATATACCTCTTCGGGTGAAGCCCACGGAGGACCAGCTGCATCTGCGCTATTCTGCAAATCTCCATTTACATATATATGCAGTTTCTCTGAGTCCCAAACACCAACAACGTGAACCCACTCTTTTTCCGGTAGTGGATCACCCAGGACTTCAAGTCTTGCGCCACCGTTTCCGACGCGAATATGAAATGACGCATTTGCAGAACCTACTCCATTTTCATGTGCACCGGTACCAAGTAGATACTGGGACCATGAGGAACAACCAAGTCCTTTCCAAACGATACATTTTCCTGTCGGTGCAACAGCAGAATAAACCCAGGCGTGAATTGAGAATCCTTCAGACTGACTAAAATCTAAAGCAGCTAATGAATCAGCATCACCCTTCGTTCCAATCTTAACCCACGTGTTCGTCCCGTTAAATTCCAGACCGCCGCCGAATTTTCCATCTACCCATTTGAGATCACCGACAAATGTTCCATCACTGCCATTTCCAGATTCATCAGTAACGGTATCGCCTTGTCCGTCCTCAAATGTCCACATTCCTGCAATCGTACTTTCATCAATTTTGGCATCAGATATATTTATGTACCCGATAGAAGTTATTAACAGACTAAGGATACATATCACTTTTGTAGCATTAGAACGCATTATTGTTCTCCTTTATTTTGTTTACGCTGATAATAGCATTGCTGTTATACACATTTCTTCCTATTTGTCAAACTGTTTTTGTAGCATATCAGATTTAATTGAATTTGTCAAGAAAAATGTGCAAATGGGGTGCGTAAAGTTATTGCCCCTATAAGTGTCAATTTTGGGATTTACTATGCTCTTAATAGTAGTAGGCACTCTCCGAGTGCCGTCTCATGTGAAAGTAGGCACTCTCCGAGTGCCGTCTCATGTGAATAAAGATGACAAAATATTTAGACACCCAATTGAAAAATCCTATTGACAAAAAATGTTCATATCTGATAATATATTTTATTAAGGTGCATCGTTACAAATATCCACGTCCTTCAGTAACTGTTGATATAGTTCTATTATCGTATACTCGCTTTTGACCATAACCTGATTATAGAAAAAACTATAGAAAAAATGAAACACTACGGACTAACCTTGAACCTTAAAGACGATCCTGATATAATTGAGGAATACAAGATTTATCATCAAAATGCCTGGGAAGAAACCTTAGCAGGCTTAAAAGCAGTCGGTATTACGAAAATGAATATCTACCTCTTAGGACGACGTTTGTTCATGGCGATGGAAACCGTTGATTCATTTGATATACAACGTGATTTTCCACGTTATCTTGAACAACATCCTAAATGCAGAGAGTGGGATGAATTAATGCGAACATTTCAGGAACCCGTTGAAGAAGCACAAACCGGTGAATGGTGGGCACAGATGGAACCTGTGTTTGAACTAACTGGCAACAAAGATGACGAGTGAGCTATTTAATGTAATGTCTATTATATTATGGGTTGGTATTAGAAGATGACAATTACTTACGATTTCATTGCATACAGCGGCAGACTCTCCGAAAACAGCTGGACCCTTGGTATGAGGGCAATTCAAGGTGAAGTACCACTTGACGTTGTACTACCGAATTTACATTCCGCAACGAATGCCGAGGATGAAGATATTATCGGAGTATTGACGAAAGAAGGAATCTCACGAGAAAGCTCCGATGTAATGGAACTCTACCGATATCTACGACAATTAAGTACAAAAACGAACCAAGCTTTCGGATACAATGAGGTCGTGATCAGAAATATTCATGCACGATTGAATTCCCTTAAGGTTGACCAAGAACTCCGCGTCCAAATTACTTACACTGAACGGAAGGAGAATTATCTACCATCTACATATAATATTAAACTCTTGGGAACACACGAGATTTCACCAATTGATACACAAGAATTTGATACTGAGATTGACCCTGAAGATGAAATAGTTGATATAGATACCCCAGAAGAAACCGACACTGATACACATGAACAGAATGGAGAAAAGACCATCCCTAAAGATTTTCCACCCATGGATGCAGAAATACCTGTCTATAAATCCACAAATACGCTTGAGAAATTAATCGCTTTTTCCCGGTCCCTACAGTCTGAATTGAAAGAGGCGACACAGAAGATCGAGACAATGGCAGAAAGAATCCAGTCATTGGAAGAACAAAGAACACACTATCGAGAATTAGAAAATCTGCTCCAAGATATTGTTGACCGACTCAACTTCATGGAGAATTATGAAAAAAGAATAGAGATACTTGAAAATGATCGTTATACGCTAAAGACAATCCAAGATGTCCTAACTAACTACCTAAAAACAACGCATAGACAGTCGCATCTACTACTTAAAGAAATAGATGGAGATTCGGATGACCCAGATATGGAATCATAGAAATCACACGGAAAGATACCAATGGATATATTGAGAGGTACATAGTCTTATGATGAAAATCGGCACCATGTCTTTGAACGTCAAAGGAGCTACTGCAACAGACTTCGCTCAAATCGTATATGACCTTGGGTTTGATGTCATCGAATTGCATTACAGAGCATTTGAGTCAACAGATGTGAATTATTTGCGGGACCTGAAGATGAACCTAATGCAAAAAGGACTACCGTTAGGTTACATCGGTATAAGCAACAACTTCGGTAAACCTGTTGATGAGCATCACGAACAGATTGCAATGATAAAAAAGTGGATAGACGTTGCTGCTTTTATGAGTTGTCCGATTGTTCGTGTTTTTGCTGCTTATGTTCCTGCTGATTGTGACGACGAGGAAACATTATGGCAACCAATGATAGAAGGTTTCAGAGAAGTTGCTGAATATGGATACGAATCAGGTATTCTCGTCGGTTTGCAGAACCATAACCACAATAATGTTACACGCGATGGGGATGCTGTTATACGCGCCTTAAAGGAAACTGATCACCCCTATTTTACGCATATCTTAGATACAGGACAATATGCTGGGTCTCCTGGCGCAAGTGGACATCGCGGTTCACCGCATCCCGATTACGACTGCTATGCCAGTATTGAACAGACTGCCCCTTATGCTGTTTATGTTCGCACGAAGTTCTATGAGATTGATAGTGGTGTTGAGGAATGGTTGGATTATCCGAGAGTGTTAGATATTCTGCGAGGAGTCGGGTACAATGGATGTCTTTCTGTCGTATATGAAGGTCAATCCGATCCTATTGACGCTATGCGTAAAGCGAGAAGTTACTTAGAAGCATTGCTGTAATTTAGCCAGCCATACCCCCAAATTATACCAGATATGAAATCCATCCATACCGCTGTCCGCGATCAGTTTAGTCAACACGCTGACTATTATGCACAAAGCACAGTGCATGCTAAAGGTGACACACTTGATGTGATCCTTGATTTTGCTGATACCAAAGGCACCGAAAAGACACTGGATATAGCGACCGGCACAGGTTTTACAGCATTTGCACTTGCACCAAAGGTAGATTCTGTGGTTGCAACAGACCTCACACCTGAGATGGTTTTGAAAGCATCTGAATTGGCACAACAGCAATCGTTAGAGAACGTTACGTTTTCTGTAGCTGCAGCAGAGTCATTACCTTTCTGTACAGGTTCGTTTGATTTAGTGACCTGTCGTCTTGCCCCCCATCATTTTCAAAACGTACCGCAATTCTTGTGTGAAGTTCATCGTGTCCTACGAAAAGATGGCCTGTTTTGCATCGTAGATTCTGTTTCACCTGAATCAGACGCGTTAATAACGTGGCAGAACCGTGTTGAAAAGTTACGCGACGATTCACATGTATTTGGGTATCCTCCATCTCAATGGAATACGATGATTACTGAAGCCGGATTTGAGATTGAGAAGACTGCTCATACCCGCAATGCCCTGATGTCGTTTCTGTGGTGGGTACGTCCACAGAAGAATTCAGCAGAAATAGTTGAAGAAATACGTGAAGCGTTCTTAGAACTCTCTCCTGATGATGCCAAAACGTATTATACCGTAGAACCTGGTGATGAAGGGGATTTTTTCTTTTCTTGGCCAATGTATGGAGTTAAAGCACGGAAAACAGGGTAACCAATAATGCCCCAGACCGGTAGGTTCGGTTTCCTAACCGAACCTACTGATCCGAATCAAGCTAATCCAGCATTAGAATGTTTGCGTTAAACGCGCTATCGCTAAACGTCCAAGATCTGGGGTACCAACAAATTGGTTATGTTTACGATCCAACAGATTCTGTACTGTAACAGAAAAACGAGGTTTCGGACCGAGTGGAATATCGTAACCCGCATTGAGATCAATAGTATAATAAGATTCCACATCACCAACATAGACTCCGGATCGAACAGGAAATCCTTCAACAAAACGAGCTCTGAGTCCGGCTCCTAATCCAAGATCAGTGTTAAAATACTGAACGTTAGCCCCGAATTTGTTCTTTGGGGCATTCAACGCAATTTCACCGATGCCATCAATATTCTGGAATAAGTCCTTACTGACAAACGAATAATTCCCGCCAACACTCCAATTTGAACTTAGAAACAGTGTAAAATTCAGATCTAAACCGTTTAACTGTATATCTCCGTAATTTCTGTAAGTCAACATTACAGCGTTTGGATCGGCAGCTTGATCAGGTGTTACCGTACCGAATGGAATTGATGCGATAGTCGTTATCAATTCGTCAACAGGTGTACCGTTCCCGTTACCACCATTTTCTTGAGAGTCTAACTGAAGCAGTGCCTGATTAAGTGCTGCGTTATTAGGATCCGCTAAAGCTTCAGAAATTTGCTTGCCAAAGGTTGCTTGAATTGACGCGGGATCGAGAAAGACATTTGGTGTTTCAACGAACAGAGGACCTATGAAATTGTTGATGCGTGAATGATAAACATCAACAGAGAAAGCGAGTTTATTCATCAGTATCCCTTTGTATCCAACTTCATAGGTCTGTGTAATGGTCGGTTTCAACGCATCAACATCTTTTACATCTTCCACATCAATGAACATTCCTGTCTCTGGATCAAGGGAACGTATGACGTTCTTTAATCCTACGACTTGTTCAGGCATAACAGCTGAAAGTTCAGCAGTTTGCCCTTGTATCAATGTTGCAGTCAGCAGGTCTATTGCTGTAGGCGGCATCGTTGCGAATAGCTGCAGTATCGTTTGTTGTAATTGTTCTTGTGATAGTCCTAAGATATCACTGGGTTGTATAACCTGTTGTACCGCTGCTGCTAATTCTGGTGGGAGTGTTTCAATGGTCGCAACTATCTCTTCAGGTGGCATTCCTCCAACGATTACTGGTAGCGTGTCGGAAGTGATTGATGCCTTCAACCCATCTTCAAATCCTTTGATGACAGCACCCCGACCGATACCCCACATGACATTCGTAAAAATGGATCATCAAGAGGAATGTATGCATCCGCTTCGAGATTTACCAATGGGGCAAATGGAGACCGGAAGAGGGGTCTACCATCTGTATTTCTCCTGAAAGTAAAACCGCTATCAGACGGTACACCTTGTGCGCGAATATCAATATTGGGACTAAATCCCAAAGTCGATTGAAAATTCGCACCTAACCCATACGCATCTTCAGTTGACAAGATGTCAAGGAATAGGTTTGATGTGCCCGGCGTGTTGAAAGCGCGGTTATAGGTTAGTCGGATGTTGTGGTCATCATCTGGTTGAAACGCAAGCGCGACTCTCGGCGAAAGGACGATATCACTGAGATGATTGTGATAATCTGCTCTACCTGCAGCAAGTAATTTAACCTGCGGGAGTATATTCGTTTCAGATTGCACATAAGCCCCAATTTCGTCAATATTGTCGCTCTCTTCATTCACACCATTGATAGTACCACCCGTATCCGGACGGGTCAGCAAAACATCCAGTCCGTAAGTAAATCTTTGTATATTACCTATCCCGATACTGTGTTGTAACTGACTAACATATTGATTTGAGTTATCAACGATATCCTCCTGAGAACGTAAGACATACGTATCACCTGCATCGCTTCTATTGACGAAAGCTTGAAAGAATAGGTCTTTGTAGATGACCCGTGTCTGAGCATACCCGTAAGTCCAGTTTTTTGTACGTCCAGCACCGATACCAGTTAACTCAAGACCAGAAGCCTGTGTTAGACCACTTGCGAGGATGACGGATGTATCATCATCTGGACTATAATCTACTCGGAATTCTCCACGGGCAAGTGCTGTATCAAATAACGAGTTTCTTGGGTCTTCTTCGTTGATATCTGCTGTTAAGCGACCATCTTGCCAGTCATCTTCTTGAATTTGATAATCAAGATCCTCTTTAAAACCGGGCTCAATGTCATCTCTAAGACGGCCTGCTGCCCAATCATTACCTTGCGTGTAATTGGCTGTCAATTTGTATCCGATCATATCATTGATAACACCAGCATGACGGAGTGAACCGAGGAGTATACCCCTCTCGCCACCACCAATGCTAAGGGTTGTACCTTGAGAATTGAAAGGAGAACGCGTAAGGATATGCATCACACCGTTGGCACTATTTGGACCGTATAATGCTGCACCAGGACCTGATACCACTTCAATCTGCTCAATGTCTTCGCTTATAGTAGGAATAAGCGTATAAGCGTTCACACGTAATGATGGAACACTGGCGATCCGATTGTCTACAAGTGAGAGTAGGCTACCAGAAAAGACGTTGTTGAATCCGCGTACAACGACATAGGATGTACCAATACCGGAAGTCACTACATCTACTGCTCGTACAGATTTGATATGATCCGTTACACTCATCGCAATTCTGTCTTGAATTTGTGAGTCATCAACCAGCGCGACTGAAGCTGGTGCTTCAAGCACTTTTTCTTTTCTACGGGAAGCTGAAACTGAAATCTTTTCAAGTTCAATTACTTCTGAGTTAAGTGCAATGGTTATCGATTTAGTTTCATCATTGTTTAGCGAAACACTTGTCAACACATTATCTGTGTAGCCTTGTAAAGATGCAGTTACTGTATACTCACCTGCCTCTAAATCAGCAAATGCAAGTGTGCCATTTGCATCAGTAACACCGCTATCGGCATCACCTGTTTCAGGTTTAACAGTAATGGACACGCTGTTTAGTCTGTTACCTGTCTGTTTATCTGTCACTGTAATGTTCAAGATTGCCGCCTGTACGGATACCGTAGCGATCCCGAAGATTGTAATAAAAGTGAAGATTGTTAGACGAACTATGCTCAGTCGTTTCATAACATAAACTCCTTTGTTGATTAACATTGCTGGGTTACCACTATTATAGTTAAGCAGTATAACAAAATCATGTCTCTAATTCTACGATAATCTGTTAGTTCTCTATATTTTGATTGTGGTAGATTCAATCATAACAAGACATTGACTCTGATTAAGTATTACAAATCTAAGAAGAAAAATCAAACTTTTTCTGAAACTACCATATATACATATAAAAACTATTTGCCTATAACTATTCGACATTCTGTTTCCTTGATAGAAACCGTTTAATCTCAGCGTGCGTAGGTAGCGAAGGGATGACACCAATTTTCTGTGTTGCTAATGCACCTGCTGCATTAGCATATTGCATAATGGGGTTGAGTAGCTGCTGATTGAGATTTGACAGATCCTTATGCTTAATCAATTTTGAGAGCATTGCAGCGACATAAGCATCACCTGCGCCGAGTGTGTCTACTACATTAGCCTTATATCCCTCAATTGAACCTTCAATAGTACCATTTGTATAATAACATCCTCGTTCTCCGAGTGTAACAACCAGCAACTTAACACCGAGATCGAGTATCTTTTTTATCCCATTCGTCAGTTCAACATCACCGGTAATAAACTCCCATTCCTCTTCAGATATTTTCACAATATCTGCATAAGGCATTACCTTCCAAATCCAGTATTTTGCTTCATCAGGTTTATCCCACAACATCATCCGTAGATTAGGGTCGTAAGAGATAAGAGATCCAGCTGAACTAGCACACTGTATTGCCTTGAGTGTTGCTTCACGGGTTGGTGAATGACTTAGACTCACAGAACCGTAGTGGAACAGTTCTGCTGATTGGATGTAATTTGCGTCAATCTCATCAGGAGACAGCTGAATGTCTGCCCCTGGGTGTCGGTAGAAAGTAATGTCTTTCTTACCGTCAGAACGTGTTGCGACGAAGGCTAAGGTCGTGCGCGATTCTTCTCCAGCGATGAGATACGAAGTGTCTACGTTGTGCTGCTGAAGTGTTTTTGTAAGGAATTCTCCAAACGGATCTGCCCCAACTTTACCAATGAAACCTGCATCTATACCGAGTTTTGCTAAACCGACTGCGACATTTGCTGGTGCGCCACCTGGTGCCTTGACAAAACCTGGGGCATCTGTAAGGGATACATCTGGTGTTGTGGATACAAAATCGATGAGTAGTTCACCGATACATAGAGCCTTTGGCATAAGATTTATCCCTCTAAAATGTAGTTCGTAAGGTTTGTGCTTGTCCTGTTTCTGCAGAGCGATAGCCAGCGTCAAAAATCTCTATGACATGCCGTGCATGTTCCGCTGTGACGATAGTCGGTTTATCCTCTCGAATCCAGTCAACGAGTTGCATGATGTCTTCAAAAACATGTGCTTCCTGTATACTCCGGTGTGGTCCAACAACATGGGGTAGTTCTCTCTTGGGTGCATCAATTGGCTCTCCGTTGATGGTGCTGCCCTCAATGACTCCCGTTGTACCGTTAATTGCTAATCCACCTTTTATAGAATGTCCAGCTGCTGCACCGTAGATAAACCCGAAGAAGGCATCACCAAAATCCAATAGAATGAAGGTGTTATCGTCCATGTCACACGGCAGCATTTCCCCACGAAATTCGCGTTCTTTGACTCGGACACCAGAGAACGCTGTCACTCGTTTGACAGGACCAAGGATACCTGTCATCGTATGCAATCCATAAACTGTCATGTCATAGAGTGGACCGCCCCCTGGTTTGTGGAAATACCATGCAGGATTAATGTTGGACAATACATCGTCACCATGGCGAACTGATTCCGCTTCGTGATATCTACCAAAAGAGGAGCCTGTTGCAGCCCAGGTGAGTGTCCCAATTGCACCGTCTTCAATCAGTCTTTTGATCTCTTGATGTATTGGACGTAACATCTGTCCGGGAGATGCAACTAATTTTACACCTTTTCGTGCAGCAGAGTCTATCAGGTCATCTGCTTCATCAACGGTAGTAGTCATCGTTTTATTGAAATGTGCGTGGACACCGTGTTCTATCGCTAATTTTCCCTGTTCATAATGTATACCGATGGGTGATGCAATGCTAACAGCGTCAACCTGTCCTTCTGACAACATCTCCTGAAATGTTTGATATGCATGCGGCACATTAAATCTCTCGGATGCAGCTTCTGCTCTGCCAGGAACTGGATCACAGACCGCAGTTACTTTCAGTCTATCTTGAACATCGTCTTGTGTTAGGTGCGGAAGAATACCGCGTACGGCTATACTACCAATTCCCACGACTCCTATACGAATTATGTCATCTGTTGCCATATTGTTTGCTCCAAAGTATGTGAAGCGATAAATTATGTGAAACACTCTATTGTCGCCATGAAGTTTCGTGTTGCCAACCGACACTGTTCTTGAGTTTATCGCAATTTATAAACGATTGATGTCCTTGCAGTGATTTTACTTTTGTTAGGAATTCCGGTTTAAACCTTTCTACCAGTTCCATTGAGGGTTCTAAAGCAGTAGTATCATCTGCGTTCAGAAAATAGACATCATGAGGTGGTAATGTCTCTGCTTTTTCCATTATCAAGCGTTGTGCAGTTGCTACATCTTCGCTTCCGACCCAGCACCAAAGCCAAGGTGACCATCCACCTATCGGTCTTGCATTTTCTGCCATCTGTTTTCTACGTTCTTCTGGTGTGATACCTGCTGGACGTGTTACGTAAGTTCTGATTCCATAAGCTCGTGTATAACTGGCTAACAGGTCTTCACCACAACGTTTTGAAAAACTATAAGAATCCTCTGGATAACACGGATGTTCCTCGTCTAACGGAAGATAATCGATCGGCATGTGTGTCTTGCTGATGCGAAAACCGTGTCCCAACGCACAATTACTACCAGACATAATCACAGACTGGACATCTGCCTCGATTGCCGCCTGCATGAGGTAGTAAGTACCGAGCATATTGGTCTTGAAAGTTGCATCAAAAGGTATACCTTTCTCTTCAGCATTTGCACGAAAATCGGGATGGTCTACGGGACCAGGTTGGGCTCCAAGGTGTTGGATTGCATCTACACCTTCAACTGCTCGTTGACAGTCTTCGAAGTTGTTTAGGTCTCCTTGAATAAATGTGAGTTTGCTAAATTCTTCTGGGGGTTGTCGACGTGACATCAGAACAGGTGTGTGCTTTTCTGCTAATTCTCGAATCACATAGGGACCGAGTCTTCCGCTTGCACCCGTTATCAATACTTTCATATTTTTTTCCTTTTGAACTGTTTCATCTGTTTTATCTCAAAATATGTTGACAGTTCTCATTGAATTGTATAATATTGCAATCGTATTATAGCACCATTAGAGTTTTTGTCAAGAGAGTCATTATTAATTAGGAGATGCTTCATGTATAACGCGGTAAAACACTTTGAAAACTTATATGCCACTGTCCCACGGAAATATGAATTTAAAGAGGCTACGCGAGAAGGCTTATTCGCGTGGCAAGCGAAGTTTCGTCCAGAATTGCGATACATCCTCGGCTTGGACAATATGGAATCTGACCTTGCAGATTATACTCCAAAAGCCGAACAACTTGAAGCTTTGGATATGGATAGCCATATACGTGAAAGTTGGTATCTGTGGGTGGAACCGACAGTACCTTTACCATTCTACCTTCTTCGTCCGAAAGAGATTACCAAGAAGCTTCCATTGATACTTGCCCCGCATGGACATAATCATCCACACATTTATGCTGGTATCGCGCATTCAGATAAGGAGGAGAAGGAGATGATTGAAGGTGAACGCGATATTGCCCGGCAAGCAGTTGTTGAAGAGGGATATATCGCAATCGCACCGACAACCCGTGCTTTCGGTGAAACGCGCACCGATGCAGATAAGCAGAACAATAATACACACTCTTGCCGTCACCAGTTAGTCCATAGTATTCTTGTTGGTCGAACTCCTATTGGGGAACGTGTATGGGATATGTCCCGTCTGATAGATTGGTCAATAGATAATCTTCCTGTTGATGCGGAACGGATCGCTATAACTGGTAATTCTGGAGGCGGAACTATTTCTCTCTTTGCTGCAGCATGTGAAAGCCGCATCGCTGTTGCAGTTCCAAGTTGCTACTTCTGTACATTTGAAGGAAGTATCGGTACTATCCGACACTGTGAATGCAACTATGTCCCTGGTGTCATGCGATTAGGTGAAATGTATGATGTTGCGGGTTTGATTGCCCCACGTCCATTCTGTGCTATATCAGGACGTGATGATCCTATCTTTCCAATTCAACATGTTGAGTTTGCATATCAAAGACTTAAGGAAATCTATGCTGTTGCTGGCGTTGAAGATAGATGTGAGTTATTCATTGGTGATGGTGGTCATCGGTATTACAAGACAGGTGCATGGCCATTTGTAAAGCGGTTCTTTTCTAAATAATCCGCTATCACTAACACCTGAAACACATTAGGAGTATGACATTGTGGACAAACTAAAGGTCGGAATTGTAGGTGCACATCGTGGTAGTTCTTATTTTCAACCGTTCAATGCTATTGCAGTAACCGACATTGTAGCAGTATGCGATATTAATGAAACTACACTCAAAAACACAGCTGAACGGTTTAATGTTCCACATCAATTCACAGATTATACAGAGATGTTAGATGCTGTTGATCTGGTTGTGCTGGCGACACCGGAGAATCTGCATGTACCGCAATCTATAGAAGCGTTAGATGCTGGAAAACATGTGATTAGCGAGGTTACTGCAGCAGTTAAGTTAGAGGAGTGTCATGACCTTGTCCGTGCAGTTCAAAAATCAACTGCCAAGTATACGATGGCTGAAAATACATGCTATTTTAAGCACAATGTGCTCATACGCAATATGGTGGAGAAGGGGTTGTTTGGTGAGGTGTATTTTGGTGAGGGAGAATATCTTCATAACGTCAAGTCGCTTCATCACGACACGACAGGGAATCCTACGTGGCGGTATTACTGGCAGGTTGGAATTAACCGGTGCAACTATGCGACACACAGTCTTGGTCCTGTGCTTCAGTGGTTTGGTGAACGCGTTGTGAGTGTCTGCTGTCTTGGCACGGGTGTTCGGACAGATCCTGAACATGCAATGGAGGATACTGTGATGATGCTTTGTAAAACGCAAAGTGGAGGATTAATTAAGATCCGGATTGATATGCTTTCCAATCGTCCAGCAAATTCTTATTTCAGTCTGCAAGGTACAAAAGGGAGTTATGAAAGTTCGCGCGGTTTCGGAGCTCAGCCAAAGATTTGGTTGCATGATTTTGAAGCGGGTGAGGTGTGGAAACCGTTGTCAGAATATGAACCTGAGTTTCTACCTGAACGTTGGAAAAATCCACCAGTTGAAGCACAGAATGTAGGCGACTTGGGGGAGTATTTTAAGGTGCGCGATTTTATTGATAGTATCCTTAACGATACTACGCCACCGATAGATGTTTATAGAACTATGGATTTTACAGTGCCGGGTTTGGTTTCAGAACAATCCATTGCAAACGGAGGCGCACCTGTGGAAGTACCTGATTTTCGCAAAGTTGAGTAGTCAGCTTGCGTTCCAACTTATTTGGACTCTACCTGTGACTCTTCCTCTACAGGCTTAAAGACAAGTCCGCAGCTGCTGCAGCGATATCCACTTTCCGGTTTTGATTCCACAATAGGGAAAAGCATGCCACAGCAGGTTGGACAAGGTTCATCAATATCCATTTCTGCCTGTTCCATTTCACCGGAACGGTTTTCAAATTCTACGATCATCGGTTTTCTCCTCTTGATTCAGATGTTATTCTCAAAATTCGGTATTTCCCTGTGAATGGTGTTAATTATAACGATTCATGGTCGGATCAATTTCTGCTGCCCATCGGTCAATCCCTCCAGTGAGGTTTCTTGCATCGGTATATCCGTTTTGATGTAGGTAGGCAGTCGCATAAAGACTACGTTGTCCATGATGACAATAGACCACAATTTCTTTGTCCGATGGAAGGTTGTCCAGATGATGCGGCAATGTGTTGAGTGGGACTAAGCGTGCCCCTTCAAGATGTACAATGTCATATTCGATCTTTTCACGCACATCTAATAAGAACACAGCTTCATGGTTTTCACCCAATTTCTGTTTTAGTTCTTGTGGCGAAATTTCTGGTATCGGGGGTCTTGTCTGCATTATTCAGTTCCTTCCTCGTTTTCATTTTCTTGTATTGGTGCACATTCCGGGCATGGACACGTTTCACGTAACACGTCAAATGGATAGATGCCAGTATTGTGTCCATCATCCCAACTGAATTGCAGCGCATACCGACCCACTAACTGAATATCGGTGGGTTGGATATCCTCAGACACCTCTATTAATGTTATATCTCCATCCCCTTGTGGAGAGAATAAGGAATGGATATCTTTACCTTTGTGTCGGATGATGGCGCATTCTGCACACGGACACATCTGTCTGAGATACATGTATGGATACCAACTGGTATGTCCATCCTTCCATTCAATGTGGAAGGCGTTATCATGTTTCTTTAGGGTTTTCGGACTTTTGCTCACAGAATTCATTGTAAATTACAAGGTTGATCCATAGTATTATAAAACGACACAACTCGATATATTTTCAGGCAATGAACGTCCTAACTCTTGATAGAGTTCCATGACTGCAATAAAAGCGTCTTTGACGTTTTCTAACGATTCGTCTATAGAATCACCCTCAGTAACCAACTCCGGCAATAAGGGAGAAGTCACTGTATACCCGCCTTCAGGTTGTGGTGTTAGAACAAGAGGGATTTTGTATTCCATCAGTACCTCATAGATTTGTTAGAAGATACCCAGTTCGTCTCTTGCTTCTTCGCTCATCAATTCGGGTGTCCAACGTGGTGTCCACACAACTTGAACATTAACTTCTTCAACACCATCCAATTGTTGTGTAACGTGCTGTGTTCCGTTGACAATCTGTCCACCGGCGGGACATCCAGGACTTGTTAAGGTCATGGTAATGTCAACAGTTGTGTCGTCAATGTCAACTTCGTAGATAAGTCCCATATCAACGATATTAATACCGATTTCAGGGTCGATAATTTCTTTTATAGCTTCGTATACAGATTCTTCTGTTACCATTTTTATTTCCTCCTATAGTAGTCCACTTTGATGAGATGGTAGTTAGTCAATGTTAATTAAAATTTCGTCGTCCTCAATTTTGACAGGAAAACATTCGATGTCTTCAACAGCGGGCATGCAGAGTGCCTTTCCTGTCTTGACACAAAAACGTGCGCCGTGCCGTGGACATTCTATCTCATCCCCATCTAAAATACCTTCGCCTAAAGGGCCGCCGTCATGTGTGCAAACATCTTCCATCGCGTAATACTCGCCTTCTACGTTAAAGAGTAGCACAGGGACGAAATCTACTTCAACCAATTTTTTTGTACCGGGTGGTACTTCATCAACTTTCGCTGCTTTATAGTATTCTGCCATTATGTTCCTTTCCTATTCATTTTCCTCACCGGGCCAACCTTTAATACCGTAAGCACCCGCTTTGAGAACCTTGAGAGCTAACAAAGCGCATTTTACACGGACAGGTCCCAACGGAATACCTATCATATCCATAATGTCGTCCCTGGAAAGGTTTTTTACTTCCGTGAGTGTTTTACCTTCAATCTTTTCTGTTAACATTGAGGCTGCGGCTAAACTGATGGTACAGCCGTGTCCACAAAAACGCACCTCTTTGATTATGTCATCCTCAACAAGCAGGTCCATCCGAATTCTGTCTCCACAGAGGGGGTTATCCTCTTCATGTGAAATGTCGGGGTTCGGAAGTGTGCCGTAGTTGCTGGGATTTTCGTAGTGGTCAAGAAGTTCTTCCTGATATATGTTCATTTAGTTCTCCGTGTCATGAGAGTCTGTGCTTTTTGAAGTCCATCATATAAACGATCTATGTCTTCATGCGTGTTATATAAGTAAAAACTTGCACGAGCAGTTGCGATAACGTCTAACTTTTTCATAAGCGGCTGCGCACAGTGATGTCCGGCACGGATAGCAACGTTATGCGTGTCCAAAATGCCAGCAACGTCATGCGGATGGATACCCTCTATGTTAAAGGAGATCACACCTGCTTTCTGATGCGGCGCAGGTCCATATATGGTGATGCCTTCAATTTCTTGAAGACGTTCATGCGCGTATTTAGTAAGTTCCTGTTCATGCACATGCATTGATGCTAATCCTGCTTGCGTAATGTAATCTACGGCAGCACCGAGTCCGATTGCTTCAGCGATGCTTGGTGTGCCAGCTTCAAACTTCGCGGGAACGTCTGCGTAGGTTGATATATCACGTTCAACAGAGCGTATCATGGAACCACCCCCGAGAAATGGTGGCATCTCCTCAAGCAGTTCCATCTTACCGTATAACACACCGACACCTGTTGGACCGCACATCTTATGTCCAGAAAATGCGAGAAAATCGCAATCCAACTGCTGCACATCAACATGAAAATGCGGTACAGATTGTGCTGCATCCACGATGACTTTGGCACCGGCAGCGTGTGCAGCATCAACAACAGACTGAATCGGGTTAATTGTTCCAAGCACATTAGAGACATGCGTAATCGCAACCAGTTTCGTTTTTTCAGTGAAGACATCTTGGAGTTGTGTGAAATCCAGCAACCCTTGATCAGTGATTTCTAAATATCGTAGGGATGCTCCTGTGCGTTGTGCAAGCATCTGCCATGGGACAAGGTTGCTATGATGTTCAAGGTCTGTGAGAACAATCTCGTCACCTTGTTGGATATTGACACTTCCCCAACTGTATGCGACAAGGTTGATTGCCTCTGTGGTATTCCGTGTGAAGATAATCTCATCTGTACGTGGCGCGTTGATTAACCGTGCGACTTTTTGCCGTGCTTTTTCGTATTGGTCTGTCGCCTCTTCCGAAATCCGATAGATTCCGCGGTGTATATTGGAGCGATAGGTATCATAATATGCATCCATTGCCTCAACGACAGGACGCGGTGTTTGTGTTGACGCAGCACTGTCGAGAAATGCTAACGGTGGTGTTTCCGCGAAGATTGGAAAATCTTCGCGAATGGCTTGGACATCAAGTGGACGAAAGTCGGATGTGTGCATTGTTTTTTCCCTATTATGTCTGAACCAGGATTTACAAGATTTTGAGAATTTTATGGAAGTAGTTCTTATTCATTAAACCCTCTTCAGTCCCATAGGGACGCTATGTTTATAGTTAAACGTTATACAACCCTCTTTAGTCCCGTAGGGACGATATGTGTAGTAGCTCATCCTGATATAAACATATCGTCCCTACGGGACTGAAGAGAGGTGGGGTACACATTTTTCTATAAACATATCGTCCCTACCAAATCAACGCCAAATGCGCGTTTGGCATTTGTCGGGACTGAAGAGAAGACAATCCGTATAACCATAAGGGTTTAGAGTGATTCATAAGAGATTTTAAGCTTTCTTAACTTTATACCTATAGGTTATACATCGTGAAACCCAACGCTTTTCAGATTCACATCGGTTGATTTGTTGGGTTACGCAAATTCAAACCTCTGTCTGGATTTTGCTATCTCTTCTGCGTCGCTAAGTCCTGAGAGTATTTCGGATCCAAATCGAGACATTCACCGGGCGTTGGGAGCATATCCTCTGGTACCTGACAGGATTGCATCCAATCTGTCTGCACTGCAGCATACTCGTCATAAGGGACCCGGACTGTAATTGTATAGGCATTTTCAGAATGAGCAAACGCATCGTGTAGGTCTATTTTACCAGACCGAATAAGGTTAAGTCGTTCCTTGGAAACTGCAACACAGAGCCAGGTCACGTATTTATTGTTTTCATCAGCTGCCACAACAAGATAAAGATGATCTGCAGCGTTCTTACAAGAGTACAGAACAGGTTGATCGTAGTATTCGTATACTTCTACAATCTCAAGTTTGCCTAGTTCTGGAATATTGAGTATATCAAGCATTTTATATATTCTCTTTTGTAGGATTTCTACTTTTTTATTCGCTTAGGACTTTAAAAACAAACCAAGGTTCTGCTCCAATAGGTATCCACCATGTATGATGAGATTTCTCTTTTCCCTCTGTCTGTTGAATAAAACCAAGTGCTGCATTGAGTTCGCCTTCAGCAGTTTTTCTGTCTCTAAGTTGCCTAATTCTTTTCTTAAGCCGTTCAATATCTTGTGGATCCCTATAGACAGAAACCCCACTGTTTTTAATAGTTGGTTCGGGAAATCTACCTGGAAATTCTTCCCAAGTAGATTTAAAATCTTCTGCTTGTGGCGGATTGTTTCGTACAAGTCGATAAACTGTTCCGGAAGCAGATTCAGCTTCCGTAGGTGGACAATTTTCTGGATAAAAGTCTGGCCATTCCATTTAGTAGTCCTTTCATTTTGCAAGCGGGGACTCGTCCTTCTAAGTCTATGGTCTTGAATGTGAGCTCAAGCTTATTGATATTATCAACTATATGTTTCATGAAAGTGGTTTGCTTCCTATTAATCAACATTCCTATCTTAAATTAAGTGTCATCTGCGTATCCGTAAAATGCCGTTCCATTTTCCGCATGGGTTCAAGCCACTGCTTCGGTAAACGTATGAGACTCCGCAGAGAACTCGGATTTTCAAAATAGGCATCGTCTATCTGCCAGAACTGCAGTTTTGGAAACGTCTCGTTATTATGAGAAAATGTGCCCATATCCGCTGCTTCTTGACGCATACCTGAAGTGACAGGTTCAATCGTAATGAATACACCGATTGCATTATGTTTATCCATTGTACGACAAAATGACTTGACTTGATCAATAGTAGGTTTACCGCTTTTGACTTCAGCAAATATCCTTGTGTTTGTTGTTTCTCCTTCCTCTGGGTCCCATAGTGTAATATGTCCTACTTCCGCTTCGCCATCTCTACCGCCATCTCCTACAGATTTTGTCGGTTGGAGACCGAGTCGTGTAACTGCCCAATTAGAAAAGTCGTGATATTTCTTTTCGTCACGGACAAGCATGCGTACTTCTTGCATGTTTGTGGGGTAGCCGTGGATTTCGTAGTCTTTTGATGGTTCCAAACCGTGCCTGTCATGGAGACGGCGGCGCATCGGGTCAAGTGAGAGGATTGTGAGATCAATGCCTATCCAGAACCGATTAAGCGTGTGTGCTGCGTCTATTGTTGTACCACAACCTGCAAAGGGATCCATGACGAGATCACCTTCGTTACTGGAGGCTTTAATCATGCGTTCATAAAGAGAGCGCGGTTTTTGTGTGGGGTAACCGAGGCGTTCTTTTTTTGACATGTGTCCCGCACTAGGAATATCAACCCAATAATCTTCTATAAGTTTTCCACGTTCAGAATACGCCTCTTCTAATGCTTGAACTTCCTCAGGTGTCCGATTGCCTCTTGTAAGTGAACTTGCCCCCGTTCCCGTAATACGTTTGTAAGCAACCCGCACACCATCAGGATTAAAGAAAGAAGTTATCGTTTTCCCATAAAAAAGAATTATATCGTGTTTACGAGGAAACCACCTTTTTGCACTGCTAGGTCCTTTGTAACCCCATACGATCTCGTTTCGAAAATTTTCACCCTCAAACACTGCATCCATTACGCCTTTGAGGTAATGACTTGCAGTTGGATCACAATGCAGGTAAATACTTCCCTTGTCTGTGAGGATACGGTGCATCTCCGCCAGACGTGGTCCCATAAATGCCAGATAGGCACGCATTGCTCCTTTGTTCCCGGTCACCGCGTTTTGCAGTACAAGGTCATACCCTTTCAGGCAGGAGTCCAGTGCTTTATATGTGTCGCTGGTGCGGGCGCGTCTTTCTATGTTGGCACGGGTATCTTTTGCCGGGTCGTCCCATGTCCATGTGTCCGTAAACGCTTTGGATTGTGCAAGCGAGTCGGTAAGGAACGCGTTGTAATCACGTCCGCTGTTGAAGGGTGGATCGGTGCATATTAGGTCGACACGTTGGTCGTCCATTTCTCGCATGACTTCTAAGTTATCACCGAAGTATAGTTTGTTCATGCTTAATGTCCCAAATGAATTAGAGTTACTCCTTCAACTTAACCAATAGAGATGTACCGGTGATAATGAAGGAAGTGCCAACAATTAAATATCCACACCCTTCAATCTCATCGGAATAATCAATATTTCCATATAAAGCATGAGTTCCTGTATTAAAAGCATAAATTCCTGACATAATGAATATAATCCCAGAAATTATTAGAATTAGCATCATAGTTTTTAATGAAAAAATCTTTTTCATTAAAACACTCCATTGAAGTTATGTGAACAAAAATAAATGCATGATATTTAACATCTTTGTGCAATAGATTGGGTTTTGAAGCCTCAACTCAACCTACAGGTTAATGCATAATAGGTATAGCGCGCTTAGAAAGCGCGCATACCAGTACATTTAAAAAGCCTACTGCTATGTCAAGTGCTATATTGTAGGTCGGGTAGAGCGAAGCGCCAGTTAATATTTTAATGGCGACATGATAGACATAATCAATACGTGTCCAAATCAACGTCAAATGCGCTTTTGGTATTTGTCGGGTTTCGCTCCGCTCTACCCGACCTACAGAAGAAAACTATACCTTCATTTAGAGGTTGACAGATCACTACCTACCCGGGAAACCAATATTGACAGGAGATGGTCCGTGGTCTTCGCATGCCTGATCAGTTGGGACATCGGTTTCGGCATCGTTTTCTTTTACAATACCTTCCTCAAGCAGATATGCTTCCACTTCATCACCACTGACATCGGCGAGCATTATATCGTCAATTTGGACGCACGGTTGGTATGGCTGCCGTGTCTTCTGCACCATTTCACGATAGTTGTTTTCGTTGTTGATAATGTCTCTGTCTTCATATTCCAAATTATACTTATCAAAAATGGCTCGGACACCGTTGCTCCAGCCACAGACGGGTTTCATGTAAGCGATAATTTTGGGTTGATCCATTGTTGTAACTCCTTTGGTTGTAGCAACGTTTAATAACGCGCTATATTATGTTTCTAATTTACTTGAGACAAATTCTTGCATCTCTTGTCGGACAGCATCCATTGGAATGCGTTCCATGACAGGTTCAAAAAATCCATCAACTATTAACTTTTCTGCTAAATCGTAGGGTATTCCACGACTCATCAAGTAGAAGACCTGATCTGCATCAATCTGTCCGGCAGTAGCACCGTGGGTGCAACGGACTTCATGCGCTTCAATCTCTAATCCGGGTAAGGTATCCGCATGGGCGCGTTCACTTAGCAATAGATTGTCATTTTTCTGATACGCGTCGGTATAGTTGGCATCAGGATACACATAGATATTACCACCCCAGGCTGTTTGCGATCTATCCTTCAGGACATTTCTATAGAGCAGATCGCTTGTGGTATGGGGCGAAAGATGTTCTTGAGCTGTGCTGACATCTAAATGCTGTCGTGCATCGGTGAAAGCTAAACCTAACAATTGGGCATGTGCGCCATTCCCTTCTAACACAACTGCCTGATTTAGTTTGCTTAATCTTGCGCCGAAGGTTGCTGTGACCCAACAGAGCTGCGCATCTTTGCTAATAACGGCTCGCTGTGAAGCGAAATTCCAGACTTGACGATTCCAGTGTTGTACCTGCACGTAGGTCACATTTGCATTCTGTCCAGCGAAAATCTCTACTGCTCCACAGTGAAAACCACCTGTATCTTGATTAGCAGATGCATTGTCCTCTATGATAACAATTTGACTATCCTCTTCAGCAATGAGGAGGACATGCGACAGATCTGCGTGTTGGTCTTTTGAGAGTTTGATATAAACCCGTAACGGTTCCTCTATCCTGACACCTTTCGGGACGTGCAGGACATAACCGCCCTGCCAAAACGCACCGTGGAGTGCGTCAAATGTGTTATGGGTTGCGATATTTCCACTTTTTAGGGTCGTCTCTAATGTGACTGCCTTTGTCATAAAGTAGTCACGGATGAGATCACCGCGTTCCTTTAGTGCAGTGTGAAGGGCAGCGAAATAGACACTCTTTTTTTGTAATTCTGGGGACAAATAGGTGTGTTGAGGATTCCCATCAACTTGGACCAACACCCCCGTCCCATCTGCTACTTCAGTCGATGTACTACCGTTCGCTTCGGCAGCGGGATGATAATTCTCAACAGCGAAGCCGCGTAAATGCCGTCGAGTTCGCCGCCAGTAATCCTGTGTCCGCATATCAACGGTGCGCCGCCACGTATCATCTTCAGTGGTATGTGGCATCGGCAACGATTCGTAAAGCGAGTATGCCTCTAACCGTCTGTCGCGCATCCACTGCGGTTCATCCCGCGCTATCTTCTCAACAAAATCTTTTGAAAAATCACTTGTTTGCAATTTTTTTCCTCAGTAAGTAAGGCAGAGGCACAAAGACCTCGCCCTACACATCAGGTTAATTGGGTATTATCCGATTGAACCTTCCATCTGAAGTTGGATGAGTCTGTTCATCTCAACAGCATATTCCATCGGGAGTTCCTTGACGAGTGGCTCAATGAACCCGTTGACAATCATAGTGGATGCTTCTTCTTCGGATAATCCACGGCTCATCAGGTAGAAGAGCTGCTCTTCACCGATTTTGCTAACGCGTGCTTCGTGTTCAATGTTGGTATCGTTTTCGTTGATTTCAATAACCGGATAGGTGTCTGAACGCGATTCTTTGTCAAGCAGAAGTGCATCACAAACGACGTGAGATTTGCATCCTTTCGCACCTTTCGCAACGTCAACCCAACCCCGATAACTGGAACGTCCGCCATCTTTACTGATAGACTTTGACGTAATCTGTGAGGTGGTGTGTGGCGCGCAATGGTAGACTTTAGCACCCGCATCCTGATGTTGCCCTTTGCTTGCAAACGCAATAGAGAGGATTTCTCCCCGTGCCCCGGGTTCCATCATATAAACGCTCGGATACTTCATCGTCAACTTACTGCCGAGATTGCCATCAACCCATTCCATCTGTGCGTCTTGGTAAGCTACCGCACGTTTGGTGACGAGATTGTATACATTCCCTGCCCAGTTCTGGATTGTTGTGTAACGTACCCGGGAACCTTTCATACAGACGATTTCAACGACAGCACTGTGTAAGGATTCGCTGCTAAACGTTGGTGCAGTGCACCCTTCAACGTAATGTACCTGTGAACCTTCGTCAGCGATGATGAGCGTGCGTTCAAACTGTCCCATGTTTTCGCTGTTGATTCGGAAATATGCTTGCAACGGATATTCAACTTTCACACCGGGTGGCACATAGATGAAACTACCGCCACTCCAGACAGCACTGTTCAGTGCGGCGAATTGGTTATCCGCTGATGGAATGATTGTTCCGAAGTATTTCTTCACAAGGTCAGGATATTCTTTGACAGCCGTATCCGTATCAACGAAAACAACGCCAATTTTATCCAATTCTTCAACGAGGTTGTGATAGACGACTTCAGAATCGTATTGTGCACCGACACCCGCAAGGAACTTCCGTTCCGCTTCCGGTATACCGAGTCGGTCGAAGGTATTCTTGATATCTTCAGGCACATCGTCCCAACTCCGTTCACTTCGGTCAGATGCTTTGACATAATAATAGATGTCGTCAAAATCGAGTTGCGAAAGATCGCCACCCCACTTTGTCATCGGTTTCTGTTTAAAGATTTCGTAAGCCTTGAGTCTATACTCGCGCATCCAATCCGGTTCCTCTTTGATGTCGCACATCTGATTGATGACCTCTTCGTCCAATCCTTTTCGGGATTTGAATGTAGGTTTAACATCATCGTGGAATCCGTATTGATAATCTTTGCTGATTCCAATTTCGTCAAGTTGTTGCGTTTCTGGGGTTGCCATTTTATATTCCTCCTTCGGAATAAGAAAAATGTACGTTTATTGATTATCACCTAACGATTTCTCTACAGTTTTTTCTGAAGTATTTAAAGCATTAAATGTTGGTTTTAGGTCCCATAGAAGTATTGTGTCATCCAAATTTATACTTGTAAGGATATTTCCATCACCACTAAATCCAAGATTTACTGTCCGTGATGAATGTCCAATCAGTGTTTTTTTGAGTTTCCCTGTCCGCAAATCCCATAAGCGTATGTTCTTGTCATAACCATGACTGTTCAGATGTTGAAATCCGGTCGCTAAGGCTAATCCGTTAGGATAAAAGAACACACGCCACGTACTCTTTTCATATCCAGTAAGGACATGTATTTGCTTTCCTGTGTTAAGGTCCCACAATCGGGCAGTAGCATCTTTACTCGTGCTTGCTAAGGTTTTTCCATCTGGAGCGAAGGATATAGAAGATACAGCATCAGCATGCCCTCTGAGTGTTTGTCTCGACTCCCCAGTTTCAATATTCCACAAACGAATTGAACCATTTTTATGTCCACTTGCAAGCACATTCCCATCAGCGTTAAACATCACAACGGTAACTGCTACAGACTGCACGGCAAGATCGTTACCAAAACTTTTCTCCAGTAAAGCATGTCGCTGTTTACCTGTCTTCAAATTCCATGTCCGTATTGTCCCATCTAATCCTCCACTTGCGAGTGTTTTTCCATCCGGACTGAATGAAACATCTTCAACCAATTCTGTATGGCCTTTTAGATTTCGTTTGTGCTTACCAGTAGCAACATCCCATAACCAAATAGTTGTATCACCTTCTGAACTCCAACTTGCCATCATGCTACTATCCGGACTGAAAATAACCGTCTTGACACGTGACTCATGTCCTCTAAGGGTTCGTTTGTGTTTACCAGAAGCGATATCCCATAGACGAATATTCATATCTTCGTCTGTTTGCCAACTTGCTAATATTTGGCTATCCGGACTGATTATAGCCCGTGTAATATACCGAGATTCTTTAGGATTATAGTTTATTCCTGAAAGTGACAGTTCCTGTTTTGTGTCTACATCCCATAAGTAGACGGTTCCTGAAGAATCTCCAAAAACGAACTTTTTTCCATCTGGACTAAACGATTTTAAATCGTGTTCATACCTACTATAATAACTTGCACTTAGATTGGAAATTGTCTTCTTGTGTTTCCCCGTGTCAACGTCCCATAAACGAATCATTCCGCCAAATATACCTGTTGCAAGTGTCTTCCCATCTGGAGAAAAGGATACATTTCTGACATAACCTGGATATTCAGATAAACTTTTTCTTTCACCTGTATCGACATCCCATATACGAACTTCCCTCCGACCAGCAAAACCTATAGCTGTCCGATTATCAGGACTAAAAAGCACGCTATCTATGTTTTTCGAATAGTCTTTTTCTTGTTTATCTGTATCCTGACTGGGAAAAGTTTGGATGAGGGTCCCGATAGTTGTATCCCACAAGCGAATCGTATTGTTAAATCTTATAGTTGCCAGTATGTTGGCATCCGGACTAAAAGATACTCTTTCTACTGTTTCTGGTTTATCAAGTTGATCGGTAATTATACCTTTGTCTGCGAGTGTCTTTTTTATTTCTCCTGTAGATATATCCCAATAATAGATGGTCATATCTTTGCTAACACTTATGAGCGTGTTTCCATCTGGACTGAATGAAACACGGGTAACTTCATCTGGATGTCCTTCCAAGGTTTGCTTGTGTTTACCAGTGTCAACATCCCATAAATAGATTGTCTTGTCTTCACTACCACTCGCGAGGGTTCGCCCATCTGCACTGAACGCTATACTTGTGACATAATCCGAATGCTCTTTGAGAATATGTTTGGTCTCACCTGTAACTGCATTATATAGATATATCTCTTTAAATTTTGTATGGGCAAATATCTTACCATCAAGGTTAAACACCATGTTGGGGTAAATAGGGGAATTGTATAATCCTGTTTTCTTGGGTTTTCGCGCTTTAACATCCCATAGTGTTATGCCACCAAGTCTTTCTGCACTAGCGAGGGTTGCTCCATCAGGACTGAAAACTAATCCGTCTACTCCCTTATTATTCCGTGCCAGTAATGCTGTTTCCTGATAGTTTTCGGTATCATATAACCAAATACCGACTGATGTCGCGACTGCAAACACAGTACCATCTGGAGAATACTTCATAGCATTGATCCATCCTTTACCCAGCCGTGCAATGGCATTCTCTGGTAACTCCCATTGGGTGTAGTCTTGGGCGAAACTGAGGGGTATATATACCATTGAAAAAACAATGATCAAAAGCAACACTTTTTTCATGTGAAGATCACCTATTGAATTATACATAATGTAACAGGACGGTTTTGCGTCAGTAAGTCCAATTATTTATTCACCTTTAAATCTATCCTAATTATTACTGTTTGTAGCGTTTGATATAGCCATTAGATCCCACAATAGCACAGTACCATCCCAACTTGCACTTGCAAGGGTTTGACCATCCGGACTAAACGCTATATGCTCAACGTTAGACGTGTGTCCTTCCAGAACTTTGATGGGTGTTCCGGTTTTAATTTCCCATAAGCGTATAGTTCCATCCCAACTGGCACTGACAAGCATGTTTCCATCTGGACTAAATTTAATTCCATCAACAAGACGTGTATGTCCCTCGAGCGTCTCTTTGAGTTTCCATGTAACAGCATCCCACAATTGAACTTCATCATTATTATAACTTGCAAGTATTTTTCCATCTGGACTAAACATCACACCAACACCAAACAACTTATTCTCATTAACCGTAAGTATTTGTGTGGATTGACCTGTATTGACATTCCATAAGCGGATGACACTGTCCTTATGTCCACCTCCACTTGCCAAGATGTTTCCATCTGGACTGAATGATATGCTTCTAACTTCAGCCGTGTGTCCTGTAAAGGTTTGCTTTTGAGTGCCAGTTTCAACATCCCATAACCGAACAGTTTTATCTTCACTCCCACTGGCAATGGTTTTTCCATCTGGACTAAACGAAATACATCTATTTCTAATAGACTCAGTATGTCCTATAAAGGTATGTTTATGTGCACCCGTGCCTGCATCCCATAGACGGATCGTTTCGTCCCCGCTCAAACTCATGAGTATTTTCCCGTTTGGACTATAGGATAGGTGATAAATACTCCCTGTATGTCCTTTAAGGACCTTCTTGGACAGACTCGAATCTGCGTCCCATAGACGAATTGTTTTGTCGCTACTTCCAGTAGCGAAGGTTTTTCCATCCGGACTAAACGCAAAACCAGCAACACTCTTCTTATGTTCCTCAAGTGTTTTCTTATGTTTTCCTGAGTTGACATCCCATAAGTGCATTTCTCCAAAACTCCGACTTACGAGTGTTTTTGCGTCTGGACTAAACCATATTTGTTCTACATTTTGAATATGACCTGTAGACGCTGTTTTATATTCACCCGTGTTGATATCCCACAAACGAATAGTCCCGTCTGTACTTCCACTTGCGATCGTTTTTCCGTCTGCACTAAAAGACAAATGATAAACAGATGACTTATGTCCCTTTAATGTTTTCTTGAGTTTTCCAGTTTCAACATCCCATAAATAGATGTTATCATCCCAACATCCTGCAGCGACTGTATTCCCATCTGGACTGAATATAATATCTTCAGTATTACTTTTATTTCCTTTAAGAATTTTCTTTTGTTCCCCAGTGTTGAAATCCCACAAGTGGATCTTTCTGTCCCTATCTACACTGACAAAGGTATTTCCATCCGGACTAAATGACACCCTTACAAATTTTTCTGTATGTCCTTTGAGCGGGTCTTTCTGCTTTCCAGTAACGATATCCAACTGTATGACATCCCCGATGACACTTACCATTGACAACCCATTCGTGTTAAACATCATACGAGAAATAGGACCTCCACTCTGTCGGAATGTTTGTTTGTGTGTACCCGTGTTTATATCCCACAGATTTATTTCACTCATACTTGCACTTGCGAGTGTTTTTCCATCCGAGCTGAATACCATAGTATATATTCCATATAGGTCATAATTATGATTATGACCTATAAGAGTCTGCTTTTGCTTGCCTGTGTCAACACTCCATAAGCGAATAATATTATCTCTACTTCCGCCTGCGATTGTCTGTCCATCTGGACTGAAAGCAATGCATTCAATGCTTGATGTATGCGGTATAAATAGAGAATCTTTCCCTGTATCGGTTATATCATCAATCCAAATACCAATTCTTGTCGCGACTGCTAACAGAGTACCGTTAGGAGATAGTGCTATCTGATTCATTCTACCTTTACCAAGTCGAAATTTCACACCATCAGGCAGATGTACTTGCGGGGAATCATGGATAACAGACTCCGAATGGCTCATATCTAAATTTGAGACGATATACAGTAGCCAAACTATGAATACCAAGCAGACAAGTAAAGTGACCGTAAACAACGCCTTTTTCATGTATACCTTCCTGGTTATAGTTCGGTACAAATCAGGTCAATGCATTCTGCTATATCTCGAGTGTAAAATGAATTACGCAACTACAAACATTACAAAACTAAAATAAAATGTCCAGGTATTTTAGACTTTACTATAAACTTACTGAACGGTTTCTTCCACTTGACCCGTTTCTTCAATACCGTGTTTTTCACGAATTGGATCATAGCCTTCTGCTTCTAACAATTGTGTGAGTTCATATCCACCCGATTCAACAATCCTACCATCAAGCAGTATATGCACAAACTGCGGACGGATATAGTCTAACAACCTCGGATAGTGTGTGATGATCAGTACACCGAGTTCAGGTCCAACCAAGCTACTGACGCTTTCACCGACAATGCGGACAGCATCAATATCAAGACCGGAGTCAGTTTCATCAAGCACAGCTATTTTCGGTTCCAACATTGCGAGTTGTAGTATTTCGGCACGTTTTTTCTCACCGCCTGAGAATCCATCGTTGAGATATCGTCGGGCGAAAGCCTCATCCATATCCAGTTGTGCCATTTTTTCGCGTAGTTCTACGCGGAATTCCCGCATCGGTATGAGTTCTATGTTTTCAGATCCGTTTGTCTCTTTCGCACGCACAGCACTGACAGCACTCCGTAGGAAATTCGCCATACTCACACCTGGAATTGCTGTTGGATATTGAAATGCAAGGAAAAGTCCCAATTTTGCCCGTTCATTCGGTTCCAATTCCAATACATCTACGCCATTGAAGATGACTTCACCAGAATCAATTTCATAAGAAGGGTGTCCCATCAAGCCATACGCGAGTGTGCTTTTCCCTGAGCCGTTCGGTCCCATGAGTGCATGCACCTCTCCCTGTTTGACGGTTATATCTAACCCTTTGATGATTTCATTTCCTTGCACACTGATATGTAGGTCTTTTATTATCAACGCATTGCTCATTTTCTTAACTTCGGTCTCCTTATTTATAGTAAGATTTAAATTTTTAGTGCTTTGCTATTATTGTGAATCTATTTCATTTTCCGCCACATGTGCCGATGTGTTTTGCCTCTCTAACGCACCGGTATACGTGTCAGGGGTGCGGTTTTCAAGTTTTATTGGTTGAATTGCAAGTTGATATCCAAGTGCCTTAAGAACAATTCCGAGTGTGTCAATCAAAGGGACATCCTCATTAGAGATCATTTTTGAAAAAACTTTTGGGTCCATATCTACCTGCTTTGCAAGTTCAGAAACACCTCCTTGTGCTTCAACAACGGTTCGGAGTGATCTATGAACTGCAGCTGGATTTCTGTAGATTTGGTAGTCCTCAAGGATTGCTTGTAGATAGCCAATTGCACTTTTCTGGTCGGCAATCTGTTCAATAAGACATTCACGCCATGTTCTCATTTTTTTCATACGGATTCCTATTTACCCGCCAATCCTTGACATATTTCGCTCAGGTTTTATGAAATCTGCAGCATTGATTTTATGTCCAGCCTCTTTTTTTGCTACTGCATCAATTATGAGGTGTTCAATCGTTTCATCGTCTGCCCCATCGCGTAATGGTGTGAGTAGATCGGTCTCTGTTATTGAGAAGAGGCATGTTCGGAACTTGCCATCAGCAGTGAGACGGATACGGTTGCAGCTCTCACAAAACGGTTCACTCACCGAAGGTATAACACCAAGCTCAGTACCGTTATCAGCGAAGCGGTAACGTTGTGCAGTATCGCTCTTTGCATCGCCATTTAGAGGCATCCGCTCCAGTGGATAAACGTTACTAATTTTATCAATAATTTCTTTGCCGGGGATGAACATGTTGCGTCCCCAGATGTCATCGGCATCAAGTGGCATAAACTCTATGAACCGCAGCTGATAACTGTTTTGACGTGCAAAAGTGGCTAAATCTACGATTTCATCATCGGTAAATCCACGCATTGCAACGGCATTAACTTTAATCGGATTAAACCCGCAGTCGTGTGCTGCTTTGAGTCCTTTCAGCACACGCGAGAGGACTTTGCGTCGCGTCATCTGTTCAAACTTCTCTTCGTTGAGGGTGTCTAAACTAACGTTGATTCGTCTCAGTCCAGCATCATATAGTGCTTGTGCTTGTGTAATTAGTCCGATGCCGTTAGTTGTCAAACTGATGTCTTTCAGTGAATCTATCTCACCAAGTTGTTCAATCAGTTGTGATACACCAGGTCGAACGAGCGGTTCTCCTCCTGTAATTCTAATCTTGTTAACCCCTAACCTGACAAAAATTCGGGTGAAATGTAGAATCTCATCGTACGTCATCAGTGCTGAATCTTGCATAAATACCATGTCTTCAGGCATGCAATAAATACACCGAAAATTACATACATCTGTGACGGAGATTCTTAGGTTCGTATGAATCCGTCCAAAACTGTCGAGGAGTGTCTTTTTCATCGTTTAAATTACCACTTGATTTTATTTAATAGTATAGCATATTGCTACCTGATTTGCAAGTATTTATTATAGTAAATACTATAAAAAAGATTAACGTAACTTGACAACCCTAATCTGCTGTGTTAAAATTGAATACATCACTAAGATTTGGAGTAAATATGGCTACTTATAATGTTGGTATAATTGGAGGTGGACCGGGTGGATATGTAGCTGCTATCAGAGCAGCACAGCTTGGTGGTACTGTGTGTCTCATAGAAAAAGGCGAATGGGGAGGAACTTGCTTAAATAGAGGTTGTATCCCAACAAAAACACTTTTCTCTATTGCGCACCTTGCAGAACAGGTTCAGAGTAATCCTGCGTTTAATATTCCTGATTCTACCGTTGATTACGCCAACGTCTTGACTCACAAGGTAGAGGTTATCCAGAAGTTGGTAGGTGGTATTGGAAAACTCCTTAAAGCGAACAAAATAGATACTATTAACGGATTTGCGTCACTTGAGAACAAAAACACGATCGTTGTGAATAAATCGGACGGTTCGACCGAACAGGTAAATGCAAAAAACATCATTATCGCGACTGGTTCTGAACCTGCTGAACCTCCTATTTTTGAAATTGATGAGACTCAAGTGTTAACAACAACTGGGATTCTTAATCTCACTGAATTGCCAGAAAGTCTAATAATTGTTGGTGGAGGTGTTTCAGGATGTGAATTTGCTTCCATTCTCAATGCCTTGGGATGTAAGGTGACAGTCTTAGAACTTCTTCCGACCATTCTTGCAACGGAAGATGTTCAAGTCATACGTCATATCCAACTGTTCATGAAACGGAAAGGTATCACAATTCATACAGACGCGAAACTAACGGAAGTCCAAAAGTCGGATGAAGGTGTTACGGCGGTGCTTGAATCAGGTGAAAGTCTCACAGCACAGAAGATGCTTATTTCAATCGGCAGACGTTACAATACGGAAGGTTTAGGCTTAGAAAGGGTTGGTGTGCGGACAGAAAACGGAAAAATCGTTGTGAATGAACAGATGCAGACGAGTATTCCCAATATCTATGCTGTGGGAGATGTCGCAAGCCGGTATTTGTTGGCGCATGTCGCTTCTGCCGAAGGGAAGGTTGCCGCGCAGAACTGTCTTGGTGAAGTGAACGAAATGGATTATCAAGTTATTCCCTGGTGTGTTTTCACATTACCCGAAATTGGACATGCGGGTATGACGGAAAAAGAGGCAACAGATGAGGGATATGAAGTTAAGGTAGGCAGATTTCCTTATGGTGCAAGTGGCATGGCATTAGGAATGGGTGAAGCGGATGGATTTGTAAAGACCATCACGGATGCAGAAAGTAATGATATCCTTGGGGTGCATATTGTGGGTGTACAGGCATCAACATTAATTCATGAAGCTGCTGTTGCAATTCGTTTGGGGGCATCGGCGATGGATATCGCACATACAGTGCATGCGCATCCGACGTTGTCGGAGATGGTAATGGAATCTGCCGAGGCTGCGTTTGATCGCGCGGTGCATGTGTTTTAGGTTGAGTTAATGATAGATGAAACGAAAATATATAGAAAGGAATATCATGCCAGAATATGTGAGTATATCCCTATTTGAAGTCGTTGGCAGTCACTTATGTGTTGCTTCAAGTGATGGACAAAAAGTATATAGACGGATCATTTCTGCAATCGAAAATGATAGAAGCGTTTTACTCTCATTTCAAAACGTTTCTACATTGACAGCAGCATTCCTGAATTCCGCAATCGGTCAGTTATATGGAGTGTACAGTGAAGAAAAGATTCGGTCTCTACTGAAGGTTGAAGACATTGAGCAAGACGACCTTGCTTTAGTGAAGCGCGTCGTTGATAATGCCAAACTATATTTCAAGGATCCAGAGAGATACAGACAAGCCTCCGGGAAGTGATGGATGATGAAGATTAAGGATTATAATGCAGGAGATGTTTGTCGGTATGACTTCACATCTAAGGATAGACTATTCACTTGGAATCAAAACCGCACAGCCTCCTGCAACTCCCTATACCGCACTGCAATTCCCCTAAAATGCACAGTCCTCTGCCGGTTGACACTGAAATCTTCAATATTAAACGAAGCGATCACTGTTCCATATATCATGGCTTTGCGTATAGAACGGTCTGATACATCATTGACAGAGGCAAGATATCCCATAAATCCACCAGCGAAACTATCTCCTGCACCAGTTGGGTCTATTACCTTTTTCAGCGGATACGCTGGCGCGCTGAAGTAAGATGATTCAGTGATGCTTATTGCTCCGTGCTCTCCCTTCTTGATGATGACGCGTTCTGGTCCATAGCATAGAATTTCTCGTGCTGCCTGTATTAGATTTGACTCTCCAGTCAGCAATCGTGCTTCGCTGTCGTTTAGGATAAGGATGTCAACCCGTTCTATTGTTTTCTCTAATGCTTCTCGTTCTTCGTTGATCCAAAAGTCCATCGTATCACAGACAACAAGTTTCGGGTCTGATGTTTGCTCAATGATGCTGAGTTGTAATTGCGGCGGATCATTTGCTAAGAAAAGGAAAGACGTATCCTTATATGCATCGGGTAAGACGGGATGGAAATCTGCAATGACATTCAACTCCGTAAAGAGTGTATCACGTACATTGAAATCTTCAGAATATCTACCGCCCCATCGGAAGGACTTAGCGTTTTCAACTTGTGTCAATCCTTCAAGATCAATACCGCTGGATTGCAGGATGTCTATGTATTCCTGTGGAAAATCATCACCTACGATACCCACGAGACGAACAGGTTGTCCAAAAAAACTTGCGGCGATTGCGGCATAAACACCTGAACCTCCGAGTACATCTTCAACCCGTTTCTGCGGTGTTTCTACGGTATCTAATGTGACCGTCCCAACAACTGTTATCGCCATTTTCTCTCCATCGGTATGACTAATGCTTTGTTAACAAAGTTTTGTAGGTCGCGATTCGGAGATCGCTCCTACCAATACTCAGTTCTGTAGGAGGGAACTCCGATTCCCGACTATTACTTATACCCACAAGTTTAGACTTGACTATCCACTAAAATGTACCGGGCCGGTTTTTGTTTTCTCGGAATGCCTTGACGATACGACGTAGGCGTCGCACCAGTATCACGGCAAGTATAATCAGAAGTGGATACAGTAAGAAATCAAGGAGTCTGAAAATTGGTGGAGGAAACTGAATTGTTCCTGTTCGTGCTAACCATATCGGCAACAACAAGACTGCTGAAATGAGTAGAAGTATACCTTCCCAGATTTCAGTTTTTTTCATCTGTTCTAATGGTGACCAAAGTAATTCCTATTGGGTGATCCAGACTAAATGTGTAGGTCGGGTAGAGGCACGAAACCCGACACGTAATGATTGTGTCTAACATGTCGCCAGTTAATATTCTATTGGCACTTCGCTCTACCCGACCTACAAGTTTAAATTGGACTGTCTACTATGTCCCCATCTCCCATGAGTTGAGATATTTCTCTTGTTCTTCTGTTAGCGTATCAATGTTTACACCGAAGGCAGCTAATTTCAGTCTTGCGACTTCATCATCAATAGAGGCAGGAACATCATAAACCTTGTCTTCAAGGTTTTGATGATTCTTTGTGATATATTCAAGTGACAATGCTTGATTCGCGAAACTCATGTCCATAACACTTGCGGGATGTCCTTCTGCAGATGCTAAGTTGACTAACCTGCCTTCTCCAATAAGAAACAGCGTCCGTCCATCAGCGAGTGTGTATGATTCTACATATTCGCGTGACTCTGCTTTCTCAACGGCAAGTTCTTCCAGTGCAGGTATGTCTATTTCAACGTTAAAGTGTCCAGAGTTTGCGATGATAGCACCATCTTTCATCACTTCAAAATGTTCTTTTCGGAGGACATGAATATCCCCTGTGAGTGTAATAACAAGGTCTGCTTCTTGGACGGCGTTATGCATTGGCATGACGCGAAAACCGTCCATAACGGCTTCTAACGCTTTCAGCGCGTCTACCTCTGTTACGATGACATTAGCCCCTAAACCGCGTGCACGACTGGCAACACCTCTTCCACACCAACCGTATCCGGCGATAACGATGGTTGTTCCAGCGATGAGCAGATTCGTAGCGCGAATGATACCATCTAATGTGCTTTGTCCTGTACCATATCGGTTATCAAAGAAGTGTTTTGTGTTGGCGTCGTTTACTGCGATAATGGGATATTTCAGAACACCTTCGGCAGCCATGCTTTTTAGTCTGATAACCCCTGTTGTGGTTTCTTCAGTTCCAGCGATGACTTGTTCAACGAGTGCTGGATCTATTTCTTCAGCATGGAGTTGTGAGACTAAGTCTGCGCCATCATCCATCGTGATGTTTGATTGTGTGGCAAGTGTAGCATGAATGTGCTTGTAGTATGTTTCTGTGTCTTCACCATTGATAGCAAATACGGCTATGTCATCATTAACAACGAGAGATGCAGCGACATCATCCTGTGTGCTGAGTGGATTTGATGCACATAATGCCAATTCAGCCCCACCTGCTTTCAGTGTTTGCATCAGATTTGCTGTTTCAGTAGTTACATGTAAACACGCGGCAACTTTGATTCCTTGCAGCGGTTTTTCTTTAGTAAAACGTTCGCGTATTGACGTTAGAACTGGCATAAACCGATTTGCCCATTCAATACGTTGTTTCCCTACATCTGCCAGGTCTGTTGTTTTGATATCGTAGTCCATTGTCCTCCTTAGGTTGTCAGCTTATCAACATAGTCTGTTTTTTCCCATGTGAATCCAGGTTCATTCCGACCAAAATGTCCATAAGCGGCAGTATTCTTGTATATAGGCTTGCGTAAATCTAATCTATTTATGATACCTGCGGGGGTTAAATCAAAATGTTGTTTAATTAATTTCGCTGCCTTTTCATCGTCTCCTGTTCCAAAAGTATCAACCATAACGGAAACAGGAGCTTTTCTTCCGATAGCATAAGCGATCTGTATTTCACACCTTTCTGCTAAGTCTGCTGCAACTATATTCTTGGCTGCGTGCCGTGCTGCATAAGTAGCACTTCTATCAACTTTCGTTGGGTCTTTCCCGGAGAGTGCACCGCCGCCATGACGTCCCATACCACCATAAGTATCCACTATAATTTTTCGACCCGTTAATCCTGCATCACCGTGAGGACCGCCAGTTACAAATCTGCCTGTAGGATTAATGTGGTAAACAATGTCCGGACATTTCAGGTCTTCAGGTATAACTTTATTTATGACCTCTTCAATGATGCCTTCTTTAAGGTCAGCATCACTGATATCAGGATGATGTTGTGATGAGATGACAACGGTAGTTACATAGGTTGGTTTATTATCTACATATTCAACTGTAACTTGTGATTTACCGTCAGGTCGGATAAAATCAAGGATTGACTCTTTTCGTACTTGCGCTAAACGGTGGGTCAATTGATGTGCTAAAGTAATCGGCAGTGGCATGAGTTCAGGCGTATCTTTGCATGCATATCCGAACATTATACCTTGATCTCCAGCACCCCCAGGATTGACTCCCATGGCAATGTCAGATGATTGTTTATCAAGTGTGATTAATATAGCACTATATTCAGCATCAAACCCGAAACTTGGGTCAGTATACCCGATGTCTGCTATTACACCGCGAGCGATCTCTTGTAAATGTGGCGTAGCAGTGGTAGTGATTTCACCAGCGATGACAGCAAGTCCTGTAGTTACAAGTGTTTCACACGCCACCCTTCCTTGCGGGTCTTCAGTTAGAATAGCATCCAGAACAGCATCGGATATCTGGTCAGCCAGCTTATCCGGGTGTCCTTCTGTAACAGATTCCGACGTAAACAAAAAATTACGACTCAATTAGGTTCTCCTGTCAGCATAACGCGCTCCATATTTTCCCAATCAACGGTATGAATACCATTTAGACATCCCCGCCTGCAGAAAGGGTAGGGTTTATGTTCAACCAACACTTAACTCACAGAATCTTCAGCATTTTCGGTTGTATCTGTGTTCTCAACATCCTCAGAGGCATCTGTGTTCTCAACATCTTCGGTTGCATCTGTGTTTTCAGCATCTTCAGAGGCATCTGTGGTCTCAACATCTTCGGTTGCATCTGTGTTTTCAGCATCTTCAGAGGTGTCCACGTTGTCAAGATTCTCAGCGACTTCTATGGGAGCGTTCTCTTCAGCGGTTTCAGTGTCTTCTTGCGTTTCCTCAGAAGTCTGAGAATTGAGTAGATTATCAACGTTATTTTTCCCCATTTCTTGCTTGAGGAGAGCCCCCATAATTGTTTCTTCTTCCTCTATAGGTTTGGGTTGTCTTGGTTCGCGTATTGGTGCTGGACGTTGTCTGCGCGGACGTTCTTGTCGTTCTTCTGGCGGTGTAGATGCACGTTCTTGGTCAGCCTGTGCTGCTTTTAGACTTAAACCGATACGTCGGTTTTTGGCATCAAGATTTATGACTTTAACATCCAGTTCATCCCCGACTGTAACGACTTCTTCAGGGCGTTCAATTCTTCTGTCGGCGATTTCAGAAATATGTATCAGTCCATCAATTCCTTCTTCGAGTTTCGTAAATGCGCCAAAACTGGTTAGGTTGACGATTTTGCCTCGTACGACCGAACCGACTTTATATTTCTCTGGAACTTCATCCCAGGGGTCAGGTTGTGTTTGCTTGAGTCCTAATGATACGCGGCGTTCTGAGGCGTCAATCTGTAGTACGACTACCTCAACTTCTTCACCTTCCTTTAGTAACTCCTGTGGGTTGGAGCCTCGGTCTGTCCAGGACAGGTCTGACGTATGTATTAATCCATCAATCCCTTCTTCAATTTCAACAAAAGCCCCGAAGTTTGTCAGGTTTCGTATGCGTCCTGTAATCTTTGTACCGACAGGATATTTCTGTTCCAAGATTTCCCAAGGGTTTGGCTGTAATTGTTTGATTCCTAAAGATATTCGTTTATCTTCTTTAGAGATCTCAAGTACAATTGCTTCAATTTCCTCACCCTTACTAACTATTCTTGAAGGTGCGACGTTGCGTCTGGTCCAAGCCATTTCAGAGACGTGTATCAATCCTTCTACTGCTTCTTCCAGTTGAACAAAGACACCGTAATTGACGATATTTACGACTGCGCCGGAGACTCTTGAACCGATGGGATATTTTTCTTCGACGTTTCCCCATGGGTCAGATGTCTTCTGTTTCAGACCTAATGATATTTTTTCGGTTTCTATATCAATAGCAATAACTTGGACTTCAATTTCGTCTCCCAGTTCAACAATTTCAGATGGGTGATGAATTCGCTTCCATGCCATATCGGTTTTATGTAGTAATCCATCAACGCCGCCGAGATCGACGAATGCGCCAAAAGTGGTAATGTTTTTTACAACACCTTTAACGAGTTGACCAACTTCCAGGGTTTTTAGCACTTCCTCTTTCTTTTCAGCCATTTCAGTTTCGAGCCAGGCTCGACGAGACAGGACGATATTGTTGCGTCGTCTGTTCATGCTGATGACCTTCATCTGGAATGTTTCACCGATGTACTGGTCAAGGTTCTGAATTGGACGCATTTCGACTTGTGATGCTGGCAAGAAACCGGGTAAAGAACCGACAGAAACACGTAGACCGCCCTTAATACGTTCTGTGATATGCCCTTCGACGGGGGTTCCGCTTTCAAATGCGCTGCCAATTTCGTCCCAAATTAATGTTTGATCGGCAATTTTCTTAGATAGGTTGATCTGTCCTTCAGAATCTTCACGACGGACAATATAGACATCTATCTGGTCGCCGACTTGTACCAAAGGGATGGAATCTTCACCAGATTCAAACTCGGCAGCTGGAATGTACCCTTCAGATTTAAAGCCGATGTCAATCATAACTTCATCACGACTTACATCAACGACAGTGCCTTTAACGATCTCGCCATCTGTGAAGGCTTTCATTGAGTTATCATAAGCTTCCTCAAGAGATTCCTGGCTCATTGTGGTAGCTTGCTCTTCTTCTGGTTCACTTGCAGGTTCATCAGTCGTGGATAGTTCTTCAGTATCAGATGCAGATACTTCAGTTTCGTCATCAGCGGGAGTAGTTACAGTGGGGTCTGTTTCTGATGTATCACTCTCAACTTCGGTAGGTTGCTCGTGTTCTTCAGACATGGTTTCGGCAGAAGTGGTCTCAGTGGTCAGAGTCGTTTCACTTTCATCAGGTTCTGTTTCTGATGTATCGCTCTCAGTATCGTTAGCAGGCTGGGATTTTTCAGAAGAATCGCTTTCGGTTACTTCTTCATTTTCTGCAATATCCCCTGCTTCATCGTTAGAATCAACTTGTTCAGAGTTGTTTTCATCGGATTCCGATAACTCTGTTTCGGCATCATCAGTAGTTGTTTCAACTTCTGCCTCTGTTTCCGTTTCGTTTACTTCTTCGTGTGTAACTTCAGTTGCGTTTTCAACTGATTGTTTCTCTTCTTCCACATCAATTATGGAAGCGATTGTGTGGGTTTGTTCGTTATTCATTAAGATACCTGGGTCTCCTCAAAACGCAAGACAGCGTTAAGTCCACCAGTTCCTCCTTGTTGCGAAGTGCTGCTGGCACTTTCAAATCGGTTACTTAATAGTATATCACATTGCAAACCGAATTGCAACAATAATTACAAGGGGTGTGTAAAGTTTATGTCACCTTTTTTCATAAGAGACGGCACACGGAGAGTGCCTACTACTATTAAGAGCAAAGGAAATCCCAGAATTGACGCTTATAATTGCCATAACTTTACGGGCAATAGGCGTCAATTCAGCGATTCCCAAGAACATGGCTGTATCACATTCTGTTGGATTGTACGTTTCTTTGTATCACATTCATCCTTGATTGTGCTTCTTTGTAGCACATAGATGCTTACGACACATCCCACAATACTATGGTCCCATCTATGCAGCTGCCAGAAAGTAATTTACCGTTCGGAGAAAAGGCGAGAAATGCCACTGTGTCGGATTGACCATGCAATACTTTGACCTGTTTACCTGTCTCAACTTCCCAAATACACACTATATCTTGTTCAGTCTGATAACATAATGCTCCGGCAATGTATTGACCACAATGTGTGAATGCAAACGTAACGCCATTACAGTTAGGTTTAGGGAGCGGGATTGTCTGCACGGTCGTGAACGTGTGTGCATTTAGAATGCGGATTTCGGTTTTTAAATAAGCAGCGATCATACCACCGCAAGGAGAGAAGAAAAAACACATGCCTACAGACGACCTGTCTATTTCTTGACACGGCCCTAAATCCCAGAAAAGAACAGTCTTATCATGATCTTTACTAATGAGTGTTTGTCCATCCGGTGAAAACGTAACCGAATGAACTTCCCTCTTATGCCCCTTCAGTACTGATGGATTCTTGGGATCGTCAATATTCCATAGATACACGTCACCCGTCTCACATCCACATGCAATCTGATCTCCCTTAGGTGAGAACCGTGGACCGCAGCTCCTTTCAAATAGGTCATCAGGGATAGGGATTTCAGTGATAGGTTTTTCGTGTGTCCGAAGCCGCCACACCTTAGTGCGATAATCATTATGACAATGAAGAACGATTATCTCTCCTGAAGGCATTACAACATAATCAGCAATATAATCATTAAAAAAATGATGTTCTTTAACAGACCTATTATCAACATCCAACAGGACGATACCGTCCCAACAATCTGCCACAAGTGTGTGGTCGTCTATCCAGACCGGAGCATTCCTGTTTAAAAAGAAATGACGTTCGCGGACGACCTCATAATACGGTATTTCATCTGCTGTCTTGGTGTTCTTTCTCTCGTTAACGCCATCTTCAAGCTGGTCTGTGTATGCTTTTGCTAAATCGATAGCAAACCAATACCTTCCAACACCTGATCGGACTTCAAGCACCCTTTCATTAGCCTCAACATTCCATACATCGACCCCATACCCATCGGGTCTTGTTATGTCTCTGATACCGTATAGCTGCCCGTTGTTTGCATAGAAAGCTTCGTCCAAATTGGGAACAACTCTCTGGACAGAACCTGTGGTGATTTCCCATACCAACAGTATATCGTCGCTTGATGCAATGTATTTTCCACAAGGAGAAAACTCTATTGATCGAATCTCATCATCGTGTTCGGTAAAATATGCTATCTGTTCACTGGTCGTAATATCCCAAACAGCGATATCGGAATAAAGCAGTTCATCATCGCGCAATGTACCATCAGTTGAGCTACCAGCTATTAGACGGCTGTCAGGTGAAATGGCAAACGTGTCACCTGAAAACTTAACAAGTGGTTTACCCGTTTCCGGTTCCCACACATAGATTTGTGGTAGTTCGTCATCAGGATTCTGACATACTTTCTCATCTGAGCGTTCTTTGTGATTCCAAACCATTGACGCAAGTCCTGCCCCATCTGGGGTGAATGTAAGATCGGAAAAATACTTATTGTTTCCAAGATCAATCTGTGTGATGTGTTTACCTGTGTGCAGGTCTAAGACTCTGATGTGTCCTTCGTTATCAGCAGTCGCAAACCATTTTCCAGTTGACGAACAGGCTAATCCTGTATATCTACTCTGTTCCTCTATTGCTAACACACATTCTCCGCTTGCGACATCCATTACATTGATCGTTCCATGTTGCGTAACGAGTATGACCAGCTTGCCATCAGGAGAGAAGTCTATATTGAAGACACAACCTTGCGGGTTATCCCATAAAGAGATTGGTCGCATTGTGTTGACATCATACCACCACAATCCATAAGTAGTTCCGACAGCAAAATTCCCCCCAACTGGTGACAGTTTAGTTGACTTGACTTCACCTTTACCAAATTTTGCGTAGACTCCATCGGGTAGTCTCCAATTGTCTCCGGTTGGATCGTTGGGATCAACGTTGAAGATTGCTGGTTTTACGGTATTCTTTGTTTTTTTTACGATTCTCTTTGGCTGAACAGATTCTGATTTCATTGTTTCTCCTCTTACTTGTGCTGTTAGTGGTGCGGGGTCAAATTCCTTTCGTAGTAGTGTTCTTGTTTCTCGTAATTTTGTTTTAACTGTTCCTATCGGCATGTCTAATTCGGATGCGATCTCGTTGATCTGCCACGATTCCAAGTAGAACAGTCTTGCTATTGAACGCAACTTGTGTGGCAGGTGATACACTGCTTCTTTGATGTCTGCAATCAGTTGAAACTCTCTATGTCGTGCTGCTGCGTGTTCGTCTAACTGTTCAACTATCACGGAGGACTCGTATGGAATTTCATTTCGCGATTGCCGTCCTACAACGTAATAGCGTTTACAAGCGTTGTAAGCAATTCGGTGTAGCCACGCGCCGAAACTCTCTATGTTTCTAAGGTTTCTGATATTTTTCCAGACTGCCATCCATAAGTCTGTATGGATCTCTTCTGCGTCTTGGTGTTGTCGTGAATTTGCGTGGATCACATGCCACACGCGTGGTGTGTATCGGTTGATGAGTTCAGCAAACGCTTCCTGATCTCTTTTTTGGACGAGGAGGATAAGTTCTTCGTCTGTTAGGTTTTTTAGTGATTTAACGTCTTTTGACATTGCTACTACCCTGTGTTGGTTTTATAATAGAGTAGCATATATGTTGGAAAGGTTTAAAAAAATGTTGAGGATCAATAGGGTTGTATTGAGGGTCAATGGCCCAAATTTGCCACATTCCACACATACAGGATGCCATCATCACAACGACTGACAAGCTTTTCACCATCAGTTGCAAACACAATTTCAACAACCCAGTTCCGATGTCCTGAGTATTTTTTGAGCGACTCCTCAGACTCTACCTGTATAAGTTCAACGTCCCCAGTTTCACAGCCAATAGCAACGACTTTCCCTTGCGGATGAAATAAGACTGATGCAATTTTCCTTCCACTTACATGAATCACCTTATCGATTTGACCTGAACCAATATCCCAAAGATAGATTCTTGATGTAAGAGCAACACTTGCGATTTTATCACCATCCGGACTGAAGTCAATGCTTGTGACCTCATTCTCATGACCCACAAGCGTATTTATCATTTCACCTGAGATTACATCCCAGAGACGAATTGTCTTGTCCTTGCTTGCGCTTGCGATAGTTGTGCCGTCTGGATTAAATGACACACAGTTGACTTTCTCTGTATGTCCATCAAGCACCTGTTTCACTTTGAATGTTTCAGTATCCCATATGCGGATGGTTTTATCTTCACTGCCACTAACAAGCAGTTTCCCATCAGGACTAAACATAACTGATAAGACATGATCCTGATGACCATCAAGCCTTCTGATCTGTTTTCCGGTCTCCCGATCCCATAGGATTATACAGTTATCAGCAGTTGCATGAGCGATAATATTCCCAGTCGGGTTGAATGCAATTTCGAAAACCCAATAACGATCTTCCCTCTGGAGTATTCTCTCAATTTTTGCATTTGCTACATCCCATAGACAGACTGTTTGATAATAATTTGGTGAGACGATTGTTTTACTATCTGGACTTACGGCTAAACTGGTGAAATTGCCGAAATGATTCTCAAATGCATGTATCTGTTTACCAGTAAACACATCCCAAATGCGTATAGTGCCATCGATCCCTGCACTTGTGAGTGTACGCAAATCTGGACTGAACGCGATTTTATGAAGACTTCCATTATGTCCCTTAAGCACTCGGAACAGTTTACCCGTCTTGACATCATATAGGTGTATTTCTCCGTCATTTGCCCTACTCGCCAACAAGTTTCCATCTGGACTAAAGATAATCCTCTTATAGGATTTAGCAACCTGAATCACTTGTTTCTGTTCACCCGTTTCCGTGTCCCAAATACGGATACTTTTGTTGCTTGCACTTGCAAGTAAATCCCCCTCTGGACCGAAGATAACATCTCTCACATAACTATCATGTTTACCAAACATTTCTTTTGTTGAACCGTGAATTGGTTCAACTATATAGACTCTACCATCGTTAACACCTGTTGCGACCAAGAGGTTATTTTGACTTACTGTGAAAGAAGAAATAGTTCTTCTTTCTAAATCAATTACGTTTTCGATCTTATGCTTTTCTTGCCAATTGCTCGTATCCCATAGACGGAGAGCATAATCTGTTCCCAGGGTTGCCAGTGTTTTTCCATCATGGCTGAATGTAATAGTATGGATATCGCTTTCAATGTTGAAATCATGCATGTGCTGTCCAGTGTGCGCATCCCAGAGATGGATTACACCACTTGTCCCCGTACTTGCAAGCGTGTTCCCATCTGGACTAATTGCGAGAAATTGTGCGTGTGTCTGTTTAATTTTCAGGTGATAAATCTCAGTAAAGTTTTGTGCGTCATATATCCAAATCCCTAAAGATGTTGCAACCACAATTCGCATACCGTCTACTGTATATAGCATGTCGTTGATGTGTCCCTTACCGAGTCGTGCAAAGACATCATCAGGGAGCTTGGGTAGATTTGATTGTTCTTGTGTGTGGGCGGTTATAGTTGTAAGGATGATAAGAGATATCATAAGAAGGGTTGTGTTTATTCGTGCCTGTAGATAGCTCAATGGTCGTCTCCTATGAAGGTGTTTTTTGTATTTTAGCATGGCTACTTGTGATTGTCAATGTTGGATGTTTTGGGGGGTGTGTAAAGTTTTTGCATAAGTCTCAATAATGCTGTAGCACATTCTAACAGAATGTGCTACAAAGAGGCACAATCTAACAGAATGATGCTCAAAG
>JAJEJA010000050.1 GCA_022828145.1 Candidatus Poribacteria bacterium | reverse complement strand
AGAATCACGGAAGGCACGGAGAACACAGAGAACACAGAAAAAGAGGGTTTTGCTAAAATCTCCCTATAACCATCAATTTAGCGATTCCTAAGACCGGGCCTGTAGCACATTCTGTTAGATTGTGCTTCTTCCTCCAACCCATTCATCCTTCATTACCCTTCTCTGAACTAAATTGACGCATAAGGGATTTTGCTAAAATCAACGCCATCTTGTGAAAGTAAACTTGAAATGCCCAAGAAACCCCTTCCGCGTTCTCCGCGTTCTCCGCGTTCTCCGCGATTCTGACAGATAGTGTGCAATAACTTTACACACCCCTTTAACCCTATAATTTGATAGAATTACAATTTTATGATAATATAGTGCTATATCTTTAGATATGTATAAAACATTGCAGAAACTATACATATAACCTGCCCAATATCAAAAGGAAGTATCCAATGAAACATCATATAGACACACTATTTTGGAAAAATCCTCAGATCGTTGTTATCGTATTTCTACTCTTTTGCACAATAAGCATAGCACCCGCACAAACCACCATGCCTGCCGAAGATATTGCCGAAAGAGCATTAGCAGCAACGGTATATTTAGAAATGAAAGATACAAACGGCAAAACATTGGGCATCGGTAGCGGGTTCTTCGTGAAACCCAACCTAATCGCTACGAACTACCACGTGATTGAAGGTGCAGCGAAAGGCACTGCAAAGTTAGTTGGTAAGTTCACCAGATACAAGATTGAAGGTGTTACAGCGACTGACAAAACAAATGACCTCGCACTGCTAAAGGTTACCGCTTATGGCATCAAACCGCTCTCTCTCGGTGATAGCGACAAGGTTCGGATTGGGGAGACTGTCTATGTCGCAGGTAATCCGAAAGGATTGGAAGGCACGTTTTCAGATGGGATTATCAGCAGCAAGCGAAGTGAATATACAAAAGAACACTTGCAGATGACTGCACCGATTTCTCCGGGGAGCAGTGGCGGTCCCGTGCTAAACAAGAAAGGTGAAATTGTTGGTGTGTCCGTTGCGGTTCATCGTGCTTTGGATGCACAGAATCTCAATTTTGCGATTCCATCAGAATATCTTAAGAAACTGTTGAAGCAGCAAAAACCAGCTAAACCCTTATCGCAAGGCAAACAATCTATATCTGCTGAGACCTATTTCTTGTGGGGTAATGTGAAGGGTGAGTTAGGACAATACGCCGCAGCGATTTCAGATTTTGACATCGCTATTCGGCTCAAACCAGATTATGCAGAAGCATACAACAGTCGGGGACTTGCAAAGGCTGAGTTAGGACAACACGCTGCAGCGATTTCAGATTATGACACTGCTATTCGGCTCAAACCAGATTATGCCTTGGCATACAACAATCGGGGAAATGCAAAGGCTGAGTTAGGACAACACTTTGCTGCGATTTCAGATTTTGACATCGCTATTCGGCTTAAACCTGATGATGCCTTGGCATACTACAATCGGGGAAATGCAAAGGCTGAGTTAGGACAATACGCTGCAGCGATTTCAGATTATGATACTGCTATTCGGCTTAAACCTGATGATGTCAAAGCATACTACAATCGGGGAAATATGAAGTATCGGTTAGAACAATTCTCTGCAGCGATTTCAGATTATGACACTGCTATCAGGTTCAATCCTGATTATGCCAAAGCATACTACAATCGGGGAATTGTGAAGGCACAGTTAGATCGGACCTTGGCAGCGAAGCGAGACATCCGTACTGCTTTACGGCTTGCGATAAAAGCAGGGGATGAAACTACTAAAACTAACGCCGAGGAAATGCTCCGTATTCTAAATCAGTAAGTAAGAACACTTTATAGTAAGGTGTCAAAAGATGAAGTATACAATCAGGTGTTTTCAGGTTCTTCTCATTTTCACTGCAAATTCCAACCCAGCTTTTCTCATCTCAATTGCCAATGCACGTTGATAAATCACCTCTTGGAATCCATTACCCAAAAACTTATGTACCTCAAACGCAGCACCAATAATCTTTTCAGTTATGTCTTGATACTTCAAATTTGTGTTCATTTTGTAGTATCCTTTTATATGTCAGAATTATAAGTTAGAATCTCGAATTATAGCGGATGGACGCGGATTATGTTTTCGTACAACCTAAGTCCACTCTCAAGAGAATAGGTTATAAACAGGAAACCTCATAAAATCCGCGTTAATCCGTGTAATCCGCGTCAATCCGCGATTCAGCATTCTTTTGTCAGAATCACGGATTACGCGGATGACGCGGATGGACGCGGATTATGTTTTCGTACAACCTAAGTCCATTCTCAAAAGAATAGGTTATAAACAGGAAACCTCATAAAATCCGCGTTAATCCGTGTAATCCGCGTCAATCCGCGATTCAGACGCCTTCCACAATTGCAATCTCATCTTCCGTTAAATTATACAATGCGTAAACCAGCGTATCAATCTCATTTTCAAGGGAAGTAGTGTCGGCATCAGGGTTAGCTTGTTTCGCATCAAGTATCTGGTCAACATGCGTTTCTATCTGTGTGGCAATGTGTTGATTTTCTTCTGTAATTGGCGGAATAGGAACACCTTTGACAAATTCACTCTTAAATCTAACACCTTTTGCTCCCAAATGACCGCCTGCATAGTAATTTTTAAATGCAAAAAGAAAGAACCTTGAATTTAAGATACCAAGCAAGTACGGTAGGTGTTCACCCGTTAAAAATCGAGTTGTATCAAGCGAATAGAAGTTGTTTCTATCAATGAGAAATTTACCTTCTTTCGCCATTTCCTGCCAGACAATCTTTTCCTTATCAAATTCTCCGTAGTAAGCACATGCCCTGAGATTCCACCAATTTTCGCCTTGATCGTCTCTTTCAAATAGTCCTTTACCTTTCGTTTTTATTCTTCCAGAGTCTATCTGTTTTCCTATATCCTCAAGATAAGCGAAGATAATAGGATACTGGTTTAGAATATCCAGATCGTAACCCGTAGCAAGTATGTAAAATCCTGATTGCTGTGCATGGTAGCGTTTGATGTCTTTTCCGCGCAGGAGTGGTTTGATAATTTCCGCTGACTTTGGGTCTTGATCTATTAGTTGCTGGCGTTTTGCCTCGTCTATAATAAATGCTTCGTTACAACCTGTTACAATTCCACGATAGATGTCTATATCCCAATCCTTAAGTGGAACACCTACATCCTCAATCTTGCTTTTTAAGTTGAGCTCAGCAGAGGAGAGAATCGCCCACGGTTCGTCCTCGGCTGGCATCTCCATACGGACGCCATTATCAGTCAGATACTGTGAAATATTACCTGTTTGTCTGCCAAAATCCACACCGATATTTGCAGCTCTAAAGGTCATTACACCATCATAGATTATCTTGTTTTGCAGCAGTAGAATATTCGTGTCAACAGTGGCATCAAAAACATCAGGCCCCATATCCAACAACTGAACAGGTTGCGTATATAATATGAAATAATCTCTCAACTTTTTACCATACCCCGCGCGCATCCATTTATTAGAGGTTATGAAACAGAGATGTCCCGTGCAATTCAATAGTTTGTGTCCTTTCTCATAGAACAAGCAATAAATGTCTCCCATCCGTGTGAACGTGTCAAATCCACAAGGTTGATACAAATCTGCCAATCTACCACCGTCTTTTTGGAGTTGAATGTAAGGCGGATTCCCAATCACCGCATCAAACCCATCTGTAACGCCAAACATCAATTCGGAGTCAAACCAATCTGCTTTTTCATTCTGGTCATACGGATCCCACTGTGCAATGTTATCTACCTCATCTGCCAACGCACCGAGTCCCTTTAATTCTGTTGCCAATTCAGCGCGCAATTCTTCGTCTCTATCTTTGCATGTGCGCTTCTGTTTGCGTGTGGTTGCATGGAAATGCTTTTCACGGTTGTTGCGGAGTGCCTGCTCCAAACGACTCGCCTCTTGACTTTTCAACGACATCTGTTGTTTAAGTCCTATCAGTGTATTCGCAGCAACAAACCGCGTCTCTAAATTCGGCAACGGTTTGATGCCGAAGTTATCCGCGTCTGTGTCCGGTTCCTGCTCAATCGCAAGTGAGATAAAAAATCGGAGTTTGGCAATCTGGCACGCAATCGGTTGGATGTCCACACCGAAGATACTATTCTGAATCAGATACAACTTCCGTCCAAAATCTGAATCACGATATCGTTTGAAAGTGTCGTCAATTTCGTGTAGTTCTTCACGACGTTCTTGGTCATCCTGTGTATCAAATGCCGCTGCAGCACGTTTTCCTGCAAGCTCCTTCTGCAATCCTTCCCATCGGGTATTATCTGGGTCAAGTCGTCTGAGTGCGAGCGTGAGTTTGTGCAGCACTCCCATTGGAAACGCACCCGAACCGACTGCTGGGTCCAAAATCTTGAGTTCAGAGATTGTCTTGACAATCGCGTCAATTTCTTGATCGTCAAACCATTCGCTTGCATCATCACACACCTTTGCATAGTCAAAAAGATAATGCAGTCGTTCATCCCAAAGTTCCGTGTTGGGATCAGTCGGTTGGCATTTTTGAGAGAGCGTCGCGATGAGTGCCTCCTCCACCATATAGTCCACGATAGCGCGTGGGGTGTAGTAGGAACCGGTCATCTTGCGCGCTGTTTCGCCCGTTTCTGGGTTGATAGCAGCGAGTAGGTTTTCAAACACTCTACCAAGCAATTCGGGGTCAAGTGCTACCTCTTGATCTAACGGTGTGTTCTCCTCAACAGTGAATTTGTAGTGTTCAAGCAGGGGAATCAATCCTCGTTGTGCGTCAAAAAAGAGACGATTGGGGATACTCAGTTTTTCGTAATCAACATCAGAAAAGCAGTCTATACGTGACCCGCCGTCTTTTGGTCCTTCAAACGTATCTAAACAATCAAATAAACCACCGTTGATGAAAGGTGTT
>JAJEJA010000062.1 GCA_022828145.1 Candidatus Poribacteria bacterium | reverse complement strand
TATAGTGGATTTTACAATTAACTTGACATTTTGAGATGTAGGAGGGAACTCCGATTCCCGACTGTTTTTCAGTTAAGTCGCGATTCGGAGATCGCTCCTACAAAAAAGTGTCAACATATCTCTATAATTCACTATATTGACATAAAAGTTGACTATTTAGCACATAATGATTATAATATTGTAGTTTTGTATTCGTCATTAGAACAAAGTTCTCTAATTAAGACTGGAAAAGGACAGATGATTACCATCATACCGTAATGATATATGTGGAACATTCGATCCCAATATAATTGTAGAAAACAGCCGATAGCTGCAATTGTCTTGATTTTTTTTACTTTCATTTTTACATCGTCGTGTTTTTGTCAGTTTGCAGATCTGCCACAAGATGCTAAGACAGTTGATATCGGTTTCTCTGGTGATGATGCACTGCAGACGTTTACATTAACAGGCGTCATGCCACTTAAGAACATCAACGGTTGGACAGGTATTTTTGGCTCCCGCGGAACAGGCAAGGAGGGTGTTATCACTGAAATTGCCAAGGGGCGTATACAAGGAGGTGTTCGTATTAAGACGTTTGGTATCGAACTGTTTACGGATTTTGAGCGAAACATTTCAAAAGGAACCGCCTTAACCTTCCAGATCGGTAGTTATATCCGTCCTGGGATTTATGAAAATGGAACTTTACGAATTTCTGGTGGCATAGGGTATTTTCTTGAAAATGTCCAACCCCACAAGAACCTTACGATAAAGAAATTTGATCCGACTCAATTTCGCTGGTTAGGGTTTACGTCAATCGGATGGGAGAATTTGAATGTTTCTATGAAATACTCACCAGAAGTAGGTTTTAGGAATTTTAAGTATTCTGCCGAACCAGCATTTACTGTGACGTTAACCTCGCGCTTAGGGTTACGGTTGAGTGGTTCATTAAGTTACAATAGCAAACCCTTAACAGAAAATCTACATTATAAGTACTTGTCTATATTACGAATTAAGTTATAATGTTTCGAATTGGTAAAAACACTTTTGAGGTAAATTAGTATGTTCTCAAAGTTAGGACAACAGAATGGTAACAGATTTAGCAGCAATCTTGCATCCCATCAACACGGTCACGGTTTCGGTACTGCTCCGGTCTTTTTGGCTTCTGTTAGTACGATTTTAGGTGCAATTCTTTTCTTAAGATTTGGCTATGCTGTCGGTCATATTGGTCTCTTGCAGAGTCTCGGTGTTATTGCTCTGGGGCATCTCGTGACTATTCCCACAGTTTTAGCAGTGTCGGAGATTGCGACCAACAGACGCGTCGCTGGGGGTGGTGCGTATTACATCGTGAGTCGATCGTTCGGTACCAGTATTGGAGGAACGATCGGTTTTGCTTTATTCCTTTCACAAGCGATCTCTATCGCATTTTATATGGTTGCGTTAGCGGCAGCTTTTGAACCTCTCTTTGAGTTCATAAGAACCAAGTATGAATTGGAGAACCCGATTAATATTCGTTTCTTGAGCATTCCGAGTACAATCATTCTCATCATCCTCATGTTGACAAAGGGTGCTAATATGGGTGTGTCGATGCTCTGGGTTATCTGTGGAATACTGGCTGCGTCGCTCGCAGCTTTCTTCTTGGGTTCTGAGCTACCTGTTGTGGAAATGGTTAACGGGATTGATGCTGCTGATCTAACAGAGAGGTTGGCTAATGGAGATGTTCCTGTTGAACAGGCGTCGAAGGGTCTGGATTTTAACGCAAGAATTGAGAATGGAGATTCGTTTGAAAGGGTATTTGCAATCTGTTTCCCTGCATTTACGGGTATGATTGCTGGTTTAGGACTATCTGGTGATTTGCGGAATCCGCAACGGAGTTTACCCCTCGGCACGATCGCTGCTACTGTAGCAGGCATGGTGGTTTATGTTCTTGTAGCCTTTAAACTTGCACAAAGTGCAACACCTGAACAACTCGCTGGCGACAAGTTCATTATGGCACGCATATCAATATGGGATAAAGCAATATATATCGGATTAGGCGCAGCATCGTTGTCTTCAGCGTTAGGGTCAATTATGATTGCCCCGAGAACGTTACAAGCACTTGCTAAAGATAGTGTGCTTCCAATTCCAGCACTGAACCGTCTGCTGCAAACAGGGGTTGGCAAAACACAAGAGCCGATTCCTGCAACATTTGTTTCGGGCGCAATTGCCATAGTGTTTGTGGCAATAGGTGAACTAAACTTCATTGCACAGATTCTGACCATGTTTTTCTTAGTTACTTATGGTGCGTTATGTGTCGTCTCTTTTCTTGAACATTTTACTGGCAATCCATCTTACCGTCCTACGTTCCATTCACGGTGGTATGTCTCACTTTTAGGTATTGTGATGTCGGGTATGATGATGATACAGATCAGTTTGCTATATGCGTTCATATCTATATTCTTAATGATAGCGATTTACATCGGGTTGCGTCGTGGGCATCGTGAACATCGGGGTATGTCAGGTATCTTCCAAGGAGCAATGATTCAATTGACGCGTTGGTTACAAACTACGTTGCAAAAAGACAGGGTTAACCTGTCAGAGAGTGGATGGAGACCCTCAATTGTAGGTATAACCCAATTCGGAGAGAGACGGCTTGGACACTTCGATTTACTACGATGGATATGCCATCGACAAGGATTTGGACATTTCATTCAGTTTTTCCCTGGAGATTACTCGTTTCCCGAAGAGATCTCTGCTCGTTTACACGTTGATGCTTTGATTCAGCAGACCGAGGCAAGTAAAGCAGGTATTTTTGTCGATTCGTTGATATGTCCAAATTTCCAGCTTGCATTGGCGCAAGTGTTACAGATGCCAGGATTTGCTGGGTTACCGAACAACTCTATCCTGCTTGAATTTGATAAGGACCATCCTGAAGAAATTCCAGAGGTAACGCAAGGCGCTTTACTTGCAGCGGAATCACTCTTTAACGTGTTGATACTGCGGTCAACAAAATACCGATTCGGTTATCGGTCCTCAATTCATGTGTGGGTTACCGATGATAACATCTCTAATGTTCCGATGATGCTGCTGCTCGCTTACATATTAGTCGGGCATCCGGAATGGAAACGTGCGAAAATAAGGCTCTTTGCCTGTTCAGATTCTTGGGATACAGAATTGGATGCAGATCAACTTTCAACCGTTATCAAGGAGGGTAGACTCCCTATCTCCATGCAGAATGTAACCTCTGTCAACTATGACAGTCCAGAAGCCTTGGAACAAGAAGTAACACAACGATCTTCACAGACTGACCTTGTCATAGTCGGTCTAACAGCAGAAGATCTGAATTCTGAGGATTTGGATCTGATATTACAACGTTATAATGGTGTGAACGATGTTTTGTTTGTACATTCTATTGAACAGATACCGATTGAATAAACAAGTTACTTTAAAATAACGTGAGTTTGATTAATCATTTCGGTTGCGTTCACTCACACCATTTCGTATCTGAGAGGCGTGCATTGTAGCACAAACTTTCAGTTTGTGGCACATTTTCGCAAACTGGAAAGTTTGCGCTACATTTATCAAACTCACGTTAAAATAGAGAATTAGGGCGTACCAGATGGGGAAAATATGGGATCAACTCACAGACCTTCTTAAAGAAACTGCGATTGAGTTAGACAAATCAGTTTCTTACTTAGATATATTAGAACTGTTTGGATTTTTGGCAGTATGGTTGTTTATAGCAGGCGTTACAAGACGTTGGTTACGTAGATTGTTTGTTCGGTTGAGGATGCCTGAGGACATTCTGAACAGAACCTTGGCGGTTTATTTCTTAATTCTGCTTTTAATTGGTATCAGTGTATCGTTACAGGTTGCCGGAATCAGCATTGGTATACTTGGTAAGGTTCTCCACTACGACCTTTCTGAGCTATTTCAGCCACAAGAAAAAGTTGTTGGAACAGATACAGGAGGAGAGGGGACAGATGCTGGAGCAGAAGTAGATAAAGGAAAATTTACTTTAGCAAACCTATTTTATGGGTTTGCTATTGTGTTCGGCATGTTTATTTTGTCGAAATTCTCACAGTTGATTCTGCAGCGGCAAGTATTACAGGCTTTTCAAATTGATAGACACGCACAATTCGTTATACTGCGCATTTTTCACTTCTTCCTCATCACGATCGGTGTTTTAATAAGTCTGACTACTATCGGCATTAGTCTAACGAGTATTGCGATTATATTTGGGGGTCTAAGTATCGGTATCGGTTTTGGATTGCAGAATACCGTAGCGAATATAATGTCAGGTCTCATCCTTCTATTTGAACGTCCCGTCAAAATTGGTGATTTGGTAGAGATTATCGATTTCAATATTTTTGGTCGTGTGACAAGTATAAACCTTCGTTCAACCGTGATAATGTCACTGGACGAAAAGGAGATTATTGTACCGAATTTACAAATGGTTTCTGAACCGGTGCATAATCTTACACACTATAATAACCGCTTTCGTGTTACTATAGGGGTAGGTGTATCGTACGGTTCGGATGTTGAACTTGTGAAAAGGGTATTAATTGAGGTGGCACATGCCCATCCTGAAGTAATTAAGGACCCGCCTCCTCAGATGGAAAACGTAACTGCTCCCTTTGTTAGGTTTACAGACTTCGGTGAGTCGTCTTTGGATTTTCAATTGTTAGCATGGATACCAGATTCATTTCAACGTTTTGATGTCGCAAGCGATCTTCACTTTATGATCTGGCAGAAGTTTAAGGAACACGGAATACAGATTCCATTCCCCCAACGAGATGTACATTTTTATCAAGAAAAAAATGAATAACGTGTTGATATTCGCATCTATAAATCTGCATGTCGTATTACCTCACCTTTGACGAGATAATATACTTCTTCTCCGATATTGACTGCAAGATCTCCTATTCGCTCCAAATGTCTATACAATAGTAGATTTCCGAAACCTGACTGAATGAGTTGAGGTTGGTCTATTAGAATAGAACACAAGTCTTGCATCATTTTTTCATAGATTTCATCTACCTTCTTGTCGCGTTCTCTGAGTTCTTTTGCAAGTTTTGCATTTCGGTGGACGAGTGCATCAAACGCGTCATTCACCATCCGCTGTATTAACTGTGTAAGAGGGCGTAGATCAATCGTGCCTTGTATGGGTGGGTATGTCATGAGTTCCAAGCTTCTTCTTGCGATAGAAACACATTTGTCTGCTATTCTTTCAATGTTTCTATTAACTTTTAGTGTCATTGTCAAGAATCTTAATTCAAAAGCAACGGGTTGGTGTGTTGCAATGAGTTGAATACACCTTGCTTCAATTTCGTTTTCAAGTCTATCGACTGTATCGTCAATAGCAATGACTCGCAGTGCTAAATCTTCATCTTGTTCTTGTATTGATTGAATAGCATCCCGCAGCATGTTTTCTGCAATTCCACCCATTTTTAAGAGTTGATGCTGAAGTGTTTTGAGTTCAGATTCCAGATAGTTTTGCATGACATTATCCTGATGTGAATTTGATTATCCTAACCGACCCGTTACATAGTTTTCAGTTCGTTCGTCTTTGGGATTTGTAAAAATCTGTTCAGTTTGTCCATATTCGACCAATTCTCCACTATATAGGAATCCGGCGACATCCGATACTCGCGCTGCTTGCCGTCTTTTGTTCGTAACAAAAATAATTGTATAATCATTTTTTAAGTTCTGTATGATTGCTTCAAGTTTCGGTGTTTCTGCTGCGTCGAGTTGTTCACAAGGTTCGTCAAAAATAATAATTTCTGGATTGGCTGCCAATGCTCTTGCTATACATAATCTTTGTTGTTGACTAATAGATAGTATTCTGGGTGAAGCATCAAGATTTTCTGCAGCTTCATCCCACAGTTGTGCGCTTGATAAACTTCTCTCTACAATATGACCAAGTCTTTCGGGTTGCTTTATACCACGAATTCGGGCACTGTAGGCTACGTCCTCATATATTGATCTTTGCAGCGGTATCGGTTTTGGAAAAATCATACCTATTTTTTGAGCTATATCAGTAGATTTTGTTTTCGGATCATTGATATCTTTTCCGTCAAAGTGTATGTTCCCCTTATACCTGAAATCATGTTGCATGTCATTCAATCGGTTTAGACACCTTACGAATGCAGTTTTCCCACATTTTGATGGACCTATAAAGGCTGTTACTTGTTTAGGATATATGTCAATAGTTAGGTCTTTAAGTATCTGTTTTTTTCCGTACCATACGTTCAATCTTTCAATACTGAGAATCGGTTGTGCTTCTTGACTTTGCATAGCGTAATCCTCTTGTTTTTATGATACAGGAGTCTTATGGGTCCGGTGTCAATGCACTCTGCCCGACCTACAAAACAAAACTGGACAGAACATTAGGGACTGTCTTCCTATTTAAGAAACTTGCGCCCAGACTGCATAGTAGTGCAGCGATTAAGAAAACATAAGCGTTTTTAGGTATATTGAACGGATCACGTGAATGTGCCGTCTGTATCCACGCAAAGGTAACTAATATAAGTCCAGCCACGAAAAATGATCGCGAAACTGCGGTATATACACCTGACATAATTCCAGAAAACGCATGAGGTATTACATGCTGAGTGATCGCTCTTGACTTCTTCACTCCCAATGCATATACAGCTTCACGAATTGATACATCTACCGATTTAACTGCGTATTGCGTGGATTGAATGGTGATTGGCATTGTCAGTAGTACTACAGTCAGTGAATGGGTTAGATACGATACACGTCCACTCTTAAAGATGAAGTAGTAAATACATATCAAACCGTAGAAAACGGATGGAATACCCGCAAGAATTACCATAATAAAATCAAAAATCCGGTATGTCCAACTTTCTCTTGCGAGCCATTCCTGCAGTAGTACTGCAAAGACAATTCCTATAAGAATTGATCCGATCAGAATGGGAAGCATACTGTTTATTTTTTCTTGAAGATCGTAAAAAGAGTCTGTTGATATCTCTTGAGTTGTCAAATCATTTTCTTCTAAGGCGCTATCATGTCTATTATCCAATATCAGGAATAGGGCAAGAAGTAGAGCAGTGAATGTGAGGCAATGAAAAAACAGACTTGACATATTCATAACATGAATTACGTTTAACCTATCCGTATCGCATCTGGACGTAATCTGCTGTTTTAGGATGTTCTGGATCATCAAATAGTGCTTGTGTTTCTCTATGTTCAATAAGCTCACCGAGGAACATGTAGATACATTCAGTACTAACTCTTCGTGCCTGTGCCATGTTGTGGGTTACGATTAAGAAGGTATAGGAGCCTGATAGCACATCCATTAATTCCTCAACAGCGAGTGTTCCTTTGGCATCCAAAGCAGAACACGGTTCGTCCATTAGAATTATCTGTGGTTTGAGGGGTAAAAGTCTTGCGATACAGAGTTTCTGTTGCTGCTCCAATTGGAGAGATGTGGCTTTCGTCTTCAGTTTATCCTTTAGGTCATCCCAGAGAAAGACAGATGTAAGAGCGTCTTCAACGATTTCATCAGAAGCCGCGCGGGACAGACTACGAAACGGAGAATGTATCCGCAATCCGAAAAGTATGTTATCATAGACAGAAATCGGTAACGGATTTGGACGTTGAAATACCATCCCAACAGTTTTTCTTAACTCTAACAACGAAACATCCGGATCATAGATGTTTTTACCTAATATATTTATTTCACCTTTCGTTGTGACATTTCCGTATCGTTCATTTACACGATTGAAACAACGTAGGAGTGTCGTCTTTCCACACCCGGAAGGACCGATAAGTGATGTTATTTTACCATCAGGTATTTTCACACTGACATCTATGAGTGCCTGAAAATCGCCATACCAAAGACTTAGATTTTCGGTTTCAATGCTGTAGTTATTCGCTTCCAAGTGTCATACTCCTATTCTTTCTATCCGAAGTTCCCATTGACATAATCATAAGTTGCTTGTTCTGTTGGATTCTCCGAGAAGATAACATCCGTATTGTCAATTTCTATCAGGTCGCCATTCAGCATAAATGCAGTTCGGTTTGCTAACCTTTTTGCTTGTTGCACAAGATTTGTTACAAGTAGAATAGTCATCTCATTCTTTAATGTCTTTAGCACTTCTTCAATTCGCATTGTTGTAACAGGGTCTACAGCGATAGAGAATTCATCCAGACACAGGACTTCAGGTTGATGAGACAGTGCCCTTGCAATTGTTAATCTCTGCTGTTGTCCCCCAGATAGTTTTGTTCCGAGCGAATCTAACCTATCCTTTACTTCATCCCATAGTGCTGCTTGCTGCAAGCAGCGTTCAACGATTTCATCTAACTCTGCTTTTTTTCGTAGTCCAGCAGTGCGAGGTGCAAATGCCACGTTATCATAGATAGACAGTGGTAACCCGACGGGTAATGGCAGTACCATACCGATTCGTCTTCTCAAACCGTGAACATCACTGATAGAGCTTATGTCAACACCATCTAATTTTACTGAACCTTCAACGCTTGTGCCCTGCGTGAATTCCAAAGTTCGGTTGATAACCTTTAGCAGCGTAGTTTTACCGGACTGTGCTGGACCTATGATACCGAGAATTTCGTTTTCCAATACATCAAAGGAAATGCCATTTATTGCCTGTGTATCTCCGTAGGTGACTTTTAACTTGCTTATTTCTAATTTGTTTCTCAAATTAACCTCACATTTCCAACTTTCGTAAGAGTCCCCATTTTTTATTTTTCAAAAATATCCTGAATACAATGCTAAAAACTATCCAAATCCAGAATGCAATACCAACCAAAGTACCAATTAATGCCGTAAGGAAAGTGGTAACAATTCCACCAAATGTTGATGGAGTCGCACCATCATATCCTATTGTCGTAAATGTTATCAGCACATATTGCATTGCAGAACCGATGGAACCAAATTCATTTGGTTGGTTATCTTTTTCAAAGAAGTAGAGGCTTAACGAAGATATGAGAAGAAATGCTGCAATTATACCGACAAACAACAGTATCTTCAGTCCCTTATGTGTTCTCGTTCTCATCATTTTCACTGCTTTCTTCTCCTTGTTGTTCTTCTAAAATTTCCTCTTCAACCCTTGCCTGTGTTAGAACGGATGCCAATAGTCCTGATGGAATTGCAATGAGACCTACACCGACTAATGCGACCAAAGCAGTAAAAACTTTTCCACCAGCAGTTACAGGAAACACATCCCCATAGCCGATAGTCGTTAAAGTGACAATTGCCCACCACATTGAATCTAAAATGGATCCGAAATCTTCCTTCTGTACATCCTTTTCAAAATAGTGAATCCCGCATGCTGCTAAATAGACTAACATTGAAGACAAGATGACAAGTGCAAATATTTCTCGTTTGACTTCCCCTAATGCCTCTATCATCCTGTCCACAGCTAAAATAAAGCGGGTCGCTTTGAATATCCTGAACACACGTAAGAACCTGAGAACCCGAAGTACCCTGAATCCAGGCACACTTCCCAATCCAGGTATTAATACAAGTGCCGGTAAAATTGAAAGTAGGTCAACAATGCCAAAAAAACTGAATATAAAGGCTTTTCTGTCTGGAGCAGTGTAAATACGTAGCACATACTCTACAGTAAACAGTATAAGAAACGTCCAATCCAATATATCGAAATAGAATTTGTAATCATCAAAAAAGGGTTCAGTTTCAAGGACAATTGCGACAGCCGAAGCAAGAATTAAAAATTGAATGACAGCAGTAAAGACGGGTCCCTCAATGATGTCGTCTAATTTGCTCCTTAAGTCAGAATAGCCTCCAGTATCATTATTCAACATGGGTAACATCCTAATTAAACACCTTAATGGCGAGATGGAATTCCCCAGTAAAGACACCTCATATAATCCGTTTTTAAGCTACCACCTCTTACGCGTTCTAAGATATACCCGAAGCGCAATTGCAGCTGCATTAACAAGTAAAACACTTGCTACCAAAACAATTGCTGTGCCGTAAGGAATACCCTCTGCTACATCTGGTACTTGTGTAGAAATCGTATAGAGATGTAAGGAGAGTGCCATACACTGGTCAGTTATATTATATGCGAAAAAGTCTCCTTCTGCAATAGGTTTAAAGAAAACCGCGCCAGTGAACATTATGGGTGCTGTTTCACCTGCAGCGCGCGAAACCTGTAATATCACGCCTGTTAGAATGCCACTGATTGAATTCGGTAGTACGATTTTTCGGATCGTTTGCCATCGTGTCGCTCCCATATTCCAGCATGCTTCACGGAAAGCCATCGGAACTGCCTTGAGTGCTTCGGTTGTACTTGCAATAATTACGGGTAACGTCATAATTGCCAATGTAAGTGAAGCCGCTAAAATTGACTCTCCTAAACCGGAAAACAACACGAAAGCACCTACACCGAACAACGCATGGACGATACTGGGAACACCTGCCAGATTTACAACAGCTAAGTTCACCATCCTTGTGAACCAATTCTCCCGAGCATACTCATTGAGATAAACTGAAGCGAACACACCAATCGGTGCTGCAACCATGAGTGATACAACTACCAGATAAATCGTTCCAAGGAAGGGTGCCCACACGCCACCACTCCGCATATTATCCTCTGGATTCTTGAACAGAAAATCGAAAGAAAGGACAGGTATCGCTTTATAAAAAAGATAACCGATGATGAGTAGTAGTGGAACAATCATCAGGCATGTCATAATAAAAAAGAAAACTCTGACGCCGTTCTCTATATACCTGTTACGTCTTCCAATATCCGTTTCAGTGAACATTAGCTCTGTAGTATTTTCCATAGTATTCCTAAAGATGTTAGCTTTGTCGAATTCCTTTAATAACTAAATCTGCGATTAGGTTAACAACAAAAGTAATGGAGAAAAGTAAGATACCTATGAGAAATAGTACTTGGTAATGTTCTCCACCTCTTGCCACTTCACCCAATTCTGCAGCGATGGTTGCAGTGAGGGTGCGTATCCATGAAAGCGGTCCTGAGGGTAAGTTAACTGAATGTCCCGTAGCCATGAGTACCGCCATTGTTTCCCCGATAGAACGAGCCGCACCGAGTAAGACGGCTGCCAATAACCCGTTTTTTGCAGCTGGTAACAGTACACGATAGATAACTTGCCACCGAGTTGCCCCGAGTGCTTCTGCAGCTTCGCGATAGGTATCTGGAACAGCTTTCAACGCATCTTCAGCAATAGAGACGATAATCGGTACACTCATCAGAGCTAACATGATACCACCATTTAGCATCGTTAGACCGATAGGTGCATCAAAGACAGCGATGATCAACTGATTCATGAGTGTCAGTCCGATAAATCCCCATACAACTGACGGAATTGCCGCCAGAAATTCAATGACTATTTTGAAGGTCTCTTTCAACTTCGGACTACAGAACTCTGAGACGAATATCGCAGCACCAAGACCAAAAGGCACAGCAAGCAACATCGCTAAGGCGGTCACACTAAAGGTGCCAAGTATCAGCGCGAATGTGCCATATCTTTTGTTTTCCAATGACGTTGGATACCACTCTTCACTTGTTAAGAACTCCCATAGTTTAAATTCCTCACTAAATAGAAAACCTGCACACTCCTTAAAAATAAAGAAGAAGATGCCAAATACAAACATAATTGAGCTGATACCACAGAGACGGATATATAGATCAATTACCGGTTCGGAAGATGTTTCTGAATCAGTCCCATATTTATTCTCACCCGTGTCACCCTTCAGAAAACCTAACTCAACACATGCCCAGAGTCCGTTAATGATTGCAATGAGATAAACCAGAGTCACCCAACCAGACGTTGATTGAGTACCTAATACTACGAACAATGCAAGTAGCGTAGATGTATGTATGAGTACAAACAAGCCAGATTTACCCTTGTCTTGCCAACGTTTTACGCTGACTGCGATATGTACCCATGCGGGAACTAATAGTAGAATGTAGACCGGTGATAATTTTGAAGGGAAATTGTACGCGATGTGACAGATAGCGAAAATAGCAAATATCGGTAGATTCAACATCCACCATCCAGGTCTGTTGATGCGACCTTTAAGTGAGAAACAGAGTTGTATAAAGTTTATCAAATGTATAATCTTCCTTTAGTTGCTTTGTAAGGGAACAAAACCGAGTTCCTGAACAATATTTTGTCCTTCGGGAGATAAAATCCAGTCCAGATATGCTTTCGCTTCTCCAGTTGGTTCTCCGAGAGAGTACATATAGAGTGGACGTGCAATTGGGTATGATTTGGCAAGTACATTTTCAAGATTCGGTGAATAGTAGGTCTCTTCTGATGTTGTTGCGACTTTTAACATCTTAACATGGTCTGTTGCGTACCCCATGCCACTATAGCCGATAGCACAATGTGTACGTCCAACGACCTCAACGACATCTTTTGACCCGTGTAAATCTAATGAACCTAACTCGAAATCTCGTTCTTTACCGAGGAGTGCCTCTCTAAAATAGAAATATGTACCAGAGTTTGATTGTCGACTAATCCTTATGATTTTATCACTACTACAACCGGAATTTGCAACATCAAGGTTGTTCCATTTTGTTATCGTGCCATCTTCACCATAAATCTCTGCCAGTTGTGGGATGGTAATTCTATCTATGGGATTGTCCTTGTGAACATAGACTGCAAGTGCATCATATCCTACGATGAATTCTATCGGTTCTTTACCGGTGTTAGCTTTGGCTTGTTGTTTCTCTTTGTCTTTTACTTGACGACTACAGTTAGCAATATCTACAGTGCCATTGATCAACGCTGCGACACCAGTTCCTGACCCTCCACCTGACACCTCAACAGATACTGTGTCATTTGAGTATACCTCTGCCCAGGCTTGGGCAAGATTCACCATCGTATCAGAGCCTTTGTTTTTTATGATGGTCTTTGTTGCGGAGGAATCTGTTCCGTTTGTGTCATTTTCATCACTTGAACTGCCATGAAAGCCAAACCCGTAAATCGCTAAGGCAAGTATGAGAATAATCCCATATCTTATCCAACTTGCATACTGCATTAAAACTACCTCTAATATTCAATTCTAACTGATATTATAGCGAACAAATGTTACGAAAATATGACAATACTGGATATTGAATCTGTCATTATGAAATACTATTGGATAGTTCAGACTAAATAAGTAGGTCGGGTTTCGCTGCGCTCTACCAGACCTACAAGTTTAACTTTGCTTGTCCATTCTTAAGTCTTCACCTAATTGTGGTGAGATTATCTATGCTATCCAACAACTGATTGCTATCATTGTATACCTCTAATCCGACTCTCTTACCATCAACAGAGAATAAGCAGAAATGTTTATCAATTGTGAACGCTTTGACATTGTTAACCCAGGGAACGGATTTGTCTTGAACATAATATGGCGCGCCACATCCACCACTGACAATCTGCCATACGGGATGCTTAAAGTCTGGATGTATTGATGAATCGACGAGTGTCCGGCTATAATTATGTTCATCTCCACAAAGGACACCTAATACTTTTGACCTGCTTGAGACTATTTTCCAGAACCTGTTACGCATATCAATGACATCTCCCATGGGTACGGTCTTATCGTTGTATCCGCCGAGTTCACCGCTTCCAGGTGTTCCCCAAAACATAGCGTCCTTCACATGTCCACCGTTGGGAAATGGGGGTTCATGAAGTATGATGAAAATCCAATCAACATTTATATCCTTTTCTGCTGCGGCGAGTTCTTTATCAAGCCACTCCATCTGGTTTTTCATGACGTAGCCTTCTCTATTTCCACCGAGATGTTCTAAAGCGATGTTTATGACTGCTTTGTCCTGAGATTTTTGCCCGAACGCGCTTAGATTTCTAAAACCCGTAGACCAGTAATTGGAGTTTAATGAGATAAAATGTACTCTGCCGTAGTTGAATGAGTAGACATTCTCAAGATAGGACGGTCCTGTATGTTCACCCCCCATTTTTTCATTACCCTTAGCTTCTGGATCAGGAATCCCGATGGCGTAGCGGCTATCCGTAGGATTAACAAATTCCTCAGCGAAGATTGCTTCAGCACTCTGATGTCCGATTGTTCCTGCAAATTGGATATAGTATTCACCCTCTTTGAGATGCGGTGCAACCACCTTGTAGTATTTACCGACCTGTTCATGGTTTCCGATAGATTCATAGAAGGGTATATTCGCGCCGACGGGTTGAATTGTTCGTTTCCATGTCTCAAGTTGAGATTCATAGTCATTCACATCAGAAGTATATCCGTTTATGAGGTCTCCGCCGAAACACACGAAATCTGCTTTTCTGTTATAGAGTTCTATTGCGAATCTACCGAGGTCTTTTGCATTGACTCCATTCTGTGCGCGTTCACCTCCCCCAACACCTGCCCGTGAATCTGACATAAACCCAAACTTGAAGGATGCTCTGGTGCCAGACATCGGAGCGGTTTTGAATGTATATGCTGGTGTCATGGGTCCATAATTGACCCTATAAGAATAAACAGTATTAGGTTTCAGCCTTGTTAACTGCACTTCGTGTCGTATGGAGGGTTCTAAGGATAGAAATTCTCTATTATCCGTTAACACTATACCCTCTGTGGGTTTATCTGTCTCCCAAGAAATGACTGCTGAATCATGTGTAACAAGGTCAAGGAAAGGTCCCTCTGTTAAAGCGACAAGCGATGTGTATGTTCCTGTTTTGGGTTCTCCATCCCGTTTATATCTCAATTGTCTATCATAAGCGCGTGTGGTTTGTACGCGTGTATCAAAGACTTCGATTCTATAGACGATGACGCCACCGTTGTTTGCGATCAGGCCCGTGTCGTAATGCACGTCTTCAAGTTTGGAGATATCCATTTTAACTCGGTGATGAGTCTTTTTGTCGTCAATATGTGTTCCTTTTGCGCTTTTTCGGTACCGAGGTGTCGTTAGATTACCTTCAGTATGCGGTACACCGTAATATGCAACTGATGGCGGTGCATCCATCAGCGTCTCAAATTCTACAATGGCATAAGAACCCTCAAAACCCGTCACGACAGGTTCTTTAGAAAGTAGCATATCTGGATGCCACTGTATCTCCGTAAATGTAATGTTCTGTGCGAAAACTGATGTTGTGATAAAAAATAAAACAGTAAAAAATGCAAACTTCTTCATTTCGATTCCTTTCTGAGATTTTAACTGCCTATTCTACCTGAAATGCATGAATTTTTCCATGACTTTGTTTCAACGGGTGTGTAAACTTTTTGCACAGAAGATTGAGGAGCATATCCACCTCCTCCGCGCTTTCCGCGATTCAGACAGATTACGCGTCAGAATCGTGGAAGGCACGGAGAACACAGAGAGAACACAGAAAAAGAAGGTTTTGCTAAAATCGCCTTATAATTATCAATTTAGCGATTCCTAAAACCATGCATGTATCACATTCTGTTAGATTGTGCCCCAGTGTTTGAAGTGTAGCACATTCTGTTAGATTGTGCCCCAGTGTTTGAAGTGTAGCACATTCTGTTAGATTGTGCCTCTTTGTAGCTGATCAAAGTCATATAATGATCCAGAAACCCTTCCGCGCCCATCTATGTAACTGGCGTGCCCTCCGCGCAATCCGCGATTCAGACAAAGAGAGTGACAAAACATTTACACACCCTCGCAAAGGGGTGTGTAAACTTTTTGTCCCTAAAGTTTGTCACTATAGAAAAAGGATCGCTGAACTCTTGCTCCAGCGGAGCAATATGTCTATAGAAAATGAATTGTCAACAGGCAGCACTCCAGCGGAGTGTTATGTACATAAACAGACACGTAGAGATATTGCCCCTTGACTGTCAGAATCACACTGTCGGAATCTCGGATTATCACGGATGACGCAGATTGTTGAGTCTGTGATTCAAGGTACTATTCACAAGGGATGTCTTATTCTAAATCGTTTACTGATTGCCTATCGGTTATACAAAAATGCTTATCCTACGTATACATCTTGCCCATTTTTTTCTCCACCATGTGGCTGATGTCCTGAATTTCGGGTTGAGGGACTATAGGTACTTTTTCTTGAATAGCATCCCAATCAATAACGGCTGTCCACAATCTTTCTTCTTCTGAGTAGCGAACGATACCCTCGACCTCTAATTCTTCGCTATAGATGATAATGGATTGTCCATCTTTCAGTTCAATTCCATACCGTATCATTGTAAATTATCTCAACTATTTTTCACAAACCCATGACTGTATATGATCGGCGATGACCGCAATATCGTTTATTGATCCATCCGTAATTGCATAACCTAACTTGATAATTGAATCATTGATGTCTGGACGCAAATTACAACCGTTTAAATTCAAGAATTTGAGTGCACACGTTAGACCGATACGTTTATTCCCATCCAGAAAAATATGCCTTCTAAATATGATGGGCATATATAGCAGCTTTTTGGAATAGAGTCGGATGGAGCTCTACATCACCAGATTTTGCACTTACTACATCAACTAAATAGTCTAACTGTTCTTTATGTAAGAACTGATAGTTCCCCACCTGGGCCTCGGCAATGATTAGAATATCCTCAATTGTCAAATATCTCATAAGTTGCCGAGGGTCTTCCATGCGCGATCGTAATCTTTCAGTATTTTATCTAAGGCAATGAGAGAGTCATATTTCATGCTTCTGGCAATCGCGAGGTCTAATTTAGCCATAGCGCGCTTTTCAAGTCGTAACAAGGCTCCGCCACGATAATAATATGCCTCAGCATAATCGGGATTGAGTGCTATCGCTTTGGAATAGTCAGCTATAGCAAGTTCTACTTGACTTTTTTTCGCATAAGCCAAACCGCGATTGTAATAGGTAATTGCATTATAGGGTTTAAATTCAATTGCCCTATTATAGTCTTCAATGGCACGATCAACCTCATCTTTGCTGAAATAAATAACTCCACGCATGTTATAGACTTCTGCATTATCTTGGTTAAGTTCTATTACTTTGGTATAATCTCTTATTGCCTTATCAACTTCGTCGTTGAGCAGATAAGTTAAACCCCTATTACTATAGGCTGTAGCATAATCAGGTATCAGTTTTATCGCTTTGTTGAAGGCAGTGATAGCAAGATCATAATGTCCATTTTTGGCATGATTAACACCTTGGTTATTGTATGCCTCAACACTATCCTGTTTGTGAGATAATGTGTTTTTAGCATAAATAAAATTGGGGTCGTAAGAGGCATTAACAAGTCCTTGATTTAGTCCTTGCATAACTTTTCCTCCTGCACAATTCGTATTCCTTGATGGTAATGATAACACAACCAACCCCGCATATCAACCAAAATCCCTATTTCCTCTTCAAACTCCGCGCCTTACGCGATTCTGACACTTCCCTCCACAATAGCAATCTCATCTTCCGATAAATCGGACAATTCGGACACCAATTTATCAACCCCATTTTCAGGTGTAAGCCTTTGCATTGGTCTGTGTTTTAGTGTGAGGGTTGTCCTGTCCGTTCAGAATTCTTTGTTGTTTGAATCGCGGCAGGAACGGAGAACACGGAAAACGCAGATTGGAAATCTATAACATCAGGTAATCCGCCCAGGTGAGTGTTTTCTGTTTGGCTGCTATGGTTGTGGGGGTGTTAGAAGCTCGGCGATGTCTTCTGGTAACTGAAAGCCGGTTTCCTGTTCAAAGTCTTCAACGCTGGCATATTCGTTGTTAAATGAAGCGATTATATCCATCCCCATATCTTTAGCAGTGATGAGATCTGATTTCGCTTTTTCCCATTCTTGTAGGTGTAACCACGCTTCGCCGCGGTTATAATAGGCTTCGGCACTATCGGGTTGTAGTTGTATCACCATATCAAAGTCTTTGATGGCGTCGTCAAAATCGCCTTTGTTCAAGGAAGCAAAACCCCGATTATAATAGGCATTGAGATAATAGGTATCAAGTTCGATTGCCTTATTAAAGTCTTTTATAGCGTTGTCAAACTCGTCTTTATCGACGTAGGTATTCCCGCGATTGTAATAGGCTCCAACATGTTCGGGTTGTAGTTGTATCACCATATCAAAGTCTTTGATGGCGTCGTCAAACTCACCTCTGAAGGCTAAAGTAACGCCTCTATTAAAATAAGCACTGGTAAGATCGGGTTTCAACCTTATAGCCTCGGTAAAATGCGTAATAGCGTTTTCATATTCTGTCTGTTTTGCTTCAACAGTTGTCTCTTGATCTCCTCTATTGCCACAAGCAAACCCTCTATAAAAGTGCGTATACGCATCACCGTGAAAGTCTTGGTTTCTAATAAATCCGTATAGGTCGTTATAGATAACTTCTGTAGATATGCCGTGATAATCCCGCAAGTGTTCGAGGATCTGTTTTTTGAGACTTGCCGGAATAGTGACTATATCATCTTCGTGCGGTTCAATAAAGCCCCGTGGCGGTCTTATGAATACGCTTTTTTGGGCAATAACACGGTGCCGTGGATTCTGAGGGTGCGCGATCATATCGTTTATCTCATCTGTCTTTTGAAGGATAACTCGACCGTCTTCGTCATAACGACCATCGCAAGCAAAGAAAAGGGCAATAAAGAAGTCTGTTGTGAAATCAATCAGATTCGTTTTGCCACCGTAGTGTTGAATTTCGGTGAGAATTTCAAAATCTATCGATTCCTCTTCCGGTGATAACGTGACATCCACACGATAGTCATGAGGGAGGTCACCTGTATGTCTTTTAGCAGCAGCAAGCATCTCTTTTTGTACAAGTTCTATGTTAAAATGTTCCACCTCAATCTCAAAATCACGATAGAGTTTTGAGGAAACTCTTGGGTTGCATTTACGTTCGCCGCGATAGATATAACCGCCACCTTGTGATTTCTGCTCTATCTCACTAATGATGTCTTGAACTGTCCGTGACTTATCATTTGGTGTATTGGATCGGTTTGACATTTGATTTGTATCTATAGGAACAATTTTTTGACATGAACCAGACAATTTTCTGAATCTCAGATTATCACAGAGGATGCGAACTCAAAAATCCGTGAAAACTGTGTCCTCTGTGATTCATACTGGACGTTTTTTAGCAGACTCTGTCCCTTCATGTTTAGGGGTAGGACTGGCAGTGCTAGTCTGATTGACAGTAGGTGGTTTAGGATTTACTGAATGTTGTGTTCGCATAGGAGGTTGAGGAACAGGGGCATCCTTTTTATGATTAGGCTTGACTATAGGTTGTATACTCGGTACCGGTGTACCTTCATATTTCCTGCGATCAGCAGAATTGGTGTGTCGAGAATAGGGTTTTTTAGTTGCCATAATATTAATCCTCCATAATATTAACATTCTACCTTCAATAATTAAACAGTTCTACTAAGGTTTTTCTAAACATCCAATTTTAGAAATTATATCATACTTAACATAAAACGTCAAGGCTTTAAAAAAATTAGTGATTAACCTTCTGTTTCGCTACAATCGCAATCTCATCTTCCGTTAATCGGACAATTCGGACACCATCTTATCAACCTCATTTCAAGTGTAAGCCTTCCCATTGGTCTGTGTTTTAGTGTGAGGGTTGTCCTGTCCGTTCAGAATTCTTTGTTGTTTGAATCGCGGAAGGCACGGAGAACACGGAAAACACAGAAGGGGCTATTGCACATCCTAAAATCACTTTCACCAAATATGCCACCGCGACCAAAAAACCTCTTATTTCCGCGTCCTCTGCGTCCTCCGCGCCTTCCGCGATTCAGATACCCCCCTCCACAATCGCAATTTCTTCTTCCGTTAAATTATACAATTCATACACCAGCGTATCAATCTCATTTTCAAGGTCGGATATGTCCGCATCGGGGTCTGCTTGTTTAGCATCAAGTATCTGGCCGACATGCGTTTCTATCTGTGTGGCAATGTGCTGGTTTTCTTTTGTAATAGGCGGAATAGGAACGTCTTTGACAAATTCACTCAAAAATCTAACACCTTTTGCTCCCAAATGACCACCTGCATAGAAATTCTTAAATGCATAAAGAAAGAACTTTGAATTTAATACACCGAGTAAATATGTGAGATTTTTACCTGTTAAAATGCGTGTTGTATTAAGTGAGTAGAATTTGTCTGTATCAATAAGAAATGATCCTCTCTTTGCTATTTCCTGCCAGACAATTTTTTTCTTATCAAATTCTGAGTAGAAAGCACAAGCCCTGAGATTCCACCAATTTTCGCCTTGATCGTCTCTATTAAACAGTCCTTTACCTTTCGCTTTTATTTCTCCAGATTCAATTTGTTCTCCTATAGTTCTAAGATGATTATAGATAACAGGATACTGATTTGGTATATCCAGATCGTAGTCTGTGGCAAGTATGTAAAATCCTGATTGTCGGGCATAATAACGTTTGATGTCTTTTCCACGCAGTAAGGGTTTGATGATTTCGACAGACTTTGGGTCTTGTTCTATTAGTTGTTCGCGCTTAATTTCATCTATGATAAACGCTTCATTACAGCCTATGGTAATTCCTCTATAGATATTTACATCCCAGTCCTTGAGGGGTTTTCCGATATCCTCTATTTTGTGTCGCACCTTAAGCTCAGCAGATGAGAGAATCGCCCACGGTTCGTTCTCTGCTGGCATCTCCATACGGATGCCATTATCAGTCAGATACTGTGAGATATTATCTGTCTGTCTGTCAAAGTCAGCTCCGATGGATACACCTCTGAAAGTAACAGGAGCATCAGAGACAGCGTTTTGGAATAGTAGGATGTTCGTGTCCACAGTGGCATCAAACACATCTGGTCCCATATCCAACAACTGAACGGGTTGTGTGTGTAATATGAAATAATCTCTCAACTTTTTGCCATACCCTGCGCGCATCCATTTGTTAGACGTTATGAAACAGAGATGTCCCGTTCCATTTAACAACTTTTGTGCTTTTTCATAGAACAGGCAGTAAATGTCACCTGTCCTCGTGAAAGTGTCAAACTTGCATGGTTGATACAAATCTGCCAATCTGCCTCCGTCTTTTTGTAGTTGGATATAAGGTGGATTGCCAAGCACCACATCAAACCCATCTATAATCCCGTACATCCATTCAGGATCAAACCAATCCGCTTTTGCGTTCTGGTCATAAGGTTTCCATTGTGAGATTTTGCAAGCATTTTCAAAGTCAGCATCAAACACTTTTTTCTCTGCTTCATACGTTTTCTGTTCTTTTTCGCGTAACTGTTCCCGTTGTTCTGGGTTGGGAAGTGGTGCAATTTTGGCTTCGATTTCTGCTTGTCGGTTCTCTATCCATTCTGTTCGCTGTCGCTCCAATTCTTTCTCCAATTTTTTGCGACAATCTTCTTCTTGCTCTTCAAGGTCACGTTTTGTTCCACGGTTATTTGCAAGAAAAAACCTTTCGCGAATCGCGTCAATTTCTTTTAGCAATTGCTGGACAGTGTCATCTTGGAACAGTCCTTTTGTTTCGGATAAATCTATGCCTATCAATGTATTCGCAGCAACAAACCGCGTTTCCAAATTCGGCAAAGGTTTAATACCGAAGTTATCCGCGTCTGTGTCCGGTTCCTGCTCAATTGCAAGCGATATGAAAAAGCGGAGTTTGGCAATCTGGCACGCAATCGGTTGGATGTCTACACCGAAGATGCTGTTTTGAATCAAGTACAACTTCCGTCCGAAGTCAGAATCTCGGTAACGTTCAAAGGTATCACTGATTTCTGTGAGTTCATCGTTGCGTTCCTGTTGATCTTGTGTGTCGTACGCTGCCTCTGAACGTTTGACAGCAATGCTCCGTTGTAATGCTTCCCATCGGATATTATCTGGGTCAAGTCGTCTGAGGGCAAGCGTGAGTTTGTGTAGCACTCCCATCGGAAATGCACCCGAACCGACTGCGGGGTCCAAAATCTTGAGTTCAGAGATTGTTTTGACAATCGCGTCAATTTCTTTGTCGTCAAACCATTCGCTTGCATCATCACACACCTTTGCATAGTCAAAAAGATAATGCAGTCGTTCATCCCAAGGTATTTCATTGGGATCAGTCGGTTGGCATTTTTGAGAGAACGTCGCGATGAGTGCCTCCTCCACCATATAGTCCACGATAGCGCGCGGGGTGTAGTAAGAACCGGTCATCTTGCGCGCTGTTTCTCCCGTCTCTGGATTGATAGCGGCGAGTAGGTTTTCAAACACTCTGCCAAGTAGTTCAGGGTCAAGTGCTACCTCTTGATCTAACGGTGTGTTCTCCTCAACGGTGAATTTGTAGTGTTCAAGCAGGGGAATCAATCCTCGCTGTGCGTCAAAAAAGAGACGATTGGGGATACTCAGTTTTTCGTAATCAACATCAGAAAAGCAGTCTATACGTGACCCGCCGTCTTTTGGTCCTTCAAACGTATCTAAACAATCAAATAAACCACCGTTGATGAAAGGTGTT
>JAJEJA010000064.1 GCA_022828145.1 Candidatus Poribacteria bacterium | reverse complement strand
CCCCCCCGGGCGGGGGGCGCCCCCGCCCCCCCCAGCGATGCCAATCAAATTGAAACTCTGTGAATAAACATTGTAACGGTGCGGAGAATCGCAACGCATGCTGTCAACAGAATCAATCAGTAAAACCGGTTTAACGAAGTTAAAATCAGTACTTTCACTTTGCATCCTTTCACTTTCCCATTGATGAACAAGACAATTTTATTATTTTATAGTGTCTTATTTAACATACTTGTACAATATATGAGGGTGTGTAAAGTTTTTGCCCAAGTCTAAATTTATGTATTTATGGTAGAATATGGAATTATTTACACAGTTAACAACGGTGCGATAAGGATATCGCACCTACCAAGGGGCGAAGTGTGTAATAGTTTTCAAAATTCACCATACTATTTTTGTTCATTAAATCTTTTATTCATTAAATCCTTGAATATCACGGATCAATGGGTTGTATTCAGGACATATCCATTGAACGCAAACCCAGATAATTGGCGAAAGCATTAATGTTATAATAAGTCAATTTTGTATTTTAATCAAATTAAATATAATAATTTCTGAACATAACTATAATAATACAACATTTTCAGAGAAAAGTCAAGTTAATTTTATAAGTCGGGTGTGTAAAGATTTTCACAAGTCTTAATTCGGTAGTACTCGCGATGTTAGTAGAGAAATGGTATCCTTTCCAAATATCATTATAGTCTTTTAAGACAATAGGAGAGGATACCGATGTTTAGTATGTCATTAGATGGTTGTGCGAATGGGCATTATCGTGTGGCGTGGGATGGTAAACAAAAGTTGAGAGGATGGATGTCATACCAACGTCCTGTACAATCGCGGGCAAGAACAAAGAGTATTCGTTATGTGGCAAGTCGTAAGGATGCTGCCCGTTTTGGTAAGGAGTTGTATGAGTTAGCCACCCAGTGTGGCATGTATCAAGTAGATATAGATAAGCAAATGGTCTGAAAAAACGATGGTACTTCACATTTATAAATAAAACAAAAAACAAATAACCAAAAAACCAACGGAAAAGTATCCAACTACTTATTGCGAAAGTTATTGTTTCTTAATCTTCGGATTGCAATTGACTTTAAGTGGCATCACAGGAGGGGTCAATCACTGTGATATAGGGTAGATTACGATACATCTGTGCATAGTCAAGTCCGTAACCGACTAAAAACACATTTGGCACTTCAAATCCTGTGTAGTCAATACTAACAGGAACTTCACGACGGGAAGGTTTGTTCAGAAGTGTGCAAATTTTTATGGATTTAGGATTTAGGGTATTAAGATGTTCTAATAGAAAACTCAAGGTACGTCCTGTGTCAATAATGTCTTCTATGATAAGAACATCTCTGTGTTCAATGTAATTACTGCCGGTGCGTATGAATTCTATCTTTTTAGAGGGTCGGGTGCTATCGTTATAGCTTGAAGTTTGCAAGAATTCAAATCGCAGTGGTAGAGATATTTCTCGTGCCAGATCAGCAAAGAACAGCGTCGCGCCTCTGAGTACACAGACTAACACAAGTTCTTGGTCAGCATAGTCTTTAGATATCTGTTTGCCGAGTTCGCGTATACGGGTTCGAAGTTGTGTTTCCGTTATTAAGGCTTTATTAGGAGATGTTATCAATTTTTCCATATTGCAAATGAAGACATTTTCGTGTTTCAGATTGGAGTTTATGCTTATCACTGGTAGTAAAACCGATAATCCAGAGTACTGCATCACTACTTACGATAATTGGTATACGATCCCTTTCGCATTGTGGGACTTTTAGGCCCATAAAATAGTCCTTAATCTTTTTCGTCCCTTGCATACCGTGAGGTTGAATTCGGTCACCTTTTCGTCTATTTCGTATTTGTAGCGGTAGTTTGATCTTGCTGAAATCTAACAATGCTTCACAAATACCGTTGGGTATAGTAGGGGGTTCATTATCTGGCATCTCATATATTTTTGTGATAATCTCGGTATTTAACTGTGCAACAGTGGTTCTACCGGGAACATTAAGTGGATATTGATATTTTTCAGTTTTGATCGCTTCCCTCTCAAAAAAAAGGTTCTGATACGCACGTCTAAACTGAATTCTATTTGGCAAAGTGATTTTTGCATTAGGTTTGTCCCCGAGGATAATGTCAAGTATTGAATTGCTGTGTTGGAAAGTGAAATCTGGCATAGTACCTTTTAATTCTGACACCGATAGTCTAATTATACGTCTCTGTATAGCGATATGATAATGTAGGAATGTATCTCTACTTAACGCTATAGATGGGGGGTTGACTTCGTTAAGCAGGCAATGATTAAATGCTTTTCGGGTTAGTTCATCAAGATAATCTGATTCTGAACCGATAATAGCTGCTGTTCGGCTTAATCCTACTCTGATATTAGGGTTATACTCCCGTTCAAGGAGTGGTAGCAGTTCATGACGAACGCGGTTGCGGAGGTGATGCATATCTGCATTCGTTGGGTCCTCTCGGGGGATAAGGTTTATTGACTTGAGATATGCTTCAATCTCTTGACGCGTGAAAATTGTGAGAGGGCGAATATACTTATCATCTCTGATAGGAGCAATTCCTTTTAAACCATCGCTACCACCACCACGTATGAGATTCATTAGCACTGTTTCTGTAATATCGTCTTGTTGATGTCCCAAAGCAACTTTTGTTGCACCTACATCAGCAGAGACTGTATCAAAGAATTCGTATCGTGCTTTTCTTCCTGCAGTTTCAATAGAGAGTTTCCATTCTTCTGCTAAACGGGAGACGTCAACAGTATGGCTTGTAAAAGGTAGCACCAGACATGTTGCGTGTTTGTGAACAAAGTCAGCATCTTCGGAAGAATTGTCTCTGAGACTGTGATTGAGATGAACAACGTGAAGGTGGCATTTCATAAGTTCCCGCATTTCGTACAAACCATATAGCAAAGCAAGGGAGTCAGCACCGCCAGAAACAGCAACGAGAACCGTTTCACCCTCTTTTATCATGTTCTGTTTAGATATGAAACGGTGCATGTCTTGGACAAAACGGGATTGCATGGAAATGCCTTTAAAGAAAAGTGCCGGTGCGGAGAGTTGAACTCCGGACCACACGATTATGAGTCGTGCGCTCTACCACTGAGCTACACCGGCAAGTAGGAATATCTATTAACAAGCAAAATTATCTATTAGACAGTATATCATAGATTTTTCATTAAGTCAAATATATTCTTAAAAGTAGTAGGCACTCTCCGAGTGCCGTATCTTCTGAATATATTCTTAAAAGTAGTAGGCACTCTCCGAGTGCCGTATCTTCTGAAAAAAGGTGCCAAAATACTTACACACCCCTTTCAGGATGTGTAAAGTTTTTGCCATTAGATGATTGCTTGCGGTAGTCCAGAATCTGTTTTAACAAAAAATGTGTTAACCGAAACATACAATACATCGTTTCATATTATAACCCATCCAGATGGCTATCCTTGGGTGATACCAAACCTGGATTGTCTTTGAATTCATAAGTTTTTTAGTATTTTATGATTCTACACAGAATCAAATAGAGTCTTTGAGACACAACTTACAAGAACAGGAGTAAATCATGGATCAAGCAACAAGAGATACACTTATTGAAGAACTGATTTGTGTGTATTGGATAGAGGTGGAAGCAACTCTAAATTATTTGGCAATTTCAGTTGATTTAGATGGGATCCGGGCAGAAGAGATCAAGAAATCATTGGCTGCTGATATACAAACAGAAATTGGACATGCACAGGCACTTGCTAATCGTATTAAGGAGCTCGGGGGTCGGGTACCGGGTTCACTTGCGTTTAAACCTGAACAGGTTTCACTACAACTACCAGAAAAAACTACCGATGTTTTAACAGCTATCCACGGCGTTATTGAAGCAGAAGATTGCGCTATTGAGCAATACAACAAGATTATCCGTCTATGTGATGGAAAAGACTATGTAACGCAAGACCTTTGCATAAGACTCCTTGCTGATGAAGAAACACATCGTAGGGAATTTATAGGATTCCTGAAAGAATACGAGTAAGGTGCTTTTTACATCTTAAAAAGAAGATAGGACATTAGACTCTATTGTCCAATGTCCTATCTTCTTGCTGTTTTGGGATATATCTACTAAGGTTTTTTAGTTTGATAGACTTTCTCATGAGAGTGGAAACCATCTTTTATGACCACTTCATCAAGATTATCCTTATCGACTTGTATAGGT
>JAJEJA010000093.1 GCA_022828145.1 Candidatus Poribacteria bacterium | reverse complement strand
TCGTGTATCAAGACACGGGTACCCCAGCCTGCAAAACTATATTAGCAGCATTGATGTCTCTATCGTGATGTGTATGGCAACTTTCACACGCCCAAAACCTATCTGCAAGTGTGAGGTCTTTGTTCTTATATCCACACTTATAGCACGTTTTAGTCGTAGGTTGCCACCTATCTGCTTTTGCAAATGTTTTTCCAAACTTCTTACATTGCCATTCAAGTATCTGCGAAAACTCACCAAAAGCAACGTCAGACACTTTCCTGCCCCACAACTTCTTCATACCCTGAAGATTGAGAGTTTCTATCGCAATGTAATCGTATCTTTTACAAAGTTTCAATGCTGTTTTCCAAAACCAGTCTCTACGCCTATTCGCCACTTTCTTATGAACTCTGTTTAGATGTTGTTTAGCACGAAACCAACCACCCGATAGGTATTGCTTTCGGGACAACGTCTTACTTGCTGAACGAATAGCATTGAGACTTTTCTTATAGAACTCTGGCGATACTATCTTTGTACCATCTGATAGTGTAAGAAATACCTTCAGTCCAAAATCTATCCCTGCTCTATTACCTGTCTTGGGTAGATGGTCTGAAGGTTCTGTATCCTCACAAGAAAGAGCTAAATAGTAGTCGCCTATAGTGTCACGTTTAATCGTTACTGTCTTTATCTTTCCAGACCAGTTGCGATGCTTCCAAAAAGTAAAGTGTTTATCAAGTCCCCTGATATGTAATCTGTTACCATCTATACCCCAACCCGCCTGCGTGAATGTTATAGAGTTGTATTTGTGGGAAGGCTTTATGTGAGGTCTACCAATCTTTTTCTTCGTAATACCAGCCTTCCTTTCCTCAATATTATCAAAAAACTTTTGGTATCCAAAATCAATACGCACCAAGACATTTTGACACGCTTGGCTGGGCAAACTTTGCCAATGCGGTTTAGTCGTCCTTTTCAGTTTCGTCAGATGCTTATTCATTCGTTTTTTCGGAATATACTTTTTGAATAACCTATAATATCTACGCTGAAGTTTCATGAAATGAACATGCACTTGATGCATATCATCAATCAAATTACCAATCTGAATATTATTTTTCTGATTATACAACTTATACTTGAAAGACTTGCGCATGTCTACTTCCCTTACCACATTTATGTTAGATTATCAGATCGCTTTTTCCATTCATGTTTCAACCGTCTACATCCCACAAGCTAAAGCATGGGGATTTGACGGGGAGTGTTAAATACGGCATAATACAATATATGAACATAACAATACCGATTAGAATAAGAATATACCCCACTTCTGACCTCATGCTATTGTCCTCCGTTACCTGTTATTTCATTCCATTTGTCGCGAACTTCTTGAACTAGTGCTGCTAAATCAGGATCCTCCATAGCTTCGCTCCATGCTTCAGGATAATTCGTCTCTGCTGTCTCAAGAGAATAAATCGCCCATTCCGTTTGTCCAACAGCGTCCTGAATGGTCGCACTATTTATTGTCTTTTCAACTATCTGATGTCCAGTGGCAGTATTATTGACCATCGGAGGAGCACTCCGCTTTTTATGATCCCGATAGAAACTAACAGATGTAAGGATACCGAAAATTAATAGAAAAACGGCACCAGAGAAAATAAGTCCTCTCACTTTATTTTTCTTATCTTTCATTCTTAAATACGGCATAATACAATATATGAACAAAACAATTGTATTTTTCTGCACATACCTCATTTGCTTTGAGCTGATGTGTAATAGTTACATTCTCTTACTTTAGTATAACATATTACGGAAGAATTGTGTGAATAATTTCTGCAAGGGATAGCAAGTTGTTGTAAGAAGCACAATCAAGGATGAATGTGCTACAAAGAAATGCACAATCTAACAGAATGTGCTACAGATGCTATCAATATGAATGTTGGTAGAAACAGTAAGCAACAATGAATGGATCGTAGTAAGAAGCACAATCAAGGATGAATGTGTTACAGTACTATCTTGCAGATTGGGGTACAGATCAGTTTTTTACCTGTTTTGATGCATGGTAGGAACTGCGAACTAACGGACCGGACTCTACATGCCGGAAACCCATCTCATATCCTGTCTCTTTAAGTTCGTCGAATTCTTCTGGGGTATAGTATCTTTGAATAGGAAGGTGACGAGAAGAGGGTGATAGATATTGACCGATTGTGAGTATATCACAATCTGTATCCCGAATATCCTGCATTGTCTCCAAAAGTTCAATGACCGTTTCACCTAAACCGACCATGAGTCCAGATTTAGTTAACATGTCTGATTTCATTTCTTTGGCTGTTCTTAGCAGTGATAAGGACTGTTGGTAATCAGCATAAGGTCTTGTTCGGCGGTAAAGCCGTTTGACTGTCTCGGTATTGTGATTTAATACTTCAGGTGCGGCATTGATAATGACTTTTAAGGCGTCCCAATTTCCTTCAAGGTCAGGAATTAGGACTTCTATGGTGCATGTTGGTCGTTGCTGTCTTGCCTCAGTTATGCAGTCAGCAAAGATTCCTGCGCCACCGTCATTTAGGTCATCTCTGTTCACAGAGGTAATGACAACATGGTTGAGCTTTAGATATGCGACTGCCTCGCCGAGTCTACGTGCTTCATCGGTGTCTACTGATCCGCCCGGATTTCCCTTCGTAACTGCACAGAACATGCATCGTCTGGTGCAAACATCTCCTAAGATCATAAAAGTTGCGGTTCTGTTACTCCAGCATTCACCAATGTTTGGACATTTTGCTTCTTCACACACTGTATGCAGCTGCAACTCACGCATGAGATGCTTTAATTCTACGTAATTGCCTCCACTTGGAATTCGTGCCTTTATCCAAGATGGGTGTCTTCGATACGATTGGCTGTGATTATTGGTCTGCTGTGTTACGATTGGTAATGATCTGCTCATACGAATTTCCGAGTAACTGGTAGACAAAAGAGGTAGTATGTGGCGGGAGAGGGTGGGAGTCGAACCCACCTATCCACTTGTATGGACAATCCGGTTTTGAAGACCGGTAGAGCCACCGGACCCTATCCTCCCCCATTTATCGTGAATGGATATATTCCCGTTTCTGTGCGTTTTGTAAGATGTAACGTTGCAATTTGTATGATGTTTACCGTGTTTAATCCCGTTATCACTTTTCTTGCTTTGATGACAATTTTCTGACATTTCCATCACGAACAGTAACGTTTTCGGTGTCACAGTATTCTAAGAATGGGACTGCATATTTCCGTGTTGTGCCGGCTAATTCCCGAAACTCGCCTACAGAGATAGTTTCATTCTCTCGTAGAAATTCAATGAGTTTACGTTTTAGTTCATCAGATTTTTCCTTATGTATATATAAGTTATCATAAGTTTTAATAATCTGTCCAAGGTTCATTAAGGCATAAAAGGTTGATTCTATGAGTTGTGGTGTTAGGTCAGGGAGAAGTGTGCTTAATTCGTTGAGACTGGGTGAATTTATACCGGCATCATAGTATATTTTTTCAAGTATTTCCTTAGCACTTGATTCCTCTTCAGAAAACTGTATCTCATGTGAAGACAAACGGAGCAAATTCCCATCTTTTACTATATCTTTAGATTTGATTAGGCTCTCGGTGATTTTCTCAAAAGCCAATTCATCTATCTGCAGATCACGACAGAGTTGGGATGCATTCTGTCCGTTAAGAAGGGGTTGGTCGGCATGAAATTCAGACAGAGAGGAAAGTATCCTATCCGTGGTTTCTTTTGTACGTGATGCATCGGAGATTAAGGGTAATCTTTTAGATGTGTCCCATCTCACTATTTTTCCATCCGATTCTAATGTGTTAAGAATGGTCTTTACTTCTGCTTTCGAATAAGGTAGATAGTAATACAGAAAGGACTCTGCGACACAAAGTGTGCTACTGTTCTGCAGAAGGGTGTTTACAACTTGCGTATCATCAGCTTCTTGCCATCGTGTTAATGTTGCGATAGTTTCCTGTGTAAACCGTTTGTGTTTTGGTGCAAAAGGATTAATTACTTCTCCACCTCCGACAGTGTGTTGTGCGGAGAAGTCTCGCAGAATAACCCGATCTCCTCTGAAAGTCAATATAGGTTGTTCTAATCGCAGCTGCACTTGGACATTTTCACCCGGTAATATTGCTTCGTCAACTAACAGAATCAGTCTACAGAACAGTTCTCTTGTACCCAGATATAGACGAAAACGTCCCCAATGTTCAAGCATTCGTGGAAATGATGAGAGTACTTGCAAGGATACATCAATATTATCCGTTACTTGTGAAAATTCTATGGGACACAACACATCACCTCGTTCTATCTTGTCAGCAGTTGTGCCGGAAAGATTCAGTGCTGTTCTTTGTCCCGCTTGTGCGACATCTGCATGTTCGTTATGTACTTGTATGCCGCGTACCCTAACGACATCACCATGAGGCAGAATGATCATTCTCTGTTCTCTATTGATTGATCCACCGATGAGTGTTCCTGTGACAACAGCACCAAAACCTTCAACAGTAAAGATGCGGTCAATATATAATCTTGGAATTCCATTTTGTTCTTGTGCTTTTGTTGCTAAATCGACCTGTTGAACAATCATCTGTTTGAGGGAATCAAGTCCTGTGCCGGTGATAGATGAAACACTGATTGCAGGTATTCCTTCAAGTGTGGTGCCTTCTAACATCTCTTGGGTCATTTCGGTAGCTTCTGTTAGTTCATCTTTTGATGCGAGGTCAGATTTCGTCATCACAAGGATACCGTTTGATATACCTAACAGGTCCAAGATAGCTAAATGTTCAAGTGTCTGTTCTTGAACTCCCTCTTTTGCATCAACGACAAAAAGGACAATATCCATCCCGTACGCGCCTGACAACATATTACGAATAAATTTCTCATGACCGGGTACATCAACAATCCCTGCTCGTGAGTTGTCAGGTAGATCGAAATATGCGAATCCTAATTCAATAGACAGTCCTCGTTCGCGTTCCTCTTTGAGTCTGTCTGTTTCTATTCCTGTTAGCGCACCGACCAAAGCTGTTTTTCCGTGATCCACATGTCCGGCAGTACCTATTATGAGGTGTCGTCTATCTTGTGTCATTTCTCGAGTCCATTGTATGAATGGATGATTTTACTAATACGATTAAATCTGACATTTCGGATGTGCTTCCATACCTCCCATATCTTTGCCTCCTCATAGTCGTTGGCATCTTTAGTGGCAGAGGACCAATATACCATAAATGCTTGTCCCTTTATCCTGTCAATTGGGACGGGTCCCCATGATCTGCTGTCAAGGCTTAGGTTTCTATTGTCTCCCATTGCGAAGACATGGTCTTTGGGTACTGTGAAAGGTTTTCCTTCAGGGAACTTATCTTCAGGGAACTTATGTTTAAATTGTGTATCTGTCAAAATAAAATCTTCATAGATTTCATCATTTTGCATATACTTTTCAGGTCTTTGGAATGGAGGAAAGTTTCTTTTTCTTACATAATGGTTTTCAACATGTTTTGTATATAAGTTGTCATTGACCGCTTTTCCGTTTACATATAGGGTTTTCCCGTCCGTCCGGACCGTATCCCCCTCTACAGCGACGATTCTTTTGATATAATTTTTTTCTTCTTCGTGCAATGGAATGAAAACAAAAACATCTCCCCGTGTGGGTTTGTGAAAATCAAAGACCTTTATTTTTGTGCCTGGGATTTTGAAACCGTAGATAAATTTACAGACGAGTATACGGTCGCCTATGAGTAGTGTATCCTCCATGGAACCGGATGGAATTTTAAATGCCTCTACGACAAATGGTCTTATGAATCCGAATACGAGTATGAGTGCAACAGCAATTACTTGGAAGTATTCCCAAATAACCGTGTTTCTGAGTTTTTGCCATAGAGATAGTTGGGTCTCTGTTGTCATTATGTAATTTTACCGCAGTAAGTTTACGGATTTCTCCTTTTTATTTATCAGGACTTACGCATTCCCCCCTTGATAAGGGGTTAGGGGGGTTAAATGGGGCAATATTTCAGTGTTTTTAGGCTTTTTAACCCCCTAAATCCCCCTTATCAAGGGGATTTTAAGAAAAAATGCGTAAGTCCTGTTTATTAAGTCTGACAAAATGTCTCACTATAGTGACAATTATCTATGATTTAGGTATCGGTAGCGAGCATTGCGCTAAAAGCTTCCTGTGGGACATCAACGTTTCCAATTTGTTTTAGTCTCTTTTTTCCCTGTTTCTGTTTTTCTATTAATTTCCGTTTTCTTGTTATATCTCCGCCGTAGCATTTAGCCGTTACATTTTTTCTCAATGCTCTCACTGTTTCTCTTGCAACAACTTTATTGCCTATTGCGGCTTGAACGGGTATCTCAAACATCTGTCTTGGGATGAGTTCTCTTAGTTTGCTGATTAGGTTCTTTCCACGTGCTTCTGCGATTTCCCGTGGCAAGATTGTAGAGAGTGCATCAACAGGTTTGCCGTTGAGCAATATATCTAATTTAACAAGATCTTCTTCTTTATATTCTGCATTGTCATATTCTAAGGAAGCGTAACCACGTGTTAGAGATTTGAGTTTTGGATAAAAGTCGGTAAGCATTTCGCTTAACGGAAGTTCATACAGCAGTTGAACACGTGAAACATCTAATTGGTTCATCCGTTTATATATACCCCGTCGCTTCTGACAAAGTTCCATTGCATTTCCGATGTATTCACGTGGAACGATTATATCTATATTGACATAAGGTTCCTCGATTCGTTCTATCTTATTTGCATCAGGGAGATGCGCGGGGTTGTCAACTAATACATGCTCACCTGTTTTAAGGTAAACACGATACATTACACTTGGTGCTGTTCTAACGAGTGATAGTTCAAATTCTCGCTCTAACCGTTCATGAATAATCTCCATGTGTAATAAACCCAAGAACCCGCATCTGAATCCGAAACCGAGAGCAACAGAGGTTTCAGGTTCAAAAGTAAAGGATGAATCATTTAGCCTTAGTTTTTCAAGTGCTTCGCGTAATGTATGAAACTGATTGGTATCGGAAGGATATAAACCGCTAAATACGAGTGGTTTTATGACCTGATATCCTGGTAGTGGCTGTGATGTTGGGTGTAAGTGATGTGTGAGTGTATCGCCGATCTTTGCATGTTCAATTTCACGAATTCCTGCGACAAGATAGCCAACTGCCCCAGTGTTGAGTTCTGTTGTGGGTTGCATTTGAGGTGTAAATATGCCGACTTCCTCAACTTCATAAGAACGACCGGATTGCATCAACTGTATTTTATCACCTGGTAGAATACTTCCATCAAACACACGTGTATACATGATGACGCCACGATAATTGTTGTAAACAGAATCCACAACAAGTGCCTTTAATGGAGCATCAGTTTTTCCCTTTGGCGGTGGAATACGGTTTACAATTGCCTCTAACAATGCAGGTATGCCGATAGCTTCTTTTGCGCTCACAAGCAGTGCTTCATCTGCGGGTATTCCGACGATTTCCTCAATTTGTCGTTTTACTTCATCGGGTTGTGCTGCAGGCAGGTCAATCTTATTGATAATAGGTATGATTTCAAGTTCATTTTCGATTGCCAGATATGCGTTTGCCAATGTCTGTGCTTCAACACCTTGTGCAGCATCAACGATCAATATCGAGCCTTCACATGCTGCAAGACTTCGTGACACCTCATACGTAAAATCAACGTGTCCAGGTGTATCGATTAAATTCAGTTCATAGCGTGTATCATCTTCAGTTCTATAATTTAGTTTTACCGCTGTTGCCTTGATAGTAATACCGCGTTCACGTTCCAAATCCATTAGATCAAGGACCTGATCGCGCATTTCTCTTTCTGCAAGCGTGTTCGTATGTTCTAAGAGTCTATCACTGAGTGTGCTTTTTCCGTGATCAATATGACCTAAGATGCAGAAATTACGAATATAGTGGAGTTGTTTTGACATGATGTAATATTATAACACATTTTAAAAGTTTATGCCATGAATTTTCTATGGGAGGAGAAGCGGAACATAAGACTCTTTATCTTTGTGTTTTCGTTCATTTTACTTGACATTTTATTTTTTAAAAAAGTTACGAATTCGTAACGAATCTCGTACAGTCCGTAACATTGGTAAATTGTCTATTAATCCAGTCTGTGTAAGGTATGATAGGCTATTTTATCGACCATGCAAATTTTTTTTCTGCCAAACTATAAGAAATATATTGTCAAATATAATTTACGTATTTTGCGATTGAAGTCCAAATTGAAACAGTTGCTATTTTACGAATTTGCATTGTCTTCTCCTTATTAACTTTATGTTAGTTGTATTATAACGTATATCTTGACATTTGTCAAGTGTAATTTCATAATCTGAACCAGGATTTCCAGGATTTGACCAGGATTTACAGGATAAGAGGATTATAGGATTTACAGGATAAGAGGTATCTTCTCGTATTCTATTCTTCTGAAAATGTGAAACCTCTTGTGGTTCATCCGTTTATGTACATAGCACTCCGCTGGAGTGCAGCCTATTCACGATCCTTTTTCTATAGACATATTGCTCCGCTGGAGCAAGGGATCAGCAATCCTTTTTATTTGTCTGAATCGCGGATTACGCGGAAGGGTTTTCTGGATCATTGAAAATCAAGGATAAATAGGGGAATAGGGGTTGGAGAAAGTAGCACAATCAAGGATGAATGTGCTACCATTAAGCTACATTTTCAAGTTGAAAGAATCTGAACATATCCTTCACAGTGTTCGTATTTTTATATTACGAAACCAGAGCTTACCACCGTGGTCTTGAAGACCGATATGTCCTTTCCGTGGAAAATCTTTGAGTGCAATACCGAATTTGTTTCTGCTGCCATCAGGGTTCTTGTGAGGTGTGTCCCACTCGTCTAAATCTGCGCGGACAATTTCTTCACCGTTCATCTCAACTGCAACGATACTACCGTCACAGGTGATTATCATCTCATTCCATTCACCTGCAGGTTTACAGACGTTTCGTGTTGGTTCAAGTGCATCGTAGAGTGATCCACAACAGTGCTTGGTTGCTGGGTCTTTTCCGTGTGTGTCTAAAATTTGTATCTCAAGTCCGGTCTGTACAGGTCTTTGTAAATCTTCCCACCTGATGAATACACCGCTGTTGACTTTCGGTTCACTCTTATATTCAAGAGATAGTACAAAGTTGTCATATTGATCCTCAGTATATAGGTATTGTCCACCTTTAACGGTACAGAGTATACTACCGTCATCAACTGCCCAACCTTCGTCTTTACCGGTTGCTCCCCATCCGTTCAATGTCTCACCATCAAAGAGTGAAACCCAACCGTTGTTTTGTTCATTCGCCATAGTAATCTCCTTTGTTTATTCGTGTAGGCTTTCTACAATTAGTTTACCAATATCAAGATTATAATTAAAATCGGAAACCGAAAATGGGCTGTTATAGCCAATAATCGGCACATAACTTTCATGTCGAGAACCGTGGGATCTCAGGGATACTTTCTGGTATGGAACATCTAATACACCAAAAACTGTTTCTTTATCTGCTAACACGAAGATATCACCGATTCTATCTGAATGCAGTGAGAACAGCTTGGCAGCGTCTGGAGCTGAATATACTTCCTCAATCCCTTGTGTATTTTTTAGGGTTTGTATTGCAGTTTCTAAATCTCGCTGATGCTCCAGAAAAACATAAGCAGCACCACCCAAATTGTTATGGTGAGCTTCATATCTGTCTTTGATTATCGGTATTGAATTAGCAGAGATTCTATACTGTTTGAGGACTTGACTTGGATCAATTGCAGATGTTTTATCCTCCATACCGTGGTCAGCAGTGATGTAAATCTCGCGATTTGGATTGTCATCTACGATTTCACCTATTATCTTATCCAATTCGGACATGTGGATTCGTGACAACTCTTCATGGGGTGCATATTTATGCTGAACCCAGTCGGTTGTTGAGCAATACACTAAACCTGGATCGTGCTTTATGAGTGTATATTGAACAGCACGTAGTAACCAGTAGTTTATCTCACAAGAATATATTGGTTCAACAGGCCCGATGGCTTTGATGTATTCATCTGAGGGTGCTTCTGCAGCGACTGCGATATCAGTTCCTGCTTGTAAAATCCTTAGCAATTTCTGTTTCGTAACAAAGAGTGCAGTTTTGTTAGCCGCGCTTTTCTTCTTCGCGATTTCAAAAATCGTTGGTGCTAATAAAAAGGTGCTATTCTCAATGTATGTTCCTTCTCCTGTATCTCTATCAAGATAATAGTTTGATGTTATCCCGTGTGTTATTGGAAACGTTCCTGTTACTATACTAACATTATTGACATTTGTTACGGATGGGATTACGGAATTGACCTGTATATAGAAACCTGTCTCTGCCATCTTGCGAATATATGGCATTTCACTTGCTTCTAAGTAATCGTGGCTTCCAGCATCAATGCAGATAATCAGTATTTTTCTTTGTTTCACTCTGTGTTTTGCTATTCAATGACATTTGTAAATAATTGTAGTTACCGAATTATAGCACAATTAGATTCAGAGCACAATTTTTTTATACGCACTACTCCATTGAATAATACTTGACATTCTATGAAATTAGGGTATAATTTTAATTATCTGAATGCTTTAACTTTCCTAATCTTTTTAAACTTGGGGAGTATCTCAGAGTAAGGAATTCTTTATGAAATGTGAACACTACTTAGTACTGTGTATTTTAGTTATTACGTGCTGTTTTTCTATTGGATGTGAGGAGATTCGTGACCTGCCAATTATCTCAGATGATCCCTATGAAAACTTGCCCGAAATTGGATTGAGTGTTGATTTAGAACCCGGCAGATATTTATTGCGGAATTTCCAAGTTGCCGATCGTCAATATAGGATGGTGGAGATAGACAAAATAATAGGGACTCCCGATTACTGTGAACCTGCTGAGACCATTAAATTCAGTTGGGTGAGGATTAAGTTGGAGCCTGATCATTTTGGCAACATAACGTATATAAATCAGTATAAGGACGATATTGTTGTTGAAATAGATCAGAAAATAGAAGCTTATGAAGTACAGCGATCAACCATTACTTGTAAGATGCGCAAAATCGGATTCGTTACATATCACGTATATTCAGGTCGAGTCATAAAGAATTTAGGCCAGCCAGAAGACATCTTTAAATATGAAATAGATCCAGCGAACCCCGACGCAATTGTTAAGAGCGATCAGGTTTCAATTGTAACTGAACTTAAATACCCAGTTTATGAAACAACGCAAGAAGCACTTGATGACGAAAACTTTCAGAGAATAATCATCAACATTGTTTCATGGATTTATTCAAATTGCCAATATTCAAATACAATCTTTAACCCAGAACTACCTTCACCAAACCCAGAAGGATCTTCACGGGAATATACACTTTACTTTACACACCGAAACGATCGAGAGAAGTTTATCGGCAATCTTTACCGTTTTTTCTCTTTAGGTCGTGACTTTGAAACTCTTTGGTCCATAAATAAAGCTGTTCACGTTTTTGAAGATACAAACTATTTTTACCTACACTTTGACAATAAGATGCCAGTAATTGCACCTGGGAATTGTCCACCTACATTATTTCCACTTGATTTATTCAATTAGGTTGAGACATTCTCCCTGCTTTCTAATCAGGTTTGTTGAAGGCAGCCTTTTGGTAAAACATCTCCAACGCTCTCTGGTGGAATTTGTCCTGTATGTTGTAGAAAGGTACGATTAGAAAATCGCGCCTTTCGCTATGAGTCGCTTTAATCTGCATAAGGTATACTCTCTATTCAGCAGCGCGTTGTAACACGATTGTTTGCGTAAGAGTGGATAACGTTAAGGTATCTTCTTCATCCCTCCACGTGAATTCCGTTCCCTCCCTAAATAAAGCAGTTGTAGCAGTAGGACTAAATCCTAATTTGGTCTCTGCTGCCAAATCGTCTTCTAATTCTTCTACTGTTTTTCCTACAATTTGCTGTTCCCACACTTCTTTAGGTTCAAGTGTTACATCTACATCAATTGTCAGATCATGTTTTGTGATTGTCAGTGTTGTTCCTTCTACAGTGTAATCCCCTGCTGAATTGATATCGATTTCCTGCGTCATTGAAGAAACAGGTTCAGGGTATTTTTCTGTGAGTATAAACTTCAAAGTACCTGTGAATGAACCATCAGTACCAAAAGTCCAACTGTTTCCACCGAGCATAAAATCAGTTTCAAATTCTACTGGTTCTGCTGGTTTGAAGAGTTGTTCAAACGCAAGACCGTTAATTGAAACAACTTGCCAAGTAGTGTCAACTGCCTCAAACTCAACACTGTCATCTTTCATTTCTTCTTCATCATCTCCGCCACAACCGATAAAGGAAACTAAACATAATGTTGTAACGATTATAAATAGGGGTCTAAAAATTGGTTTCATGACTTTTTTCCTTTCATTCTTAGAATGGGTCAGTAACATTAGTTAATTCACTCTTTCTATAATTGGCGTGAGATCCGTATTGGTAGCGCAAAATGCTTGTTTGCGTTTTATGTGGCACAATCTAACAGAATGTGCTACAAAGACACACAATCTAACAGAATGTGCTACAAAGACCCGCGTCCTTTGTAAAACAGCCGCTACATTCTCATCATTTAGTTAGAATACCATGTTAACTCAATCTATGTCAATTCTTATCTGCTATAATTGTATAAAAAACATGACAATCAGATGAGGATATGATATAATTCAAAAATTAATTTCTCAAGTAATTAGAAGTCAGAAAAGGAAATAAAATGAAATTCAAGCGCGAAGATATTTTAAATACTTTACGATCCAACATTGATGCTGGCAAACCTATCATTGGCGCAGGTGCAGGAACAGGTATCTCTGCTAAATGTGAAGAAGCAGGTGGGATTGATCTTATTATCATCTACAATTCGGGAAGATTCCGAATGGCAGGAAGAGGGTCTCTCGCTGGCATGATGCCTTATGGAGACGCTAATGAGATCGTTGTAGAGATGGCAAGTGAAGTGCTGCCAGTAGTGAAGAATACCCCCGTATTAGCGGGTGTCTGTGGAACTGATCCTTTCCGTCTGATGGATATCTTTCTCAGTCAGGTTGATGCTATCGGGTTTTCTGGTGTGCAGAACTTTCCTACGGTTGGACTGATTGATGGCACTTTCAGACAACTCCTTGAAGAGACCGATATGGGGTACGGTCCAGAGGTGGAGATGATACGAAAAGCACATGAGATGAATCTATTGACGACCCCTTATGCCTTCAATGAAACTGAAGCGGAACAGATGGCAGATGCTGGGGCAGATATACTTGTTGCACACATGGGTTTGACGACAAAAGGTTCTATCGGAGCCAAAACTGCATTCACTCTTGAAGATGCAGCAAAACGTGTGCAAGCTATTCACGACGCGGCTAAGGGTGTGAACCCTGAAATCCTTGTTATCTGTCACGGAGGTCCTATTGCTGAGCCAGAAGATGCCAAGTATGTCCTGGATAATACAGCGGGTGTCGTCGGTTTCTATGGGGCATCAAGTGCAGAACGTCTTCCGACAGAACTGGCTATCACGGCGCAGATTGCGGAATTCAAGAAAATACGTATATAAATTTTTAGATAATGTGTGAAGAATTGACACTTTTAGGTTTACTGCAAAGGAGACAGTATTATGACTGATGAAGAAAAATTTAGGTTTGACCTAACAGGTTTTTTAGTTCGTCCTGCAATTCTCAGCAAAGATGAAGTAGATGCAATTGTTGACCAACTTGATAGAATTCGTAATGATCGAGAATCACTTCCTCCAGAACATAGGGCAGTTCCTGGTGGTGCGTGCAATGTACTTATAGATCATCCAAAAGTGATTGATGTATTACACGAAATTATAGGTCCAGACATCCGTATGGAAAGCACATTTTCTGTCTGGCGTAAGAAAGGTCAAGAACACGGTGGATTACACGGTGGTGGTCCGCGTCAAGGTGATCCAATCTTCGGTTACCGAGTGCACAATGGTAGGATTCATGCTGGTATGGTGCGCGTCGTTTTTGAGATGACAGATATTTCCAAGAACGATGGTGCAACACACTTTATTGTAGGAAGCCACAAATCAAATTTTCAGATGCATCCTGACCACATGTCGTTAGAGGATGGGAAACGCAGTCCGTACCTCATGACTTACGAGTGTCCTGCTGGTAGTGCAATCTTTTTTACTGAGAACTTATGTCATGCGGGCCCAGTGTGGCAACGTGAGACGCCACGTATTGCAGTGCTTAATGCCTATTCTCATCTTGCTACACATTGGCATCGTCTACGTATTCCACCGGTAGTCCTTAATGGTCTTCCAAGAGAGAAACAGGCATATTTCCGACAGCCCTGGATTGCAGACTTCAGAACAAGTCCAGCAACTCGTAATACAATTGATCGCTTCTTAGAAAACGATGAGACTCCAGTAGATACTGATCATAGTCCGTAATTCACTTTAGATCACCTTATGGCACATATTCAACTTAAGAACATTGTAAAACGTTTCGGTAATGTCTTTGCAGTCAGGGACTTTAACTTAGAGATACAGGATAAGGAGTTTGTTGTTTTTCTTGGACCGTCAGGTTGCGGAAAAACAACAACATTACGACTTATCGCTGGTTTAGAACATCCAGAAATTGGTGATATCCTTATAGATGAACATCGCGTAAACGATATGTCTCCTGCAGACCGAGATATTGCGTTTGTGTTTCAGTTCTATGCGCTTTATCCGCATTTGACTGTCTATGAGAACATCGCTTTTCCACTAAAAGCCGTAAAAGTTGCTAAACCTGAAATAGATGTTCGGGTCAGAAAAGTAGCACAGATACTGCAGATTACTGAGATATTAGATAGGAAACCGGGTGTACTCAGTGGCGGTGAAATGCAGCGTGTCGCACTTGGTCGGGCAATGGTTCGTCAACCTAAGGTCTATCTCCTTGATGAACCGATGGCGAATTTGGATGCCAAACTTCGTATTGATACACGTGCGGAAATCAAACATCTTCATCACGAAATAGGCGCGACGACGATCTTTGTAACGCATGATCAGGTAGAAGCTATGTCCCTTGCAGATAGAATCGTTGTTATGCATCAAGGTGTATTACAACAGGTCGGAACACCTTATGAAGTGTACAACAGACCGAAAAGCCTATTTGTTGCGGGTTTTATGGGGATGCCATCAATGAATCTACTGGATGCACAGTTAACATCAGATCAGGGAAACACAGTCCTACAGATTGATCATACCGATGCGGTTTTAGATCTCTCACATGAGCAAAAGTCGAAGTTAAACGCGATTAAAGAGAAGAATGGATATGTCTTAGGTGTTAGACCTGAGCATGTAAGGGTGTCAAGAGAAGCTGTTGGTAGGAAAATTGTATCAGATGTTCACTTAATTGAACCACTCGGAGCAGTTAACATCCTTGATCTCAGTCTTGGAATACATCCTGAAACACAGGAATCGATAGTATTGCGAGTCAGAACACATCCAACTTTCAAAGTAGATATTGGTGAGAAGGTATGGTTGGACTTTGATGATGAACAGATGCACCTATTTGACCGTGATACAGAAATGGGAATCTGGTAAATGTTAATTACATTTCATTGAGATAGGGTTTAAAATATGAAAATACCGTGTCGTTTGGCAGCCTTTGATTTAGATGGAACGTTGTTGAATAGCAATCACGAAGTTTCAGGTGAGAATCTGAAGGCGTTGCATCAACTTATTGCAAACGAAATACTTGTGATCTTAGTGTCAGGGAGGATGCACCAATCCATGAAGCCGATCAGCGATCTCATCGGATTGGAAAACCCCATTATTTCCTATAACGGTGGCATGGTGAAGCATGCTGTTACAGATAGCGTTTTATACCATACACCTGTACCTGCAGAATACGCAGCTGCAATTATCAGAGACTGTAAAGAGCAGGATTTGCACCTTAATTTTTGTCTGAATGATGAACTTTATGTGGCAAACAGAAATAAATGGAGTGAGTTGTATGAAGTTAGAACAGGTGTTTCGGCTACAGCGGTTGGTGATTTGCAGAAGTTATCTGGTGAAAAACCGACAAAGTTACTGATTATACATCCACCGGAGAAACTTCAGAGCCTTTTAGCACATTTCAAATCTACATATTCAAGAAAACTCTATGTAACACAGACTCAGCCTGAGTACATAGAATTCATGAATCCCGATGTTTCAAAAGGTAGCGCGTTGACAGCACTTGTAAAACAGTTGAATATACCTATCAAAGAGACAGTCGCATTTGGTGATAGTTATAACGATGAGAGTCTGATTAAGACAGCAGGCTTCGGTATTGCAATGAAAAACGGTGTCCAACCAATTAGAGACTGCGCGGATTACATTACGTCAAGTAATGATGCGAATGGTGTTGCAGAAGCGATATCTGAATTAATACTCTAATTCAATAGGCATGTATCTCGTTAAGTAAGTATTCAAAAAGATATAAAGGACAATTAACGAATTTTGTTGGTCTTACTGTAAGGAAAATCTGCCATCAATACATAAGAGTTGCCTTCTCGTTTTATTGACATGCTGACTGAGTTCATTGTAAATTCAAAGTACTTTGCTAAAACTTCAGTCAATTCTATCTGAAGTTTTTTCATTGAATCTTCACTCACTTCAAATCGGTCTTGAGTGAGGATCAGTTGTAAGCGTTGTGTAGCAATAGAACTTGATTTTGATTTGCGTGTGAATAAGCTTCTAAAATCCATATTTTCCTCTTATTTATTTCTTGAGAACCAGTTTGCGATTTGATCCAGAAAGCTATCTTCTCGCATATCTGGGATCGGTACTCTTTGCCCTATCATTCTCCGTGCGATTCGCATGTATGCTTCAGCCCCAGGGGATCTGTCAGTATGCACGAGCGGTACACCCCGATTTGTTGAAGCGATGACGCCTGTATCTTCAGGAATTACCCCGATAAGATCGATGTTGAGTATATCTAATACATCGTTTTTACTGATCATATTTCCTTTTCGGACAAGTGTGGCGGACAAGCGGTTTATTACCAGATTTATCGGTTCAATTCCTTCATTTTGTAGCAGTCCGATGATTCTGTCAGCATCGCGAATTGCCGAAAGATCTGGCGTTGTAACAATTATCGCTTCATCTGCCCCAGCAGCAGCGTTGTGAAACCCCTGTTCTATTCCAGCTGGTGAGTCTATAAGAACAAAATCATATTCCTCTTTAAGTTTCTCACATATATCCTGCATCTGTTCTGGTCTGATATCGTCTTTTCTGTTTCTTTGAGATGCAGCGAGTAGCATAAGGTTTTCTACACGTCTGTCTTTTACAAGTGCTTTAGAAAGTTCGCACCGTTTTTCTATGACATCCATAGAAGTATAAACGACTCGGCTCTCTAACCCCATCACGACATCAAGGTTTCGTAACCCAACATCTGCATCAACGATGACAACTGTTTTTTCGATCATAGCTAATGCTGTACCGAGGTTTGCAGTTGATGTAGTTTTCCCGACTCCCCCTTTTCCAGAAGTAATTACGATTACCTTACCCATATTTAAGCCTTCCTTGTCTTAAAATTTGATGAATTCCTCTACGATGATAATGCCTTCGGCGCCGACCCGTGCAATCTCTGGGTATCCTCTCGGTTTCTGAACGAGTGGCGGTCTATTTACATAGGTTCCAATTTGAAGTTGTAAAGGCACCAAATCCATAGCGATAATAACTGATGAGAGGCTCCCATTTGCGCCTGCGTGTGCGCTTCCACGCAAAGCACCGAGGACGACTATATCGCCAGAGGCAATTACTTCGCCACCAGGATTGACATCTCCATATAAGATAATACTCCCCGTCAGACACGCTGTTGTTTGTCCTGATCGAATCGTCTGCCGGACGACCTGAGCATTTTCAACATGCGTTGGTGTGTCTAAAGATAATTCTTGAGATATACTGTGTGTTGTTGGGGCAGCAAGAATTGGAGATTCATCCTTTTCATCCAAAACGTTAACACCACTCACAACAAGATCATACGATTTTGTTAGATGTGTTTCTAATTCTTTTAGATCATCAGATGTTAAGGGTGTTGTCATCATATCAATTTGTATAGAAGTTCCAGATAAAGACTGATTCATCTCACTTAATAGTTCATGAATTGCTGTTTCCACTTCATTGAGAGAGACTTTCGGATTGATAATTAGATGCAAACCATCCTTATATCCTCTAAGTTTTACGATTGCGTTATCCATTAATTACGACTCTTCAATCAAATTATCCCTTGGATAATATAAAATGTGTAAAATGTAAGACGGATTAGACCTGTGTATGTTTACTATTTGTTATTTTCTATCTTAGCGAGAACATAGGGGCCTTCTGGTATGGCAGCTATAGTTGCTTCGTCTCCATACCGTTTGCGTATTTCCTCAATTCCATCTTGTGGGTTCCGTAACGGGTGAACGAAAAGTTTTGCGAGTTGTTGATATGGAATTCCGTCAGTATAGAACATAATATCAGCTTTACGCGCGACTTTTGCTAATTCCTCCAACTGCCATTGATCGATAACAAAATTCGCTGGATTGTATAGTCCTTTAACAAAAACTGTTAGGTCATCGGTTTTTAGCAGTAGATCCGTAAAAGGTTTGCTGCCAATCCCTTCACTGCAAGCTGCAACAAGCAAAATAGTACCACCTTGCTTTACTATTTCAAAAGCAGTCAGTAACCCTTTTATGGCTTGATAAAATGTAGTATCTAATGGATATCCTGCACTGGAGACGACTACTGCATCTACGGGTTGCGGAATTGTAGTTTTAGCGTTTTGTTCAACAAATTTTGTACCGACTCTGTGCGATTCAACGATATCTCCAGCAAAAATTCCTGTAATTTGACGGTTCTTGTCTATGGAGACGTTTAAATTGAAATCTACACCTGCCATTTTGGCAATTTCGGTTGCTTCGTTGTGAAATGGATTCCCATCCATTATACCTACAGCGGATTTGGGGTGTTCCATCAATTCCGGTCCGTGCATCACCTTCATGGTTTCTATTGATGCAAGTCCTGGACAGATTGCTTTTCTCCCTCCAGAATATCCAGCCATTAAATGTGGTTCAATCAGACCTGTAACTATTTTAAGGTCGGCATTGAGGTATGTCTTATCAATGTATACGGGTGTTCCCTTATGGGTCTCACCGAGAAATGTATGTGTTTCCGGTTTTTGAGAGAAATGATTGACGATACGATAGGTGTTCATTATTGAACGCCCAACCATTTCCTCAAGTTCTTTACCTTCGTTGGGACGATGAATTCCTGTTGCTATGAGAATTGTTATTTTCTCTTGTGAAATGCCTGCCTGTTCAAGAGTCTCCAAAATCGGGGGAAGAATCACTTTATTAGGAACAGGACGGGTTATATCAGAGATAACTATGCATGCTGTTTCACGACTTGCTGCAATATCTGCTAATGCATCTGATGCAATTGGTTTTGATATGGCATCGCAAATTGCTTCTTCTGGATTGGCTATTGGCACAGTTTCAGTTGTATCAAGAACACCTACCAGGTTCTTATCAAGGATGTCTATAGCAACTGTGCCATAACCGTATCGCATTTCTACTTGCATCATGAAACTTCCTAAATTTCTATGTAATCTAAACGTGAGTTTGATAATTAAATGCAATATGCGTTGTAGGTCGGGTAGAGGCACGAAACCCGACAGGTATTGCCCTATAATGGATCAAGATGTTGAGTTTCGTTTCTCAACCCAACCTACGTAGTTATTTGTTCTGATTTATCAAACTCACGTTAATCTATTGCAATATGTTAAGTTTAGCAACTTCTTTACTGTTTTCAGTGTAACACATTCTGAAATATATGTCAAATTTATCAGTTTAGGTTAAGCATTGACTTGAAAAATCCACTTTTTTGTGATAGAATTCTCACATACAATGCAAACAGGACTGAAAGTTGACGATAACGTTCCACAATTCTAAAACTGGCTACAACTGGACTACAACCGGGATATATAGATATGAAACGAATTGAAGTTACGACGAAACCTAATGGAGCAGGACGAAATTGGCTTGAAGTAGGCACTTTTGAAGTTGACGTGTTTGATCGGAAACAGTGGGTTAAGAAAAATGTGCCATACCAGGATTCCAACCTAACTGTTGATAGGAAATATTCAGAACGTGGTGAAACTATTGATTGGATCGTCCTGATTCCAGAAAACTATCCGTACTCTCTTGTGAAGGTTACGTATGACCGTTTAAATCCTAAAGACCTTGAAGTTCTTTGGGAGCCTGGTTCAAATGACAATGATACAGATTCATTAGAAGAGAAAAAGAAACGTGCTTTTGAACTTGCAGAAGGTAACGCTGAACTCACCACATTACTGAAGGAGTTACTTGCAGGTTAACTAAACTGAACCCGTCTCTCTTATTCCCTTTTGTTATCACCACCCATACTTTTCAGGGCCCCAAGGTCTTTTTATGAGTTCTTGTTTTACAGTAATGATGGTTTTGCTTGGGACATCTTCGTAAAGAATCACACCTGGTCCAACGATACTATATGATCCGATGCGTCTACCCGGCATAATTATTGCGTTGACACCTGTCCTACAATAATCTCCCATGTAAGTGGCGTTAGCACCGTAGGCAGGCGCTTCGTATCGTCCATTTACCTGAATGTGTGTATCACGGTCATCGAACCTGAGTGTTCCACAAACTGTTGCAGCTCCTATGTCTGTAGCTGAACCAAAGACTCCAGACATTTCGCAATAGTGATACAGATACACTTTATCAAAGAGAACACCGGACATTTCTGCCCCGTGCCCTACGATGCATCTGTTACCGATTGTGCTGGTTTTAATTTCACAATAATCACTGATACGACACTGATCTCCGATGAAAGTGTTACCTTTCAGAATTGCACCGTTGGTTATCCTGTTATTTGCCCCGGCAATTAGATTACCATTTACGGTAACCCGCGGACCAATTTCAGTGTTTTCACCTAAAACCAGTTTACCATGTATATCTGCTGCATCAGAGACTTCAGCCCCATCAGCGATCTGATCTTCGTCAATCTGCCTTGAGAGATAATCTACTAACCTACCATTCGCTTCTAACACATGCCAGGGTTTATCAACATCAACCAAAAAGTCTACAGCTTCGACTGCCAACACATCAATATTATCATTGATCATGAGTTGCAGGGATTGGGCAACTTCAGATTCTGGTGGTGGCATGCCTCCTACTGGCACTTGTGTTACAATACCGGTATTTCTAAAGAGGTACCGTATTGAATCAGCCTTAAAAGCGTATATCCCGCACAAGCGATGCAAACCCCCTCGTGGGTGTCCTTCAATCATAGTCACACAATCTTCTCTGGTTTTCACACAGATCCAATTGGATGCATCCTCATCAACTAACGGTTGAATTAATGCTGCGGCATGTGCATTTTGGATACTAAACGCCTTTACTATGTTACGAAAGTTTTGAGGTGTGGTTACAATATCTCCGTAAACAACAAGAAAATCTTCATTATTGAGTTTGTCCGATGCAGCCAAGACTGCATGAGCTGTTCCTTCAAGAGGGTGCTGCGTGACGAATTCAACATTGGGAAAATCTGCAACTGCGCCACGGACCTGTTGTGCATAGTGTCCAACAACGACAATGATTCTTGAACACCCGACTTCAATGAGGTTTTCAACTAAACGTCGAATTATCGGTTTATTTGCGACAGGAATTGTGCATTTCTGCCGAAATTCTCCATAGGGCCAAACTTTGCGACCCACTCCTGCCGCTAAGATAATTGCATTCTTCATAATATTACTGTTAAGTCTGAACCAAGATTATCAGGATTATAGGATTTTCAGGATAAAAGGTATTGATCAATTACATAAAGTTTAGTTAACGTGAGTTTGATAATTAAATGCAATATTCATTGTAGGTTGGGTTGAGGAACGAAACCCGACAGGTATTGCCCTATAATGGGTCAAAATGTTGGGTTTCGTGCCTCAACCCAACCTACGTAAGTTATTTGTTCTGATTTATCAAACTCACGTTAGTTAATTACATAAAGTTTAGAAAGGCCAATTCTATATGTTTGCTGATAAAGTCAACAAGATAGTCAACATCTGGATTAGGTGTGTCTATCTGTTCATCAAAAGGCACCACACCCAGAACTGGTATCTGTGTAACGCGTTCAATCTCTATGGGGTTGGTCAATTCAGCTAAACTTGCTTTCTCTGATTGGAACAGATTCAATACAATGCCTAATATGGTGATCTGATGTTGTCTGGCATATTCTACGGTTAACATCGTATGATTTATAGTACCTAATCCTGCATTAGCCACAATTATTATGGGTAATCCAAGATATTTTATAAGATCTACAACCAGTTTGTCATCATTAATTGGAACTGCAATCCCCCCAACCCCCTCAACAATGAGGTAATCGTATTTTTGTTTTAATATAGAATATGCTTTACTGATTTGTGACATGTCAACCAGTTTACCTTCTATGTTCGCAGAAACTGATGGTGCCAATGGGTGACATAGACTTACGGGATTAATCATATCTAATGGATCATCAACCTGTGCAGCGTGTTTAAGATATTCGGCATCAGTCATGTCACCTGTACTGATCGGTTTCATAACACCAACGTTTGCACCTGTTTGTTTGAGTTTAGCAGCAAGTCCACCAGCAATTACTGTTTTTCCAATCTCTGTATCAGTACCGGTGACGAAGATACCTTTTACTTTTTCGTGTTGATCCACAAGAGCATTACCAGAAAACAATGTAGTGATTTTAGCTAAGTTGTGTTAACATAAGTGGTATATCAACGTTTAATGATATATAGTAAATTATGTAAATAAGTTTACATATATTCTGTAGGAGCGATCTCCGAATCGCGACATAACCCCCAATAGTCGGGAATCGGAGTTCCCTCCTACAACTCAGATGTAAAGTTAATTGTAGAATCCACTATAATATACATTTGACGTTATCATACATTTTAATTGATAAAGTGGTTTTTGTCAAAAGTAATCGTGCTGCTAATGATTTTTAGGAGGTTAGACATGGATAGTAAGAAACTTCGCATTGCACTAACAAAATCTAAGGATATCACACTCAATTTTCTTGCGCGTGCACTTTCGAGCACTCGGGTAGAACCTATTCGAGACGATGAAGGGGTTAAAGGAATTAAAGCGAGTTGGGTGGGTGAATCTGGACAACGTAGTGTTGATGTAGATACAGGTCAATGGAATGCTAATGTTTCTCTTGAGACGGAGGAGCCGCCCTCTGTGGAATATGTGGAACATGGTGACTCGCGTAGTGTTGCGATAAAGAACATCAACACTCTTAAATGTTCCGTTGATCAAGAGACTTTAGATGAGTTTACTTCTCCGAGAGGCGCAGCGATTGCCGTTTGTGCAGGTGCTGCCGTAGGATTAGTTAGTTGGTTCGCTATTTCTGTGATGCGTGCAATCGCTGTATCAGTAAAAGAACGAGAACAAGTTTCAGAACAGATTGAATCTGAAGATATTGAAGCAGCTGACTAATTTATATCTGAATAATATTGCCATGAAGATAATTTCTGTTGATCCGTTCTATCTGAGGATGCCGGACATATCAACTGCCGCAGATGGGACACAAGATACGCTTTTAATCAGAATTCGTACCGATTCTGGTATTGAAGGATGGGGGGAATGTGATGCATCACCGTTGGTAAGTATAGCTGTTTACTGTTGTCCTATGTCGCATGGCAATATCATCAACATCAACACATCACTGATTGGTGAGACACTTGATGGTCCAGATGATATTATCAGATTGCGTGATAAAGTGCTACGAAATGCGTTGGACATTCAACAGATACAACATGCATATAGTGGTGCAGAAATTGCACTATGGGACATACTGGGTAAACATTTAGAGCAACCTATATACAGTATCCTTGCGGATATGACAGACACCCCAGATATACCCCATCCAAAATTACCTTATGCTTCAGTACTCTTTGGTGATACCCCAGAAGACACGTATAACATAGCAACTGAATTGAAAAAGCAAGGTTATCGTGCTGTAAAATTTGGATGGGGCCCTATAGGGCAATTCGATGAGGATTACGATATTGCGCTGGTAAAAGCAGCACGTGAAGGTATGGGTGAAGATGCACAGCTTATGGTCGATGCGGGAGTAGCGTATGGCACGTCATTCGAATTAGCCTATCAACGTGCTGCAGCATTTTTAGAATTTTCTCTTGTTTGGTTGGAAGAACCCCTTGCACCCGATGCAATTAGAGAATATTATAAACTGACTTCATCGCATCCGGGTATCCCTATTGCAGCGGGTGAAGGTTGCAGTACATATCGTATGGCAGAAGACTTGGTCGTAAATGGTGGGATCCAGTATATACAGATTGACACTGGGAGAATTGGTGGTATCATGCCATCATTTCAAGTGAGAGAACTTGCGGAAACACACGATATCCAGTATGTGAACCATACATTCAAGAGTCATCTAAGTCTGTCTGCTGCACTCCACGTCTTTGTGACAAACCCAGCTTTTGAGCTATTAGAGTATCCCGCTGCGGGTTCACAATTATCACAATCTCTTGTTTCGAACCCATATCCAATTGACGATGATGGATTCGTCCGAGTGAAGGAACTGCCAGGACTTGGCGTTACAGTGGATACGGATGCGATCCGTGAGTTCTTAGTGTCTGTTAGTATAGATGTAGGACAGGAATCCATATTTGAACAATCTCAATTATAGTATACTGTTATTCTGCCTATTCAGGTATTTTTTCCTACGGTTTCTGAAACCAATCGTCTTAACTCATTTCCACGTGCTTTATAAGAGATGACATGTCCCTCTTTGTCAATTAGCCATGGAGATGGAATCCCTCTTACTTTATATAATTTGCGGATAGGTGTTTCCCACCCTTCACCTATGAATACCTGCTTCCAAGGAAGGTTGCATGTACTAAGGAAGTCATACAACCGTTCTTCATCCTCGTCAAGACTAATTCCGATGACTTCAAATCCCATAGAATTGAATTCATCGTAGACCTTTCTGACGTTAGGCATCTCTCCAATACACGGACCGCAGGTAGTAGACCAGAAATCGAGCAGCAAAACTTTACCACGGAAATCTTTGAGTGAAATCGTGTTACCATCAACATCTGTTACTGAAAAATCAGGTGCGGGTTTTCCGATCATTGCCAGTCTTGAATCTGCTTTGTTATAGTACGCATCTGCAAGTTCGGCATTACCTATCTCTTCATGGATCATTGCAATTTCTCTGAAAACACTTGTTCTAAACGGATTCTCTTTCTCGGTCTCTTCAAGGTGCAGTAGAAGTTTCAGTGCCTTCTCATGCTTACCACTAATTTTAAGCATTTCTATATACGTCCAATAGTCCCTGAACCGCATGATGTTCTCATCATGTGGTTTCATAACTGATTTGAACCTATCAATTAGGCTTTCAGCCGCTTGAACCTTGTCTGCTTGCAGATAGAGACGTTGAAGTTGAGGATAGAGATAGAAGAACGCTGGATCTTCAGGAACAATCCCTAATGCTCTTTCAAGTCCTGATATAGCTGCTTCAAGACTGCCAAAGACACTAATTGGTTGTTTTTTCCAATCACCATCTGAAACATATATAGAATTGGAGAAGCTTAAGTTTATATATAGACTTGAATCTGAGTTAGGATATTTGTGATTTGCACATTGAACAATAGGATTTGCACCATCGTAGACGTGTCGTTCCCGTTTTAGCCACTGTTCATAGTATTCAGGCGTGCAATCATAGGTGTAACTCACTGGAAGATTTGGATCAGTGTCGTAAGGTAGGATTGGTACACCATTGTCTTCGTCTGAAGGACAAACCAAGAAATCAGTTTCTGTCAAGTATTTCGGGTAAAGCTCGGATAGCCATTCTGGAAAACACCCATTACAGTTTTCATAAGCATGTAAGGCTTCTCCGATCGCTTTTAGGTTCTGTGTGCAGGTGTTTATATCCTTAACTTGCTGTTTGGTTAATTGGTATTCTCTCTCTAAATCAACATTAATATTGGGTTTCTCATTCCTATTGTCAAGTACAGCAGAAAAGACAGCAGAACAGATTGAGATGTATGGCATTAATAACTCCATTGTGGTTTAAATGATAGGAAGTGTAGATCTTCACATTTGCAATTACACATCAATGGATGCACTTTCTGAATTGTTGGGATTCTTCATCGTCAAGAGTTCCAGCACCTCTTTTTGAGCTGTACGAACCGAGAATAACTGACAAGATTTGGAAACTCAGCATGCGCTTTTGGCATTTGTCGGGTTTCGTTCCTCTACCCGGCCTACTTATTTAGTCTGGAGTATCTACAAGAGAGTAGCATTAAAAAGGCAGACCTGCAGCGGGGACTTATTCTTGCTCAACGCATTGATATGGAAGAAATCACCTTACAATGAGGCATCCACTTCCTGGAGCAGCTTTTGGTATCCTTACCTTCCTAAAAAAGATCACTTACCAAACAATCCAAAACTGTGCCTTATGTTTTGAAGAATAAAAGTGTGTTTAAATTCCATACTTGTTAAACATCTATTGATGAATTATCTGAGGAGCTCAATTTGAGCATTTTTCACGGATTCTTTCGTTTTTTGCCCCGTTTTAACTGAAATTTCATAAAAATTTCATTTTTTTACGTTTTATGCATCATTTTATGCACCTTTTGGGGTATAAAATTGTGTCTTAAGTATTGAAGGGGAAAATACGATCAAATTACATACTTGTTGAAAATCAATTGAATGAACTATTAGAGAAACTCAATTTGAGTAATTTTCACGGATTCTTTCGTTTTTACCCATTTTGACTAATATTTTAGATGAAGTTTTTTCTTCACTTGCACCCTTTTAAGGTCGAAACCTGTGTCTTTAATTATAAAGGGTATTCAAATACCTTTGTTTGGAAAATCATGACCAAGTATTTTATGTAAGTATTAATATAAAATTCTTAGATGTTACTCGCTATGAGTTCTTAATGAAATAGTCGTTAGAGTTTCATGAGAATTTTACTGATTTATTTTAGGTGAATTACGTCGGAGGTGCTAAGATAATGCACAGACAGTGTCAAGCCGCTGACGTAAGAATAGTTACGACAGTGCTGGTTTCCATCATACACCGATATTGGCATTTAGTCAATAGGTAGTAGAGACCAGCAACCTCTACAGGGATTGCAATACTTTCTCTTTTACCTGCCAATTTCTGTAGTCTGTCTAAACAATTAACCTGCTTCATGATATAATCAATGAAGCATAACAGGAGGCAAGGCTACAAAGTCCATCTCAAATTTTAACATGTTAATGACAACCTTTTCGCTATACAGCGGAAAGATAACTCTTTATTAAGGAGAAAACTAATGAAACGTAAAATGTATTGGGGAGTCGCTCTCCTCATTCTTTTACTCGGAACTGCAGCCGTGTTTGTTATTCAGCACGAGGTTGCAGAAAATAGCGAGCTGAACGACCAGTTAGAGGGCGCAGCAGAACTGGCAAATCAGATCGAGCAAGGAAAGACTGCGGAGAATAACCCATCACCTGATCCGATGGTTTCAACAGAAGAGGAAATACCACTTCAAGAATCCAGCGACTTGGATGATTTAAATGCAGGTAAAACGGATAGTTCTTCGGAAAAAGTTGTACTTTCTGAAGCAGAAATTGATGCAATGAATAAAGCCAATCGTGAACAACAACTTGCAAAGTATATTGCGAAATGGGGAGAACCTCCTTCACCTGATGGTTCTTATCAGCATACCTTTGATAATCATGGGAATGTCTTACGACATTATGAAGGAACAATTCTTATATCACATTATAGGTTTGAGGTTGGGTTTGCACCAACGATTTCAGAATTGGAAAGGTATAAACAACTAATAGCTGAAAGGAAAGAAGTAATACGCGAGGGCGACATTGGTGAGATGCACCGTATTGACGATAAGATACAAACACTTGTTAATTCTGCCCAACGTGAAGTTCCTGTCCCTTTTGGATATGGGTATTATGGTCCTCAATACACTGAAGGAGAACGGACAAATCTTCGTAATCAAGCTTTAAAATCGTTTTATAAACGTATGGGTGTTCCACATCTTTTTGAACTACACAAAAGATAACTACTAAAGGAGAGAGATTATGAATAAGATAAAATTCCCGATCATTATTTCATTTATTGTGTTTTTTGTTGCTGTATTTGTAACAGCTAAGAGATTAGAAGCTTCTATTTTAATTATCGTTCCAAATCCTGACGCTGTCGAGGAACAAAATGAATTGGAGAAGAAGAGAAGAGAATGGGAGGAGAATAGAGCTGATTATGAATCAGCAAAGGTTATAGCGAAGGATCCGGTTCGGTTAGGAAACCGAACCTACCGACCTGGGAATAACCTTAAATTGACGCATAAGGTGGTTGTAGAAGAAGCACAATCAAGGATGAATGTGCTACAGAAGAATAACTAAGAAACCTGCGGCGGAGGTTCTCCCACAACAGACTTCCCGTCCCTTAATAAAGGTTCAGCGTTACCCCACAAACGACTCCCATCATGAGATAACAAAGGTTCAGCAGAATACTGTGCAAGGTAAGCTCGTCGCATTGTGTCGGTCGTATTTGTTCCACTACTGTGGAAATTGATGCTCGTGAATACTACAATGCTGCCAGCAGGAACGATGGCAGGAACTCCCTTCTCCGGTCCGAAGTATCCTACCAGATCGTTGCTGCCTTCTTCTCGTATATGCTTAACCCATGAACGGATGCCGATTTGTGAATACGGCATAACATAGACTGTGCCGTTTTCTTCAGACATATCATCAAGAGCACACCAACAGGTTAGGTAAGGTTTATGATCAGGATAACCGACATAACCGGAATCCTGATGCCAACTAAACTTCATACCTGCTTCTGCCCCTTTGACGACATACTGTTCCCAAAAAAGATATGATGTGTCACCCAGTGTTGCACGGCAGATATCTGCCATGAGGTCGCTGAATAGGAATTCACGCAGTTTGGGTTGTTGTCTAAAGCAGTTGGAGACAAAATAACGTTTGTTTCTGTGATTTAGTCCAATAACCTCTTGGTTTTCCTTGTCCATCCGTGCCTCCATCTGACGAATGAAGGTGCCACACTCACCTCGTAGCAACTCCAAGAGATTGTCTGGAATTACGTTCTCCAAAATGAAATAGCCTTCATCACGGTACAACTGTTTCTGTTCATCGGTAATGTTGATCAATTGCGTCTCCTATTCAATACGGATTTTACGAACAACCTGTCCGTTACTTTCCCAATAGGTTCGTTTTTTTGTGATGTAATCGGAATCCCCCGCGGGTTGTATGTTCCCTTTAGTATCAATTGCTCTTGAGACAATGGTGTGTTCCCCTTTAGGTGGATTACTCCAGTTGAGGTGCCAAATTTTCCATGCCCATTTGGTAGAATTGGCATCATCTTCTACAGGATCGAGTGTTGCCTCTTGCCAAGGCGCATCGTCAATTCGGACTTCAACCTTTTTGATGGGAGCCCCCCAAGCTGCACCGTAAATGCGATATTCGTCACCAATGCGGGTAACTTTGGCGGGCAAGGACTTCAGTTTTGTCCTACCGACAGATGTCTCCATCCAAACAGATTCTCCATCGGGTCGTTTCTCCTCTCGTATCGTAACATAGTCACGTCCCATGAATCTGTTCATAAGGCGAGTATCTCGGATTTCAATACGTTTTAGCCATTTGACACATGCGATACCGTACCACCCAGGAGCAATAAGTCGTAGGGGGGCACCGTTTGGTTGTGGTAAGGGTTCACCGTTCATCTCATAGCAGAGAATATTCGTTTCTTCTAAGGCATCTTCCACGGACATGCTGCGGGCAAAGTTCTGCGGCATATCATTACCTCGTCGTTTCTCTACGCCAGAGTCATGTCCGAAAAATATGACTTCAATACCATCCGCTTTAATGCCTGCTTCCTTGAGAATAGGAGCAAGTGGCGTTCCAGCCCATTTGGCATTCCCAATTGCACCAGTAAATGTTGGAAATCCGTGATTGCCTGAACATTCTAACGTAAAGATAACGTCCTGCTTTGGACGGGCTTTAATGTCATCAATCGTTAGCATCATCGGATTATCAACTAATCCGCTGATCTCCAATTGCCAAGTATCTTGATCAATGACAGGTTTATTGTAATGTGAAACATTAAAAAATTCATCGTTTGGTGTAATGAATGAGTCTAAAGTGCTCCAATCAAGTAGACCGCTTTTTGCTGGTTGTTGATCAAGGAAAGGAATCAGTTCCTCGTTCTCACGTTTAGGAAATGCTGAAACACCCCACGGACTTAGCAGGAAACCGGTCAGCGACAACCCACTCATACGTATAAAATCTCTACGATCCATTGTCACCACCTACGCTTTCATTGCTTCAACGTAATTGAGGTTAACCTGTTTCCAATTGACAACGTTGTTCCATGCATCAACATAATCACCACGTTTGTTCTGGTATTTTAGGTAATATGCATGTTCCCAAACATCAAGTCCGAGGAGGGGTGTATGTCCTTCCATCAAAGGACTGTCCTGATTCTTCGTTGCGTAAATCTGCAGCTTTTTCTTGTCATCAACGACAAGCCAAGCCCACCCAGACCCGAAGTGTGTTTTTGCTGTAGTAGCAAATTTCTCTTTGGCACTCTTGAGTGATCCGAAGGTTGTTTGAAGTGCTTCGGCAACTTTACCTGAAAGTTCCGTGCCATCAGAAATCATGGTGTTCCAGAACAGGGTATGGTTAGCATGTCCGCCACCGCTATTGATGACTGCTTGCCGTATTTTCATCGGCACTTTTTCAATATTGCGTAGCAAATTCTCAATAGACATTTCAGATAAATCGTGGTAATCTGCTATTGCAGCGTTGAGTTTATTGACATAACCTTGATGGTGTTTGCTATAATGAATCTCCATCGTGCGTTTGTCAATATGCGGTTCAAGTGCATCGTACTTATACGGTAATTTCGGAAGTTTATATTCATGTGCGTCGTCAGCATTAGCGTACAATCGTAATGGATTGGCAGTTAGTAAAACTCCTGCTAATGCTGTGCTTCCTGAAATTAAAAAGTTTCTACGGTTCATAAGTTCTCCTCAACGTGTCGATTTGTTCTAAATTTTAGCAAATTTTGACTATATATGTCAAGCAGGTTTTTTTCTTAATACTCTCACTACAATAAACTTGACAGAAGTGTCAATCAACAGATATAATTGAAACCGAATCATCTAATACTCAAAAAATAAAGATGCCTTGACATGCTTCTGACAATCTCCACAACACATTCCCCCGCAACAGACCTTGGATTCTTGCTGCACAAACATCCAGATAGGTTACAATCCTTTGATGTTGCCTTTGGACAAGCACATGTATTCTATCCTGAAGCATCTCCTGAGAGATGTACTGTGTGTCTATTGCTTGAAATTGATTCAGTTGGACTTGTGCGAAGACAGTACAGTCGAAGTAGAGATAGTCTTACATTAGCGGAATATGTTAATGACCGTCCGTATGTTGCTTCATCCTTCATGAGTGTTGCTATTGCTAAGGTTTTTGGTACTGCTTTATCTGGAAAATGTAAAGACCGTCCCGAACTTGTGAAAACGACTATACCTCTGACAGTAAAGTTGCCTACCTTACCGTGTCGTGGGGGTGAAAGATTCCTACGAAAACTCTTTGAACCACTCGGTTATCGGGTTGATACACACCGATACCAGTTAGATTCTCAATTTCCTGAGTGGGGAGAGAGTCGCTATTATAGTGTTACGCTTGAGAAAACATGTTGTCTCAGCGAACTGCTATCACATCTCTATGTACTTATCCCCGTGCTTGACGATGAGAAACACTATTGGGTTGCTGATGCAGAAATCGAAAAACTATTGAAACATGGAGAAGGTTGGCTTTCTGAACATCCAGAGCAGGAACAGATCGTCAGTCGTTACCTTAAACATCAACGAAAATTAACCCAGCACGTATTGAGGCATTTCGGTGATACGGATGAGGAGGAGATTGACGTAATTCAGGAGGAAGAGAAGATTGAAAAGAGGATTGGACTAAACGAACTTCGTCTCACGAAAGCAGTAGAGCTCATGAAACAGTCAGGGGCAAAACGCGTTCTGGATTTAGGTTGTGGTGAAGGGAAACTCTTACGTAAACTGATGGCAGATAAACAGTTTGAAGAGATAGTCGGCATCGATGTTTCGCATCAAACACTGAAAATAGCACATCAGAGGTTGCGTTTAGATAGGTTGCCAGACAGACAGACGGAACGTATAACGTTGATGCAAGGTTCGCTCTGCTACAGAGACGATCGCTTGCAAGGCTATGAGGCAGCTGCTGTAATTGAAGTAATTGAGCATTTGGATATAGGACGACTTACATCTTTCGAAAGGGTATTGTTTGAATATGCGCGTCCCCAAATAGTTGTATTGACAACACCAAATGTAGAATATAATGTCCAGTTTGAGAATCTACCAGTTGGTAAGTTACGCCATAGGGATCACCGTTTTGAGTGGACCCGTGAAGAGTTTGAATCATGGGGTTCTAAAGTATCTGATCGTTTCAGTTATAGTGTTAAGTTTTACCCAATAGGAGAAACCGAAGAAAACATAGGTGCGCCTACACAGATGGCAGTGTTTGAAGCGCAATCTGTATGAGGATCAAATTGTTACTGCTTGATAACTTATAAGAAATCTTCAACAGATGTAGCACATTCATCCTTGATTGTGCTTCTTTGTAGCACATTCTGTTAGATTGTGCTTCTTTGTAGCACATTCATCCTTGATTGTGCTTCTTTGTAGCCAATCAGAGTCATATAATGTTCCAGAAAAACCTCCCGTGTCCTCCGCGATTCAGACAAATAGAGTGACAAAATATTTACATACCCCTCGCAAAGCATCTCCTTGATATTTTCCTTAATATAGTGTATAATACTCATCATGGAACATTATGATGAACTATTCAAACATTTAGGAGAATACTCGCCCAACCAACTTGCAGCGGTGGCTCTAACTACAGAACAAGTGATAGTGAGGGACTCTCTGAACACTGAGCAACCTACGGTGAAGTTACATCACAGTGATCTGACGTTTCGTGTCTCGCTGCCTGATAGAGATGAAGAGGCAATCCTACATATAGAAGCACAAACTGAGGAGAGTCGGGATAAACCGATGCCACTACGGATGCTGGCGTATGTAAGTTATCTCGTCCACCAGTATGAGATGAACGTCTATTCCACGGTCTTCTACCTCCGACCCCCTGCGGGACAAAATGACCCCGGACATTATACGTATGGAGATGAAGGCATCGGAGGGTTGCGGTTTACGTATAATGTGATTAGGGTCTACGAGTTAGAAGGCGAGTCATATTTGGATCCGGGTAATGTTGGTTTGTTACCATTTACACCTTTGATGAGACCCCCTACAGGTACCACACCTAAAGCATGGATTGAGAGGTGTATAGAAACGACGAAGGCTGCACCGGTAGACAGCCGTACCCGGGGTACGTTATTATATGCCCTCTCTGTATTTGGGGGTTTAATTCATCCATCTGAATTTTTTCAGGATGGTAAACTGGAGGCACTTATGAGAGAATCACCTGTTTACGAAGCCGTGATACAACGCGGCAGACAACAAGGGATTGAAGAAGGTAGAATCAACGAGAAACGTACAGACGTTCTCAAAATAGTACAGTATCGGTTTGCTGAGAAGTCAGACACTGTTCTCAATGAGATTTCGGCTATAGATGACCTTGCCCACCTTGATGATCTGTTTGACCAAGTCCTCACCGCAGAAACGTTTGAGGACATTGACTTTTCAAAGAACGGTAAGTAATAAATACCAATCCATATATCACCTTGAACAGAAGCACATTCTGCCATATTGTGCTTCTTTGTAGCCGATCAAAGTCATATAATGCTCCAGAAACCCCTTTTGTGCCAGCTATGTTAACTGGGGTGTCCTCCGCGTAATCCGCGATTCTGACAATAAGAGTGCAAAAACTTTACACACCCCCACCCTTAATCGGAGTTGCTTTATCTGACAGATTCTGATACAATAATCAGATAAGCTTGAATATCAGAAAAGCAACTCGCTTTTATATATTCAATTGGTGCGGACGATACCTCTATGCATATCAATATCCCTGATCCATCACTTGTAATTCTCATCGGTCCTTCAGGTTCTGGAAAGTCGACTTTTGCACAACAACATTTTAAACCGACAGAAATTCTATCTTCAGATTTCTGTAGAGGTATTGTTTCTGACGATGAGACCGATCAAGCGGCAACAAAAGACGCGTTTGATGTCCTACACTTCATCGCTGCTAAACGACTGTCAGCAGGAAAACTGACTGTTATTGATGCTACAAATGTGCAAGCAGATGCACGCAAAACTTTACAAGCATTAGCACGAAAATATCATTACCTGACAGCTGCCATTGTTTTTAATCTACCATCCAAAATTTGTCAAGAACGAAACGAAGGAAGACCTGACAGAGATATAAGACCCGATGTAATTCGCAGACAGATCAGTCAACTCAGAAGGTCGTTGCGTGGTCTAAAACGCGAAGGTTTCAGAAACTTCGTCTATGTCCTTTCCTCACCAGAGCAAGTGGAATCTGCGAGGATAGAACGCCAACAACTATGGACTAACCGAACAGATGAACACGGTCCTTTTGACATTATTGGGGATATACACGGTTGTTATGATGAACTTCTTGAATTACTACAAAATTTAGGATATGATATTAGAATAGAGACTGATGGGAAGATGTCTATTTCCCATCCAGATGGTAGGAAAGTCGTTTTTGTTGGCGATTATGTAGACCGAGGTCCAAAGGTTGCTGAAGTGCTGCGAATAGTAATGGATATGCACAAGAACGGTGTTGCGATCTGTGTTCCGGGAAATCATGATGTAAAACTTGCCAGAGCATTACGCGGTAAGAATGTTAATAGGACCCACGGATTAGCAGAATCTATGTCTCAATTAGAAAAAGAATCGGAAGAATTTAGGTCACAGGTTGCTGATTTTATTGAGGGCTTAATCAGTCATTATGTTCTTGATGATGCAAAGTTGGTCGTGGCACATGCTGGTATGAAGCAGGAGATGCAAGGTAGAGCATCCGGACGTGTTAGAGAGTTTGCACTCTACGGTGAAACGACAGGAGAAACAGATGAATTCGGTCTGCCTGAACGGCTTAATTGGGCAGAAGAATATAGAGGAACGGCAACTGTTGTATATGGACATACACCGGTTCCAGAACCGCAATGGATTAATCGCACCATCAATGTTGATACAGGCTGCGTTTTTGGAGGGCATTTGACGGCATTGCGATATCCTGAAAGAGAACTTGAATCTGTTCCCGCGCACAGCACCTATTATGAACCTGCCAAACCGCTAATTGATGAATCAAGCAGAACGTCTGCCACACAAAAACATATTGATGACGGTATTCTAAACATAAATGATGTCATTGGAAAACGTATTATCAGTACCCGTCTCAACCACAATGTAACCATTCGTGAAGAGAATACTGTCAACGCACTTGAGGTGATGAGTCGTTTCGCCGTCGACCCGAAGTGGTTAATCTATCTGCCACCGACGATGTCACCCTGTGAAACGTCAAAAGCGGCTGATCTACTTGAACATCCAACAGAAGCATTTACATACTATCGTAATCAAGGTGTATCAAAAGTAATTTGGCAAGAGAAACACATGGGTTCACGGGCAATCGTTGTCGTCTGTCGGGATACAGAATCTGCTAAGAAACGATTCGGTATTTCTGTAGAGACAATTGGCACTTGCTACACACGCACCGGTAGACCATTTTTTGACGATGTCTCTGTGGAAACAGAACTGTTGACACGCGTGAAGAATGCAGCTGATAAAGCGGGATTATGGGAATCCTTGAATACAGATTGGTTATGTCTTGATTGTGAGTTAATGCCGTGGTCAGTTAAAGCACAGGAGTTATTACGACAGCAATATGCACCGGTTGCAGCATCTGCTCAGGTTGCTGTTGACGAGGCAATTACATCGTTGATGTCCACTGAGCAACGCGGTGTAAGTGTGAAGAAAATGCTGGATGTGTTTCAGGAACGCGCAGCATCTGTCAAAGGATATACTGAAGCCTATAGACGGTACTGTTGGCAAGTAAAAACTATCACGGATCTGAAACTTGCGCCTTTTCATCTGTTAGCGACCGAAGGTAAAGTCTATTTTGATAAAGACCATCAGTGGCACATGGAGATGCTTAAAAAACTGTCTCAAAATGATGATAATGATCTACTGTTTGCAACATCTTATGACACAGTTGACCTGTCTGACCCTATAAGCGAAACGGATGCTACACAACAGTGGGAAAAGCTCACTGAAAGTGGTGGTGAAGGCATTGTCATAAAACCTTACGATTTCGTTGCTAAAGGTAAGCGAGGGATAGTGCAACCCGCTGTCAAATGTAGAGGACGTGAATACCTGCGTATCATCTATGGACCTGAATACACTTTACGCCATAATTTAGAACGACTCAAATCCAGAGGTCTATCTAAAAAACGCTCATTGGCTATACGGGAGTTTGCATTGGGTGTTGAAGCATTAGAACGTTTTGTTAACTATGAACCCTTATCCAAAGTCCATGAATGTGTGTTTGGTGTTTTAGCACTTGAAAGCGAAACAGTTGATCCGAGACTATAGAATCCTAAATGAAGATTAACCATTCTAATTACAACAAACTTTCAATATGAAATTACAAATTTTTAAAATAGTTACATTTACATTTTTTCTCTGTTTCTGCTATGCTTTTTGCGGTTGTGAAGATTCACCCAATGCTGTGAACGGAACAGATAAGGATTCTGTCGTTGATATTGTAGACTCTGTTCTTTCTGAAGATACCACTTGGTCTGCAGACAAGGTGTATAAGGTTGAGGGTGTTTTAGAGATCCCACCTGATGTGATACTTGAGATACTACCTGGAACTACCGTAGAATTTGGGCGAGATGCTCAGATCAAAGTTAGGGGAACATTGAAAATCGGTACGCCTATATCAGAAGTTGTGTTAGATGAGTGGGTAACACTAACGTCCGACAAATCCAACCCTGATTCTGGAGATTGGATAGGTATTCTTTATGATCACACCCACGATATAGATAGTTTTGTGAGAGGCGCAGTGATTGAATATGCTGATAGTGCGCTTGATATAGATACGGCTTCACCAACTGTAATTGATTGTGTGTTCCAAAATAATAAGACAGCAATTACGTTAGACGGTAGTAACTCTAAAATCCAATATAATGACATTCACGATAATGAAGTTGGTATTTATACCCTCGGCAGACAGAACCGTCCACGTATTGAGTATAATAACTTTACGAACAATGATGTCGGTATTTGGTGTGAAAATGTACAGTCCATTATTGAATACAATAATTTTGAGCGGAATAATTACGGATTCAGGCTCAATGTAAAATTTGACTATAACATCTCTAACAACTGGTGGGGTACGGTCATTCAAGACGAAATTGACAAGGTCATTCTTGATGTTAAGGATACAGATATTATAGCGAAAGTCCTCGGTACAGTCACATATCAACCGATTTCTCAATTCCGTCTTGAGGACGCTGGTTTTCGGGAGTGATGAATTATGTTGACAGTTCTGAAAATCTCTCAGAATCATTATGTTCGGGGGGGGTCTGACAGATATTTTTTCACTTTGGGAGAACTGCTGCGAAAACATGGGCACAACGTTATTCCATTTACTGCTGCGAGTCCAAAGAATGAACCTACAGAATGGGAGCAGTATTTTCCACGGGGTGCGGATTTTGAAAATCCTGGACCGCTTGATCTTCTACGTTTTGTTTATTCTCGAGATGCGGTTAAATCAATTCGACGTTTATTAGAAAATACAACTGTGGATATTGCACATTTTCATATCTACCATGGCAAGTTAACTGCTTCAATACTAAGTAGCGTTAAAAAAGCAGGAATCCCGCTTATTCAGACACTTCACGATTATAAATTAACGTGTCCAGTAGCAACGCATTTAACAAGCGAACAGATTTGCGAAGCGTGTGCAGGTAAACACTTTATACGCGCACTACCGAAGCGGTGCAATAGAGGTAAATTGTCCCGGACTGCGTTGAGTGTTACAGAATCCTATGTATCACGGCTTCTCGGCTCAGTTGATAAGTTTGATCACTTTATTTCTGTGTCAAATTTTCACCGAAAAAAGATGATACAGATGGGGGTACCAAAAGATAAGATCTCTACAGTTCATAACTTTACAGATGTATCAGATTTTCCAGCGAATTACGCTGGAGGAGATTACGTGCTTTACTTCGGAAGGATAGATAGAAGCAAGGGGATACTGTCTTTGATAGAGGCTGCAATGCCACTCAAACATATTCCTCTCTATATCGCAGGTGAAGGTGAAGCTACGCCTGAAGTTCAGAAGATGCTGGATGAAAACGCATGCGAACATATCCATCTCTTAGGTTTTAAAAGTGGAGATGAACTCCGTGATTTAATTCTGAATAGTCTATGCACAGTTCTACCATCAGAATGGTATGAAAACTGCCCTATGTCTATTTTGGAATCCTTTGCCTATGGTAAACCTGTCATTGGCACGACGATTGGGGGAATTCCAGAATTAATTGACAATGAGGTTAATGGATTTCTTGTACCGCCTAAAGAACCTGAGCAATTACGTGACCGTTTACTATGGATGTCCGAAAATAAAACAGAAGCGATTGAAATGGGAAAAGCAGCCCGAAAAAAAGTGGAAACCGAGTTTAATGCTGACATTCACTATGAAAAAATTATGAATGTGTATCAAAGGTTATTGTAATAGACACAAAAGATAGAAACTATTCCATTGACATTTCCATCAGTTTCTGCTAACATATATTTTGAACGGAATGCAAGCGAGCAAACCTCCTTGCTTAGAATGATAAATACGCATACAGAAAATGAGGAGGTTGAAAGTATTATTATGACTGGTATAGAAGCCCTTCTTCAAGAAGGAAAAGCTGAAGCACTTGAACAAGGAAAAGCTGAAGGACTTGAACAAGGTAGAATCAACGAGAAACGGACAGACGTTCTCAAAATAGTACAGTATCGGTTCGCGGAAAAGTCAGACACTGTTCTCAATGAGATTTCGGCTATAGATGACCTTGTTCACCTTGATGAACTGTTTGACCAGGTCCTTACCGCAGAAACATTTGAGGACATTGACTTTTCAAAGAACGGTAAGTAGTATATACCAACCCATATATCGCTTTGAACAGATGCACATTTTTCCAGATTGTGCTACATGAGAAGGAGACATGATACAATATGTCTGTAGAAAAGTCTTTGGTAGATTGTTTTTCAGAAAAACCCCCCTCAGTATATTTTTCTGAATCTAATTCAGACAAAACCGGAATTCGACACAATTACGCTAACCTATACGATTGGGTGATAGCCTCACTTCTTTTTCAAAACGGGATGCAACCTATACGCGTTTTGGAATTAGGTGTTACTATGTTTGGTGAAGGGAGTGGACACGCTTTCGCTAAGATGCCGTTCGTAGAAAAAATTGTGGGACTTGATGTAAGTCCAATTCAAGAAGATTTAGGTGAAAAAGGTGTTTTTCTGAACGTTGATGCTTACACAGAAAACGGATTACGAGCTGCTGCTGAACACGGACCGTATCATCTTCTGATTGATGACGCTGAACATTCCCACAGTCAACAGGTTAAATTCTTTAAGATGTATTCTTCACTGTGTGCAACGCCTGGAATCATGGTGTGTGAAGATGTGCCAAGATTGAGTATCGGTAATAGACTTAAAGCGATTAAAGATCCGAGTCTTATGTGTGTGCAAGTGCCAGGAGAGCTGTTAGCAACCAAGTTTAAGCTGGACAACAATGTAATATTAAAAATTAATATGTTAGGACATTCGGATTAACTGAATAATTACTTCAGACACATATTTTTTACAATTCTGACAAGTTATTTTAATTTCGTTATATAACGCATAACCTTTAAACGTAAAGGAGAATTCAGTTGATAAAAATTCAGTTAAAATTAATCACGATACTGCTGTGTTGTTTTGTCATCGTATCGTGTGAGTATACTTCAGATGTGTTGCGATCTGGTGATCAAAACGCAGACGACAGCACAGGAAGCACTGATGACAGTGAAGGAAGCACTGATGACACAGACAACATGGGAATGGGGGATACAGGTAAGGCTGAAGAGGATATAGATATGCTGGAAGGTTCTGCCGTAGTTATAAATGAATTGATGGCAGATAACGACAATATCATCGCTGATCCCCAAGGAGACTATGATGATTGGCTTGAGTTATACAATCGCACTGACAATCCAATTTCAATTTCCGGTATGTATCTGAGCGACGACGAGGAAGAACCGACTAAATGGCAATTCCCTGATGACATTGAGATTCCAGCAAATGGATATTTAATTGTGTGGTTAGATGAGGATTTAGATGATACTCCGGGCTTGCATGCCGACATTAAACTATCTAAAGGTGGTGAAATGGCACTGCTTGTAGATACAGATGGAATTACAGTGTTGGATCATGTTGTTTTTGGAGAACAGGAAACAGACATTTCTTATGGACGCTTGCCGAATGGTACTGGTGAATTTCAAGTCGTAGATGCTACGCCTGGTACCGAAAATAGCGTTGAATAGAAGCCTAATCTGAAAATCCAGTTCCTATGTAATTTGGAAGGCTGAAAGTTTGGAAGATAGGCAACTTTTCGTTCATTCTTCTATTTCTTGTAGTCTTCCCATTTTATTTTTTTCTTTTACTAAGGATCTTAAAATCTAATGATGTTTCTCATATCCTCTCAATCAACGGGTGCAACCTTCCCAGATCATACCTCTTTATTTATACACACCATCCGTATGACATTTGTCGCGTGTATACTGTCTTTTATTTCGTATCCGATTGCGTCTGCACAAACTGTCCACATTCCAGACCATGGTCTTCGTACCGCACTTGAGACTGCATTAGATAAACAAGCTGGGACAGAAATTACGCAAGCAGAAATGGCAAGTTTAGAAACGTTTGATGCTTTTAGAGCTGGTATCAACAATATAAGCGGTCTTGAGTATGCTGTCAATTTGACAGAGTTAGAACTTGGTCTCAACTGGATATCTAATTTAACCCCTCTCAAAGACTTAACAAAGCTCACGTGGTTATCTCTTAGAGGCAACCATATTACGGATCTGTCACCTTTAAGCGGACTGATAAACTTGAAACATCTAACTGCTGAATTTAATTATAATCTATCAGATTTGTCTCCACTTAGTAATCTGAAGAACTTAACGCTCCTTGATTTTGAAAACACCTCAATTGAAGATCTGTCTCCATTAAGAAATTTGACGAATCTGACATATTTGGATTTTGATAGTACCCGGATAACAGATGTGAGTCCACTCAAGAACCTAACCAATATGGAACATTTAGATGCATCTGACAATCCACTTTTAGATATTTCTGCATTAGAAGGTATGATAAACATGTATTCGTTGGATATTGACACTACTCAGATAACCGATGTGTCACCTCTGATCTATATGACAAAGATGATAATACTGGACGCCCACGATAACATGATATTGGATGGCACCCCGCTAAGACATCTAATTGAATTGAGGAAATTAGATATAGACGACAATCAAATTTCGGATATCTCTTTTATTGAAGATATCCCATATCTTGTTGAATTGGATCTTGATGGTAATGAAATAACAGATATCACACCTCTCAGGAAATTGTTTCATCTGGAAATATTGGATCTTGATGGAAACAATGTATCAGATATATCAATTCTTAGAGACTTGAAACAATTGACGATTTTAGATCTTCACAACAACCAAATTGATGATATATCACACCTGAAAGAACTGACAAATTTGATCGACTTAGATCTTGATGACAACGACATATCTGATCTATATCCCCTTCAAGATTTGACAAACTTGGAAGTATTGGATCTTGATGGAAATAAAATAACAGATGTATTCCCGCTCAGAAACTTAAGAAAGCTGGTAGATTTAGATCTACACGATAACATGATCACAGATGTGTACCCGCTTAAAAACATGATAAATCTCCAAATCCTTGATCTAAGCGAGAACCATATCTTTGATTTTTCACCGATTGATGGCATAATAGAAAATCTAATGGAATACGATTCCGATAATCAGACAGAACCACCGTCAGATCTGAAACCGGTGCCTCATTACAACAAACCAGATGTTAACCGAGATAATGTTGTAGATATAACAGACCTCGTCTTGATTGCCAGAAACTTTGATAATACCGACTTTAATGCTTTAGAACAGATGAACATCTATCCAGATGTCAATAGAGATGGAGAAATCAACATAATAGACCTGCTCATTGTCGCATCAGAAATAGGGTCTGGAATTGCTGCCCCTACGCTCAAGAAGGGGTCAGTTGAATCCTATTACTTGACATCAGAAAACCTTACACAATGGATACAACTTGCTAAACAGTTAAATATAGAGGATACCTACTTGAAAAGTGGTGTTGTTGTTTTAGAACACTTAATGACGTTACTACATTCAGGGGATACACTACCGAAAGTAACATCGCTGTTACCAAACTATCCAAATCCATTTAATCCTGAGACGTGGATCCCTTTTCAATTAGCGAAGCCTGCAAAGGTTACCATTTCTATCTATACTGCGAATGGGAAACACTTAAGGACTTTAACGATGGGACAGTTGTCACCAGGTGTGTATCAAGACAAATCTCAAGCTGCATATTGGGATGGTAGGAACAGGATTGGAGAGATCGCCACGAGCGGGGTTTATTTTTATGTTTTTATTGCAGATGATTTTAAATCCACTGGTAAAATGCTCATCCTGAGGTGACATTAAATCTCAAACAAGGAGGTAAGGAGAAAAAATGCGGAGTTTAGTGCTTTTATTGGTTTTCTGTTCAGCATCTTCAGCATGGAGCGACATACAATTTCAAGATGTCTCACATCAAGCAGGTATCACGCGCATCGGTGAAAGCTGGGGAAATGCTTGGGGTGATTTTGATGGAGATGGGTACCTCGATTTATGGGCAACAAACCATAAGCACAAACCGAGCCTTTACCGTAATAATCAAAATGGAACTTTCACAGATATTATTGATGAAGTATGGGATGCATACCCTTTTGCGGACACGCATGGGGTGGCATGGGCAGATTTTGACAATGACGGTGACCAAGACCTAATAGTTTTATGCGGCGGCGGCGGTGGGGTTAACCCTACAAATCCTGTACATGATAATCATTTCTATGTAAATGAAAATGGAAAACTAATTGAACGCGCAGTTGAATTTGGGATTGACATGCCGTTACTCAGAGGTAGAACTCCACTCTGGTTTGATTGGAACAGGGACGGTCTACTCGATTTGATTGTTACCGGGACAACTCGAACGGACCAAACAGGTTCTCTCATTACCTCAACAGTCTTTAAACAGATGGCAGGAGGATTTGAAAATGTCAATTCTCAAGCAGGTTATCACATTAAAGAGAACACCTCCTTAGCTCAACTTTCAGATGTTACAGGTGATGGTGTAATGGAACTCTTCGTAGGACACAATCCTTATCCTTTATATATATATGATGCCTCTACTCCTACGTTAAATGAATTATCCACCCTTAATTTCCCAAAGATTTATAATGTCCTTGACGCAACCTTTGCCGATTTCAATGGTGATTTACTTCCTGATGGTTTTTTGGTACGCGGTGTTAATCGTCCCTTTATTGACACTTCTGAAGCAGAAAAGATACGGCCTTCAAATGAACCCCCTCCACCAGAATCTTATCCTTATAAAATAAGAGTTTATGTCATTGTTAACAAGGGAGAGAAAGGGTTAAGTTTTAAGACGGATGGAGTCGTTAAGTTCGAGATTCATTCGGATTGGGCGTCTCAACTCAAGCACTTGGTAATTGGAAAAGATGCCCACAATGTATACGCGTTTGATGGCGACTATATTCCAATAGATCGACAGCGAAATGTATCTTCCTTTACTGCCTTGCTTGATCCCTCTGACCCGAGAGTAATAGGATTAGCAGATCGACCAGAAAAGGAAAATTGGAGAACTTATGTAGGATATGACCCCGATGTAAACAGATGGACAGTGCTATACAACACAATACCCCCTCTTGATACAATTTGGACAGGTTTTGAAGCACTCATATCTTCAAAAAACCCCATTATAGAGGTAGAGGCAATTAATTTCTCTATTTATGATATCTCTTACGACCCGAATGCCATTCTTTGTATTACAACACCTTATAACAATTTTCAGATGATACAATTTCCGAAGGCAGTTAGTGCACGCTCCGTTGCAGCAGGAGATTTTGACAATGATATGGATATAGACATGTATATAGTGTGTTCAAGCAGTGCAGGAAACTTACCTAACCAACTCTATGAGAATCAGGGCAATGGCTCTTTCATTCAAGTACCCGGAGCAGGGGGTGCGGAAGCAAATACAGAGGGAAGAGGAATGAGTGTTACCATGGGAGATTACGATTTGGATGGATACCTCGACCTCTTTGTTACCAATGGTAGAGGCGTTTATCCATTTAACAATGGACCTGATCAGCTTTACCAGAATATGGGAAGCGGAAACAATTGGATTCAGATTGATTTAGAAGGAACTAAATCAAACAGGGATGGTATTGGAGCAAGGATTCTGGCTACTACACCTGATGGTAAATCACAACTCCGTGAACGTAACGGGGGCATTCATTGGGCACAACAAGATCAAAAACGTATTCATTTTGGCCTTGCACAGAATGAGAAGGTAAGTGAATTAATCATCTATTGGCCAAGCGGTATCTTACAGGTACTCAACGACATATCAGTGAACCAAGTATTACATGTCGTTGAAAAAGGCGATACAAAAACACCCTCTGCTGATGTTAATTTAGATGGAAAAGTAGATATACTCGATCTACTTACTATCGTTGCACATTTCGATACAAAACTACTTTGGAAATCTCAGTACGATATTAACAGAGATGGGAAAGTGGACTTGGAAGATGTCGTTGCAGTGATTAAGTGGATTGAAGAACAACAAACTAATGCAGCACCATCCTTAGACAACAATACAAACACGTTGTCCAAAATTAGTTCGGCACTCTCTGATGTTGAAATAGCGATGCTCTATTCATTCTACGAGAAAATTGAAGAATTGTCAGGTAATAATACACATAAGACATTAGTAAAGAAGTTTATAGAGAAACTGTTAATGCCTGCTGAGGGTCCTATGTTAACAAAACTGTTGCCAAACTATCCAAATCCATTTAATCCAGAAACATGGATACCTTATCAACTCTCGGAAAATGCAGAAATCACAATTCGGATATATAATACTGCTGGTAAAGTGATAAGAACAGTCTTTTCTGGTCATCAAGAGACTGGTTATTATCTCACGCGGGACCGAGCAGCACATTGGGATGGACGAAATGACGCTGGTGAAACAGTCGCAAACGGCGTCTATATTTATGAACTAATAACACCCTCTTTCAAAAAGACCAGAAGAATGGTTATCCTTAAATAGGTATTTTCAATGCAAATACTAATCCTTGACATCGGTTGTTCATTTACAAAAGGTTACCTATTCAATGATACATTAAATATCCTTGCGGAATTTAAAGTGGAAACCGACATATCTTCACCTGAAACGCTTGAGACAGGTGTGAGAAAAGTAATTTCTGAATTTGATAAGCACACCTATCAAGCGATATTCCCGCTTAGCTTTGGAGAAGGTGTTGTATATAACAATATCATCTACGAACCGACACACAACCGTGAGGCGCTCATAGATAACAACTATGCACAAACAGGTACACCTACGGATGTCAAGCGGGATATCGGGTCAGCCTTCCAGTCACTTCTTACTTTTCCCTCTTATTCTGATGGACCAGCATTACCCGTGTCAACCTATATTGCTTCAAGACTCGCCAGAACTGAGATAGATAGGTGGGATTTGACACACGCGGGGAATAGCGGTATGTTAAACGTTTCTCAGCGACAATGGTTTGTGGAATTACTTAAAAAACATAAATGTGAACCTTTACCCTTTTCTACAGAATTTATGAGTTCCGCTACCATTGTAGGAAATACAGAAAAAGGAATTGCTGTTTTTGCTGGCGGACACGATCACAGTTGTATCTCAGTATTTGACCCCAGACCGATTATTATTGCAGGTACATGGGTGGTTATTAGTCATCCAGAAATAGCATTTATACCAAGAGAACAAGAGAAAAGGGCAGGTATTAGATGGACTATTACTGCAAATGGAGGTTATCACAAACAGGTCGTAAAAAAAGTCTCCAATCCAATTACGCTTGCTGATATGAATTATATAATCTCAATCTACAAACGGATGCGAGTCCCCGAAAAATCAGAAATCTATGTTATTGGAGGATATGGAGAAAAACTTGCTCCTGAACTGGATAGATTAAATAGTCCATATCACTTTATAGCTCCGCCAGAAGCGGAAGTATACCAGCACAGACAGACAGCAAGATACGCATTCAGAGCATTGGAGCTACATAAGTGAAAACTGTTTTGGTTACGGGATGTTTCGACCTATTTCACTACGGACATCTCAAATTTTTGGAAGCATCGGCCGCTTGTGGAGATTATCTTATTGTCGGTGTTGCTGAGGATGATACAGTACGTCGCGTCAAAGGGGAAAATAGACCGATCTATCCACTTGAACACCGAATAGCACTTTTAGACGCATGTAAACATGTAGATAAAGTTGAGGTATTCTCTCTGGAGTCTCAACTGGATTTAGTTGCTCAAGTATCCCCGGATGTATGTGTTGAAGGAGCTGATGGTAACGCGAGGCTCAGAGAAATTCTTGAAGAGTTAGGTGTTAATACGCCAGTTCAAACAGTATATACGGATTATATCCATACTACTGATATCGTAAAAAAAATTCTCAATGGATAATAGAGAATTTGAGAGAGAATAACGTTTGAATCAGACTTGCGAGGAAGACTCACCTAAAAAGTTGAGAAAAATTGCCGAAATATTGAAACATAAACCTACACCTTGGGTAATGTTAATTACTTTTTCAGGGATGTGTTTGAGTCTCATTTTTCATATCTTAATTCCTTGGCAACTTGATGTCAGTGAATCTGCGGATGCACTCATTGCAGCATTAAAGGTTGTTCTAATAGTTGACATTGTTTTCCGTGAAGGAGCAAAATTTAGTCTTGTTCCTCTCTTTATCAGCGAAGAAAAAGCGAGAGACAAAGTCGATTTTCAACGTTTTACAAGTGGAATCATAAACTTTTCACTCTGTGTGGGAGTAGGCTTGATGGTGCTCCTTACAACGTTGTCAACGTTGATAGCAGAATTATTACTCTCAAGTAGAACTGTTTTGGCTCAGACAGAAATGGCAACGTTATTACGATGGAGTGCACCATTAGTAATCTTCGGATCTGGTAGTACAATACTCGGGGCGTTTCTAAATAGTCAGAAACATTTCAAGACAGTCGCATTCCGAAATACGCTTCCCCCTTTGTTGGCAATCATAGCTCTTCTTTATTGGACAAATACAGGACAGTTAGTATATTCTGTATCTATTGCTTATGCAGGGGGATTTTTCGTATACTTTGTATGGCTGTGTTTTGGCATGTATCGCACAGGATACAGATATAGGTTTTCTTGGATCTCTTTTGATGCGCTACGTTCTCTCAAAGATGCAATTTCTCTCCCAACAATAGGTTTTGCAATCCGACAGTTGACTGCCAGGATAATAGTTGAGATCCTATTGGTTGGAAGACTAGGAAAAGGGGCTATTACATTATACAACAGTGCATTTCGTGTTTTTTCTGCGATCCAGTCACTGATAGGGATTAGTATAGCAACTACTGGATTGCCAGAAATGACAACTGACAGCATTGAGAAAGACCTTAAAAAACTAAAACAGACTCTCTTACGCAAGCTCCGTTGGGTGATATATATTGCTATTCCACTATTCATCATTCTTCTGTTTAGCGCATCAAGAATTGCTCAGCTCCTATTTAGTGGTGAGAAATTTAATCCGATGGCTGTAGAGCAAATTGGAAAACTCCTGATGTGGTTGAGTTTAGGAACAGTCTTTTCTTGCATGATCCCAGTATTAAATGCAGGTCTCTATGCACAGAAGGAATACGGATTGGTTTTCAGAAATATGGTGACGATGGCTGTCTTGAACTTGCTTATTGCTTTAGTGCTTTTGTCTGTTTGGGGACTCAACGGTATAGCGTTAACGATCTCTATAACTGCTTTCCTTGCCGCAGGTAATCTGGTCTTTCTTCTGAGCAAAACCGGCGTTTTCTTTGTAAGAGGGACTTACTCTGGTAATACTGGACAGAGATGATATAAATGACTGAAAAAAATACCGATTCAAAAAAATCTGTCAGGGACTATCAATATCTGATTGTGGGTGGGACAACAAAAGCCGCAACAACGTCTCTATTCTCTTATCTGGCTGACCATCCAACAATCTGTGCGGCGTCGTTCAAGGAGACACGGTTCTTTCTTGACTCTGACTATCCGTTACCCTCAAAATTCAGATTTAAAGCGGATGCGGAAGAATACAATCAGTTGTTTACAGATTGTGATGAAAATCAGATAAGACTTGAGTCTACACCAGATTATCTCTACTGTTCTTATGCACTTGAGAGAATTGCGACGTTCTTACCAAATGCAAAATTAATCTTCAGTCTTCGAGATCCTATTTCAAGATTAGTTTCGTGGTATCGGTTTGCAATTCAGATTGGAAGGCTGCCGAAGAGTCTTAACTTTGATGATTATGCTAAAAGTTTACTTTCTGATACAGAACAACGTGATTCAATTCGTGAGGCAAACCCTTCTAACGTTCCCCAGTATATGCAGGCACTTCAGCAGGGCTGCTATAGTGGTTATCTGAAACGGTATTATCAAATAATTGGTGAACAGCGAATATATACGTTGTTTTTTGAGGAACTTGCAGAGAACCCATTAAACGTGCTTACTAACATTTGTAAATTTGCTGGGATTGAATCTGATTTCTATAAGGATTACACATTTAAGGTTACAAATCGAACTGAAACGATGCGGAATTCTGGGGTACATAACAGATATAGAACGTTAAGATACAAAGTTCGGAAGTGGACACACAATAAACCTATAATACATGAACCTTTACGTGCAATGAAAAAAGCGATAGAACCTTTATATCTGCATTTAAATACTCAGTCTGAGGACGCTGTTTCCATATCGGATAAAACCCGTAGTCAGTTAATTGCGTATTTCAGAGCGGATGTTGATGATCTGAGCGAGTTAATTGGTAGGAAACCCCCATGGCAACCTTTTGAATAGGTATTACGAATGAATAGTAAAGAAAAACCACTCATTAAATTGATGATTGTTGGTGCTCAAAAGTCAGGCACTTCATCACTATTGCAATACTTAGCACAACATCCGGATATCTACACCCATCCTCAACCGGAGATGACATATTTTCTTCAAGACCATGAATATGAAAAAGGATATGAGCGCGCTTACGCAAAATACTTCTCAAAATGTCCTCCAGATAAGATACTGATTGCAAAGAACGTGATGGTTATGTGTTCGAAAGATAGAATGCAACGCATTCATGAACATAATCCTGATATTCATCTTGTGATCCTCTTGCGTGAACCCGTTTCGCGTGCATACTCAGCATATTGGTGGGCACGTCGTAGAGGTTGGGAGAACATCAAAACATTCGAGGTGGCACTTGAAGCAGAAGAAGACCGATTAACTGAAGATTGGTTTAAATGGAGACAGTGCGCTTACAAATTAAACAGTTCTTATGTTATGCACATAGAGTCCATTATTTCAATGTTTGATGTAAAACAGGTTCACTGCATCTTGATAGATGAATTGAGAGTGGATGCAGAAAACGTGTGCCAAAAGTTATTTGACCTCATTGGTGTAAGCACTGAATTTGAACCGTTGGTGGAAGAAAAACACAATCAAGCATCCATGGCACGTTCAGAATCATTTAGTTTTCTGTTCACACAATTTCTCGCATCACGAAATCCGTTGCGGCGGGCAATTCGAAAATTGGTTCCTGATTCGGCGGCTTACAGAATCAGAAAAGCGGTTTTAGACATTAACAACAAACCTTTTTCACCGCCACCTATAAATCCTCAGACACAGCAAACATTAGCAGAATACTTTGCACCCTATAATACTCAGCTTGCGCAGCTAATAGGTCAGGATTTATCGCAGTGGGAATAATAGTTTAGTATGGGTATAATCTATTTCCTCACCGGATACTTTGCATTTGAAGAGTTTGTACTGAAATTTCTTCCAGTTAGTGATTCAGTTTACTCTTATTTTAGATTCTTGGGTGAGATATTCATCTATGTAGCATTTGGTAAACTTGTATTAAACAAACTCTATAAAGGTATTCCTTTTGTTAAAACACCTATTGATTTCCCCATTATTGGCTTCTACCTCGTCGTCTTTCTCTCAATGGTGATAAATCGTTCCCCGCTGGTGGGGAGTTTATACAATATTCGTCCACTTGCGCGTTACATCGTCCTATTCTATCTGATTGTGAATTCTCCGTTATCCAAACAACGTATTGATACACTCATTAAAATAATATTGTGTATTGGCGTAGTACAAATTGGAATCGGAATGATACAGTGGTTTGGCGGTCCTACAATATACGATCTCTTTTTGCCGCGTGAGTCCACCCTTGAGGTTGCAGGATTTACTAAAGAATATAGATTGCTTGAAATTGGTAGGGAGATTGGCAGTATATACGGCACTTTAGGGGATACAGTTATATATGGTGTCTTTATGATCGTTGTATTAGTGATCTTTCTGTCACGAGTCAAACGTCTGGAATACCTGAATCTACTCGCTATTGGTGTGTTGTTAATGTTCATAGCAAGGTCATATTCTCGTGCAGCAACATTTTCAGCACTGCTCGCTTGTGTTGTATGGTTTTTCTTTCAATACGGTTGGAAAAAAACGCTACGTTTATCACTTGCGGTATTGTTGGTCTTTGGTGTATTATTGGCAATAGTAAATCCGTTCCAACTGGAATACGTCAATCCACGCAAAGCAAGAGTTGGCCTTGTAGGGAATGTAACAGGTGTATTTTCAGGATCTTACGTTAAGGTTGCACAGAAGCAACGACTCGGCGCTATCCTGGGGAATGTGCCTACTGTCCTTGCAAATAAACCTATTTTAGGGTATGGTGCTGACCAGAACACCACTATTGATAGACTGAACAAGAGTAAACGTTCTTTTCTCTTTAAAGTCCTAAGTAAGAAGGGTTTTAAAGATGTCTATTGGGTTGCTATTTTATGCTTTTATGGTGTTTTAGGATTAGGTCTGTTTGCATTCATATTTTACCGACTGTTTATCGCATCATTAAGGTTATATAAACAAGCTGCTAACAGAATAACTAAAGAGATGGCTCTGGTGATGCTTTGTCTGGTTGTCGTTACAGTCTTCCTTCTCTTTTTCAATAGAACCCTTGAATTCAGGGGATACGGCTTCTATTTTTGGATGTGTGCTGGCATTATGTTCGTAAGCGATACAGCAATACAGACTTATGAACCGATAAAAATTACCTTATGAGTTTACCCCTATGAATTTACAAACGATCTTGAATTCCAATTTAATAAGAAATATACTGATATGCTTTGCACTCGCTACAAGTGTTGTGCTCCTAATGATGCTAAATTTAGAATGTAGCAGAAAACGCTCTGACGTAGATAGTGTTCAAATATATATTGATACTGAATCTGCAGTACCTTTGCGTAAAGACCTCTACGGTTTCAATACAAATATGATGAGTGGAGATTATGGATACTTGGATAAAGACTTCATAGCATTAACAGAATCACTCAATCCATCAAACCTCCGTTTTCCAGGAGGAACAGTAGGTAACTTTTATCACTGGGATATTTCAGGTTTCTATGAAGATGAAATGAACACCACCCTCAGCACACAACTAAATAAGCGGAACAGAGGGAATTTCAATAAATTGAAAAAGAAACGTAATGGAATCATCTCTTTTGACAATTTCATGAAGCTGTGCAATGACCTAAATATAAAACCTATCATTATGGTTAATGTGTGGACAGGTTCTCCAGAAAAAAGTGCAGCATGGGTTCGTTATGCAAAAGAGATGGGGTATAACATTCGTCAGTGGGAACTTGGCAACGAACACTATCTGCCTCACTACCTAAACAGATTCCCTACAGTTCAAACCTATATGCAAACAGCCAAGGAACACGCATTGGCTATGAAAGCAGTTGATCCTAATATAAAGTTATCTGTGTGCGCTTCACCTGTTGCTTTTCATAAAGAAGGATTCGTGTTAGCAACACCACAACGCAAGTGGGACGAAGGACTGGCGGAAAACACTTCTGGTTCTAATGACTGGTATGATGCATTCTCAGTGCATGTCTATGCATATAAAGCCGTGAAGGATATAGAAATAGAGAAGATGAAAGCCTATCTTTTCGGATGGATACATTTTGGCATTGATGAAGCAATGGAATACTACGAAGAACTGTTTCCCAACAAAGAGATGTGGGTTACAGAATGGAATATAGCAAATCCTGCAAATAGAGTCGCCAACACCCAACTACACGCCATGTATGTCGGAGACTTTTTCATGAAAATACTGAGTATTCCAAAAATTACACACGCGAACTTTCATGTCATAGCTGGCTTCGGTAAAGGATTCCCTGTTTTTTCCAAAATTACACCGATTTCACAAAGAACATTCTGGAAATATGGCGGTGAACCAAAATCAGACTATGGAGACACTATCCGCCGTACCGTATTTTATACCTTCCAGCTAATAGGTGAAGTGATGGATAGAGCAGAAACACTCTTTGACGTTTCACAAGAGAACGTTCAGATGCTTGAGGGGGAGTTAGACTATAAAGGTAAAATGATGTCTGCTATTCAGATAAGAGTGATGGGTAACAAAAACACTTACTTCATTATGGTCAGCAATCGTATGAGCAGTGATATTTCACCGATCTTCTATATTGATGAAAAACACCTGAAAACAGAGGCAACTTATCGCTATGTAGCGAATGAGAATCTCAAAGCAACTAATGGTGGTAATGCTGAGATGGAGGGATCAGGCAAGATTGAAGTTAAGATTCAAGAATGGAAAGGTAATATCAAAAAAATCATAATTCCAAAAAACAGTTTCGGTATACTTGAGGTAAGAAAATAATACCAAATCTAATTGATCAATTATCATTATTGTCTTTTCGTAGGTCGGGTAGAGCGAAGCGAAACCCGACAGAGAAGACTTTATATAAACTACATGTCGCCAGTTAATAATTTATTGGCACTTCGCTCTACCCGACCTACGTAATAATGCTATTTATTCATTTAGAAATGGTATCAGAAAGGAAAACTGGAGAAAATGCTGTTTGTAGTCGGTAATAGTCGTAGTGGTACAACTATGATGGGACGGATATTAGGTAATCACGATGATGTGTTTACATTTGGAGAACTGCATTTTTTCGGACAGTTATGGTCACCCGCATCTTCAACCGAATTAAATATATCAGAAGCAACAGAATTGGCTGCAAAACTATTCTGCATACAACGTGAAGGTTATCGCATGCATGGTGGACATCAGCGATTTCTTGAGGAGGCAGGACTATTCTGTCAAACTATTACAGGTTATCCAATTTCTCCAGTAGTTCTGTTTTCTGAATTCTTACGTTTTGAGGCATCACGGAACGGGTATTCTATACCTTGTGACCAAACGCCACGCAATGTATTTTATATTGATGAGATACTCAAGTCCTATCCACAGGTGAAAATAATAAACATGATTCGTGACCCGCGTGATGTGCTATTGTCAAAAAAACGGAAATGGAAACGCCGTTTTCTCGGCGGAACAAACTTACCTTTAAAAGAAAGTTTTCGCGATTGGTTGAACTACCATCCGATTACAATTAGTAGAATTTGGCAGACCGCAGTTTCCGCCGCTGATAAGTTCTCGGAACATGACAATGTCATATCTATCTATTTCGAAAAACTCCTCGATGCTCCTGAAGACACAGTTTCCCGTATCTGTGATTTTGTAGGTATTGATTACTGTCAATCCTTACTCAAAGTGCCTCAGGTAGGGTCCTCTGTAAACGCAGATACACCTGATAACCTCGGAATAAACCCCAACCGTGCGGGAAACTGGAATGATAAGAATAGGAAAGAAGGTAAACTCAATTCATCCGAACTCTATATCAGTCAAAAAGTAAACGGTTCATTAATGAGAAAACACAACTATCAACCGGTAATAATCCAACCGAGTATTTTCTATCTTCTCTTGAATATAGTCTCATTTCCACTAAAATCAATTGCTGCTTTTCTATTTAACCTCAACCGTATCAAAAATATCCGTGAAACATTAAAAAGACGTTTATGATAATTCAACTTATGATTTTGACACATTCTCACATGTAATACAGGCTCACACGTAAGACATGATTGCGCAGCTAAATATAAAATACATCAGAACACGTCCAAAGAAAGTTATCCCTCGTTTGATTAGCTACTTCTTCTTTGAAGGACGACCGGCAACGACAAAAGGACGTTGGATAAATCCGCTTGTTCTCTCTTTCTTGAGAAGAATCGCAACCAGTAAACGAAAATTCAGACCCGTAAAAAAGCCTATTTTTATCATAGGAACGGGGCGTAGTGGGACAACAGCCCTTGGCACGGTTCTCTCAATGCATCGGGATGTCGGTTATCTAAATGAACCGAAGGCACTGTGGCACACGATTCACCCAAGAGAGGACATCATCGGTAGTTATAGTGATATTGAAGGTGTTTATAGACTCTCTTCAAAAGACGCTACTGACGAAATGTGTCAAAGCGCGAAACAACTCTTTGGCGCTTACTTGTCTACAACACGCGCACATAGAATCGTTGACAAATATCCTGAATTGATTTTTAGAATCGGTTTTGTGCAAACACTGTTTCCTGATGCAAAGTTCATTTTTCTCATTCGAAATGGATGGGATACGTGTCAATCCATAGCTGCATGGTCCAAACGACTCGGGATCCAATTGAAGGGTGAAACACATGATTGGTGGGGGATAGATAACCGTAAATGGAGATTATTAGTAGAACAGTTGGTCGCCACAGACGATGATTTGAAAGAGATAATTACAGAAAAAAGAGATTTTGACCAGCACTTGGACCGAGCTGCTATTGAATGGGTGGTAACAATGCGCGAAGGACTGCGGTTATTAGATATAACTTCAGATTGTATATATCCTGTGAGATTTGAGGAGCTTACATCAAAACCTGATGAAATCCTGCCACCTCTATGTGATTTTTGTGATTTGCAACTTGATAGAACTTTTCTGGATTATGCACGACAAACGTTACACACTATTCCACCCAGAAACCAATTCAGTGTACATCATAACATTGCACCAATTTTTAATGACACGATGGCAAGATTAGGATATAATAGTTAGGTAGTCTTCTCAATTGAGGTTTCCGATTAGACATCCAAAATAAAAAATACCGGAACATTATGAAAAAAGACCCCAACATCACAGCCCAACATCACAATCTCAAACTAACTTCAAAAGCACGTTCTTTTACTCGAAGAGAGTTTTTATCTACAAGTTTGAAAGCAGGTACTGCAGCCTTTACGACAAGTCTTATACCCTCTCTAAACGCTACATCTAACACACCCTATAATGTCCTATTTATTATGATAGACGATCTCCGTCCAATGTTAGGTTGTTATGGACACTCAGAGATGCATACACCAAATATTGACAGGTTAGCAGCAAGAGGTACGGTATTCAATAGAGCTTACTGCAATTTTCCATTATGCGGTCCATCACGTTCTTCACTTCTGACCGGGCTGCGTCCTAATACAACAGCGATTAAAGATAATCCATCAAGTACCGAAGATACTTTACCGGGTGTCACAATTCCGCAACACTTTAAAGAAAACGGATATTATACACACTCTATCGGTAAAATTGTCCACGGAGGGTATGCTTGGACTACTAATGTTTCTTGGAGTAAGGCTAACTGGAGATTACCGTATGAGTCTCACGATTATTGGGCAAGACCTTCACAGTGGAAGATACTTGATGTAGCGGATGATGAACTTAGAGACGGACAAACGGCTCGGGAAGCGGTAAAAGAGTTATCTATATTAAAGGACAGACCTTTTTTTCTCGGGGTCGGCTTTGATAAACCGCATGTGCCTTATCGGGCGCCTCGCAAGTATTATGATCTTTATTCAACTCATGATTTTTCTTTCCCGAAGACTGATTCACTACCAAAAAATGCACCGCTTTACGCGCTTGAGGCAGACCCTACAAAGTACGAAGACAAAGTGGTATTGGAATACATACATGCTTATGCAGCATGTACAAGTTATGTTGATGCACAGATAGGATTAATCCTTGATCAACTTGAAAAGTTAGAACTTAATAAGAAAACAGTAGTCGTTCTGATGGGTGATCACGGATATCACCTCGGTGAACATGCGAAGTGGGAAAAAGGAACAATATTTGAGGTCGGGTTACTTACACCTCTGATCGTCAATATGCCAGAACAAACAAATATCGGAGGAACAACAGATGCTATGGTTGAACTCGTTGATGTTTTTCCCACACTGTGTGATGCTTGCAACCTCTCTATCCCCGAAGAACTTGAAGGTTCAAGTATGCTGCCTTTAATAGAAGAACCTGAACAACAATGGAAATCAGCAACATTTAGTCAAGTTAGACGCAGACCCAGACAAATTTGGTATAAAAAACAATCATTAGCAGATATGACCGGTGTTGAACTGGCAGACGAAGATACTGTGGATGGATATTCGCTGCGTTCGGATCGCTACAGATATAGCGAATGGGGGGCATATAACAAAAATGGTGAGAAATTTGCTGAACTCGCAACTGAACTTTATGATTATCAGAATGATCCTAATGAAACCATTAATGTTGCGTATCTACCAGAAAATGCAGAACTCGTATCTCAATTGCATAAACAACTACAAGCGGGTTGGCAAGCTACATCAACTAAATTAGAACAAACGCTCTCATTAACTAAAAATAGACTACCTTGGGATATTGACGAGAACGGAATGGTTGATATTGAAGACCTTTTATTAATCTCAAACAGTTTTGGATCAATGACAATTGACAACCCTAAAGTTGATGTAAATAAAGATGGCAACGTAGATATTATAGATCTGCTAATCGTCGCTGCACATTTAGGTGAATCTTCTCATACAGGGGCTCCAAAGTCTATCTCCATAACAGCTCAGCACTTAAACCGAGTTCAACAATGGATCAACGATGCACATAATATCAAGGAAACTTCTCCTATTTATCGCAAAGGTATAACTAATTTAGAACAGTTAATAGATTCTTATGATCCAAAAAAAACCAAGCCAAATGAAACCAGACTCCTACCCAATTTTCCAAATCCGTTTAATCCTGACACTTGGATTCCCTATGACTTAGGGAAAGATGCTGATGTCAATATCTACATCCGCAACTTGAAAGGTGAATTAATTCAACATCTGAGAATGGGATTTCAAACTGCTGGAAGTTATCGTAGTCGTTCGCGCGCAGCACACTGGAATGGTCGCAATTCAATCGGTGAACCTGTCTCCAGTGGAATCTATTTCTATACATTTAAAGCGGATGGGAAAACGGCAACACGCAAGATGCTGATAATGAAATAGAGGTCTAAATGAAGAAAATTCAAGAAACGGGAACGCTCTCACAAGCTTGTAGCAGACGCGATTTTCTATCAACAAGTTTGAAGGCAGGCGCTGCAGCTTTTACGACCGCACTTTTACCTAATCTCTCTGCAAAGGCACAGGGGCAATATAATGTTCTCTTTATCATAGTTGATGATTTACGACCTTTGTTAGGGTGTTATGGGCACGCAAAGATGCATACGCCTAACATTGATAAACTCGCACAGAGAGGAACAGTCTTTAACCGAGCTTATTGCCAATTCCCATTATGCAATCCATCACGGGCTTCCATATTGACCGGTTTACGACCTGAGACAATAGGTGTCCAGGATAACTTTACACACTATCGTAGGTCAGTCCCAGATGTTGTATCGCTGCCACAGTATTTCAAATCGCACGGTTATCATACACGTTCAATAGGTAAAATTATGCATGGACCATTTGTCGATAATCTTTCTTGGAGCGTTCCAACTTGGTCACCCAGAAATAGATTTAATCTATACACTACATCTTGGAATTCGCTTGATGTTTCTGATGGTGAATTAAGGGACGGTATGGTGGCATCGTATACGATGGATGTGTTAGATCAAGTCCGTGACCAGCAGTTTTTCTTAGCAGTCGGTTTCTACAAACCCCATTTGCCTTTTAATGTCCCAACTAAGTATTACGAGTTATATAATTCTCCAGTCATTGAAAACGTGCCTGATGTCGTATTAACCCCTCAACATGAAATGCGGGTGTATTCGGATATACCTGCAGAAGGCGGAAAAATTTCTAAAGAGAAATCATTAGAGTTGATCCGAGGATATGCTGCATCAACAAGTTATATGGATGCACAGTTTGGAAGTATCTTAAAACAAGTAGACGCGCTTGGGTTAACAGAAAATACAGTCATCGTTTTCTGTGGAGATCACGGATTTCACCTTGGAGAGAATGGAACGTTCGCAAAAAGGACCCCTTTTGATGTATCGGTGCGTTCGCCTCTGATCGTCAGCTTTCCGGGACAACACCCTGTCGGTGTGAGAACCGAAGCAATCGTTGAACTCGTTGATATCTTTCCAACGTTATGTCATCTATGCAAACTCCCCGTACCCGATGAACTGGAAGGTATAAGTATGGGACCTGTCATTGAAGAACCAACAACTCCATGGAAGACCGCAGCGTTTAGCGAAGTTGACGTTGGGTATACCTTCTCAATTCACACTGAACAGTATCGATACACAGAAACAGGTTCCTATGATTCACTTACGAAGAGTCTTTACGATCATGATGTTGATCCTAGTGAAAATGTCAATATTGCATATTCATCGGAAAATGAAGAACTCGTCGCGTCCTTAGGACAACAGCTAAAAGCAGGATGGGAAGAAGCTTTGCCTTTACACCTGAGACAATCAAACACATCCCAAACATTACCTTGGGATATTAACAAAGATGGATTAGTTGATATGCAAGACCTGCTACTTGTCTCAGAGAATTTTGGCTCAAAGTTACCTGAACACTTAAATGCAGACATTAACCAAGATGGACTTATTGATATTCTTGACCTGCTTCTTGTTGCAGCACATTATGGGGAATCATCAACATTCAATAGTCCAACCCCGTTTAATATACTTCCTGAACATATCGTTATGATTGAGAAATGGTTAATTAAAGTACAGACGATTGAGGACACCTCTGATGTAATTCGGAAAGGTATTGCTACATTAGATACATTAATCAATCTTACGAAACCCAAAGCAAACACGCTACTACCCAACTATCCGAATCCATTTAATCCTGAAACTTGGATTCCGTATGATTTAGCGATAGGTTCAGATGTTAATATCTACATCCATAATTTAAAAGGAGACTCTATTCGCCATCTCAACGTGGGATTTCAGAGACCTGGAAAATATAGATCGCGTTCCCGTGCAGCCTATTGGGATGGACGCAATGCCTACGGTGAACAGGTTTCCAGTGGAGTCTATTTTTATTCTTTTGACACTGGACAGAATATATTAACCCGTAAAATGGTCATTACAAAATAGAAAGGTGCCAGATGGAAGATACCAAACTTCACGGTGTATTCGCCCGTACATTTAGCCGTCGTGATTTCATTTCAAAAAGTTTGAAAACAGGTGCAGCAGCATTCACTACAAGTCTTTTACCCGCTCTAAACGTTGCGTCAAGCACGCCATACAATGTACTGTTTTTTATGGTAGATGACTTACGACCTCTATTAGGTTGTTATGGACACACAGAGATGCATACCCCCAATATTGACAGTATAGCTGAAAGAGGCACGGTTTTTAACAGTGCCTATTGTCAATTTCCGCTCTGTAGTCCTTCGCGAACGACGGTCATGACAGGACTAAGACCTGATACCACACGTATATCTGAAAATAGAACTTTTTTTCGTGAAACAGTCCCAGATGTCGTTACGCTCCCGCAACATTTTAAAGATAACGGTTATCATACACAATCCATCGGAAAAGTTGCTCATATTCCTGACTTCCAAGATGATATGTATTCATGGAGCGTCCCGTCATGGAGACCCTTATGGCCGCGATTTGATGAAACAACACTATCATGGGAGGCTTTTGATGTTGAAGATGACGCATTTAGAGATGGTAAAACAGCAATACGTGCCGCTCAAGTGTTGGATCAGATTAAGAACAATCCATTCTTTTTAACGGTTGGATTTTATAAACCGCATCTCCCTTTACGAGCACCAAGAAAGTACTTCGATTTATATGAAAACACATCCATTAACATTCCATTCACATCAAGAGAAACACCTATTGATATTAACCCGCCATTCTGGAATGAGGTGCGACCCTTCGCAGATATACCATCAAATAGGGAACCGATACCCTATAGCAAGATGTTAGAACTGATCCGGGCATACGCTGCTACAATAAGCTATGTGGACGCGCAAATAGGTCTTGTCTTAAATAAGCTTGATGTACTTGGACTGACAAATAACACGGTTATAGTCTTCTGCGGTGACCATGGATATAATCTCGGAGAGAATGAGAACTGGGGAAAAAACATCGTCTATGAAGCAACACTACATTCACCTTTGATTGTAAGTATTCCTGGACAACTGGAGGCGGGCAAAAACACAGATGCACTGGTAGAACTTGTTGACGTATTTCCAACTCTATGCGATGCATGTCAAATTCCGATCCTACCTGAATTGGAAGGACTGAGCATGATGCCAGTAATAGACGACCCCGAAATCCCATGGAAAACTGCAGCCTTTAGTCAACGAAAGAACAAACGGACTATCCGAACCGACGAATTCAGATACTGTGAAGAAGGAAGGTATAAAGAACTATATGACTATAGAACTGACCCGTACTCTGAAGTAAACGTGGTGGATGATCCTACCTATGCTGAACAAGTCGAACTGCTCAGTGAAAGACTACGTGCAGGTTGGCAAGAAGCATTACCCGAGAATATACCTACACGAAATGTTCCTCCTAAGATATTACCTTGGGATATCAACAGTGATGGTATTGTTGATATTGAAGACCTTTTACTCATATCTAACAGTTTCGGAATCGAGTCCCCTGACAACCCTAAAATTGATGTTAATGAAGATGGTAACGTAAATATTATAGATCTACTAATCGTTGCCGCGCATTTAGGAGAATCTTCTCAGACAGGTGCTCCAAGGACTATTTCCATAGCAGATCAACATATAGACCGTGTTGAAGAATGGATCCATGATGCCCATAAAATCAAGGATGCTTCTCCTATCTATCACAAAGCTATTAAGAACTTAGAGATGTTGATCAATTCAGTTGTTCCAAACGAAACCAGACTCCTACCCAATTTTCCGAATCCGTTTAATCCTGAAACCTGGATACCGTATGACTTAGAACAAGACGTTGATGTCAGTATCCATATCCACAATGTGCACGGTGAATTAATTCGCCAGTATAGGATAGGATTTCAGACTGCTGGTAGCTATCGTACGCCTTCGCGTGCGGGGCATTGGGATGGTCGTAATTCAATAGGTGAACCTGTCTCCAGTGGAGTCTATTTCTATACACTGATTGCGGGAGATTTCACCACTACCCGAAAGATGTTAATACGGAAATAGGAGAGACAACAGATGCAAGAAGATTCACAGCGAAACGCAAGTTCGCGTTCCATGACTCGCCGCAGTTTCCTTAACACCGGTTTGAAAATCGGTGCTGCCACATTTACAACCGGTTTGCTGCCGCGTCTAAAGGCACATAGTGAGAACAGATACAATGTTCTGTTCATGATTGTAGATGATTTGCGTCCAATGCTTGGTTGTTACGGCATTGAAGAAATGCACACCCCAAATATTGATAGGTTAGCAGAACGGGGAACGCTTTTCAATCGGGCTTATTGTCAATATCCACTATGTAACCCGTCTCGCGCATCTATACTAACAGGATTACGTCCCGAGACGACGAAGGTGCACAACAACGCCGCTGACTATGAACATACTGTTCCTGATGCTGTGGACATACCGCACTACTTTATGGAACAAGGGTATAATACATATTCAATTGGTAAAATCAAGCACTATCCTGCATCCACCTCTTATGCCGGAAAACCTTCATGGATAGCACTTGAGGTGTCTGACGATGAACTGAATGATGGGATAACCGCAAGAAAATCTGAGAACCTCCTTGCTGAGATAAAGGATGAACTGTTCTTTTTAGCTCTCGGATTTGACAAACCTCATTTACCGTTTTACGCACCGCGAAAGTACTTTGATTTATATAATGAAGATACTTTCAATTTACCCACTACTTCTACCTATCCTCAGCATGCACCAGCTTATGCAGAAAACAGTATTGACTGGTTTAGAATATATCGAGACATACCATCTGGCGACGAACCCATTTCTGATCAGAAAACCTTAGAACTCATTCGAGCTTACGCAGCTTCAACGAGTTACATGGACGCACAAGTCGGTCGAGTCCTAAGGCAGTTAGATGATCTGGGACTAACTGAAAAAACAGTTATCGTATTTTGTGGGGACCACGGTTTTCATCTGGGAGAACACGGTACTTGGCGGAAGAACACACTTTTTGAGATTGCTACGCGTTCACCGTTGATTATCAGTGTTCCAGGGCAGCAACCAGCTCAAACTGATGCACTTACAGAACTTGTAGATATCTATCCTACCCTGTGTGATGCATGTGAATTACCGATATCCAATCAGTTAGAAGGCTTGAGTCTCATCCCTGTAATAGAAGAACCTAATACACCTTGGAAAACCGGGGCAATTAGTTTTCTGAGCCGTAGGGGTTCCAAATCATATTCGCTACGGACCGATAGATACCGGTATACTGAATGGGGACCGCTCGGAAAATTCGGGTATGAACTATACGATTATAGCGTTGACCCAAACGAAACTATAAATGTTGCAGATTTTCCTGAATATTCAGAGCTTCTTCAACATCTAAGACAACGACTTCGTTCAGGTTGGAAAAACGAAGTGCCAAATGGTGAAAAGAATCCACCGATACCCGTAAGTATAATTCCTTGGGATGTAAACAGTGATGGGATTGTTGATATACAAGACCTTATCCTTGCTTCAAATAGTTTTGGAACAGCACCTCTCGAAAATGACAAAGTAGATGTGAATAAGGATGGAAGGGTTAATATCATCGATTTACTCATAATAGCAGCGCATTTAGGAGAATCTTCTATCACACCAGCACCAAAAGTATCTTTATCCGTTTTACCCGACCATGTTGACACTATTTCAGAATGGCTTACTGAAGCATACCAGATAGATAATGGTTCCGATGTTTTTCGCACAGGAATCGCAAACTTGGAAGTCATGCTTAATTCCGTGCTTCCCGCAAAAACAGCACTTTTGCCAAATTATCCCAACCCATTCAATCCAGAGACGTGGATACCTTACGATTTAGCACAAGATGCAAAGGTGAACATTAAAATCTATAATCTGAAAGGTAAAACTATCAGAGAACTCAATATAGGTTTTCAAAACGCAGGCAGCTACAGGAGCAGAGAATCGGCAGCATATTGGGATGGACGTAATGCTGCTGGTGAACTTGTCGCAAGCGGAGTCTATTTTTGTACGCTTATTGCTGATAATTTAATCGCAACACGTCGCATGACAATTGTAAAATAAAATATGAAAAATAATATGAACCAGAATGTATTACCACAACGTTTTACACGAAGAGAATTTCTTTCTACAGGTATGAAGGTGGGTGCTGCTGCAGCATTTACGACACATCTGTTACCAAATCTTAAGGCAGAAACCCCTGGATGTTACAATGTGCTATTAATCATTGCTGATGACTTGCGCCCACTGCTTGGTTGCTATGGGCATTCAGAGATGCATACGCCGAACATTGATGCCTTAGCAGCACGAGGCACGCTTTTCAACCGGGCATATTGCCAATATCCACTCTGTAATCCATCTCGTGTTTCTATGATGACCGGATTGCGTCCAGAGACGACAGGTGTAGATGCAAATGACATTGGATGGCATGAGATATTCCCAGAAGTATTAACACTACCACAACATTTCAAATCCCAGGGGTATCATACGCGATCAATAGGTAAAATTGCCCACGTCGACAAATGGGGTGATAAACTCTCCTGGAGCGTCCCAATTTGGTCTCAGGAAACGAGAATTGACAGAACAACGACACCTTCGTGGCAGGCACTTGATGTTGAGGATGACGAACTATTGGATGGAAAAATCGCAAGTGCTTCTATTAAAGCTCTGTCGCAGGTTAAAAACCAGACGTTTTTCCTTGCTATCGGATTTCATAATCCACATCTTCCTTACAGGGTGCCTAAAAAGTATTATGATCTATATGACACTGACACCTTTCAAGATATTTCATCCATTAACCCACATTCCAGCAATGACCTTAGAGACTATGCGGATATTCCGACCGGAAATAGGCGAATTTCTAAAATGAAAACGGTAGAACTCCTGCATGGTTATGCTGCATCAACAAGTTACATGGATGCACAGGTTGGACGAGTTCTGCAACATCTTGATACGCTTGGTCTTTCTCAAAACACGGTTATCGCTTTTACAAGTGACCACAGCTTCCATTTAGGTGAACAGGACAACTGGGGGAAAGCTACACTCTTTGATGTTGCTCTTCGATCACCTCTGATTGTCAGTGTTCCAGGACAGCAACCGAATAGAACAGATGCTCTCGTTGAACTTGTTGACATTTTTCCATCATTGTGTGACCTATGTCAACTGTCTATTCCCACACAAGTGGAAGGTTTTAGTTTCGTACCTGTCATTGAACAACCAACGTATCCCTGGAAAACAGCAGTTTTTAGCGAAATTGGTGGTAAAACTTACTCCAAGAGATCCTCCATTCGTACAACCAGATATCGATATAGTTTATGGGAAAACAGCAAAAGAAGTGAACTATATGATTACGACACAGATCCGGCTGAATCTGTCAACATAGTCAATCAACCAGAAAACAGAGAACTTGTCGCACAACTCAACGAAAGACTTCACGCTGGTTGGAAGGCAGCATTGCCTGATATTACATCCTATGTTCCACTTCCAAATAAGCTGCTATGGGATATTGATAACAATGGTATTGTGGATATACAGGACCTAATTCTTGTCTCAAACAACTTTGCTGCACCAACCTCGCAATATCCAAAAGCAGATGTGAACAAAGATGGAAAGATTGACATCATTGACTTGCTTCTCATTGCAGCACATTTAGGAGAGTCTTGCATAGTATCCGCTCCGCCAACACGCTTATCCGTTTTACCCGAGCATGTTGACACTATTTCAGAATGGCTTATTGAGGCACGGAAAGTAGATGACGGTTCAGAAGTTTTTCGTAATGGGATAGCTAAGTTGGAAGCACTCTTTGATACTATAAATCCCGCAAAAACAGCACTTTTACAGAATTATCCCAATCCATTCAACCCAGAGACGTGGATACCTTACGATTTAGCACAAGATGCAAAGGTGGACATCAAAATCTATAATCTGAAAGGTGAAACTATCAGAGAACTTAAAATCGGTTTTCAAAACGCAGGCAGCTACAGGAGCAAAGAAATGGCAGCATATTGGTATGGACGTAATGCTGCTGGTGAACCTGTCGCAAGCGGGGTCTATTTTTATAGTCTCAACACTGGTAGAGCAAAAGCAATCCGACAAATGACAGTTGTAAAATAAAAGTGAGATGTTTAACTAACGTGAGTTTGATAAATGTAGCGCAAACTTTCCAGTTTGCGAAGATGTGCCACAAACTGAAAGTTTGTGCTACAATTCACGCCTCTCGAATACGAAAATTTGATTTATCAAACTCACGTTTAACTATTTTTCAGAGGAAGAAAAACATGCCAAGTGTAAATATCTATCGTATCGTTGTTGTATGCTGCATAGTTGCACAATTCTGTTCTTTTTCATCTGCAGAAGCAGCATCACTCATAAATGTTCCCCTAAACCCAGACATATCAGACTTCAATACTGAAACCTACAACTTTATTCATCGTTTACTTAATAAACGTGTAGTGTCAGGTATATCGCGAGGGACTCTACCGTATTCAAGAAAACAGGTTGCCTCTTTGCTGCTGGAAGTTTCACAAAAACTGGACAGAGGTGAAGTGACGCTGAGTAGCAATGACCAAAAACGATTAAAAACACTGATGTCATTTTATGCTGAAGCGGGTACGGAGGAGCCTCCGAATCGTAGGTTACATCTGTTGACACTCACAGATGAATCTACTTACCGTTTCTCGTTTGATTTGCGTGCTGAACAGCGAATAATCACAAGATTAGTTGATAATGCCTCTGAATTGCCTCCTGTTGAAGGAAACATGCATATCACAACACTTTACCCTCAATTATATGGACAGGTTGAGGAGAGTTTCGCTTTTACAACAGACATGGCATACAGATTCCTATATGGTGATATTTTTGACGATCTCTTTAAAGATGAGTCAAAATATAGACAATTGGAGGGACAACTCAAAAACAGAACGGCTGTGAATAGTTATCTCAAGTTTAAACTGCCATGGTTCCAAATGCAGTTTGGACAAGATAATATACAATGGGGCCCCGGCTATCACGGTAATCTAATGCTCTCTGCTGATCCAAATGCAATGGATATGCTGAAATTACAGGCAACATACAAAAATGTAACATATACAGCATTTACCGGTATTTTGGAAGACATCTCAGTGGATATCAACGAGAAATATATTTCTGGACACAGAATTGAAGGTTATTTCTGGAATAGATTCGGTATCGGTTTATCTGAAGTCGTCGTCTTTGGGAATAGATTTGAACCGAGTTATCTGAATCCTGTTAGTATTTACCTCATCAGCGAACAGACAATTGCCCGTGGTGATAGCCGTGTACCGGGAAGTGGAGACAACATTTTGGCAAGCGTTGACCTCCGCTTACGTCCATTCAATAATTTTGAGATATACGGTGAATTGATGGTAGACGATGGAAATCCTGCCGCAAGTTTTAAGCATTGGGATACTAAATTTGGAGTACTTGGCGGTATCTATATTACTGACCCATTCGGCTTACAGGATACCGATGTGAATGTAGAATACGCATTTGTTAACCAATATGCATATACGCATGTTAATCCGTATAATGTCTACAGACACTTCACTTCGGTCATTGGACATCACATCGGTTCTGATGCAGACAGTCTTTGGATAGAGTTTCGTAGACGTTTTACCGATAAACTTGAAACCGTTTTCGGATATGAACTTGAAAGGCATGGGGAAGGAGATGTAACGTTAAACCATCCCCCCGAAGCACCTGCTGATGATGTATGGATACCACTTTCTGGAATTACTGAGACTGAACACCGTCTAAGGTTGGGGTTTAACTGGGTCGATATGGGTCGATATTCAATCTATGGAGAATGGTCACGCATCTGGCGAAGAAATGTTGATAATATAGCGGATATGAATGAATCGGGAAATGAGATAGAAGCAAAAGCTCTTTATCGTTTTTAGTCGCTTGTCAGCAAACGTAGGTTTAAATGAATATTTCGTTCTTATTGTGTATCTAATGAGTGTTTTCAGATAGGTTGCTAATCGGAATAGCAATACTAAAACTGATCATGTAGGTTTATCACAGATTGAAGGATTTTACATGAAGATTAGAGTGTTAGGCATTAGAGGACTTCCCGCTACTTATAGCGGTTCTGAGACAGTGATGGGGGAGCTTGCACCACGATGGGTTGAAGCTGGACATGAAGTGATCGTCTACTGTAGAAAGGGGTTTTTCAAGGAAAGACCTTCGGAATGGAAGGGTATAAAACTTATCTACCTACCGAGTATTGAACATAAGATATTTAGCACCCTTAGTCATAGTTTCTTTGCGTCTATTCATGCATCTTTTTCTCCATCCGATATAGTTTTTGTTTGGAATGCAGGTAACGGTCCGTTCGGTTGGTTCTTCAGGATATTTGGAAAGAAGGCGGTCATCAATGTTGATGGCATGGAGTGGTTAAGACCGAAATGGAAAGGTATAGGGGCAGTCTATTTCAAATGGGCTGCCAAGATGGCAACTTCAGCATTTCCGCTGGTGATTACCGATGCTGAAGAGATGAAACGGCTCTACCTCGAAGATTTAGGGGCAGAGACAACCTATATCGCTTACGGTGCAAATATTGAACCCTCCGAACATCCTGAAGTTCTTGAGGAATATGGTCTACAGTCCAGAGATTATTATCTGATCGCAAGTCGTCTTGTGCCTGACAATAATGCTGACCTGATTATGGAAGCTTTTGTAACTTCTAATAGCGAGAAGAAACTTGCTATTGCTGGCGGGGCAGACTATAGAGGGAACAAAATGGAGAATGAATTCTTGGATAAATTGAAAAGTATGGCAAATGAAAATGTGCTTTTTCTCGGGCATATTGACAGCTCTGAGCATATCAAGGAACTACATCATCACTGTTTCGCTTATATTCATGGACATCAGTTCGGTGGAATCAACCCATCAATTCTGAAAGCTTTAGGATTTTCTAACTGCATCCTCGCACTCAACACACCCTTCAACTACGAAGTTTTGGAAGGGGGAAAATACGGTGTACTCTTTGACAAAACTGCTGAATCCCTCAAAAATCAGATTGAATCTTTAGAACAGAATTTAGAAAAAGTTGAAGATTTTCGTCAACGTGCAACGGAACAGATACATAAACGTTTTAATTGGGACCACATCGCTGAACAGTACATAGATGTATTCACTGATTTACAAAAAAAATGATGTAATTTACAGATTCGAAAACAAATTAGGAAGCAAGCAATATGCCTGCTAAATATATCATTACAAAACCTGATCTCTCATATATGAACGACACAGCAGGACAGAATTCAGTTGATAGGCTTAACTCCTTTTATGCAAAGAGAGGAAAATATCTATTGGATTTTGTTGCATCCTTGTTCTTAATTCTGATATTCTCACCTTTGATGCTAATTATAGCCGTATTGATAAAACTCTCTTCACGCGGCCCTGTGTTTTTCTCACACAAACGAGTCGGCATAAACAATAGACTCTTTGTCATACATAAATTCAGAAGTCTCCATATTGATACGCCATCTTATTCAGAGAAACCTGATTCAACTGATGATGTACGTATCACTTCAATAGGAAAATGGATACGAAAGACCAGTTTAGATGAATTACCACAGCTGTTTAACGTAATTAAAGGTGAAATGAGTCTTGTCGGACCTCGTCCAGAAATGCCATTTCTTGCTGATGAATATGAGGAATGGGAGAACCAACGTCATCTTGTTAGACCTGGAATGACAGGCTTGTGGCAGCTGAGTCCACGTAGACGTGGGACGATACGTGAAGGTATTCCTGTTGATTTAGAGTATATTGATAACCTATCTTTATGGAATGACTTCAAGATACTACTACGAACCTTCAAAGTCTTTTGGGATGATAACACGTATTAGTTTCCATCTATCTTGTAACGTGAGTTTGAAAAGGGGTTAGGCCAATCGTAAATTTCCTCAAGTTGTCGCTCATAATCACTCTGTCCTGTAGTTCCTTCCCTTGACATAACCCCATTACCATGCTATCCTTACTAAACAAATCAAAGACAACTTGTAGGTAAAAACTTCTATGAGAACTACACATAAGATCCTTTTTCAAGATTCACGTGACTTGAAGGAAATTCCATCAGAAAGCGTTGACCTTGTCGTCACCTCGCCACCTTATCCTATGATTGCGATGTGGGATGAAATGTTTGGCAATCAGAATCCAGACATCCAAGATGCGTTAACAAGCGGAAGTGGAAATCAGGCTTACGCGTTAATGCACGATATTCTCGATTCTGTCTGGGATGAAGTCTTTAGAGTTTTAAAAAACGGCAGATTTGCATGTATTAACATAGGTGATGCAACGAGGACAGTAAAAGGTAATTTTTGTTTGTATCCGAATCACGCAAGGGTCTTGACCTATCTATTAAAGATAGGGTTTTTAGCACTACCTGATATCCTCTGGCGAAAACAAGCGAACACCCCTAACAAGTTCATGGGATCGGGGATGCTCCCCGCAGGTGCTTATGTTACTTTAGAACATGAATATATTCTGATAGTCAGAAAAGGTTCTAAAAGGACATTTAATTCAGAAAAAGAAAAACAAAATAGACGCGAAAGCGCGTTGTTTTGGGAAGAAAGGAACGTCTGGTATTCAGATATTTGGTTTGATCTTAAGGGAACTACACAGAAACTCATTAAAACATCAAGGGATAGAAGCGGGGCATATCCTTTTGAATTAGCTTATAGACTTATAAATATGTATTCAGCAAAAAATGATGTAATATTAGACCCGTTTTTGGGGACGGGCACAACAACTGCTGCGGCGATGGCATCGGGACGAAATAGTATCGGTGTTGAAATTGATGAGAGTTTTAGACAGTCAATAGAACCAATTGCTTATGATATTGTTCAATTTTCAAATGATTATATACATAACAGAATAATAAGACATTTTGAGTTTGTCAATGATCGTCTCCAAAGTTCAAGACCCTTGAAATATAAAAATAAACATTACGGATGTCCGGTAGTGACAAACCAAGAACAACATCTAATTGTGAATTTCCTAAAAGAAGTTCAAACGAATAAAAGCAATATTTTTGATGTCTTATATTCACCAGAACCAGGTCCATTAGTTTTTGATGACTATGCCCTAACTGTAACTAAAGAGAAGATGAAATCAATTAAAAGCCAAAATCAACCGAATATTTTTGATAGGCAATGAGTTGAAATTGTCAGAAGGCAGCGTATGAAAATAAAACTGAGTAACGATGAGATTCAAGAGTATGTAATTAAAGCACCAACATGCGAATTTCCAAAGTATACGACGCAAATAATGAATCTTGCTAATCAAAATTCACAAGCGACGCGCCCAAAGAATGTTGGACAAATGACTGATTTGATCCAAGAATTTCCAGGGCGAACCTTTGACGAATGGGTTCAATGGTATCAAGAAAGATATCCGAATGCGATTGATGAAGCTACTGAAAAAATAATAACGATGTTAGAAAACCTTAAAGATGCATTCATCAAAATTGACCGTGAAATGGTTAGAGCGTGGGTTGAAGATCTGGTACTTGTTAAAACATACACAGGTCTTAGGTTTCAGGAAGCAATTTTGCGAAAGTTGTCAGAAATAAAGGGTTGTGATTATCGTCTAGCAGAACCTTCTGAAGAATCCCAAGGTATTGATGGTTACGTAGGTGAAGATGCATATTCCATCAAACCAAGTACGTATCACACAATGCCGTTTCTATCTGAATCCATAAATGTAAAAATGATCTTTTATGAAAAGAAAAGGGATGGTGTTGTGTTTGAAATTCAAGAAGATGAATGAACTATTGAAGAATGATATGTTTTGTATGATCAATGCCATACAATATGCAATAAAAGATGTTCAGAATGTCCCACAACACATTCTTTGATATATCCCTGTTGGTATAAATAACACAGCGAGATAAGAATAAAGCCATCCGTGAAAACGCCGAAGAGAAAAGACATCCCCATCAAAAGCAACATACCGGGAATCAACTGCATAAAAACAGTTGACAAACTACTGCAGCTTTTTATAACATGAGTTTGAAAATAGAATAGAAGTTAAAAAGCAAAAATATTTAGAATGAATATGAAAAGTTTATTACCCAGCAAGAATGAAATGATATTGATCGGTTTTGTTGTTGTGTGTACCGTCATTGTTTCTTTTATAATCGTGAGAAACCACAGTCCACACCCCTGCCGCGCCGGATGTGGGGTAAAGGTAAATAATCCAGACGACCACACAGTCCCATGTCCTAACTGCGGCGTCGGCATTTATAACTGTATTGAGACTTTTACTGCTGTTGCAACTGTATCTGATGATTCGGCCGTGCCTCCTCCGACCTATCCTGAACATCGTGCAAAATGTGATGCTTGTGGTCACATTTATTATACTTGCGATAAGACAAGCGTTATAGAAGAAGAAAAACAATCACGTTATCATCATCGGATTATCGGAAAACGTGAGGATGGAACTCCCATCTATGCTTGCAAACCTGAGGATTCTCTTTCCGTTCCAATTCCTGATAAATAACCATCTTTGATGTGATTGATACTACAACCTAATTCATAATATACTTGTCTGATGAGGCCCCGTGCTTCGCCCCGTATTTAGGTTCTGTAACAATGGAGGGACGAAGGAACCATAGAAAACGGGTGCGTAAAGTTATTGTCACTACAAGTGTCAATTTTGGGATTTCATAAGCTCTAATAGTAGTAGGCACTCTCCGAGTGCCGTCTCTTTAATAGTTGATAACACATATTAGTTTTCATCTATCTTGTAAATATCTGTCCACGCATATAAGAACCTTCATCAGATGCGAGGAAAGTAAGGACGCGTGCGACACCTGCAGGATCACCGAGTGATTTTAATGCATTAGCAACAGCAGCATCAGGATCACTTCCTGAGAGCCTCGCAGATTCGGCGATCTGACCTAATTTCAATGGTGTTGCGAGACCCCCTGGACAGATCGTGTGCATCCGAATATTATGTGATCTTACCTGATTCTCTACAGTCATCACTAAACCGTTTACACCACCTTTACTTGACGCGTAAGCGACAGATGAACTGCCACCACGCACACCTGCCCCGGAAGCGATACACAGAATAACACCTCCGCCACTCCTTGACATTATCGGCACAGCATGTTTTATTGCAAAGAATGTTCCCTTTAGATTGACATCAATAACAGTATCAAAGATTGACTCCTCAAAGTCTTCTATCTGGACATTGGGTCCCTGCAAGACACCAGCACAGGTCACTAAAATGTTTATCTGTCCATAAGTGTCATCTGTAGTTTGCATGAGTTTCGTTACGGCACTCTCTGAAGTAACGTCGGTTGAGCAGTAAATTGCTGTGCCGTTATCTTTTTCAATAACTTTTAGTGTCTCATGCCCATCCTGTTCATTGATGTCTGCAAGAACAACCTTGGCACCTGCTTTGGCATAAGTTATGGCAGTTGCTGCACCGATTCCGGTCGATGCGCCTGTAATAACCGCAACTTTGTCAGTTAATCGTATATCCATTTTATCTCTCCAATTCACTGTATGAGTTGAATAAATGACAGCATCCTTCCTGTCTGCCCCCCTTCAGCACGATAGGAATAGAACAGATCCGTATTACAGGAAGTACAGTAGGGTGATGTAAAAATCGACTCTGGTTGTATTCCTATGTCACATAACTGCTTGATGTTGGCTGTATGTAAACAGAGGCGATCCCCAAGCTTTACATCGCTGCCAAAATTGTCAGTAAACTGATTGACTAATTCTGTGCTGACAGTATAGCAGCACTTTTGTATTGATGCACCCAAATGGATTCTACAATTCTTGGCATCAGAACCGAATGTAGTATTCATTGCAGTAATGGTCTTCGCTGCAATTCGTGCAATAGTTCCGCGCCAGCCTGCATGTGCAATGCCAATTGCAGGAGTTGCTGTGTCTAAAATGAAGATCGGCACACAGTCTGCTGTAAAGATACCTAAAGTCTCACCTTGACGATTGGAAATCAGAGCATCACCAATCATAGGATTCACGTTGAGATTCTCTTGAATCCACGCTGAAAATGGAACACTATCTGCATGGCAGACAACATCACTATGAACTTGTTGACAGTATCTGAGATTTTTTATCTTTGTTTCAGATGAGAAAAGTCTCTGATTCTGAGAAACTACAGTAGGATCGTCTCCTACATGGAAGGCTAAATTAAGGGAGGAATACAGTGCCTTGCTGAATCCGCCTTTACGCATACTGATTCCTGCATGGACAATACCTGTATCCGATAATTCTTGAATGGGTTGATATAATTTAACTGTCACGGGAAAAGCATTATTCTAATGAATAGTCCAGACTAAATATGTAGGTTGGGTTGAGGAACGAAACCCAACACGTAAGGATTGTGTCTATTATGTTGCCAGTTAATATTTTATTGGCGCTTTGCTCTACCCAACCTACAAGTTTAACTTGGACAGACCACTACGGATAGGGTATATCAGAGGACTCCGGTTCAACATACAATAGACGTTTGCAGCTGGTACAATATACCAATTTTTCATATTTCTGTGCTTCTTTTAGATTCTGCGGTTGTATTGTGAGACGACAACTACCGCAAGTACCATTTCTTCCTAAGGCAACAAAGTCTGATTTCCTTTTTTCCATCCATCGTTGATACTGTGTTGAGAGATCTTTTTCAATCTTCGGAAAATATTCTTTCCGCTGTTCCATTTTCTGTTCAATGTTTGCTTTCAGATTCTTCTGTTCTTCACGATATGCCTTCGTTCTCTCAGCCGTTTTCTGGTCTTCGCTAACAGCCTTGGATTCGAGCTCTGTTAATTCATCTTGATATTGGTCAACCATTTCCATTAATTCTAATATTTCTTCTTCGGTTTCCCCATCCTGTTTATCAAGGAATTCTATCTGATTTTCAAGTGCGGCATATTCCTTATTGGTAGTTACAGTACGTTGTTCATTCCTATATTTTTCTTTTTGGACTTCATTCATTTCCAGCTTCGCGTTAAGTGATCGCAAGTTTTTTTCAATTTCACCGAGTTCCTCGGTCTTTGCTGTAATCTCAACTTTGTATTTCGTAACACTTGCTTCTAACTGTGCAATCTGTTTTGGAATTGTTTGTAGCTGCTTGTGGAAAGACAACAACTCTCGATCATGTTCCTGTAGTTCATACAACCAAGCGAGCTGCTGTCGTAAAGATTCGTTAGCCATCAAATTATACGGGCAGGGGACACCGCAGCTTTAGCTCGGTGGGGAATGCCCGCTCCTATCTATATTGAAAGTTTAGTTTTGTGAGGATGCGAAAACTCTCATATTTCGCTCCTCTAACAACCCGCTTACCACTTGAAATTTCACTTAGGTTCAGTCCGCCTCTTGTGTCAAACCCTGTCACGCGTAGCAATCCGTGTTTGACA
>JAJEJA010000074.1 GCA_022828145.1 Candidatus Poribacteria bacterium | reverse complement strand
ACAGGATTTTGATAAAGAGTGGCAACAGGAACGCAAAAAAATGTATGAGGAACAACTATCTGAATATCAGTTGATCCTTGATAATCACTACATGCAAATTCGTAAGGAACTTTCAAACCAATTGAGACGATTTAACATCACGCATACAAGATTCTCTGAAAAATACCGACAACTATTCAACGAGTCACGCGATGCGTTTCTCAAAGGCAAAAGAGATGATAACATGACTGACGTTAGCTTAACGCAAGACGATAACATTCAACAAGAGTTAGAAATCATCTTTGGTCATGTCAAAAACCTTATGTTCTTAGAGAAAGAACCGAAGGAAGTACTAAAACACGTAGACAGAGCACATGAAATTCTCAAAACCATCTCGTCATACAACAAATTAGAACGGAAAGACGCCAGCAGATAGCACCAGCAGTGCGGAAGGTGTATAGAGAGCGTATCTCACCAAAACCCAAGCACCAGCGGGACGAAAGGTATGAGGATAGAATCGGTTTTATATATAACCAGTCAAGAAGAGGGAATATCCTTAAATTGACGCTTATTGTGATTGGAGAAAGAAGCACAATCAAGGATGAATGTGCTACGGGGAAGTATTACATTTTGGACTACAAAAAAGCACAATCTAACAGAATGTGCTACAAAGAGACGTAGCTCATTCTGCCAACAGATGTTGGTAGACCCTGTATGTTCGTTCTGCTATCGTTTCCCATGTAAAGTCTTGAACTCTTTGAAGTCCTCGCCTTTGGAGATCATGGTATAACTTCTGGTCGTTATGGAGCTGGTCGATTTTTGATGCTAACGTCTTTGCATCGCCTTCAGGGAAAACTATACCTGCGTCCCCAATTACATGCGGAATCTCTCCTGAATTCGACCCGATGACAGGCACTTCACATGCCATGCCTTCTATCAACACTCTACCGAAAAATTCCACCCAGTCTGCAGTGGTGCGTGATGGCAAAACTAAGGTATCCATACAGTTGATATAATTGGGAACTTCTTCCGGCGGTACAACATCTATCCAGACTATTCTATCGGAGATCTGGTGTGCAGCTGCAGCTTCTTGAAATCTATCTCTGTCCTCACCCTGTCCCACAATCAACAACATAAATGGGCAATTAGGATCCATCTTGGTAAGCATAGATACAGCATCAATGAGTGTATCAACACCCTTCATCTGTAGCAGCCGACCAAGATAACCGATGACAAAACTGTCCTTGAGTCCAAGCGATTCCTTCAGTTCGCGCATGTCGTGTTTCTGAAATAGTGAAACATCAACGCCATTTGGAAATGGAATTTGTGCCCCATCATATCCCCTCTGTTTCAATATTTCACCAGCATTTTCACTGAGAGGGAAAGCCATGTCTGTTTCACGGAAGACACGTCGCTCTATCCAAACGGGTAAGGGACCAAAACGTTGTTTAGCAGGGATACTCAGCGAGGTGCGAAAAATAAAACAACTATTCGGGCAATACTTACGTTTCAACCGAACTGTCTGTAAAGCATTTAGACTCCACGCCTCCTCTTCAAGATGTATAATATCGGGTTGGAAATCCTTGAAATGTTGTGCAATACCGCGTTGATAGAAGAAACGACTACCGTAACCAGAAAACCGTATAGGACAAGGAATCTCCTCACAGTGGATGTCTGCCTCTGGCACAAAATGTATCTCCTGAATACTCTCGTACCAACGGTCAGGCGTTAAAACACGCATTGTAACATCCGGTTTCGCTGCGATGAGATTGAACTTTCTCCGATACGGTTTCATGATGTATGAGTGAGAAAGTACTAAGACGCGCACCGTGTCAACTTTAGTTTATTTTTTTAATTATTTGCCTTGAACATAACTTCTGACTCACTGTTGTCTTCCGACTCACTGTTGTCTGGAGTTTCATCCGTGTTTTCTCCAATCCCCTCAGGTTCAGCGAGTCCTGCCATCAATCCTGTTAGCTGCTTGCGAATTTCTTCACGTTCCTTCTCAGCTGCTAACCGAGCACGTTCAGATGCTTCACGCATTTCACTGTTGAGATTTTCCAATTCCTCTATTCTGGCATCCCGTTGGTTTACGTCACTATTGAGTTGTGCAATTTCTGCCTCAAGTGCCAGTTTCTCTTCTCTTAGTTTTTTCACGGTTGAGATAGCATGGTCAACATGTTCCTCTAAAAGCGTAACCACATTTTTACCGGTTATTTCAGACATTGAATCCTCCTATATTTAATCGCTGCGTACGCGTTTATAACGTAATGCAAGATGTTCAGCATCAGCCCAGGATGGTTCGTTCTGGGCGTAATGAAATAAATACTGTTGTGCATATCCAACGAATTCTCCAAAATAGTCTCTGGCAAATTCACGAATCTCGCGTGGTGTAGCACGTTTACGTAGATATATCTGTTCAAAAATCCGTTTTATCCAAACATCAATAGGCAGTGCCTCAAGATGTCCAAGCGAAAAAAGACAGATACAGTCAGCTACCTTCTCCCCTATACCTTTCAGTTTCATGAGTTCTATTTTTGCTTCTGCGTAAGACATCCGTTTTATAGCATCAAGATCAAGAGCACCGTTGGCAACGTTTTGGGCTGCATGCCAGAGATAGCTGGCACGGTAACCGGTACCACAAGCAAAGATTTCATCAACGCCTACATCTGTTAGTACTTCAGGTGTAGGAAAAGAATAATCAACGTACCCTTCAAACGTTAACCTGTGTCCAAATTTCTCTGATAACGAACGAATGAGTCCCCGAATTCGTGATATATTGTTGTTTTGTGACAAGATAAAAGAAGCAATAGTTTCCCACAGTTCCTGATTTAAAAGACGCATCCCCCAAAACCTATTTATTGCACGATCCATGTAAGCATCAACGTTTACTGTTGTCAAAATTGCAGATAGATCTCGCGAAAGGTCAAAATAATGAACCAATTCTGAATAAGTTGCTGAATGTTCCCCTTTTTGTGAACTATCTATGAATAAGGTATCCTCTCTCTGTTGTATCTTGAGGATACATCCCTCAACCACACCGTAATAAGAATCGTCTACCTTATTCCAGCGAAATGACTGTCCAGATTCCAAGGTATATTTCAGGTTAAACACGTGAACGTTTTCTATTATCATTGTCACTTTTAGAGAAATTATATGTTAAATCACATCAAAATGCAAGTGTTAAGGTAAAAATAAATTGAAAAATTGGTCTCTATAGAGTATCATTAATAACAATATAAATCAAAATTCAGGAGAAATATTAGGCATGATTATCTTTCTACGCGAAAAATTTATTGCACAAATATTCATGTGGGTCATCGCTGTTGTCTTTGTCATTGCCACGTTTCTACTTTACAGCGGTTCAAGCGGTCCACAACAGTCAGGCGCTGAAGGAGAAGTTGTCATAAAAATCGGCGCGTTTGAACTTACAAGAGGTGACTTCGAAAGATTGGTCTCAAGTCAGTTACAGGCTCAGCAGCAGAACCAGAGGTTTAATCAGAACAGGGAGCCTAAGGCTATACAAAAAGATATTATTGATTTTTATATTAAACGGGTCATTGAGGGAAGCGCAAAGATTACGAATGCAGAAATTGAGCATTTTATACGAAGCGATGAGAACTTAGTCAATTACTATAATCAATCAAACCCTCAAAATGCCGAAGAAATAAAGAATAGTGTCCGTTTTAATCTGAGTGCAACATCACTGCGCAATAGTATACGAGAACTTGAATTGGTTACTGACACTGAAGTAGAACAAGAACTTCAAATTGACGGTGAAAAGGTAAAAATAAAATTCATAGAATTTCCCCACAGTGACTATAAAGTAGATGATGATGATATAGATCCTAAAGAAGCCGAATTGTACTATCAAGAGAATAAGGACAGATATAAGACTGAAGAACAGGTCAACGTTAAGTTTATACATGTGAAACCTGAAGACTTTGTCACACAGGACGATATTGTAAAGTACTATGACGATAATCAGAACGAATTCTTAGACCCTGAACTTCCTATAGTAAAAGCAAGACATATATTAAAGGAGTTTCCAGGTGGTACACGCAACCCTACCGATGAACAGAGAGAAGAAACTAAAAAAGAAGCAGAAGAACTGCTAAAAATCGTAAAAGAGGCGTTGGCTGCGGGTACACCGTTTGCTGATTTAGCTAAAGAACATTCAGATGGTCCTTCCAGTGTAGATGGGGGGGCTTTGAGAGGACGAAATCCTAAACTGCCACCTGGAGACTATTTCGCTCGCGGGGTCATGGAAAAGCCTTTTGAAGAAGCCTGTTTTGACACATTAAACCCCGGTGATGTCAGTGATCTTATTGAGACATCTTTCGGATTTCATATTATAAAACTGGAAGAGCGAAAGACGGTAGAAGCGACTCTTAAGACATTTTCAGAGGTAGAGAACGAAATTCGTGGTAAACTGATCCAGATAAACGGTGTAGACAACGCAGAACGCATTGCAGACGACCTTGTTTTTGAAATTGAATTGGAAGATTATAAAACTGCAGTCGAAAAAGAGATGTATAAGGACCTAAAGCTTGAACCATTGGAAACAGGCTTTTTCAGTAAAGGGAAAGGTAGCATCCCCAAAGTCGGTGCTACATTTACCTATAGGGGTCTGACTGAAGAACTGTTTGACATACAGGTAGGTGTAACAAAGAAGGTTGAAACCAAAAATTACAGCGGAGACGTTTCTGCTTTTTTTGTGGTAACTCTTCTTGGGAAGAAACCACCTACAATACCAGATTTTGAGAGTATAAAAGAGCAGGTAATAGATCATCTCAAAAAAGAGAAGTCTAAGGAACTGGCTTTAACCGCAGCACAAGACCTGATTAATCTACATACAGACAATGAGGTGTTAGACGATTTAGTTAAGAAATACAAAGCACCTGAAGGTAAAGATACGGAAGAAAAAACCGTTCAGGAAAGCAATCTGTTTAGCCTATCCCGCAATAGTTACAATGTTTCTGGAATGGGTGTCTCAAAAGGTGCAATGTTCGCTGCATTTGATATGTCTGTCGGGGATGTACAGGGACCCTATCAAGGAAGTACTGCAACTTACATCATTGAGTTGACAAAAAAAGAAGAAACGGAATTAGTTGAGACTGATAAGTTAAAACAGCGTCAGACGCTTCTTAATGAGAAAAAAGGGAAAGCTTACGATAACTGGTTAGCAGCCCGTGAAAATGGAATAGAAATCTGGATACACGAAGACTACCGCTAATTGAACGTCAGTTTGAAAAATCATTTCGGATGTGTTCACTAACTCCATTTTTGTATCCGAGTGGCGTGAATTGTAGCACAAACTTTCAGTTTGTGGCACATCTGTCGCAAACTGGAAAGTTTGCGCTACATTTATCAAACTCACGCTAATTGAGGATATCGTAATAAAAGTTTCGACGTTTAGGAACAAATCCGAGTTCGGAGATGGTACGTTCAATTTCATCTATCGGCATGCAATAGACTGTCCCCGCTTTGCTCACAACGTTTTCCTCTATCATCGTTCCACCCATATCATTTGCACCGAACTTTAGCGACATCTGTCCAATTTTTGGACCCTGCGTCACCCACGATGATTGGAAGTTGTCAATATTATCCAAGAACAGACGGGAAATAGCTAAGGTTTTGAGATACTCAAAACTCCCAGCAGGCGGGATATGAGCAAGTTCGGTGTTATTGGGTTGAAACGACCAGCAGATAAATGCTGTGAATCCGCCCGTTTCATCTTGTAAGTCACGTAAACGCATCAAGTGTTCCACCCGTTCCGCGTAACTCTCCACGTGTCCATACATCATCGTAGCACTGGACTTGAGTCCCACTAAATGTCCCTGTCGCATCACTTCAAGCCATTCATCTGCGGAACACTTTTTAGGGCTGATTATATTACGAGCGTGATCAGTCAGTATTTCAGCGCCACCGCCTGGAATAGAGTCAAGTCCAGCATCACGGAGACGGATAAGCATATCACGCAACGGCATCCTGTTAATCTTTGCGAACCAGTCCAGTTCTGGCGGTGAAAATCCGTGTATGTGTATAGGATAGTTCGCTTTGATCCAACGGAGCAGATCCTCATACCAATCCAATTTGAGTTTAGGGTGTAATCCACCTTGCATGAGGATGAGTTCACCGCCTAAATCAAGCGTTTCCTGTATTTTCTGACCGAGTTCATCACGTTCCATCACATAAGCATCAGGGTCTTTGCGGTGTCGGTAGAAGGCACAGAACTCACAGTCAACGTAACACCAATTCGTATAATTAATATTTCTATCCACGATGTATGTAATGTAGTCATCGGGGTGCTTTCTCTGTCGGACGATATCTGCGGCTTGTCCAAGTGCAAGTAGATCGTGAGATTTAAATAGTGTCAGTGCGTCATCAAAGTTGAGACGCTCATCTGAAAGTGCTTTTTCCAAAATAGGATGAATGGTATTATCCATAAGAATGTATTACCTTAACGTGAGTTTGATAATTAAATGCAATATGCGTTGTAGGTTGGGTTGAGGCACGAAACCCAACAGGTATTGCTCTATAAAGGGTCAAAATTTTGGGTTTCGTGCCTCAACCCAAACAAAGTAAGTTATTTTTTCTGATTTATAAAACCCACGTTACCGTCTATATTTATGATTATATTTAA
>JAJEJA010000101.1 GCA_022828145.1 Candidatus Poribacteria bacterium | reverse complement strand
TGACAAAAACACAACTTTCTGTTAATCTATATCAGAATAGATTCCTCATTCACGAGAACTCTATATTCTATGTTTTCAATGTATAGTAAATTATGTAAATAAGTTTACATATATTCTGTAGGAGCGATCTCCGAATCGCGACGCAACCCCTAATAGTCGGGAATCGGAGTTCCCTCCTACAACTCAGATGTAAAGTTAATTGTAAAATCCACTATATTAGCAAACAAATTCCTAACTTAGGAGAAATTTTCATGTATAAAAGTGCAATGTTAGGGTGCGGTGGACGCGCCGGAGGACATGCAAGTGCCTATCGTTTTGTCAAAGGTGGTAAGCTCGCAGCTATCTGCGACATGGACGAAGAACGACTCAACGGTTTCGGTGATCGTTTTGAAATCTCTTCCCGCTACACAGATTTAGATGAAATGTTGGAGAAAGAGAAACCTGATCTTCTACACATAGTAACCGCTCCAGTTCTGCGTGGCTCAAATGAACGAATCAGATATGCGTTGATGAAACAAGCATCTGACCACGGAGTACCCGCTGCAATCGTCGAAAAACCAATTGCAGTTGAAAGCGAAGACTGGAAACAGATCGCGGGTTTAGCTGAAGAAACCGAAACAAAGTTTGTCGTTAATACACAGCTTAACTTCCATCCTAAAAACCTTGAACTGAAAAGAGATGTAGCAGATGGAAAAATCGGTGAGTTAAAGTTCATTGATGCAAGCGCGCGGAGTACACCTGTAGATCAAGGTCCACACGTGCTGCAACTCGTATCATCATACATAGACAACTCACGTCCTGTAAGCGTCTTAGGACAGATTGCTGGCAGAGACCATCTGGATTCAGCACAACCATCACCTATGCACGCAGCTGCGCATGTCTTGTATGAAAATGGCATGCATGTCTCGGTTGCTTTCGGTCAAGGTGTAGGAACAATGGCTTCTGATGATCAAGGCATATATTGCCACAAACGGGTCTTTGTTGTCGGAACAGAAGGATTCGTGCATTGGCGGTTCAGTAGTTGGGAACGGGCAACACAAAAAGGCGGATACGAAGGTGGACCCCTCAACTACGGCGAACAAGATGTTGAAGCACAAGGTAATCTGACTGAAGCTGTCTTTGATTGGTTGGACGATGAGAAAAACATCCATCCGACCCATCTCAAGCAATCGCTTGCAGAATTTAATCTCCTATTAGGAATATATCACAGCGGAATAACATGTGAGATAATCGATCTCCCGTTTGATCCGCCAAACGGATTAATGGATACTCTCAGAGAGAATCTGTAAGAATTTTTGGATTCTACTATTTTAAGGAGAAATAAGGATGTATAAAAGTGCATTTTTAGGTTGCGGTGGACGGGCGCGCGCACATGCAAGCGCGTACCGTTTCGTCAAAGGTGGTAAGATCGGTGCAATTTGCGATATGAACGAAGAACTCCTCAACAGGTTCGGTGATGACTTTGATGTATCTGCACGATATACCAACTTGGACGAAATGCTTGAAAAGGAAAAACCTGACCTTCTACATATTGTCACGGCTCCGGTCTTACGAGGAACAAATCAACGGATCAGATACCCGTTGATGAAGCAGGCATCCGACCACGGTGTTCCAGCAGCAATCGTCGAAAAACCTATTGCTGTCGAAAGTGAAGACTGGAAAGAAATTGCTGGATTAGCTGAAGAGACAGAAACGAAGTTTATCGTTAACACCCAGCTTAACTTCCATCCCAAAAACCTTGAACTGAAGAAGGATGTTGCTGACGGTAAGATCGGTGACATAAAGTTTATTGATGCAAGTGCACGCAGCACCCCTGTTGACCAAGCACCTCACGTATTACAACTGGTTTCCTCATATATTGACAACTCACGTCCAGTACGCGTGTTAGGTCAGATAGCAGGAAAAGAGCAATTAGACTCTGCACAACCATCCCCGATGCACGCAGCTGGACATGTCATGTATGAAAACGGCCTCCACGCTTCTGTTGCATTTGGAACGGGTATGGGAACATTGGCGTCAGACAGCGGTAGCACCGTTGCACACAAACGGGTTTTTGTCATCGGTACAAAAGGATTCGTGCATTGGCGGTTCAGTAGTTGGGAACGGGCAACACCTGAAAGCGGCTATGAAGGTGGACCTCTTAACTATGGTGAACAAGATATACAAGCACAAGGGAACCTTACTGAAGCAGCTTTTAATTGGCTTGACGATGAGGATAACGTGCATCCAACGCATCTAAAACAATCTCTCGCAGAATTCAACCTATTGTTAGGTATATACTACAGTGGAATAACGAACAGAATAATTGATCTTCCGTTTGACCCACCCGATGGTCTGATGGAATCTCTTAGGCAGCATTTATAGGTTGGAAGAATGCAAGATTGGAAGAGTGGAAGGATGGAAAAGTGATCCTTCCACTATAATGTGAATTGGTTGACAGGTTAGTGTAATGTCAGTTACTGTATTAGAAGGCTAAACATTCTAAGGAGAAATGTATGTACAAAACAGCGATATTAGGATGCAGGGGTCGTGCCCGTGCACATGCAAATGCATATCGCTTTGTTAAAGGTGGAAAACTCGCAGCAATCTGCGATATGAATGAAGAACTTCTCAATGATTTCGGGGATCGTTTTGAAATCTCTTCACGTTACACAGATTTGGATGTGATGCTGGAAAAGGAAAAACCGGACCTGTTGCACATCGTTACCGCACCTGTCTTACGCGGCACAAACCAACGTATTCGATATCCGTTAATGAAGCAGGCATCAGACCACGGTGTCCCCGCAGTAATTGTTGAGAAACCTGTCGCTGTGGAAACCGAAGACTGGAAACAAATTGCTGAATTAGCAGAAAAAACAAAAACAAAGATTGTCGTAAACACACAGCTTAACTTCCATCCAAAGAACCTTGAACTGAAACGGGATGTAGCAGAAAGCAGAATTGGTGAACTTAAGTTCATTGATGCAAGTGCACGAAATCCACCCGTAAACCAAGCACCCCACGTACTTCAACTCGTGTCATCCTATATTGATAATTCGAGACCGTTAAAAGTTCTCGGACAGATTTCGGGAAGTGAACGTTTGGTTTCAGATGAACCCTCACCGATGAATGCTGCAGCACATGTTCTATATGAAAATGGACTCCATGTCTCACTTGCTTTCGGTACTGAAATGGGTACATTGGCTTCCGAAGCTAGCGGAACCCATGTTCATAAACGTGTCTTTGTTATGGGAACACAAGGATTTGTACATTGGCGTTTTAGCAGTTGGGAACGTTTTACGCAAGACGGTGGATATGAAGGTGGACCACTCAACTACGGTGAACAAGATACCATTGCACAAGGAAATCTTACGAATGCAGTCTTCGACTGGCTTGACGATGAAAACAATGTTCATCCAACGCATCTAAAACAGTCCCTTGCAGAATTTAACCTGCTTTTAGGCATCTACTATAGCGGCATCACCAATAAAGTAATTGAACTCCCATTCAATCCGCCTGACGGATTAATGGATTTACTCCGAGAAAAGTTGTAGTATATCTGTCAGTAGTCTATAAGACCTTGGCTGCAGACATACCCATTGTTTACCTGAGGAGATTTAACTGTGCGTAGATTCGGAACAGTATTCATAATGTCAGTCTGCCTTTTTTTATGCCTTATGGTCACCGAGACAGATGCGGATTTGGTAGGTTATTGGTCATTCGATCAGGAAGACGGTGTAAAAGACTTGAGTGGTAATGGACACAATGGAATTATACACGGAAACCCCCTCTTCGTAGATGGTAGAAGAGGAGAAGCATTAGAGTTTAACGGATTGAACGATTACGTTGCTATTCCCCACGACCCAGCAATTTCAGAATTGGAGACATTGTCTGTAGCTGCATGAATACAAGCAAAAAGACACGGAACATGGGTCGCTGTTATAGAGAAAGGGGTTCACGAGAATTGGAGTTACGGCTTTTTTGTTGAACCAGATGGAACACTCTCATTTGAAGTTTCTACCAGTCCCAACAATAATCTTATCTGTTGTGTCGGTGATGTTGAACTCAATATTGGAGAATGGTATCATATCTTTGGTTCTTATGACGGTGAGTTTGTCAGAGTCTATGTTAACGGTAAATTGGAAGGTACTATGAAAGCCTCTGATCCAGTACACATAACTGAGGGTTTACCTCTAACTATCGGCAGCAGAAACGGACGAAACCATTTCACTGGAATCGTTGATGAACTTGCCCTATGGGATAGTGCAATTTCAGTTAATGAAGCAATGCATCCCTTTCCAGTCCAATCCAGAGACAAATTACCAACGACTTGGTCTATGATAAAATCCAGATACAAATTTGATTAAGTATCTTCTGTCTAAGTGTCTAAAGGTCCGCCAGTTTTCAATACGACGTAGCTTCGATATCGTTCGGGATGTATCTCTCCGCTTTCAACTGCGGTTTGGATCGCGCAATCATCTTCTTTTACATGCGCACAGTCGTTGTATTTACAGGTGTTGATGAAGGGTTCCATCTCGGGGAAATAATATTCAAGATTGTCTGTGTCTACACCCCATAGTCCAACTTCCCTTATGCCAGGTGTATCTGCCACTTCGCCACCAATGTCGAGTGTGAACATCTCTACCAGAGTTGTCGTGTGTCTGCCTTTCCTCGTCTTTTCACCCACTTCTCCAGTACGCAATTTTAGGTCAGGTTGAATAACATTCAGCAGACTGGATTTACCAACACCAGAAGAACCAACGATCACAGTGAATTTATCTTTTAGTATCTCCTTAAGCGTTTCAATACTGATCGGTTCTTCAATGCTTGTGAAAATGACCTGATAACCGAGGTTCTGATAGATACTGAAGCTTTGGGTAAGTTGGTTGCGGTCGTCCATATCCAACAGATCCATCTTATTCACACAGATAACTGCCTGCATCTCTCCAGCTTCTGCTAAGATAAGGAATCTATCAAGCGTTCGGTAATTTAGGGGCGGCATCAACGTTGAAACTACTGCTAAGACCTGATGTGCGTTTGCAACGATTATCTGTTCAATATCTTCATGCCTACCTGCGTATCGTCTTGAAAACTTCGTTTGACGTGGTTTTATCTCCTCAACGACACCTTCCTCCGCGTCAATTTGTGTGAAGATAACTTGGTCGCCAACTGCGACAGGATCAGCGAATAGTCTACGTCCCCCTTTAGATTTCCGATCTCTTTTTAAAGTACCCCGTAGCGTGCATCGAAGCACAAGTTCACCATGCTGAACATCGTAAAATCCAGATCTTGCCCGAATGACTTTGCCTTGTATCTGTTTTAGGATAAACGCCACCTCCCAAAAATGTCTATGCGGTATTCAATATTGTAATAGTTCTTGCTCATGTCATCCCATTTTCACTTACCGAATCTTCGTTTACGTTGACTGTAATCCCGTATTGCACGAAGGAAATCTATCTTGCGAAATGAGGGCCAATAGGTATCACAGAAGTAGAATTCTGAATAGACACTCTGCCAGAGTAGAAATCCAGACAATCTTATCTCTCCACTCGTGCGAATGATCAGCTCCGGGTCGGGTAAGTTTGAAGTATATAGATAGGGAGCTATTTTGTCAACACTTAATTCCTCTGCGATCTGTTGAGCGTCTTTGCCGTCTCGAATTTCTGCGTTCAGATGGCCCCGACATGCTTCTATGATTTCCTCGCGTCCCCCATAAGCAACTGCAACATTAAGGATGAACTTATCGTAGTTTTTTGTTGCTTCTTCAGCCTCTCGAATCGCTTCCTGAAGACTCTGTGGTAGTCGTTCAATTTGACCCATAGCACGTACCTTAATCTGATTTGTATGAAGTCCTTCAATAGTTGCCAGTTCTCGCATTTTCCTTTCAATAAGACCTAAGATGCCTTTTACTTCGTCATCTCCCCGGTTGAAGTTATCAAGTGAGAAAATCCAGATTGAAAAGATTTCAACACCAAGTTCATCACACCAATGTAACACTTCTTCAAGTTTATCGGCACCTTCATAATGTCCTTTTATAACATTGTCTAACCCGGTCGCCTTAGCATAGCGTCGGTTTCCATCAAGGATAACGCCTATATGACGTGGGATATTCCACGTGCCCGCTTCGGCTTCCAGTCTTTTCTGGTACGTGTTGTAAAACCATTTTTCTATTCTAAACTTGAGGTATTTGAATGGGTTCATGTTATTTCTTTCTGTAAAGAGATACTGTTGAAATGCTAATTATGTTGAAGTTTGAAAATAATTACACACTTTCGGACCACGGTAGGGGCGGTTTCCTAACCGCACTGGTACAGACCGTATAAAAATAATTACACACTTTCGGACCACGGTAGTTCGTTGTAGGTTGGGTTGAGGCACGCCAATCAAATATTAACTGGCAACATGTATTGTTCTATAATGGGTCAAGATGTTGGGTTTCGTGCCTCAACCCAACCTACGTAAATTATTTGTTCTGATTTATCAAACTCACGTTATCATATTCAATTATACCATGAAATGTCTGATAAGAAAATAGAAACAACAGAGGGTCACAGAGTCACAGAGGCATTCAATTGACAAGTAGGACATATTCGTGTAAACTACACAAAACTATACGTTCTCTTGTGTGCCTAAATTACGTCATGGATATACAAAAGTCCCAACCGTTGACACCTTCAAAAATACCTACCCACGGTGTTACACTAAAATCCATATTAATTGCCTCCATTCTGATCCCGATCAATTGTTATTGGGTTATTGAGATGGAAGTTATTCGTTATTCTGGACATCCTGTAACGATTTCACTCTTCTTTAATGTCATATTTAGCCTTTTAGTCGTGATGAGTTTCAACCAGTTGCTGAAGCGTTTCATACCGCGTTTAGCCTTAATCCAAAGCGAATTGGTCATTGTCTATCTAATGCTTTCTATCGCATCAGGGATTACAGGCCACGATATGCTTGAGATTTTGGTTCCAATGTTAGGGCATGCTTTCCGCTTTGCTACACCAGAGAACGAGTGGCAACAGTTGTTTCTGCCTTTCCTTCCAGAATGGCTGACAGTGAACGATGACAAACTCCTGCAAGGCTATTATGAAGGGGATCTTTCTCTTTATAATTTGGATACATTGCTTGGATGGACAACACCTATATTATGGTGGACATCTTTTATTACCGTGTTGGTATTCGGTATGCTCTGCATTAATATAATAATCAGAAAGCAGTGGATAGAATATGAGAAATTGAGTTATCCCATCATACAGCTGCCACTTCAGATGACAGAAACACACAGCAATCGCTTTTTCAGAAACAGGTTAATGTGGATCGGTTTTGCGGTTGCAGGGGGTCTGACACTATGGAACGGTATGAGTTACCTATATCCTTTTTTACCTGAACTACCTACCCGCAATAGAAGTTATACTGTATTCACAGAAAGTCCCTGGAATGCTATGGGGAGAATACCCTTTTCACTCTATCCGTTTGCGATTGGTCTTGGCTTTTTCATACCGCTGGATCTATCCTTTTCTTGCTGGTTTTTCTTTTGGTATTGGCGAATTTTGCGCGTTGTTGGGGCAGTGTTTGGTTTTCGTAATCTGCCTGGGTTTCCCTACATGAATGAACAAGCATCTGGCGGATACCTCGCGCTGTGTGTCTTAGCGTTGTGGACAAGTCGTAGACATCTAATGCAGGTGGGCCGGCTACTTTTCATTAAGAATAATCCCGCAGAGGTTAATGATATTCCGGTTTCTTACCGTTTTGCGGTTATTGGCATCATTGCTGTATTAGGATTCTTGGTTATGTTTTCCTATTATGGTGGCGCGAACTTATGCATTATGATCGCATTTTTTGTGATTTACTATATGATCTCCATCGCTATTACGCGTATGCGGGCAGAATTAGGTACGCCTGTGCATGATTTACACCATTCTGGTCCAGACCAGATTTTGACACGGACAGTTGGAACACGTCGTTTGGGTAGAGGCAATCTTGTCATGTTTTCAATGTTCTGGTTCATCAACCGTGCCTATCGAAGTCATCCAATGCCACATCAATTAGAAGGATTTAAGATAATAGAACGAACAAACATGACGATGCATCGTATTATATTCGCGCTTATGTTCGCTACAGTCTTAGGTTCACTTGCAGGTTTCTGGGCTTTGATCGATAGAGGTTATCAATTAGGGATGGAAACTCGTGCGGCGTCTCCATCCCTAACGGCATTCGGTATAGAACCGTACCGTCGCCTAACGGGTTGGCTGCAAACACCTTCCGATACGCTAATACCTGAAAGCAGTTTTATGGGGCTCGGTATCCTACAAACAACTATACTTATGCTATTTAGAATGCGTTTTGTATGGTGGCCCTTTCATCCAGCAGGATTTGCTATATCCACAAGTTGGGGAATGAACGTTACCTGGGGTTGTCTGTTTATGAGTTGGTTGATTAAGTTGATCATTCTCAAGTATGGTGGACCCGTGAAATACCGAATGATTGCTCCATTGTTCTTAGGTCTAATTCTCGGTGAGTTTACTATCGGCAGCACCTGGACTATCATCGGTATTATTGCAGGCGTTCCAACTTACGGGTTTTGGGTCTAATGTCCATCTCGTCTTGGATTTATGGCTAAATTCAACGGCAGTAACAAGAGAATCAAACTACATAAGGAGGTTACAACCCATTCTTTTTGTAACGGCACAATTTCAAGAAGTTCATGTAAAGGCTCTACGTACATGACACCCAGATGAAGCCCGATAATACCAATCAGAATAAAGAAAAGACGTATGTTTGCGAACATTCTTTTGAATAGAGATTCCCAGGGATAACGTGTGCATTGAAAATAGGAAGCCACCTGTGTAAAAATAAGCGTCGTACATGCTGCGGTTCGTGCTACTTCTATACTGGCATCGGTCGCAAAAGTCGTCAAAACTAAAAAATGGATAATCGTCATCAGACTGATAACAACACTACGGCATACCACATCAAGTACTGCAGTTTTGGGTAGTAGCAGCACCGCACGACCAGGCCGTTGTTGTTTTTCATTGAGATATATCTTTTCAAAACCTAATCCCAATGCCGGAAGCATTGTCGTTAAGAATTGAACCCAAATAACCTGTGTTAGTGTCAACGGCATTTCGAATTCAAATGCTACAAAGAGTACTAATCCAAAAATAAGGGTTAAAAACTGTGAGAGTGTGCAGGATAAACACCATCTCAGTGAACCGGAAAGGTTCTGATATGCTTCACGGGCAAAAAGCAGACAGTCTTTAACAGCCTTAAAACCTTTTTCAACTATGAGACAATCCGCATGTTCTAAGGCGAAATGTGATGCATAGCGTGTATCTGCAAAAGCGAGATCCGCCGTAATCATAGCACGTTGGTCATTCACATCTCGTCCTAAAAATCCTACCGAATGATTGTGTCGTTTTAGACTTAGAACAATATTCCGCCGTTGTTCCTGAGTCGGTTGCGAATACGCATTCCAATTTGGAACTTCTTTATCAAACTCTTGTGTAGAAAGTTCCATCAGCTCTTCTCTTGTACCGACTGCATTTCGGGAGTGAATAAGTCCTAACTCTCTGGCTAAATCGGTAGTCGACTGTTCATCGCTGTCACTGATCAAAATAACCTTAAGTCCTGTATCTGTGAAAGACTTAATTGCCTCTCTTATTTCTTCGTCATCATTTGCAGAGAAACCGATAAATCCTAAGAAAGTTGACATTCTTTGCACTTCTGGTGGTGTCAGAGGCACTTCAGAATGTACGGAGGCTACACCGTAGACAGTATCTCTTGAATTCTGCATGTAATTTAGGATCTCATTACTCATTTCATACTGGTCATAACTGAATTCCTTTAGCTCTTTGTTAACGAGAATGTAGTCGCATGCCTCAAGCACATTGCGTGCATCACCAAATAAGATGTTAAGGTACTCATTTTCGGCAGATTGAAATACATGCAGTTCATATCCGAAGTTTGAAGTCCAAGGATACTCAGCGACCAGTTCCATTTTAGACCGAAGTTCAGTCAATTCATATCCAAGCTGTTTCATCGTTTCTTTGATGACTTGCTGATGGGCATGATCAATATCAGATCTATCGTAATATCTTTCACCTGAAGTGCCTAAACCAGCTGTCAACACAAGACCGGGAGCACCTTGAGGCACTTGGAATCGCGGAGAAATACTGTTGACTCTTGCGCTTTTATCATCTTTCGACAACGTGTCAAGTGTTTTTAACCAACTGTCCCATATAGGTCGATTCACAAGCTGCTCATCAACGTAAATATTGGATATAGTGAGTGCTTTTCTACTGGCAATACCTTTCTCGTCTGAACAAAAGGCAGTCAGCCGATTCAACCTTTCAAGGAATTGGCGGTTTCTTAGAACCACTCCTATTTTTAGTAAACTTGCAACTTTTTGCGTAAGAATCGTATTTAGTAGCAATAACAGATCATGAGGGGTGGCCGCAATAGCAAAAAGTAATGCGAATTGTACAAACACTTGCCAATCAATCGCGTTCGTCTGCTGTGATCCATTCCACCAGAAAATAGCAACCGCTATACCCCCAACGACTACCCCTGTAATTTTGAGTATATCAACAAAGAATTTGATCTGATTTTCTGCAACAGTCATCTCATTCGGCATCGTTCTTGTGCTTCTGTCATGCTGATACATTTCCAACTGTTTACCTATGCTTACGACAATTGCCTTTCCCGTTCCGCTATCTACATAAGTTCCGCCAAATACCATATTTGTCTGTTTTTCAGGTGTTAGTCCGGCTTCCTCTAAATCATTATCAGACTTTTGAGCAGAACCACTACTGCCGAAAAGTGCTGATTCGTTAACTGTCAACCCCTCAGATTGTACTATTCGCGCATCTGCGGGTATAAAATTACCAGGTTTCAGCAGCAGGAGATCGCCAGGAACAATTTCGTCTGGTGAACACTTTTCTTGCTTGCCTTGACGAATAACTGACACAGTAACACTGAAATGTGTATTACATCGGTTCTGCTTCTTTCGTAAGTTGACTGCAACGAAAATTGACCAAGATAGTGTGATGATAAAAACACTACCGATAAACACAACTCTCGGTATTCTCAACGTGTCGTCATCAGTTAAAACAAAGACTACTGCTGTAGCAATCAATAGTAACAATTTCCAATTAAACACCTGTTCAAAGAACAGTCCGATTTCTGATTTCACCATTTTAGACTTGTGTTCATTCGTACCATGACGTTTTCTCGCATCAATTACATTTGCATGGCTCAGACCGTTCTCAAGGTCGGTATTAAAATGGTTCAGCAGGAAAGAGATACTTTCTGCATAGAAATTAGACATAAGTATTCCTAACGACCTAATGCTTAGTCAACATACTTTTGTAGGTCGCGATTCGGAGATCGCTCCTACAGAATCTTTTGTATTGTAAGAGGGAACTCCGATTCCCGACTACTCCTACAGCATTTTTTGTATTGTAGGAGGGAACTCCGATTCCCGACTACTCCTACAGAATCTTTTGTATTGTAAGAGGGAACTCCGATTCCCAACTATTATCGGTTTTCTTTATCATGAGTCCAAACACGTGCTCCTTCTGGGTCCGCACGTAGAACCTTTATCTCACACGGAATATTGTGTCTCATAAAGGCAGCTTTCATCTGTTTACCGACTATTTCCATATTGTTCAAACAGAAGGCAGCGATAGTGGGTCCTGCCCCACTCAATGTAATACTAAGTGCCCCAGCAGCTGATGCAGCTTCAACAACTTCATCAAATCCTGGAATTAGATTACTACGGTAGGGTTGATGTAGCACATCCTTCATAGATAAGGCTAACATGTCTAACTGTCCCGTTGCGATACTGGCAACAAGCAATGAGCATCTACTAATATTGTAGATAGCATCTGAGAATTTTACCGTGTCTGGTAGAATATCTCTTGCTGCCTGCGTAGATAATGTGAATTCAGGAATTGCCAACACCAAGTGAAGCGCAGGATCACAATCTAACTTAATCGTGTGAATGCGTTTTCCGTCCTGCACAGAAATAACCATGCCACCGTAAAGAGAAGCAGCAACATTGTCGGGGTGTCCTTCTATCTCTGATGCAATATCCAGAATGTCTGACAGCGAGAATGGCGTATCACATAATTCATTTGCAGTGAGTAATCCACCAAGTATAGCAGTTCCGCTGCCACCTAACCCGCGAATAGCCGGAATTCCGTTTTCTATACGTAATCTCATACCCTTCGGTCGCGGTATACCACTACGTTGGAAAATCGTCTCAACAGCTTTAAACCCGCTATGTTCCGGCGTGCTTGGAATCTTCTCAAAGTCAACCCCGCTGACGACAACTTCTGTATCCTCACCCGTTATTTCCAAGGTGACAGTACTGTAAAGTTGCAATGCAAGTCCTAACACATCAAACCCAGGTCCCAGGTTTGTGGTGCTGGCAGGTATACGCGCTGTTGCTTTACAAGACATACGAGGAACTACCTATATTGATTATAATTTATCAATTGCTGTCTGAATACGCCCTAATGCATCCTCAATATTTTCCAACGAATTCGCATAAGAGAGGCGTAGGTAACCGTCTCCAAATTTACCGAAAGCTGTACCGGGTAATAGTGCAACGCCGACTTCATCCATCAGATAATCAGCCATTTCTTCGCAAGAAAGCGGGAGCTCTGTTACGTTAGGAAAAACGTAAAATGAACCGAGAGGTTTAACACATTTTATGCCATTAATTGCATTGAGTCCATCTACGATGACATCGCGCCGCTTTTGGAATTCGTTTACCATCTGCGTGACAAATGTTTGAGGACCCGTTAGCGCTTCTATACCCGCAATTTGTGTGAATGTTGCCGTACAAGAGTTTGAATTGATCGTCAAACGGGTTATCTTATCAGCAATTTCGCGTGGGGCAACACCATAGCCGAGACGCCAGCCTGTCATAGCATAGGTCTTTGAATGCCCATCAATTAGAATCGTCTGTTCTTTCATCCCAGGTAAACTGAGGATACTTTGATGTGTTCCTTCGTACAGAAGTCTTGAATAGACTTCATCTGTGAGGATGTAAAAGCGATGTTGCTGTGCAAGCTCTGCTATCGCTGTAAGGTCTGATGCGGTCAAAGTGCCACCTGTCGGATTCTGAGGGGAATTAAGTATCAGTAATCTCGTGCGGTCAGAAATAGAGTCAACTAAATCCTCAATACGAAATCGAAAATCTACCTCTTCACGTAATGGTAACGGAATAGCTTTTCCACCAATAAAATCGATGACGGATTCATAGACCGGGAATCCTGGTTCAGGATAGATCACCTCATCTCCATCATCTACTAATGCTAAAATAGTGAAAAAGATTATCGGTTTAGCCCCAGGTGTGACTGTCACTTCATCAGGATGAATATCAATCTTTCGGGTTTCAGAAATGTGTTGTGCAACGACCTCACGAAATTCAGGTAGTCCTGCGGAAGGACAATAACCTGTATGACCGTCTTTCATTGCCTTGAATGCTGCTTCACAAATATTCATCGGGGTTGTGAAGTCCGGTTGACCAATCTCTAAATGGATAATATCCTTCCCTTGTGCTTCTAAACTTTTCGCTTTTGCCAACACTTCAAAAGCAGATTCTGTTCCCAACCTACTCATGCGGTTGGCGAAAGTATGGCTATTCAAAACATGCCTCCTCTATATCATTGTTGAACTGCAATATACAACATTGGGGTTATTGTGCTTTTAAGATGAGACCGCGTGCCCCTGCGATCCAAACGTTATCCTTATCAAATACAAACACTTTAATCATATTCTCTTTTTTATCTTCTAATTCCCATTTCTTACCGCCGTTGTTTGTACTAAGGATAACACCAACGCCGAGATCCCCGCCTACTGCCCATCCAGTATATTTATCAACGAACCTGACGCTTCTAAGGGTCTCAATGGTGCCACTGTCCTGTTCTCTCCATTGGTTCCCCCCGTTTGTCGTGTGAAGAATAACCCCGTTTTCACCTACTGCCCAACCTACAGAGTCATCAAGGAAAAAGATGTCTTCAAGGATATCCTCTTTTTCGGTTTCTTGGTTTTGCCAAGTTTCCCCACCGTCCGTGGTCATTTGGATTATACTTTTCTGATTTTTTGCTTGTGGATTAACGTTTATTCCTACAATCCATCCTATGTTCTCATCAATAAACTGGATTGCACTAAACATACTTGCAGGTTCATCACCTATGGCTCCGACAATACCGCCATCCAGAACATTCCAAACGCGGCCCCCATTTTTTGTCTTAAGAATGGTATCCGTTTCTCCGACAGCAAATCCTACGTTTTTATTTACGAAATATATGCTCTTAAGTGTCGTATCGGCTTTGCTTATTTGGATATCCCAATCTTTGCCATTTGTCGTATTCACGATTAGACCTTTGGCACCGACTGCCCACCCGTTTTCATCATCTAAGAAGTAAATTCCGGTGAGATCAGCACTGATTTTTGTATCCATTTTTTGCCAGGTTTTTCCACCATTCATTGTTTGTGCAATGAAGCCTGGGTTCTCAAAATCCTCGGCAAGTGCTGACCCAGCTACCCAACCGATCCCTTGAGATGTGAAGGTAACATCCATATAATCCCTAAAATCTGGATCGCTCTTTTGCATTACTACCCAATCAGCGATTACTGGCACAGAGATTATGGCAGTTGTAATAACTAATATTAGTAAGATATTCTTTGATAGTGTCGATCGTGACTTCATTCTGTTCATCATAACTCCTTTACGCTTTGATAGACTTTTAAATATGAATATATATTCTAACGTGAGTTTGATTAATCATTTCGGTTGCGTTCACTCAAACCATTTCGTATCCGAGAGACGTGAATTGTAGCACAAACTTTCAGTTTGTGGCACAGCTTCGCAAACTGGAAAGTTTGCGCTACAATTATCAAACCCACGTTATTCTATATAGTATAACGGTTCAGATTATTTTGCAAGTATGATTGTCCCGGTTTTGAAACTTTCGCCGATCTGTAATTGATAGATGTAGATTCCGCTTTCTGCGATTTCACCGTTTTCGTTTTTACCGTCCCATTTCAATTCTGTTTCACCGAGTTCTGCGATGAGAGATTTTATTAGCACACCATTTAAGTTATAGAGTAGCACACTAAATTCACCTTCAGCATCATCTATTGTTCGCGCTGGAAAAACGACGGTGTTAAAATCAGGATCGAGTGAAAGAGGGGTGAATGGGTTTGGATACGGTTTATCAAAAATTCGCAGCCTTTTCTGAGCAGGTGCGGATTCGTTATCTGCTTCGTCAATTGCAACTATCGCATAAGTAAAACTACCTGTAGACAACTGTCTATTGTCTACATATCTGAATTCCGTTGAATCATTTGACGTTTTTTCTGCTGAGATTTCACTGTTTGGGAGCGGATTAAGTGTGCCTGAGTCTGCAGAACCGAACATAATACGGTACTTTGATACATCACGACTCACACTCGGTCCCCAATAGACGACGATACCTTCCCTTTCAGTGACAATGCGAATATCTGTCGGCGGTTCTGGCGCTGCAGTGTCTGCTGATACATTGACGGTTTGTATCGGTGAACGTTCCGATTGCAATATCTTTGTCTTGAAGGCTGCAATCTGATAAGTATGATTTCCCGGTGGAACATTCACGTCAAGAAAAGTTGTCGCCTCACGTTGTTCAACGTCAATTTGAACAGCATCATCCCGATAAATAACATACCCATTAACATCTAAATCCGTTGACTTTTGCCAGCGCAGTGTTACATCGTTTTCCCCTGTTATGTCAGACGTAGCCGTGAAACCTGTTACAGGTGCCGGTGGCACATTTGGAATGACCTGTAGCGTAAAATCATCGTTATTCAGCTTTCCATCGGCTTGACCAGCGCGGATATATTCACCGATAGGACTATCCTCTGTATTGCGTAATCTCGCTCTGAAGACTGTCTCTCCAACGTTATTCGGTGTCAGACAGTCAAAAGCAATTTCGTATACAGAATTCTGAAAATCGATGATCGGTTCATTGAGAACTACACGTAAGACATTTCCACCAGAGGTTTCAACGCTTGCAGCCAGTTCCACTCTATCTCTCAAGATATGCTTGAAATCCGAAACTACTGTTTGAAAACCTGACGGCATTGTAATTTCAATAATCATTATTTCTTCCCCAGTCACTGCCTGTGATCTATCAATCACGAGTGTCACAAGAAGCGTCACTGTTGAACTTGCTGGAACTATACCTTTCGTCTCACCATCAACGTTTATTTCACCGATGGATGTGACAGCTCCAAAACTGATGTGTGTAATGAAGAAGCAAATAATCAATAGAGAAATAAAAGCTGCGTTTTTCATAAAGTATGATCCTTTTATCTAAAATAATAGATTAACAGAAAACCGTTGTGTTGTGTTGTCCTGTAGGTCACCTGTCAGAAGTTGAAATCCGTAGTCAAGTTGCAATGCTGTTCCACCGATAGGCACTTTTGCACTGCCACCGAGATTTACGGTTGTCGCTGAATTATCATCACTTATCACCCCAAAACCGCCACGAACAGCGATGGCATTATTGATCCAGATTTCTATACCGCCACGAGTCGTTACCACGCCATCACGCGCATTCAGTTCAACGATTGCTAAAGTGTTCTTCAATACGTTGCTGATTGCTTCTCCTTGCGCGCTCATTGCAGCGATTGATTCAAGTCTGTAGACGATACCTGCACGGATATTCTGGGGTATTGTATCTGTCTCTGCCTCGGAAATGCTAATATCTGCTGGCACTAAGTTTTCCGTAGATATCCCGATGTGTAGATTATCAATAGGTTTTACCATCAGACCTATGTCAAAAGAAAACGCTGAACTTGACTGCGAATCTGCAAAATATGGGTTCTCTTTGACAAATTCATTCGCTTCATCGTAGGATGTACTAAAATACTTTAGGTTAACGCCAATCCCTATTTGTTTGATAACTGTCCTGGCATAAGAGAAACGGAATGTCTGTTCGTTGTAAATACCAGAATCTTCAGATAGAAAACCGACATCTGCTCCAATTGTACCTAAACGACCAACAGGGAGCACACTGGCAATAATTGAATAATTGACGAGTCCGCTAAAACGTTGCGCATAAGTAGCACCCAAATGAATGTCCCTGAAATAAGCTAAGCCGCCAGCATTGTAATTTGAAGCATTGCTATCATCTGCCAGTGCGACAAAAGCACCGCCGAGACCAAGAGGACGGGCTCCCACACCTATATCATTAAATGCAGCGAATACAGGTTGTGTAAAGAGTAAGGTTAGTATTAAGATATAACAACATCTCATTTTTCTTTTTAGCATCTTTTCTCCTATTGGATAGTCCAGACTAAACTTGTGGGTATAAGCAATAGTCGGGAATCGGAGTTCCCTCCTACAGAACTGAGTATTGGTAGGAGCGATCTCCGAATCGCGACCTTTACCCGAACAATTAGAATGGACTATCCACTATGGTTTACCTGTCATTGGAACAAAACTGACTCCCGTAATTTTTGTTGTGTTGACTTTACCAGCCCTTTTCTTTAATAAAAACAGATCTTGTAAATCAGTACCTACCGGCACAACCATTCTTCCACCTTCAGCGAGTTGTTGTGTTAAGCGGTGTGGTGTTCTTTTAGGTGCAGCTGCAACCAGCACACAATCATACGGAGCATGTTCAAGCCAACCGTAATAGCCATTGCCTTTTTTAAAATGAATGTTATGATAGTTGAGCATATTCAGTCTCGCTTCAGCCGCTTCTGACAGTTCTGCTATGATTTCAACGGAAAATACCTCTCTTGCTAATTCAGCTAAAATTGCGGTTTGATACCCGCACCCCGTTCCAATTTCAAGTACTTTAGAATTCGTTCCTAATTCCAGTAATTCTGTCATGAGAGCTACGATGTAGGGTTGTGAAATAGTTTGACCTTTGTCTATAGGAAGCGGTTTGTCGTCATAAGACCACTTTCTGTATTCAGGTGAAACAAATAGATGACGTTGAACTTTCCGCATTGCTGCCAATATATCAGGATTCTCAATACCCCGTTTCTCAATCTGGTTTCGAACCATCTTCTGTCTGACGTTCGTAAATCCATCGACTGACACCATTGTCTATCACCATTCAAGTATAGTAGTAACCAAACTACTTATTGTTTACGGATTCACATCTATATCATAAGGCATCAATAGAAAAACATTGTGTTTCTTGATAATCTCAATCAGTTTTAGATTTCCGTTATGATCCAGAAATGCAATGATGTTTGATAGGAAAGGTATCTTCAGGGTAGATATAAAATTTGAATACCCAAAGAGAGTTGATAACCATGATACCCTCGGCAATCTAACAATTTCAACAGTCTTGTCATTTAGTCCCATCCGTTCTTTTGCTATTGCAAGCGCTTTGTCTAATCCACCAAGTTCGTCCACCAATCCTATCTCTTTCGCCTGTCTTCCTGTCCATATCCGTCCACGAGCGACTTCATCTACTTCGGGAACGGTTAGATTCTCTCTGCCGTGTGCGACCTTTGTGATAAAATCATCGTAAATTTCTTTGAGTTGGATCCTTAGATTCTCCTTCTGCTCTGGCGTAAAATCACTAAAATTACTGAAGAAATCAGCATTTTTACCGCGTGTCATTATCTCCTTTTTGATGCCAATCTTCTCATACAATCCCTTTAGGCTATGCTTTCCACCGATAACCCCAATAGAACCCGTTAGTGTACCGGGTTCAGCAACAATCGTTTCTGCGGGAACAGCAATATAGTATCCGCCAGAGGCTGCAACATCCCCCATAGAAACAATAAGCGGTTTTTTCGCAGTGAGGTGCAGGAGCTTATGCCATATTATATCTGCTGCAACGACTAACCCACCAACGCTATCAATTCGGAGAACTACCGCTTTAATTGAATCATCTGCTCTACAGTGATCTATAGCACGTGAGATTGTTGATGCTCCCATGACTGAATTGCTGGTCAAGAGATCATAAAAACTCTCACCTGTCAGCATCATCCCTTTCGCTTCAATGACAGCGATTTTTGGGTTGGGAACAGACCAATCTTGTGGATACAAACTGCTGCTGAGGTATTCATACAATCTAAGATGCCTGACATCTCTTTTCACAAGTTTTTTGATCGCATGCTCTAACTGGTCCTCATATAGAAGTCTATCAACAATCTTGGACTTAATTGCTTGATTCGCAGTGAAAGGTCCACTATCAACCTTGACTTTTACGGTTTCAGGTGTCCATCCGCGTGCTGTTGCAATATCTGTTGTGAGTTGGTCATATAAATCATCAAGAATCGCGTTCATGTTTTCACGATGCTTTTCTGACATACCTTTACGAGTGAAAGCTTCGGATGCAGATTTATATTCACCAAAATGGTCAAGATCTGCCCGGATACCGAGTTTGTCCAACACATCTCTATAGAAGGAAAGTTCGAATTTCAGCCCGACAAGTCGCACATCAGCACTCGGATGCATATAGATGGCATCACATGCAGACGCAACGATATAATCCCCCGTAGAACAGTAAGTGATATAACAGGCAACGATTCTTCCCGATTTCCTGAAATCTATGATGGCATCACGGATTTCTTGCAGACGGCCCATACCAAACTTAATACCTTTTAGTCGGATCAACACACCTGCGACATCTTTGTCCGATTTTGCAATACGGAGTGTTCTCTCCAGTTGAGACATCTCTAAGTCAAGAAAAACACGTTTCCGTGATATCGGTTTCGTAATAGCGGCGGTTGTAAAATGGAAGTATCCAACACCTATATCCGATGTGCTGTTTTCATCAAAGTAGTTGACAGACCCAATACCGAAATTACCAAGATTGATTCCAAACCGTATATCATAACTCTTATCACTGTTGTATGTTCCACGGAGCATGAGTTCTCTAATGGGACGGATTTCAACACCATAGCTAAAGTCTAAATCGGATACATCTTGCAATTTTCGCATGTCGACGGAAAGTGTTGTTCTCCAGGTTCCAGGTCGCAGTGCAAATCCGATATCGTAAGTTCTTCCCAATTTCTGATTATTTATCCTCGGTCTATTAAGGTCGCGTCCAATTGCCCCAATTGAGAAGAATCTTCTACGATACATTAAACCTACAGAGATTGACTTATAGTCATCATAACCTTCACTGTCTGAATTGATCCAGCTATAGCTTGTCCCCCAATACAAAGCACTTCCTAAATGATGTCCTGCGGAAAGATTGTAACGTGTAAAATCGATATCTTCTGTAGCGTTGGCAAATTCCATGCTAAAACCTGTGTTGGGTGCAGCGATGAAAAATGCATCATCATTTGGCAACGTACTGCCATAAGTTCGTAAATAGTAAAGGTTTAATGCGCGCCTGGTGCCTAATCCAGCAGGATTGAAAAAGGTCGCTAACGCATCATCGCTCATCGCAACAGAATTCGTTGGAAGATGGCTGCGTGTTTTGGTTTGAGCTGCTGTAGTAAGGATAGGTAACAAACTACAGAGAAAGAGAATATAAATAAAGTGTTTCTGTATACGCAAAAGACTTTCCTACGGGTATTGAAATCTATTAATTACGTTACCATGTATCAAGATTATAGGCAAGAGAAATTTGACGGTGAATTTTTTCTTCAAGGATGAATGTGCTACAGCAAATCTGACAGAATGTCCATTTTATGAAAGGAAAATGTGATCGAATGCCATACTTGTTGTAAATCTAATTGATGATTTATTAGAGGAGTTCACTTTGCGTAATTTTCCCGAAATCTATCGTTTTTTGCCCGTTTTGACTGAAATTTTAGAAAAAATTCACTTTTTTTCATTTTATACAGCATTTTATGCACCTATTAGGGTAAAAAATATTGTCTTTAATTATGAAAGCAATTTATAGTATTGTGATTATGCATACGATAACCATTTCATGATATAATTGGAGGTACAAGATGAGACGAGGCTACAAGTTTAAACACCGTAAATACATCCGATATTTTATTTTTGCCAATATTATTTTTGGTTTTATCCTTGCAGCATTGGCGTTTGGAAGTTTGGGTATAAGATTAGCGCGTCCCGACATTCCGATACCTGTGCAGTGTGAACGATTAAACATCAATCCAGAATGCAATCCTGACAGGATGCCTAATGATTATATACGGGAGTGCTGGAAAGGCAGTCCGCCATGCACGTTGGACGCAGAGGTAGAGACTTCTGAATATGAACGATCAAACATCAATCCGGCATGTAATCCTGACAGAATGTCCAAAGATTATATACGGGAAACCTGGAAAGGTGGACAACCTTGTCCGCTGGACGCAGCAAAATAGCAGGAGCTGCTTTTTAAATAAGGAGACAAATAATGAACAAGCAAACGTATTGGTGGATCGGTGGACTCGGTATCCTAATTATTCTTTTTGGCGGATTTATGTTTTATATTCTATATAACTTCGCTGAATTCAAGGAAGTAATGAAAGAGCAAATAAAGGATATTGAAAAAAAAGAGGCGGAAACAGTTGAAGTAGAGAAACGGAAAGACACGCAACACATTGTGACAGGGAATCCCCCGCACCCTCCTCCTCGTCCTGCGAAAGAAGGCTTCGCCTGGGAATGGCACGGTGACCACTGGCATGAAGTTAGAATCACAGCGAATCAATCCCTTGTAGAGGAACAACAAGCGAAGCCTACGCTTGATGGTCCATTGACCTACCACGGAGAACTACTTCAAAAAAACCCTGTGAAAGCCCTTCGATTGCAAGCAGAAGAACGCGGACACTGGAGTGCGAAATGGATACTACCATTTCCCCCTGATGACCATGAAGCAGCAAATCTCGCAAAATGTAGGTATCTCATAGAATACTACAAGAGTACTGGAGAAAGGACAAATAATCCAGCGTTAAAAGAAGTAGAGCGTATTGAGAACATATATTTAGAATCCCTGAAGGAAAAGTATTTGCCAGCGCGTGAACAAGCTGCCAGATATAGCGACTTATTGAAACTTACATGGACATCTCTTGATACTCCGATAAATCATTGTGAGTAACAAGTGGTTCAAAGTTGTATATTTAAGGAGTTAAGGAATGAATAAGAGATTAATTTGTGGCATTATTGTGCTGGTGGTTTTAATTGGCATTGTGGGTGTTTACTTGATCCGAAAAGAGTTTGTGGAAATCAAGAAAATTGAAAACGAGACTGCTGAAGTAAATAAGTTGATTGAGAATCGTAAAAAGCAGCAAAATGGAAATGAAACATCCAACGTAAACAAACCATTGATAAACACCAACAGAATTCAATCATTGTCCAACCAAGAAGAACCAGCGGGAAAAGACCGAAATTCAGGAAGTATAGTGCGACATGACAATCATGAAGAAGCCCAAAATATTACAATCACTATACCTGAGAATCCAGTTGAGGGGCTGCGGGAATTGTTAAGGCAACAAGCGCATTGGAGTGCTGAGTGGATACCACCTTTTCCTCCAGAAGACTCAGAAGCACAAACAATTGCCTCTAACGTTTATATCTATTTACGTTATAGGCAAATTGGAAAAGATGACCATCCCAAAGCTCAAGTAGCGTTGAAATCAATTAATAAAGTAATGGATAAGCATCATAAGTCCTTATTTCCAAATGGTGAACCAATTGATGATCTGAATGATGTCCCATTTGTAAGGCAATGTGACTTAGAGAAATTATTTTGGCCATTCATTGATTCCGAATCTGCTGTAGATCCGGGTGGTTGGCCGACAACTTTTGAGTGAAGGAGAAATAATGAAATTTTATAATCTAGTTCTTCTATTTAAACTCTTTTTAGTTTGCGTTTGCTCTCTTAATTTTCTACAAACAATACATGCAAGTCATGATGAACCTTCGACCCTAATTAATGCAAGGACTGTTCACAATGCTGCAGCGAGACGTATATTAATAGAACGTGGTGAAGTCACGAATCGCTACGCAGTCTTAGATAAAACTGAGACTGTATTGTCAGCAAAAGGACAAAATGCTATAGATAAAGCATTAAATGATATTAACGGTATTGCTGCTGCCATACAAATGGATCTTAGAGCTTTTATCACTTGGGCACATCAAAAACATGTGATGATCACTGAAGAAAATAGATTGAGAGATGCCATAGATACAGCTGTTTCAGCGATTAAAAGGCAACACCTAAAGGTTGACCTCTGGATACTTGCATACCAACTTGCTTGGACCAACTATGCCATGGAGATTCAAAGTTATAATAGCCATGAATCTCATCAAGGATCTACCTCAGGTGATCTAATAGTTCCCCCACACGTTAAAGATTGGAAAGTCCGTAGAGAATTTTCTGATTATAAGTGTGAGGGATATTGTGACATCATTTTTGACTCGCCAGGAGAGGCTGAAACCAGTCATCAGGTAACTTGTGGCAGTGACTTTTATGTAGTCTGGCACCTAATTGATGGGTGCGGAAGAGAATATTATAAATGTCCTGGACATGACGTGCCATCTTTTCATGATGTCTTCCGTTGCACAAGACATAATTATGAAAAAATAGATGGAAAAAAAGTAAAAGTCTATTGTGGTAAGCATTTTAGACAATGCACAAATTACGTGATTGATAATAACGGAAGGTATTCCTCACTTGTCACACCGAGTGGTTATTGTACTAAACTTTTTCTTGAAGGGGTTTTTGGTGTGCACAGCTATTTTTCTTCTGATGCACCAAGTTCATGGGAAACTGCTTATACAGATGACGCTGATGATAGTGCGGATGCTGGTGATGGCAGTAGTAGTGCTATGCATGCGTGTGGTATTCATGCGACAACTGTATCAGGTAGCCATTCTCAAATAACGCCTCCTTGTGGGGATTCAGCTCATGCCGGTTATGCATGTCAAATCAGTTCGGATCACAACATCGCGATGTCAGGTTGGAGTGGACCTTTTTATGAATGCCAGCCGCATACCAACTATCCGTGTGGTCATACAGACCCGACTGCCAACTCGGCATACCACGCTTACCACACAAGTTGCACGTCAACGAACGCAAATGGGGATAGTTGCACGGTCACAAACTTCTATGATTGTGGTCAACATACGCACGTGTATCCAGCACCGACTATTTCGTGTGGTCGTTCTGGGTGTTCACAAACGGTGAGTTCGTCAACGCAACATAGTGCTACGTGTGCAAGCGGACATTCATATTGGACGTGTAAGCCTTCTGATGTCTCCCTGCATATCACCCGAACGTGTCGCCTTAGTACTTGTGGTAAGTCGTGGGAAAGGTGTTCAACAGTAGGGGGGACACCTCTATGTGATGATCCCTGGCGAAGAAGTAATGGTTTGCCGTGTTGGAAGAAATAACACATTGAAGCACTCACATTTTACAGGCAGATATCTGAGAGGGTATCTGCCTTTTTATTTCATAACCTACCGGCCTGGGAAAATCTGATTTATCAAACTCACGTTATATTAGGAAATTAACCTATTTCATGGTATCATTGAAGGCAGAAGATGAGACGAAGCTACAAACCTAAACACCGTAAATGCATCCGATATTTTATTTTTGCCAATATTATTTTTGGTATCATCCTTGCAGCACTATAAGGAGTAAAACTCATGAAGAAGAAACTTTACTGGGGACTCGGTATCCTCATTGTCTTATTGATAGGTGCTTTTGTGTTTGTGATGAACAAAAACCAAATTGCCAAAGACCAATCAGAAACACGGCAGCTTGAAACTGATTTGGCAGAAGTACAGAAAAAGTTAGAAGTTCATAACAAAGCAGCAAATACGCCTAAAGTGGTAGAAATTTCTGATGTCAAACCGCCTCCTGCTGAACCAGGTTTCAAGTGGGTTCGCCATGGTGACCATTGGGATAAAATACCGGTAGGACAACGTGAAAAGATAGTGGAACCTGTGAAACCGATGTATACAGGTCCCTTAACTTACCACGAGGAGCTGCTGGAAACGAACCCAGTGAAAGCACTCCGTCTACAACAAGAGGAGCGTGGACATTGGAGCGCAGAATGGATACCTCCATTTCCACCCGATGACACAGAAGCACAAGAATACGCCAAGGCACTCTATCTGCGGAGATACTATATACACACCTACGGCGAAAAATTAGGAACTCCCGGATATGAAAAGGAAACAAAGGTATACAGTGAGGCTCGCGCGATAGCGAGTCAAATGTTTGATACTATAGTATCGTATCCGTATGGTGCACGTAGGCAGGATTTAAAGAAACTCACATGGCCCTCAAGTCCTGATGAACCTGTTGGCGGTGCTGGTGGTCATCCATCAGAATATTTTGGTGATGCCAAAGCTAGAGAACTCATGAAAGAGTTAGGTGGATGGAAATACTAAAGGGAGGATTCTTTGATGATTATGAGAAATATAGTTTTATGTGTGACTCTTTTCTGTCTTGCGTCTCTTTTTTTAGGAGTGCCTTTTGTAGAGGCGCACCGTGGCACACAAGATGAGCTAGACAAATTAGATGAAGCGAAGGAAGACCGCGATAACGCGTATGATGAAAGGGATAAATGGAAGGGTAGATATGACGGAGCAAAAGCGGCTGTAGATACCCTTATAGCTGAATGGAATAGTAACAAACAGTCCATTAAAGATAACACGTATGATGTTGGGAATACTGTAGCAGCCACTGTCATCTCCATTATTCTTGAAGCGGTTCTCACGGACGATCCTGGCGATGGTGGTGAGATGAAGGGTGAGTGGCTTAAGGAGATTGTGGAGCACTTACCTATACTTCTTACGGCAATCAACGCCGGGAAAGAAATGGCTGATCTTTTTGGTGATTTGAATGCACGTGAATCTTATCTACTAGCACTCAATGCTGCTGTCGGTGCCTTGAACGAAGTCATATCAAAGAATCAGGTAGCCTTTAGTACCTACGAGTCTAAGTATGATATCTATGTGGAAATGATGCAAAATCATGGCGGTGGCTTAATTCGTGTGCCGGACTATAGTGCTTCAAACAATTACAACAGTGTCACACCGTTGTCTCTTGAAACTATCAAGAACGACGTTAAACATAAGGATGCGTATGACAGCGACGACGAGGAAAATATGTTAAAGTTCTGGTATCATGTTGATGATCTTAAGAGCACATCTCAAGCTTCTTCAAAGTCGTTTAGACGTTTTAAAGATTTTGATACCTTTTGGAAACGTGATGAGTTGCCTTCAAATCAACTGTGTGGTGGGGATTGCCGTCAACAGTTCCAAACGCCTGTAGAGCATTTGGTTATTTGTCCGCATGCACTGCCCCAAGATGCACAAATACGGGACGGACAGGTAACGCCTGCAGGCTGCAACAGAGCGTATTATACGTGTAAAAATGACGATAGAAATGAGCATAGAGTCCGACTCTGTACAAAAGATAAAGATGACCCCAATAATGCAGGGCAAAAGACACTTTGTATGGAACCCTATAGGAATTGTAAAAATCCGAAATATGATCATGTGTCTGATAGTCCAGGGACTACCAAACACTCAGACAGAAGAGGTGGTTGGGTCATCGGGCCTACGGATCATCTAAATAACGCGGCACCGGGGGACAGCCAAACAATAGTCTGTAATATACAAGGCTGCACATTGACCGATGCTTATGATCCATCTGATACCTCAGCAGCAGCGTTGCATGAGTATTGTTATAGTTGCTATCTATATAAATGTAATGGTAGCGATCACAGTGCTGCGAGTTGTGGCATATCGGGTCACCAGGTGTGCGATAATAACAGTCATGTGGCTGCGAGTTGTGGTCATTCGCTCCACTTTGTTTGTGATAGTTTGACGCATGTGGAGGAGCAATGTTCGAATACTTCCAATGGTGTTCGGTGTACGTATCAATTTTGGCGTTGTTTGCATCCGAGTGTTCCGTCTTATGGACCTTCGCATACGTGTGTTTATGGAGTGTC
>JAJEJA010000019.1 GCA_022828145.1 Candidatus Poribacteria bacterium | reverse complement strand
GTAGTAGTAGTAGTAGTGATAATATGATAATAACTCCTCTAAAGCTATACTGTGATTAGCTTGAACACTGATAATAACTTGATAACAACTTTTCTACTTATTATCATATTATCAAGGAGGATAAAAACGATTAAAGTTATTATCAATTTATTAGCATTAAGGGCAGAGTTATTATCAAGTTATTATCAAGTTATTATCAATTTATTATCAGTTTATTAAACTTTGTTTTGATGATAAATGCCTTGACAATTAAGTCAGTTCATCCATAAAATGCTGTATAAGTTTTTTGGTTTCTTCGTCTTTGAGCAATTTTTCAATTTGTTCACAAGCATAGGTAATGGTTCTATGGTTCTGTCTATTAAATGTATCAGCGATATCTGATAGAGAGAGTTGTGTTAGCTCTCTACACAAGTACATAGCGATTTGTCTTGGATACACCAAAACCTTTGTCCGCTTTGCCGAAGTAAGATCACCGCTTTTCAACTGAAAATGATCTGTCACAATTTTTTGTATTGTTTGTGCGGTAATGATTTTTTGCTGCGGTCTTCTTGTAAATGAGGGTGTATCTTTTAGTGCCTTGCGTGCGAAGTCTATATCTAATTGCACACCATAAATGGAAGCTTGTGTATACAGACGAAGTAGCGTTCCCTCTAATTGTCGAATGTTTGCTGTCACTATATCGGCAATATAATTTAGCACTTCATCGTCCACATTTTTCAATCCTTGTTCTTGGCATTTACCCTTTAAAATGGCATACCGTAGCTCAAAATTGGGTTTGTCTATTTCTGCGACCATCCCCCATTCAAACCGTGAACTCAACCTTTCTTCAAGGTTTTCGAGCATTTGAGGTGAACGATCACAAGAGATCACAATCTGGTTTGAATTTTTGTGTAATTCGTTGAAAGTGTTAAAAAACTCCTCTTGTGTGCCTTCTTTGCGCTGTAAAAATTGAATATCGTCAATCAATAGTAGGTCCGTTTCTCGGTATTTTGTGCGGAATCCTTGTGCTGATCCCCGGTTGACGATTGATTCAATGTATTCGTTCATAAACGTTTCAGAGGTAACGTAAAGTACCTTTTCTTTGGGAGTTTTCTGATGGACGCGATTGCCGATCGCGTGAAGAAGATGCGTTTTCCCAAGTCCTACACCGCCATAGATAAAAAGTGGATTATAATCGCTGCCAGGATTTTCAGAGACTGAAAGTGCTGTTGCATGGCAAATCCGGTTACTCGGTCCGACACGAAAACTATCAAAGATATAACTCGGATTTAAACCTGTCGGTTCAGTGTTGTTTTGTGGAGAGACAGAACCATTGCCATCAGATTCAGGATTTTTCACGAGAGAAGTTTCAACAGATATTTTCACCATGCAATCGGGACTAATCCTATTCGCTAACACCCTATTGATGTCCCTGACAAAACGATTTTCAATTTCGGCTTGTGTGTAATTGGAAGGCACAGCAAGGTTTAAGGACACGTCGGTTAGTGAGCGGGGAGTGACTTGACGTAGGTAGACGTCACTATCGGCTGATTCATCAAGCTCGGTAAGTATTTCTAACCAGAGTGTATCGGCAGTGTGTTGCATGAGAATATTCCTAAACTGTGATAGGTAGTCAAAATATTTTGTTTAAAATGTTTCTGGATTTATACAAAATGTTTATGACGCGAAAGTGAATTATATCATTTTTGATTTTTAATTAGCAAGTTAAAACAAGCTAATTTTAATGGAGTCTTGAGTTGTCAATTTTTAAGGTGTTAGTCCTTAATTTTCAGTCCAATATGCTTTAACAGTGCCTATTTCCGCCTTCCCAATCGGAAAATGAATTATCAATATGTTGTGAAATAATACGCGATATATTTCCAATTTTTAAAGAAAAATGAAAATTTATCAAAATTAATTTCTGACAAACGATGGCAATCTTGTATCTACAATATGTTATCAAATCTCTTATTTTTTTTCAAATACTTCTTTATTTTGGGTGTGTAAATATTTTGTCACTTTATTTGTCTGAATCGCGGATTCCGCGCCAGTTAACATAGCTGGCACGGAAGGGTGTCTGGAACATTATATGACTTTGATCGGCAACAAAGAAGCACAATCAAGGGTGAATGTGGCAGAATACGCGTTTGGTATTCTGCATTAGATATATCAATATGGATGGTGTAGGGTGAAGGTGAATGAGGGATGAATGGGGTTGGAGGAAGAAGCACAATCAAGGATGAATGTGCTACAAAGATGCACAATCTAACAGAATGTCTATTATTGGTGAAGGTATTGAATGTTTAGTGACAATAACTTTACACACCCTTTATTTTGACAGGAATGTATAAATATTTGACAAAGTGGGAAAAATCAGGTATTATTTAAGATGTCAAATGAAACATCACATTATTTCGGTGGGTACTATACGCGACTAAAAAATAGAAAGGAAGAACATTATGAAACGTACCTATCAACCGCATAGGCGAAAAAGGAAAAATAAGCTCGGATTTCGGAAACGGATGTCTACCCGAGATGGCAGGAAGATCCTCGCGCGCCGAAGGTCTAAGGGTAGAAAAGTTCTCAGTGCATAGAAACGTTTGGGAACAAATCAGAGATGCCCCGTACTTTTAATATACCACGCTTTTATGAGAGCCCAATTATCTCAACTGTCAAGGCATCGCGGCGGAGTACGGACACCCGTAAGCGGGACCTATCACCTTCCGTTTTAGATTTCGGTCCTGTTCGCTTTAAAATCGCGCGCCACTTCGGCTTCTGTTATGGCGTTGAAAATGCTGTTGAGATAGCATATCGTGCTCTTGAAGAGAACCCAAATAAGCGAATTTTCCTGCTATCTGAAATTATTCATAACCCGCGTGTCAACGAAAATCTAAGACATAACGGTGTGCAGTTTCTCTCTGATACTGAGGGAAATCCGTTGTTACCTTTTGATGTCTTAGTGCCAGAGGATGTTGTCATTGTTCCCGCTTTTGGCACAACTCTGGAAGTTGAAAAGGAGCTTAACGCTCGCGGTGTTACCCTTTCGTCTTACAATACAACATGTCCATTTGTTGAAAAGGTATGGAAGCGGAGCCAAGAAATTGGCAAGCAAGATTATACTGTTGTTGTGCATGGTAAGCGTTATCACGAGGAGACACGCGCCACATTTTCTCATGCGCAAGCGGAGGCACCGGTTGTTGTTGTCCGGGACCTCTCGGAAGCTGAAGACCTTGCAAAAGTAATTCGCCGCGAAGCAGATGCCGACTTCTTCTTTGAAAAGTTTGAAGACAGATATACCGAAGGTTTCCATCCAGATATTCATCTCAAACGTATCGGTGTTGTTAACCAGACAACAATGCTCGCAACAGAGACGCAAGCCATTGCTGACCTATTACGGCAGGCGATCATCGCAAGGTATGGTGAAGAAAATATAACAGATCATTTTGCCGACACGAAAGATACACTCTGCTATGCGACAAAAGAGAATCAGGACGCTACACTTTCGCTCATCGCAGAAGGTGGTGATGTCGCAGTTGTGGTAGGTGGTTATAACTCATCTAACACGAGTCATCTTGTGGAACTCTGTGAACATAAACTACCAACTTATTTTGTGAGAGATGCGGAGGAATTGCTTAGTCCGGAGCGGATACGTCATTTATCACTTGCGACAAAACAGGTGCAAATTACAGAAGACTGGCTGCCAACAGAACATTCCAATGGGGAACCGATTGACATCGTCTTGACTGCTGGTGCCTCTTGTCCGGATATTCTGCTTGATGAGGTGTTGCGGAAGATTGTTGGGTGGTTTCCCGATACACTTTCAGTAGACGATGTGCTTGTACCGTTTGCGTAGGCGGACTATAGCGATAAGGAGAATAATTATGTTCTTCGTGACTGATGATTTGGAAATCATAAACTTCAATTATTACCAAAATTTACATGTTGAAGGCGGAGACCCTGGCAAAAGTCGACTTGTCTTAACCGCGCAGGATGGTTCCAAACGCGTCATCGCCGAATTTGCCGACTTTCAGGAGGCGTATAATCTCTTCGCGGATATTCGAGATGCCATCACAGCGGGAGAAACGTGCTATAGTTTAGAAGGATACTAATGAACAAACTCTACTTTGGTGATAACTTAGAAATCCTGCGTGAGATGGAAGACGAACGCGTTCACCTAATCTGTACCGATCCACCCTTCAACAGTGGACGCGATTACAACGCTTTCATCGGCGACTCCCTTGCACAAAAGAAAGCATTTACGGATACCTGGACTTGGGACACCGCCGCACAAGACTCTCGATCCGACATTGAATCGCTCGCAATTTCAAGCGACACATACAAAGCACTCCATAACTGCCTTAAGGGATACGACTCGGTTTTGCAGAACACCGTATCTGGTAGTCAAGGTGCAATGCGGGCTTACCTTGCCTTTATGGGTCCCAGACTCGCTGAGATGCATCGTATACTCACTAATAAAGGCAGCATCTTTTTGCACTGTGATCCCACAGCAAGCCACTATCTCAAAGGGGTTTTAGACGCTATCTTTGGTATAGATAATTTTAGAAACGAGATTGTCTGGCAACGTACCAACGCACATAATGATGGAAAGCAATTCGGCAGAATTCACGACACAATTTTATTCTATAGCAAAGGTCGTCAAAGAGTATGGAATCCTGTTTATACTGAACACGATCCGGAGTATATCAAAAAGTTTTATCGTCATTCGGATGAAAGAGGTCCTTACCAAATCGGAGACTTACATGCCCCCGGAGTTACGCAAGAGGGTGAATCCGGTAAGCCTTGGAGGGGTGTAAATCCGAGTGCCGTAGGCAGACACTGGAGTGCCCCACGCAGAGAAGCGTGGCCAGAAGGAGTTGAACCACCTGAGAATTATGAGTCGCTTTCAGTTCACGAAAAACTTGATGTATTAGACGCAAGCGGTTTAATGTATTGGCCTCCAAAGGGTAGTGTTCCACGTTTCAAGCGGTATTTATCAACATCAAAAGGTCGCAGGGTACAAGATCTAATTACTGATATTGAAAAAGTAGGAGGTAACGAAGATCTAAATTACGAAACTCAAAAGCCTCGTGAGCTTTACGAACTCATGATCGAATCCTCCAGTAACGAAGGCGAAATTGTGATGGACCCGTTCTGCGGATGTGGTACAACGATTGACGCTGCACATACCCTCAACCGATATTGGATCGGGATTGACATAACAATCCTGGCTCTGGACCCGATGCGTGAACGGATGGCAGACCGGCATGGATTACAACCTTCTATTGACTATCAAATTGAAGGTTATCCGACAAACATGCAGGAAGTCCGAAAGTTGTTAAAGGAAGGTGACAAACGCAAATATCACGACTTCTCAAATTGGGCAGTAACACGGCTTGGGTTAAAACCGACAAAAGACGCGGGCGATGGCGGTCTTGACGGTGTCGGGCATTTTACGTTATGGGACCCGCAACAGATGAAAGAGTCGGATTCGCGTATCCTCGCCGAAGTCAAAGCCGGTAAACCTACAATGACACAAGTACGCGCCTTCTGTCATGTCATGGATCAACACAAAGCAGGAGTAGGCATTTTTATCACTATTGAACCTGTGAGTGCAAACATGCGTCAAGTAGCAGAGAATATGGGGACTTTTGAGCATAACAATAAAACTTATCCTCGTCTCCAATTCTGGCAAATAGATGACGAATACTTTAAGAACCCAGAGATAATCAATACCCTTGTCCGATTGCCAGATGCATGGCGGATCCGTCCGACTCAGAAGTCGGCGCGGCACTTTTCGGATCAACAGCTGCAATTGCTGCGGGGATAGATAGGATCAAGAGGCTATCAAGCTTCGGGTAAACTCGTATCCATCAGATACCCAATTGCACCGAACACCTTATTGAGTTCGCTTATTGTAAGAGCGGTCTCGTTGCGCGTAAACTGATTTCCAACTAATTTTCCGAATTGCCAGAACTCACCATCCGTTACAATTCCGTATACTGTTCTTTTAGCGTCATCGTTGATTTTTTGAACAGCGACTAACTCCGCTAAACACTGCCCCCATCCCTTTATAAAATCGTTTCGTTTTGCTTCTGCAACGATGATAATTGGTGTTCCTGGCACCGTTTTTCCTAATCCTGATTTCGTTGAGATCAAATAGTCTGGTGTGCCACTGAGATCCTCATCGTAAGAAATCGATTCATGACTCCACAAGGCAAACCATTCCACATAATTTTTGTATACATCTCTTAGGACAGGATAAATCACATTTTCGCAACGGGCAGCTTCTGATGCAAATACGTTAATGTGCCGCTGGCTGAATTTAAATTCTTCCAGGAATGCCTGGGAAGGTTCAATATCTACGTATTCAATATATTCAGCTTCGGTATATTTAATATTGAAGGCTTCTTGCACTTGTGCAATTGAATTAAAATCGGTAAATGCCATCTTAATGAGTCCTCACTCGTAGGGATTATGAGATGTACGAACCTTAATTGCCTCTGGTGTTAATACTCCGAGAGGTGCTTCTCCCTTAAGCACGCGTTCAAAATCGTCAACGATCATATCAGCGACTCGTAGGTTTGCGTCCTTTGTTCTGCCGGCGATATGTGGTGTATGTACAACGTTATCTCTGTTCCGTAGTTCGTCATCAATTGGCACGGGTTCTCTGTCATATACATCAAACGCGCCTGAAAGTTCATCTTTGATAATCCGTTCGCGAAGGGCAGCCATATCAACAGCGTGTGCTCGGGTGATAATGACAACTAACGCGCCTTTTCGTAGATGATAGATACGTTCACGATTTAACAGATGTCGTGCAGACGGGGTCGGCGGTACAGAAACAAACACAATATCTGCTCTATCAACGAGTGTATCCATATTAACCCGTTCCACATCCCATTCTTGTAGAAGTTCGTCAGGGACGAAAGGATCGTATCCCATAACGGTAGCACCGAATACCCGACACCACTTTGCAATTTTTCCACCAATTTGTCCACATCCGATAACGCCGATCTGTTTTGTACCGAGGTCTCCGTTCACAAAATCGGGGTCATCACAGAATTGGTGTGCGACTGGAAGTTTGCCGGGTCCCCATATAGGGTCGCTCCAATTCCATAGTTTTTCACCTTGTGCCATCTGCATGTGCCACTGCGCTGTCCTCCGAAGTGAAGACAAGGCGAGTCCGAAAGCACACTCCGCCACAGATTGTGCCCACGCCCGGGTGGATTCAATCACAGGGATACCACGTTCTTGACATTTAGCGTAAGGGATACCGTGTCCGGTGTTATCTGTCATCGTTCCGAGGACTTTGAGTTTCGGTGCGTTGTCAATACAAGCATCGGTGAGGCTGCCGCCCCATTGTGATATTCCGATAACTTCGCTAAGGTCTACCTGTTCGTGTATAGGGTCTCTGCTGGTCGTATTAAGGACGAGTGTTACACCTAATTTCTCAAGCCGTTTTACCATCTGTTCGTGGACGAAGGGCCAAGACCCCTCTAAACCGGGGTTCCGTGTAAATAGATATTCAAATGCTGCCATTCAATAGTTCCTCCACCAAATTATTTATATATAGTTAACGTCAGTTTGATAAATCAGATTTTCCCAGGTCGGTAGGTTCGGTTTCCTAACCGAACCGGTTTTGTGCGAATGCGTTCATAAAGGTTTTCGCGTAGGATCCGGTTCGGTTAGGAAACCGAACCTACCGGGTCTATGCAAGTAATATTTTGGGCAAAAAGAAGTCCATATTCCTATTATCAAACTCACGTTAGTTAAGAAATGAGAATATGGGGTGCTGTCGGATATCTACCGCGACGATTACCGTAAAGTGATAATCCACCCCTATTTTCTGCGTTGCCTTTGACTTCATAACGCACAGTGAGTGTATCTGCAGAACCTCCGTTCAGACATGTCTCCTTATCTAACGGGACACGACACAGATAACCGTAGTTACCAAGGTTCTGATGAATATAGGTCAGCACACCGCGGGCATCTGCAGGACAGTCAAGGAGAGTCACTGTCTCTATCTCTTTACCGTTGACTGAGATTGTAACGTCCGATGGATATTTCTCAGGCTCTGTTTGTCGTGAACCGCCATTTGATGATGATGCTTCAAATACAAGCTCCATTTTGGTTATATCATCACAGTTGACGTCTTGCGGTAACTTCATCTGATATTCAACGTATCCAGTCCCTTGTGCTGTGAGCAGTTGTTCCGTTATTTCTGATCCCGCATCCCATTTACTGACAGATATGTTTCCGGGTAGATGGCTAAGCGGTGTTTCCGTTTCGGAGAATATCTCAAAATTGATATAATTCCGTGCAACGACTGTTCCACTCTCATCGGATACCCATACATGTAGTGTGCCAACGGCATTGTCAATATTGGGAATAGTGAGTTCCAGTTGATGCACCTGTTCTACTTGATACTGCGGGAAGGGAATGTCAACCTTTCCGCTTACACGGGCGCGTGTTAACTCTCCATTGTGACCGAGCGTATCCAGTTGCCAATGAAGTGTTGTACCTTCAATCGTCTGGTGTGAGAAATGACTCGTATAGATATCTGCCTTTACACTATCACCAGGTGCAACCGTTGTCCCCGGCGGATAATCTATAGCAATAAAATCAAGTGTGTTGATGTCGTTATAATCGTAGCCGAATTCTTTTACAGAGCGGTCATAGTTCATAAAACCGTTGTGTTCCCACTCAATGTCCTGTAGTTCGGTATAGATATATCCACAGATTTTCGGGTGTAGTCGCAATTCATTTGTCAGATACTTAAAACACCATGCGACATCCTTGTCCCCTGCCCCTGCACCGATACCCCCATATTCGCTATTGATCAGTGGAACATCTGTTTGGACGTTATCACCGGCATAATTGAATTTTGACCCCGGGAATGTTTGCTCTACCACGTTAGCGATATGATCTTTCGCGTGTTGATAATTGTTGATATAGAAATGCCAAGAGTTGATGTCGGTTTCAACATGGTCATAAAGGCAAGGTGAGTTGTCTTCAATAAGCCGGGTAGGATCAAGTGCTTTAGCGAGGTGATACATTTCTCGCACCCATTCTTGACACTCTTTATCTTCTTTGTAACCGCCTCCTCCGAGTCCCCATGTTTCGTTAAAGTTGCACCAGGAGATGATGGATGGATGATTGAAGTCGCGTTCGATGTTTCCTTGAAGCGTCTGTTTAAATCTCGCTTTTGCTGTATCGGTATAACGTCCAAAGTTGGGGATGTCGCACATAAAGAGCAGTCCTAATTTGTCTGCCCAGTAGTATAGGCGTGGTTCATCAACTTTTATGTGGAGACGTAGGAAGTTGAAACCGAATTCTTTTGCCCGTTCAACATCCGTTTTGATCGCCTCATCGGTGAGGAAGGTATACACACCATCTGGATTAAACGACTGATTGAGGGCACCTAACAGGTATATCGGACGGTTGTTGAGATAGATGTAGTTATAGTCGCCTCCCGGTGCTTTTTCGATAGAAACTTTCCGCATACCGAAGTAGGTGTAAATCCTATCAACAACAGATTCATCAGAGACCAATTTTAGCGTAACATCGTAAAGATTTGGTGTATCTACATCCCAAAGTTGAAGTTTATCTGATGGGATATTTACGGTGATTTCGGTTTTATCCGTAGCAGGAACGTTACCGCTCATTCCATCACATTCCCAGTGCAGTTCAGTGCCTGATGCGATTTCACCATCAACCGTAACGTCAAAAGTGGCAGTACTATTGTCAATGTCGGGAGTGATAAGACACTGCTTGATATAAGTTGCGTTTCTGGGTTCGAGGTATACTGTCTGCCAGATACCACTTGAACGTGTGTACCAACCTATCTGTTTACCAGCAAGTTGTTCCCCGTGGTCTTGTGCATCGTAGGCACGGACGATAATAGTAGCAGGTTCTCCTGGGGTGAGTGCATCTGTGATGTCAAATTCGAAGGGTAGGTAGCCGTTTTCAGAGCCACCGATTGCTTTACCGTTGACCCATACAGTTGTTTCCCAATCAACAGCACAGAATTTCAGAATTACGCGTTTATCGTTCCAATTTTCAGGAATGGAGATAGTTCTCCGATACCACCCGATTGTGTGTCGCGGTTCACCCCGGTAATTCCCTTCTCGTGAAAGTCCGCCACATGTAATTTCTTCAGGTTTTAGATACGCATTTGTACTAAGGTAGTTTTCACTATCAGCGAGGTTTTCTTCTCCCCATGCTGCGAGGCTTTCCCACGGATATGGCACCCGTATCTGTAGGGGGAAGTTTGTATCATCTGCTGAAAACCATTTCTCATTTTCCCCGACATCGTCAGGATCAAAGGCAAATTCCCATGTTCCGTTTAGATTTATCCAGTCAATCCCTTCAGAGGTGCCCCGTTGAAAGTCGGGTCGGGGATATTCTGAACGCGGCGTTTCTATTCTTGTCACGATAATCCGTCCTTATTATTGCAGCACATCGCTGCAGGATATGTTGTTTTTCAAATGATTTAGTTGTCGTGTATGGAAACGTTTGCTATTCATTATATGCAATATGGTGATTTTATTCAATTTAAAAATTGAACCAGGGGTGTGTGAAGTTTTGGCACTCTGTCTGAACCAGGATTTACAGGATTATAGGATTTTCCAGGATAAGAGGATTTTGGTGCTATCAGATGGATAGGAGGGAAATGCATCCTTTGTCTGAACCAGGATTTATAGGATTATAGGATTTCATAGGATAAGAGGTTTAAGGCAACGTTGCGTTAATCGCATTTAGCGGTGAAATACTGTAATTTCGTAGTGTGTCTCCTTTCAAAATCGTACCATACGGTAAGAAATTTCTTACCGTGGTAAGATTTGGAACATTGGCTTTGGCATTAGTTACAGTAAGGCTTTGTAGCGTGTTTTTTGACAGAGTCAAAATTTTTAAATTCCTAAATGGTACGAAATTCTCGTCATGTTGAAATATGCGTGAAAAAATCGGTTTTTTTCTGATATTATGATTATTTCTGGACATTTTGCAGAATAGCATTGTGAACACCTTTTGGCATAAACTGTTAGTAATTCAGTTAATAACTTTTATTTTAATTGTAACATATATAAATTCATAAGTCAAGTTAAAATTGAGGAAAGTGGAGGGTTGGAAGAATGGAAGGTTGGAAGAGGGGAAGGGTGGAAGAGGTGGAGGGTTGTATGGGTGGAGGATTGTATGGGTGGAAGGATTGTCACCTATTTTGTCTGAATTGCAGAGGGTGCAGAGGGCGCGGAAGGGGTTTGGATCAGTTATATAGATGGGCAGGTTTGTTTTCACAATCATCAGGTGCTCTGCATCTGTTGTACGGAGAAGTTCAATGAAGGTTGAATGGGTTGGAGGAAGAAGCACAATCAAGGATGAATGTGCTACAGCAATATACTACATCTTTAGGTTTTACTCAATATGAGTTCATATTTATAGTGGATTTTACAATATCAAGTAGCGGATGGTTTAGCAATACCTAAAGCGAAACTTTATCGGGTTCTTAAAGCATTAGTTCGAGGAAGGACAGGTATATTTATTTAGATATCTTTATTTAATCATTCTTTCATTTTAGGTTTGCAAGATGTTATTCAATTTTGTCCTGGTCGTGATAACCCTTCCGCAAGGCGATTTGGAAAGCTCTTTTAGCCGAAATCCCGTCACTCCGAAATAGGGCATTCACGCCGGTGTAGTAGAAATTGGCAGCACTTTCAGGTGGAGAATTAATCAGGCTGTTTAAAAGTTCAATGTCAGCATCAACTTATTCCTCCCTCCGTGTTCAAAGTTAGAATCAATAAAGTTAACCTCGTAGTTAGAACAGAGTCGAACAGCACTGTCGTAATCTTCGATTGCCCGATCAAAGGCACTTTTTTGTAGTAAGCATATCCTCTATTGATGTAGTTTGTGGCGTCTTCAGGGTTAAGTCGGATAGCTTTGTCCAACTCAAATATACTTTGGTTATTCATGAAGTCACCTCAACTCGTGGATGGTCTTAGTAGATGTGTCAAAGAAAATTTGGGTGTGTAAAGTTATTGCATAGAAGCACAGATTTTGTTCTCTTTAGTCCCGTAGGGGCGATATCTATGTACTAATCTTTTTTTATAAACATATCGTCCCTACGGGACTGAAGAGGCCTTGTTAGACTTTTTTCTATAAACATATCGTCCCTACGGGACTGAAGAGGAACAACCCCAATAACAGTGTATATTGAGAAGGAATCATAATGCTTCAGGTAAATATATTCGCCTATGGTTGACATTCGCTGAGTCTGTGCTGCTGTTCCCTCGTGCTTTTATTCATTCTATTCGTATTTCTATACCTGTCGCCCCTCTGGGGCTGCACGGCACGCGAAGAATGTTTTTTGCCGTGAGTTTGATAAATAATTCAAAAATTTTTGTTGAAAAGAGAACTCTTTTGGTATAATGAAGTCATTATACCAAACCATAAGGAGTTCTTTTATGAGTATTTTAACACTTTTTTGCAGAATTGACGACTTTTATTTAGCTTTTGAGGCATTTCTGACATCACGATCACTTCAGGACGATAATATGATAATATTTGGATAGGATACCATTTCTTTACTAACATCACAAGTGCTACCGAATTGAGACTTGTGCCAAAACTTTACACACCCTTGATTTTACAATAACCTTGACATTAGACGAATTTTAAGGTATTCTGGAATTAAATAAATATTAAGAACTATGATAGAAAGTCAAACTAAAAGGAATACTTAATCTATGGATGTTAATATTGGTTATGACCATGAGTTGAGTATTAATCCGAAAGAGATTAGCGGCAAATGGAGAGCTGGCTGGGCATTAGATGCTCATACATTATCAAGCGTTCACTTAGGAAATCAAATGTTTGACACAAAACGTACAGAACTTGGTGAATTGGTTTATTTGTTGAAAAATCATGATGCGAAAAAGTCAAATGACCGTACCAAGATTCAACCTATAGCAAAACTTGCAGCAAAATTCGTTAAAGAAGAATTTAAGGTTAATGACCACTTTGTCTATGGTTACCTTGAAGCAATAATCCCTGTGCCACCATCAGAAAAAGATCGATATTTTCAACCTGTAATCGAAATTGCGATGGAAATGGGGAGGTTCTTGAACTTACCAGTTCCTGATGATTACTTAATCAAGGTAAAAGAGACTCCACCCCATAAAAATAGTGAGACTGGAGATAGTAGAAAAGAACAATTACAAGATGCATTTAATGTTTCTCAGGATGAAAAGAAATATAAGTGCGTACTTCTGTTTGATGATATCTATCGATCTGGGGAAACTTTGAACGAAATTACTGCCGTTCTTAAGAAGCATGGCGGTATCTCCCATGTTCTTGTTTTAACGCTCACCTATACAAGGACAAAAAGATGAGTAGAAATAGGGATTATTTTTGGTTTCGCCTTTTTAAGGCACGGGGTATTGGTCCAAAATCTCTTACATCAATTGCCAAGATGTTGGAAACACATCAGCTTGCCCCTGAAATGTTGCCGCGTAACAAAAACGCCCTTTCAGCACAATTTCCAGGATTGGCGCAAATTTTGAAAGGTAAAATTCGTGAAGAGGATAGAGAGAAAGTGTTAGAGGAGTATGAGCAACTTAAAAATTTGGGAATTGAAATTATATATCCAGGGCATTCTGATTTTCCACGTAATCTTCTTGAAATCTCGCCTGTGTTATTCGTTGAGGGACAACGAAAATACCTTACTACAGATAGTGTTGCAATCGTCGGATCAAGGAATGTATCTGGTAAAGGTATTGGCGTAGCAAGAAGGTTAGCTAGTGATCTTGCTCGCACAGGCATAAATGTCGTTTCTGGATACGCTAAAGGGGTAGATTCTGAAGCACATTTAGGGGCATTAGAAGCTGAAGGGACAACAACAATAGTGCTGCCTTACGGTATCAAGGAATTGCAGCAGAAAAAGTCATTTAAGGAGTTTGACTGGAAACGGGATGTGTTGGTGGTTTCACAATTCGACCCTTCTGCAAAGTGGTTAGCAAGTAACGCAATGATTCGGAATAAACTTGTATGTGCACTCTCGAAAGCAGTTGTCGTGATTGAGTCGGGACCTGAACGGGATGAAAAAGGTAAAATGAGTGGGACCTTCAATGCTGCAAAAACGGCACTTGACATGGATCTACCGCTTTTTGTCCTTGATCCGGGTTTTCTTGACAATTCACCACGTGGGAATGCAGAGTTGATCGCACTGGGTGGAAACCCTCTCGATTCAGTTAATGGAGCAGGACAAATTGATAAATGTATCTCCATCAAAATGGAGGAATCTATCAAGACTGCAGAACATAATTCTGTTGAACAATTACCACTTCCGATTGATACGAAATAGATGGCGTGGCATACAGACTTCGTCCTACAGTCCTAAAGATTTCACTCATTCTGAATCAATTTTAACTTATGTGCGGCTTCTTCTGCCCCAACAAAACGACTGTATATCGCAACGTGACTCAGCTTACCATCCCAATTTCTACCACCATTTGCTTCATCACCGAATACGAGGGGATATAGTTCCCAATTGCTAAAATTACCCTGAATGCTATTACCTGAATAGATTAACTTACCATCAACATAGCAGCAGACGTTTCCTTGAAAATAACTGACAATAACATGGGTCGGTTTTCCTGATTCTATATTTCCAAAAGAGAATTCACCACCTTGTCCGTTTTCTCCAGTACGTGGGGTCCGAATTCGTATGGCAAAACGGTTACCATCTTGCCCTAAAGTGAAGTTGCGATGCGTGTGGTCTTTTGAGAAAGAGATAATCCGTGCTGGTCCACTTTGATTGAGATTATCTGTTGTAACCAAACATTCAATGGTCAGTTGATTGCTTGCCTTGCACGTTGCAAGTAGCGTATCATTCTCACTTTTAACTGCGAATGAGCCAGCAGTTAGATCCATCTGTCCTTTTTCAGTGAATTTTGCGTCACCACGTGTTTCAAGTTCACTGGAATAGAACGGGTCATAACAGAGAATTATGAGATCATCGCGTGAACCTGGGAATTCTGTATGTGTCTCTATGTCTGCAGGGACTTCGGGCAACACCTGAATTATGATCGCGGTTGTTGATGTTGCTTCTTCTGCATCGGTAGCCTGTAGTGTGGCAGTATACTGTCCCAGGTTTTTATAGACGTGTGTGGGATTCGATTCATCAGATGTTGTGCCATCTCCGAAATCCCAGTGTTGCTTAAAATCACCCTCCGCAGAGAAGGCAACTGTGAGAGGTTCACTCCCCTGAAGGACGTCTGCGGATGCTTTTGCTTCAGGACGCAGTTTTTCACCGGGGGCATAAGGCGTAAAACGGTACGCAAAATCGTGATGCGTTGATGTAAAGGTGTATTCTCCAGGTTGTGCAGTGCCAATCGGTAGGATTTTCATGTTCCACGTATCAATACCATCAATTTTATACGGTTGATCTCCATGAAGTTCTATTGTTATCGTTTGCGGTGCGGTTGTGTAAACGAGATAGTATTCTCCCTGTTTGGCGATGACATACCGTCCCTTATCATCACCAATCGGTTCAAGTGAATCAAAAGGTGGTGCGTCTGCCATAAAATCCTTAAGAAATGCTATCCGGGATGGACTCTCACCACGAAGCACCCCTCCTTTTGCCCACCAAAGAAGGTCTTCAGGATGTTTGTATGTCTCTCCGTGTCCGACGTAGCATCCCGATACGGTTCCTGTCCAGAAGTTTTGAGCCATCTGTTGCGCGGTGATATTTCCCCACCCTTGTGGAATATCTCCTTCGTAGCGGCATTCATCATATATTACGGGTTTTCCATATCGGCTGCGATAGAGTATGCCTTCTGCCATATTGTACGTCTGGATACTGGTGTGCGTCACCCAAGGTTTGCTGTGGTCATACCAACCTCTACAGTTGTGGATCCCACGCAACCTTTGGTACGGGTCGTGATCACGGATTATCTGAAAAAACCGATCCCAATCTGCTTCCTCTTTTGCAGGCATGATGTCGTATTCGTTTGCGAGAGACCACCACACATTACGAAAAGGGGATAAACGTGCCACAGCATATCGTATGTAGCGATCATCACTTTCGGCATCCATATTCTCAAAATCCCATCGGTCATACGTGTGAAAGAGAATAATATCTGCTTCAATGCCAAGGTCTAACAGGTCTTGTACACGCTTTTCAAAATGTTGCCAGAATTCGGGATTAAATCTTGTGAAGTCCCAATCCTTTAGTGGTTTGCCTTCATACGGATAGTATTCAGGTTCATTCTTGTTGTAAGAATAATCTTTTGGAAATATACACATCCGCATTTTATTGAACGGTGCTTCAGCAAGGGTTTTGAGTGTCTGTTCTTCCATCTCAGTGCCTTGATGTACCCATGCATAGCAGGTTGTTCCAAATTGATGGTACGGCGTGCCATCGGCATAACGCAGGTAGAAATCTTTATGAACGTGTACCGGTCCGTGATTGCCTTCGGCTGGTGAAGTGCAAGTAAACTGTCCTGTTTTTCCGTTGAGTTCTGTTGTGTTACTCTTTGTCGTGTAAGTCCATTCTCCAAGGGCATCGGGACTAAATCGGACTTTATACACGCCGTTTCCATCGTAGAACCCTTGTGGTTCAAAAGTACGATCGCCTTGTTTAAATTCCGCTGTCAATTCGACGTCAGTGAAAGGATTCCCTGTGTCAGGTCCGTTCAATGTCAATTCAAATATTCCCCAACGTTCAATCATATTCACCTCTAAATATTTTTGTGCATTCACGGTAGTTGCCATTCTGGTGACGCTCCTTTCATCTTCTCGGCGGTTTAACCATCAAATTCTCAATAATTTCACTGTAAACTGTGGGTTCATCTTTCTGCTGCTAAGTGTACTTGAAAGGTCAATGCATGTCAAGGACTTCCCTACTGTTCTCAAAGGCGTTCAATGTAATTTAGACCAGATTTTGAACAAATCTGTCCAAAAAATGAACAGAAACATATCAATGTTCTTATCAGCAGAATCCGCAAGAAACATACTATAATCCTATTTTTCAGTATAACTGCTTTGGCATAGAAATTGCTATATCAGTTCACAAGAAACCTGTTAGATTATCCAATCTACTATCAGGCATATTATGGAGAAGCAAATGACAAAATTGAATCATCTTTTTCTTATTCTAATCTGTTTGTCAATTACCGGTTGTGCTCAACTTTTTTCTGAGCAAGTGTATGTATTAGTTGATCAGGAAATATCTCAGAAACCTGTTTTTTCTGGTGTTATCTATTCTATTCCAGAAAAAGTATCTGTCCGAAAAATTGTATTACTCGGCAGAGGGAAGGTTCAAAATTTCGATGTATATGTTCGTGATAAAAGGATGAATTGGAAATTTGTTAAAGAGGTGCAAAGGGCGATTGAGTTTCCATTTGAAATGTTTGTCGCTGCGAATACGGACGCTATTAAAATTGCACACCGTTCTGTTACTGGTAAAGGACGTATTGAAACAATTCAGCTTTATACGATAGCAGAAAAGGATGAGTAAAGCGAAACCAAACTGTTTAGAGGATTTCTGTTCCTCCTGCAAATGCACTTATGTGTGCAATCGCGAATAGTGCTTGCACTTTTTGGTGCAGATTATTCAGTTTTCTGTCTTGCTGTTATTGAATCTCTGTGTATCTCAATGCCATTTATCTTGGCACGGAATTTGCTTCCACTAAGAATAAAAACAACTCGGAGAGACACTCATGAAAACCCTTCCATTTTTCTTAAAACAGAACTTACGAGTCTATATTATACTGATTTGCGTTGTATGCTTGCCGCACATTGCTGTAGCAATTGAACCTATTGTGACCATCGGACAACAGCGACCGATACAGCATGCTTTTTTGGACAGTAATACGTTTTTTCGCGTTGTCCCAAACCACATCCAGGTTGTTGATGCCAATACAGGTGAGGTTAAAGATAGATTTGGAAATCTAAGTGCGGACAGCGACGTTGTGTTTAGTCAAAACGCCACACATCTCGCCATTCTGAACTATTCCAATAAAACAAAGAAGACTGAAGTAGAAATTTGGAACACTATTACGCAAGAGAAGCTGTCTGATTGGGAGACAGAAGCGGATATTGATGCTAACACGGTATTTAGTCCTGTAACACCAATACTGGTCAGTTATGATAACAATGAGATATATTTGTGGAACTGGGAAACAGGTGTGTCACTTGGAAAGATGGTTGGCGATCGTCGGCCGTTGGAATATTGTTACATACGCGTAGATGGTAGAACTTGTGGCGGGGCAACTCAGAGTAAATCAGTGTTTACGCCTGATGGAAAGTTTCTTGTTGTAGCATCACGGCGACCAGATATTGAAGTGTGGAATGTGGAGACACGCGAATTGGTTGGGCATTTTGAAGGACATACAGGGAACTGGGTTGAGGGTGTGGCAATCAGTCCTGATGGAACACGACTCGCGTCCTTTGATAGATCAGATGATGTTTATGTATGGGATATAGCGACACATGAACTTCTATGGAAGGAGAAAAGTGCTATAGGGGTAATCTTAAAGGTAACATTCAGTCCGGACAGTCAACGACTGTATGTTGCTTCAAAGACAAGTAGTCTGAGCAAATCCGGCACTACGCAATGGAAAGGTTGGGATGATAGGGTTCGCGTGCGGGATGTTCAAACGGGAAAACAGATACAATTTATAGACACTGAGTTTCGTACTTTAAAAGAGATCGCCTTGTCACCTGATGATAAAACACTTCTCATGCACTTTCTTGACGGTGTTGTCTTGTGGAATATTGGAGAAAATAGAGAAAAAAATGTGTGGATTGATTTTGTTGGTGATTGGTACATTTATAGGACAATGTTGAGTCCTGATGGAAAGACTGTCGCCTCTGTTTCTGATCATTTTGTAAAGATATGGGACGTTGATTCACAGCAGTTGCGACAGTTCATTTCCGCAGAAGATTATAAGTTTGAAGGATTTGCATTTTCACCAGACAGTCGAAAAATCGCTATTGGTAAGAGTCCCTGGGTTGAACTAAGGGATATTCAGACTGGGAAGGTAGATATTCAATTTCCAGAATACATTACGGATTCTGAAGAGATTGTTTTCAGTCCATCTGGAAGGTGGATTGCTACAATTGATATCCGAGGTGAAGTTGTCATTTTAGATACAGAAAATCCTGAGAAGATTCAGGAAGTTAATAAAAGATCTGCAAGTGGATCACCTCATATACATTTTATTGGATTCAGTGACAATGATGAATATTTTATAGCCACTGGATATATGCGACACGGCGAAGACTCTACATCTTTGATAAAGGTATGGAAACGCGCAGGTGATAGATTCATATATCAATACACAGAGACAGGTAAAGGGTTCTGGGGAAGTCCTGCATTCACGACGACAGCAGACGGTTTAACAGTATTCGCGGCAAAAGAGAAAGAAATAAAAGTCTGGAAACTCTTGCCGAGAAAGCTTGAACTCTTAACAACGTTGGATGGAGAGGGACCATTGCAATTTAGTCCAGATAGTCGCTATCTCTTTGGTAATAATGGAGAAAACTTTGAGGTTTGGGACTGGATGGTAAACAGACGGATCAAACATTCAACGTCTATTCCCAGATTTGTGTCTCTGAGTCAGGACGGCTCTGTTCTGATGACGCACGATTATAGCAATACAGGTCAATACATGATTTGGGATACAACAGGTTTAATATCTCTTTTACCTTACGCAGTAGAACCGAAAGACAAAAAGATTGTTACGCTCGGAGAAGTAAAGCGAAACCAGCTGCTACAAAACTTTCCAAATCCATTCAATCCAGAGACTTGGATACCATTCCAACTTGCAGATCGGCGTAATGTTTCAATTCATATCTATACATCTACCGGTAATTTAGTCAGAACCTTGTCATTAGGAATGATGTCTGAGGGGAATTATACCTCTCAAAACAAAGCAATTCATTGGGATGGACGCAATAATCAAGGTGAATCTGTTAGTAGCGGTATATACCTTTACACTATCAATGCTGGCGATTTCTCCGCAACCCGCAAGATGCTAATACGCAAATAAAGGTTCTGATAGGTTGTGGGAATTACGCAAACTACAACACATGAAGCAGTTAGAACTTGGAATTAATACCACGCTTGTCATAACTTGCATCCTTACCATGTATATATTCTATGGTTGTGGTGTACAGCCCCTTGGACCGCATAAACCTCTTTTACCGATAATTGAGAGTGAGGAGAAATTCGCTGACAGATACCAATTGGATGAAGCTGGGAAAACCTACTATGACCTTTTTGGAAAAGGCGTAGTAGAAGGTAGTGAAATCAGTACATACACAAAACAGAAGGAATTTAATCAGAATGGTGAATTAGTTCTTGCTTGGTCAGGTCAGCTTGACAGTATACGTTTTACATCACAATTAGACCGGAGCATCTTGGTTGAGGAGAGCTATCTCGGTAGACACACTGAATTTGCTATTGGTGATCATCTGCGCTTAAGACCTGATACCCTGTTTCCAAACCGATATATAATCTACAAAACCGAGTTTGATGGACTTCGGTGTGATGTTTCTTTTGCCCAAGAGCATCATCTCTTTACACTCATCCACTCAAGCATTTCTAATCCTGTTCAATTAGAAGAAGGTCAGGCGCAAAACCTTGGACAGCAGCAAGGAAGACGAACTGGGTTGAACCCATTTTCAGGTGTCAGGAACATAGAAAACGCGAGACTCGTCGGTTTTCGCGGACAAGGACTATTAGGGGAGATGTTCCGCGTCGGATTTACTTATCTGAATTTGCATAAAGAACATCCAGAGCGACTCATAGATTCACTGATGGGGACTGTCGCTAATACACCACCAGAAACCATCTCTGTCGTATTCCGTGATGACTCACCAGAGGATAATCATACAAACGCATTTACTGATTTTGAGGCATACAGTGATAGTTTACATAGCAAGAATATCCAAGGTGGTGTCGGTGCTGCTTTCAAAAGTATGACGGTTACTATTGTTACTCAGGAACTTGAAGAATTAACGATTGAAGCTATAGAAAAGGGTATTAAACCCAAACTCTTACCCCAAAAGACGAGTCAGTTTGTCGTTAAGGCAGACCAACTTGTGCCGATAAATCACGCTGGTGGTCCATCCGAAATTCGTGATTCTATTGACAAAAAGTGGAAGATTGTCACAGGTTTCAATAAAATGAAATATGACTTGACTCTTTCTGATGAGAAGATCAACATTGATCCACGAACCGTTAAATCCGTTGTATTTGATATGGTTGTTGCGGGTGATTACAATATCTCGGTTGTCGGCATGAGTGAGGCAAATAGAGCACAGCAAAACTCTGAACTACAAGAGTGGATTAAAACTGAAGATGGACATATTCAGATGCCGTATCGTGACATAATTCAGGCACCGGGCAATTATGGACAAGCCCCAGAATACATCCATAATAGAGAAAAACTCAAAGACAATCCAAGTCAATGGACAGGTGAAGGCAGACCACGAAAAGTCCAATACCGTTATGGTGCTGCCCGTGCAGCAACTCTCTACGGGATAGACCTTGAAGGTACTATCGGCAATGTCCGCGTCAAAACGCACTACTCTGTAAATGGTAAATATAAACAGTATCCTACCATTCCTGAGGATAAAGTAGGATATAGTCGAACCAAAACAACTTTACGATCTCTTGATGGACAGGTACCAACAGGTGTCACTATAAATGAAAGTAGTGGTCTTCCCGTAGATGCTAATGGCATACCAACCTATTCGGTAACCGAAGGGGAACGGTTTGAGGCATTTTTAGGTGGTGATGGAACAGATGAAGATGGTAATGGAAAACTCGGTAGAGAAACAGCCTGGTTCGTCCAACTTGAATCCCGTTTTGATAGACTGCATTTAGAAGGTACTTTATATCATATTGATCCAGGCTACACAACCAATTATCTGAATTTTGGTGCATTCGCAGGCCGAGGTCAAATCTACACGGCATTACCGGACCAAATGGAAACCCTTGTGGATGAACGAGTGCCCTGGGATGCAGTCAATTATACACTCATTGAGGATGACGATGATGATGATGGATTTCCCGATGACTCCGACTATGATGGTGTATTTCCAAGTGCTGATGACAGAGACCACAACGGTATATTTGACTATCAAGAGGATTTTCTCATTTTCGATGCTGATCCGCCAGTGTTCACAGGAATTATTGATCTCAATAATAACGGTGTTGTTGATACAGTTGAGGATGATTATGAACCCCAATACGAATACGGGATTGATCGTCAAGGGTATCATATCAAAGTAAAGTACGATCTGCTTGATAACCTTGCTGTCCAAGTGGGTTGGCTAAACGAGAGTGAAATTTCAAGCCGTAGAGGAAACAACTCAAAATACATACATCTCACATATCAACGCGACATCCCCGATTTTGGCAGCTTCCACATCCAAAATAGATTTGTCCGTGTTCAAGATGATATTCCTGATTACACAATAGCCTTACCTGTTGGCGAATTGCAGCCAATCCCCATAAATGATGATCTCGATTTTTACAATGCACGTTTGAATACAACAACACTCCAATGCATCTATACTGCAGTGCCGAACTTGACACTTGAAGCAAAATCACTCCTTGTCCTGCAAAAACAGTTTGAACAGGATGCGATAAATGCACTCTTCACCGATGTGCAATACGAGCCTATATCGGAGGATTTTCAATCTGATCAACGCGTTGACTTTATGGTGCCAATTGAGCAGGTTCGGGTAGCTGGAAGTAGGCGAGTATATCCGTTCTACCCTGACCACGGTCTTAACGCACTTGACCCAACTGATATAGGTTTGATCTATGATGATAGCAATTGGAAAAAACGACGGTATGTTGAAAAGATCAGTCGTAATCAGCTTATCATTCTGAAGGCGAGATACGCAATTCCGATCGGGGAATTCCCGTTTATCAACAGATTGAATTATGATATAACGTTAACACCGATGGTCAAGTATGTATGGGACCGTGCTTTTGACAGAACTGACGAGGAAATCAAAGAAATACTCATCCCTAAGTTGTATCTTCCAACTGACGATCAACCTGTTGAATATTTGCGATTTAATAGACGAAGTCGAGAGGATATAATCGGTGTCCGTTTGGATTATCAGTTTACACAAAGATTAAATATACTGGGGGGATTCCAATATAGGAAATTTACGAACAGAGATAATAATTTCAAGAAATACATACAATCTTTTTCACCTTCTGTTAGCGTTCCAAATCAGTACCGTGCTGACCTTAGAACGCGTATTTTTGAGATTCAAGCAATTAACAGAGGTGAATGGGTAGGATTCAATATAGTTATTATTGCGGGGTACCGTAGAACCACACATTTGTTCCAAAATACGACAGGCATCACAACTTATGTTCGGGCGATGATGGGGTTCTAAGGATAGCATGGGTGTGTAAGTTTTTGTCGCTAAAGTATCCTGCTGCTCTTGTTTCTTGACACGAGACATCTATTATTTCTGGAGACGAGGCATCTGTGATGAGAAACGAGCAACCTATTGTAAAGAACTCACATGCCAAGAAACCGAGGGTAAGTCTGCTGTTTATATAGATGAATGCGGTTTTCGTGCTGAGAGTTATAGACCTTGAAAAAACGGGAGCAGAACTTTTGTTTTTACCTCCATATTCACCTGACTACAACCCGATTGAACAAAAATATATCATTAACTCAAAGTTTCAATATACATGCTATTCTCAATATGCATGCTGAGGAACGAACTCAAATTTACACGAATCTCTGTACGAAGACTCTACAGAATCTGAAACATTTTTTAAGTTGCAATTAAAGAGATTATAAGTTATAATGTTTTATAGTGATCAATCATTATAAAACATTAAAGGAAGTTCTGTAATGGATACTAAATCTGAGTATCTTTCAATTAAGGATGCTGCTGAATTATTAGGTGTAACCCCGACAACACTTCGTAATTGGGATAAATCGAAAAAACTTGTAGCTCATCGCCATCCTATAAACGGTTATAGATTGTACACAATTGAAGATGTAACGAGAATATTGCGCGATAAAAGTAATAATGATGAGGTATATAAATCAGATATTCTTACTAATCAGACTGATACCCAGACCTTATTATTCCCAGATTTATTCTTTCAGTCAGAATCAGATCAAGACATTAGATCGCTTAGATTGTTAGTTCGGAAAATGAGCAGGGCTTTTCGCGATTCAATGGGGGGTGGTTTGCTTGAACGTTTTGAAGAAATATCAAAGATTCTGTACTGCAAACTCTATGATGAACGACAAAATAAAGTCAAGGATAACTACACGAGTCAGTTTTATTGTTCATCTGATGCGTCTCTAAATACAACTTATCAAAGAATAGAAAGGCTTTATGAAAAAGCTGTAAGTCTTTTACCTAATGTTTTTACGGATTCTCAACGTAAACTAAGTGTGGATAAGCAAGCAGTTGTCCGAATCGTTGAACTTCTCCATTCGGTTAGTCTGACTAATATCCCTATAGATATAAAAGGGACAGTATATGAAGAGTTAGTTCGAAATACATTTGAAAAGTCAGATAATCAACAGTTTTTTACTCCACGGCAAGTCGTGGAGTTTATGGTACGATTCATCAACCCTCAATTGGGCCAAACTTTGTGTGACCCCGCTTGTGGCAGTGGTGGTTTTTTAATAGAAGCTTCTAAGCACGTTGGCAGCCTCTTGTTCTCAAAAGGAGAGGAAGAATTTTCCGTAGATCAAATTTCTCAATATCTATCAAACCATATTATCGGCTTAGAGGTTGACAGACGAATGGCCTGGGTTGCACAGATGAATCTTATTATGCACGGTGATGGACATGGGAACATTCATCACTTAGATGGCAACGGCTCTCTTGGTTTTTCAGACAACCTGAACCATCTCTTTAAACCAGATGGGTTAGATATAATTTTGACAAATCCACCATTTGGTAGTGATTTGTCAGATAAAGCAGATATCTCAAGATATCAATTGGGGAGTGGGAGATCTTCTCGCCGTAGAGGTATTCTTTTCATTGAAAGGTGCATACGTTGGCTGAAACCAAGTGGCCGTTTAGGTATTATTATTGAAGATAGTGTGTTAAATGGTGCTTCAAATGAAGATGTGCGAAGATTTATTTTTCAACATTGTATTGTAGAAGCAGTGATTAGTTTGCCTGATGTCACGTTCATGCCGTATTCAAGTTCAAAAACATCAATACTCTTCTTACGTAAAAAAGAAGATTATCAGGAAGCACAATCCCACATTTTTATGGCAGATGTGGAACAAATAGGACGAAAGCCAAACGGAGATCCACTTTATATTGAACGACGAGATAAAGACAATCCTCGCGAACTCTTGAGTGACTTGCCGGATGTAGTCCAAGCTTGGCAAACCTACACTATAAGTGATGCTCAAGAGATAAGACACTTATCACCCAAAATATTTGTATGTCCTGTTGAAAGATGCATAGGGGACGTTGGGATACGACTTGACGTCCAATTTCACCATCCATCTCGTACAACCGCTGAAAGCACATTAAATCGTTCAATTTATCCAATCCCAAAACTAGCCGAACTAGTTGTTGTACGTAATAGAATGATGGTACCGGCAACGCAAGATCCTGATGAGATGTGGCAATATATAGGATTAGCAAATATTAGTGCAGGAACGGGCGAATATAGTGTATCCAATGTTCTTGGTCGCCAACTGAAAAGCGGGGTTCGCCGTTTTCAACCTAGAGACATACTTTTTTCAAAATTACGGCCAGAACTTCGCAAATGCGTTTTAGTTCGAGACGATGAAGATGACGGCTATGTCTCGTCAGAGTGTCTTGTTTTTCGAACATTAAAAGATGCTTTCGGTGACCCTCTATTAGAAGATATAGCATCTAAGAGAAAACTCTTACAGAAATACGAAGTTGATAGAGAATATCTATCATTCATACTTCGTAGTGATATAGTCTTCGGACAATTGGTTTATCAAATTACAGGCAGCGGCCGCCCGAGAGTTAACCAATCAGCGGTACTTGGATTAAAAATTCCATTACCTCCGCTTTCTGTACAGCGTGAAATTGTTGCCGCTTACAAAATGGCTTGGACACATCACCTTGAGTGTCGAACTCGAAGCGAAATTGCATTACAAGAAGGAAAGGAAGCTTTAGAAGCCGCGTATAATCATGCAAGTGACAGACTTTGCCCTATACCAGAGAAAACCAAGTAGAATGCTTGGAGAGTTCGTGTCTAATTTCTATCATTTTTATCCCCTAAACGATTTCTAGGTGAATGTTTATCAACTTCTTCAAGGAAGTTCTTGAACCGGCGTATTGTATCACTCAGATCTTCGGCATTTAGTCTGCTTTGATGAATAATACGCCAAAGTTTTCCATAGTTGCCTGGGTCAGGTACAAATTCCTTTTTCTTCTCGCTGTAGACTAGAACTTTTGCGCCTTCAATTTTTCCTTTTGTTATTTCTAATCGTACATCGCGCTCTTTAGCTATTTCACCTGCTGGCAAAATTACACCAGCAAAGATGTAAGGGAATTCTCCAATAATTTCTCCACTTTGTTCTAAGTCCCTCCATTCCCAACCGATTAATAGAAGCATATCTTTGTTAGCATCAATAGATAGCGTTGGTGTACTGAAGCGTGCAGCTTGCTCATCTGATTCAGCATCAACAGCTTTCATCTCAATTCTAAGCAGTAAAGTTAGTGTGTGATCACGAAAATAGAAGTCAGGATATTCATGTGCAGTAGCGAAGGTTAATAAATAATTGCCTTTGTATTTCTCTTTGACGATAGCATTCATTTCAGTGCTGAGAGCGTACTCAAGCATTGTCCCGATACGAGTTCGATAACTAGATAATTGGCGTTTATCTATTGGCAAAGGTTCTACATGACGGGTGCGCTTGGATAAGCGCTGAGGGCTAAAGTGTGTGTTAACTCTCTGGATTGCATTAGAGAGTAAGTCATTGAAATATTTTGAAATTTCCTGAATATCTAATTTGCTTTCTGAAAGTAGTTCTGGTAGTGTAGGCATAAACAACCTTATTTATTTTGAAATTAGAAGCAAAGACAAAAGAGCTGCAGCTTACAAGACACAACCCTAAGGCTTTTGACTTATCTCGTTACAGGGCAATTTATCAGTTGTCTATAGTTTGAGTTTCCCAAACAAGTATAAACGACAAAGCTAAAATCAACATATTTCAGAATTACTATAATACCATGAGTAGTGTTAGAAAACAAGCATAACCGTCACTGTATTCTATTTCCTGTCTGTGTGTTCCTTCCTTCTGTTGATTGCTCTTGCTACTGGTGCCTTCTTGGATATTCCCTAAGTTCCTATTGACGAAGAATATAAAGCCTGCTGGATGAACGGGTTGTGTGTAGAACCCTCACTGAAAGGGAAAGGTGTGTTCAAAAATGTTTTTATTGCACTATCATTCTGATGTTGCTATGATAGTTGTGATCAATGATTTCTTTTGTCAACTTCGGAGACCAATTTGAAAAAGTACCGTATTGCAATCATCGGCTTGGGGGGATGGGTGGAGCACATGCCCAAGCAGTAAAGTTAGAAGCGAACTGTGAACTCGTCGCAGGAGCAGAAATTAACCAAAAACGAGCGGAAGCATGGCGTGAACGATTCAAGGTTAACAAGTCTATCCCATGATTGAGATGCAGGATTGGTTCTGGGTGAACGCGGGCACGTTTCTTTCCGTTTCAAAAACGGTATCCATTCCGATGTGCACTTCATCGCGCCACCGCAGAATAACGGTAACGCCTACGGTATAGACATTATCGGTACCGAAGGAAGAAACCAATCCGAGAAAGCGTTGGCACAACGATGTTTATCCACAGAGGACAACATCAGACACCTGCAGAAGCGTGGTAACCGGTACATTTACCAGTCGAAGATATTGATGAGAATGGGAAACAACTTGATAATGGGTCCAGACGGTTGTTTTTACAACGATTCATGGTATCCGAACTTATTGAGGCAATTGAGAAAGACCGAGATCCCTACATAAGCGATAGAGATGGACAGGATTGCCTTGAAATGATTCATGCGACATGGGAATCACACCGACAAAAAGCACGCGTATATACGCCGTTGATACCACGCGACTATTCACTTGGACGTTGCAAAAGAGAAGGAGAATAACTTAATGGAGACGAATCAGAAGGAAAATATAGAATGTTCACGATGCGGTTCTGATAAAATAATGCCTAACTTGAGAATTCACGATGTCGGTAAGGAACGGATGGATTGGAATTGAAGTTGTGGGTAAACCGGATGCAGTGTCATTCAAAGACACACAAAGAGTTTATGAGAGCAACAGTTTGCGGCATTTGCGGGAACGTTGAACTTACTGTTGACAATCCGAAGGGGTTATGGGAAAGCTATACTAAGAGTTTGTAGGGGCAGAGGTCTGGAACCTATAAATCAACGCTATGAATGCTTTTTAGCGATCTGCCAAATCAACGCTGAATACGCGTTTGGTATTCGGCCAAATCAATGCTGCATACGCGTTTGGTATTCGGCGGGTGTCAACTTAGAGAGAATTACGTTATAAGTCCCAGTCGGTAGGTTCGGTTTCCTAACCGAACCATAGGCGTCAATTTAGGGATTTTCTCAGATGGTATATATGCATTGTGTTATTTGCCGCAATAAAGTTTCAAGATAGTATTGGTTTTATTCTTCTGTAGCACATTCATCCTTGATTGTGCTACCAATGCTCCCAATCAAGGATGAATGTTGTAGAAAGAAGCACAATCTAACAGAATGTGCTACAAAGAGGCACAATTGATTTTTCATTGACAACTTTTGTCATTAATTTTATTATTGTTGCAGGTAAGAGGATGCGGCCAGATTCAGATGGTATTTTGCTAATTCTTGCATCATTACTCGGTTAAACACCTCGGGGATTTTATATAATGAAATATGTGTTTGCGTTGAAAAAACGGTGTATATTCATTGTGCTCACTATTCTGTTGAGTACAGTTGTCCAAGATGTTACGTTTGCGAGAGGAAGGAGCAAAATATATTGGACAGAAGGTAGTGAAATCAAAAGGGCGAACCTTGACGGTACCGCTATTGAAAATGTAGTGACTAATCTGTATATACCAAGAGACATCACTTTAGATCTACGCAACGGTAAGATGTACTGGATTGACATTGGCACAACTAAAATAGAGAACACTAACATTGCGACAACTAAGATACAACGGGCAAACTTCGACGGATCGAATATTGAAGACATTATTACTGGATTTACGCAGCCCTCAAAAGATCATGAACCAGTTGAAATAGATCCTGAATTATTACGAATCGAACCCGTCTGTATTGCTATAGACAGTATTACAAAAAAGATATACTGGGGCAACAGGCAGCGTCCAATAATTCAACGTGCAAACCTTGACGGTTCCGAGATGGAACGTGTAGTGCCTGACAGAGAAGTAACCAGTATAATGGACATTAAACTGGACATAAAGATGGGTAAGATGTACTGGTTTGAAATTGCGAGACCGGTAATCAAAAGGGCAAACCTTGATGGTAGCGACATTGAAGAAATCATAAATGTCACGGTTGTTCCCACTTTGGCGAGGTTTAGGTTTGATGTGGACGGGCACACTCGCCAGATATACTGGTCAGACACACGCGAAGGCATAATCAGACGCGTCTTTTTTAATGGGCACAATGTTGAAGACGTTGTCACAGAATTGCGTTTTCCAACAGAAGTCGTATTGGACACGCGCTCCAAGAAAATCTACTGGTCCAGCAGGGATTTGAAAACAGATACGAGTAAAATACAACGAGCGAATCTTGATGGGACCGATGTCACTGATATTCTTACTGACTTGAGATACGTAAGAGGTATCGCTTTGGATACCGAGGGAGTTCACGATGTTGCCCCAGATAAAGACAAGTTGACAACCACTTGGGCAAATGTAAAAGCTCAATAATAAGACAATAACCTAATGATGATATTCTAAGACGGTGCGGCGAGATAGCCGTGCCGTTTTTTGTTGCACTATCGTTCTGATGTTGCTATGATAATTGTAATCAATGATATCTTTTGTCAACTTCGGAGACTAATATGAAAAATTACCGTATTGCAATCATCGGTTTGGGGGGTATGGGTGGAGCACATGCCCAAGCAGTAAAGTTAGAAACGAACTGTGAACTTGTGGCAGGAGCAGAAATCAATCCAGACCGAGCAAAAGCATGGCGTGAGCGATTCAGTGTCAACGCAATCTATGACGACTATGAAAAGATGCTTGATGAACAAAAACCGGACATTGTTATCGTGCCAACGCAAGCACCGATGCACCATCCACCTACCATCGCAGCTGCACGGCGCGGTATCCATGTCTTCTGTGAAAAACCGGTTGCACTCAACCTTATTCAAGCCGATGAGATGGTAAAAACTTGCGATGCACAAAATGTCAAGTTTGCCATCAATCACATCAAACGTGCGAGTCTATACAACCGTTATGTCCTCTCGCTTATTGACAAAGGTGAAATCGGCGATGTTGTCTTGATGAAGGCAACCGATAAGGGTGGCCGTAAGGTGGGTAATTCGTTGATGGAGATGGGAACACATCTATATGACTGGTTGCGCCTTTTCGGTGGTGATGTTGAATGGACACATGCACACCTCGTGCAAATGGATGGTCGAGAGTCATCCGTTAATGACATCAAACATACACAAGAAGTCCATCCACATGATCGAGATGCGGGGTTGGTTCTTGGTGAACGCGGGCACGTTTCTTTCCGCTTCAAAAACGGTATCCATGCCGATGTGCAGTTCATCGCGCAACCGCAGACTAACGACAACGCATACGGGATTGATATTATCGGCACCGAAGGCAGAATTGCAATCCGAGAAAGCGTTGGCACAACGATGTTTATCCACAGAGGACAACATCAAACACCTGCAGAAGCGTGGGAACCGGTACATTTACCAGACGAAGATATTGATGAGAACGGAAAACAACGGGATAATGGGGCAAGACGACTGTTTTTACAACGACTGATGGTACGCGATCTTATTGCGGCAATTGAGGAAGACCGAGACCCCTTCGCAAGTGGTAGAGATGGACGGGATTGCCTTGAAATGATTCATGCGACATGGGAATCACACCGACAAAAGGCACGCGTATATATGCCGTTAACATCACGCGAACATCCGCTTGAACGATGGAAGAGAGAAGATGAAAAAATTCCCTAAAGTTTATATGGAGGAAAAATGGAAAAACGAAGAGGTATTTTCGGTCCTTCAAAGGACGAAATCTGGTCACAGATTGCAAATGATATAGATGGTGAATTTATTGAAGGTGGATTTTGGGGAGAGGACGTCCTACTTTACAAACACGGTGAATGGCAAATCCTATTGGATAACTACACGATTATGATGCCCACTGGGACAGTAACTATACCGGTAACATACACCCGAATGCGAGCACCCTTTATCAACAAGGACGGTCTCTATTTCAAAATCTATCGTGAAGGGTTTTTCAGTTCTATTAGGAAATTATTCGGGATGCAAGATATAAAGATAGGAGATCCGTTTTTTGACGATCAATTCATAATTAAAGGGAACAATCCAGAGAAAATAAAATTGCTTCTTGCAGATGCTAAGATTAAACAGTTATGTCAAGAACAACCAGAGATTCATTTTGAGATTAAAGATGACGAAGGTTGGCTCGGTACCGATTTTCCTGAAGGTGTGGATCAATTGAGTTTTCAATGTGGTGTTATCAACGAGACTGCGTTGTTGAAATCTCTATTTGAACTCTTTTCTGTAACTTTAGAACGTTTGGTACAAATAGATTCCGCCTATGAAGATGATCCAAAGGTGAAGTTGAAATAACGGATATCTTTTCTGTAGGCGCGATCTTCGAATTGCGACCTTTCGACTAAATGGCACAAGTGTCTAAAACAAAATAGCCTAATGGAGACGAATCAGATGGAAAATATGAAATGTTCAAGATGTGGTTCCGATAAAATCATGCCTAACTTGAGGATCCATGATCGGTACAGGGTGGGACATGAAAACTGTATAGGAATAGAAGTTTTGGGTAAACCTGGGGCGGCGATTTTCAAGGAGACGCACAAAGAGTTTATGAGAGCAACTGCTTGCGGTGATTGCGGAAATGTTGAATTCACTGTTGATAATCCGAAGGGTTTATGGGAAACCTATACGAAAAGTCAGAGCCAATGATGAAATCTGGTCACAGATAGTAAAGGAGAAACGGAGATGCGTTTGAATGGACGCGTTGCGATTGTAACAGGGGGTGGTGGTGGCATTGGTAAAGCAACCTGCCTCGCATTCGCCAGAGAAGGTGCGGATATTGTCATTCCTGAAGTAAATATAGCGAATGCGGAAGCGGTATCAAAAGAGATAACTGCACTTGATAGGCGATGTCTCGTGATTAAAACCGATGTCGCTGATGGAGAATCTGTTCGCTCAATGGTGAACAATACACTTGAGGAATTTAAGCGTATTGACATTTTAGTCAACAACGCCGGTATTTTCAGTTATACTCGTATAGATGCATGCACGGAAACGGAATGGGATAGAATGATGGCTGTAAATCTCAAAGGTCCTTTTCTCTGTTCGCAAGCAGTAATGGAGACGATGAAGGCACAGAAGTTCGGACGCATCATCAATCTCGGTTCGTTGGCGGGACAGGTAGGGGGTTTAGTCGCATCCGCACCTTATTCTGCATCAAAGGCAGGTGTGATGTGTTTGACGAAATCGTTTGCCAGGGTTTTAGGGGAATACGGGATTACGGTTAATTCTATCGCCCCTGGCATTGCAGCGACCGAGATGGCAAAAAACCATCCAGACATGACAGACCAGATTCCACTTGGACGCGTCGCAGACCCGTCTGAAGTCGCAAATGTTATCCTATTTCTGGCATCTGATGAGGGACAGTATATCACCGGTGCAACGCTTGATGTCAACGGTGGTATTCGAATGGGATAATCGTTTCTGCAAAGAAAAATCAACGTAGAATGCGATGCACACATTCAGCGTTGATTTCGATTTTATTATATCTGTATGGCAAACTGTCCTAAGATAATCCTTCCAAAATACCGGTGCTATCTCCAAGTTGTTTCATATCAACATTCATTCTATTGAGCATAGCCAACCAGAGATTATTAAGCGGTGTCTCTTTTGGGTACTGGAGATGACGTCCACTTTTCAGTGTGCCTCCCCCTTGACCTGCTAAAATGATAGGTAGGTCGTGGTGGCTGTGGCGGTTACCATCTGAATTTCCACTACCGTAAAGGATCATAGAATGGTCAAGTAGTGAACCGTCCCCTTCGGGTGTAGCGTCAAGTTTTTCAAGCAGATAGGCGAGTTGATGCATGTGGAAAACGTTGATCCTATGGATTTTTTCTATTTTCGCTTTGTCTCCACCGTGATGCGATAGATTATGATGTCCTTGCGTAACATTGATATTCGGATATGTCTTGTTACTGCCTTCATTTGCTAATGTAAAGGACACAATTCTGGTCACATCTGTTTGGAATGCCAGAACTATCAGGTCTAACATAAGGCGGACATGTTCCTCAAAGTCTGAAGGTATTTTTTCAGGGGCAGCGTATTCAATATGTTCTATAGGTGGGAATTTTTCAGAGGATTCAATACGTTGTTCAATGTCGCGTATAGCAGTAAAGTATTCATCAAGTTTCCGAGCGTCGTTCCCGCTGACTTTTCGGAGTATGTCTTTTGAATCCTCTTTCACGAAATCAAGGATGCTTTTTCGTTCTTCATCGCGTTGCGTATTTTCAGCGTTAGGTTCGGTAGAGAACAGTCGTTCAAAAGCGAGTTTCGGATTAACTTCTTTCGGTAATGGTTGTGTTGCGGATTTCCAGGACATTGTTGCTGAATAGACGCAGCTATAACCGGAGTCGCAATTTCCAGCTCTATAACCGGGTTCAATTCCTAATTCAAGCGAAGGTAACCGTGTTTGATTACCGATATGTGAAGCTGCAGCTTGGTCAACAGAAATTCCTGCGTGTATGTCTGTACCGCTTGTTTTGCGAGGTTGTGCGCCTGTAAGGAACGCCGCCATAGCTCTGGCGTGATCTCCCCCACCGTCGCCGTTTGCCCGTGCTTTGTCAGCCGTTAATCCGCTCAGAACCAAGGTCTTTTCTTTAACATTGGCAAGCGGTTTTAGGATGTCTGTCAGTTCAAAGTTTGGTCCAACCTGTGCTGGTGTCCAATTCTCCATTATTTTTCCGTTAGGGACGTAGAGAAATGCCATTCTATTTGGTGTTCCGTGTCCTGTTGCGCTTTTCGTGGCTGCGGATGTCCAGTTTGTGAGTGGACCCATTGATTCTAACCACGGCAATGCAATACTAACGCCTAATCCGCGTAAAAATGTTCTACGTGATAGTTGTATTTTTGATTTCATAACAGTCTTTTACTCCTTTGTAAAGTAACTTGTGAAACAGGCTCCGTGAACTTTTCAGCATATTAATATATTATTTTCAATTGAATAGTAAATTTTTTGTATCAATGATTGATCGTGCTAATGTCCAATCCAATCGCCGTCGATAGCACCCATCACGGCGCAACCCCTTGAACGCAGTCAGAAAGACATCATGTGTTTTTTTACGAATGTCTATCAATTTCGCGTTGAGTTTATCTATACCTACATCCCACGGCACACCGATTTTCGTAATAGAACGGCATTGATTACGCACACGATACTCACCTAATTCTGCTGGTGGACAGAAACGGATAGAAGCAGAAACGGTATTATCTATAGCAATAAGTCCCAGATTCCCTTTCGGATCATTAAAAACAATACTACGATTACGAGAACGCGGTGGCAGATGCCTTTGTAGTTCACTAAATGTTCCGAGGGATTGGTTGTTACGCCACACTTTAACATTTGAGGTTGCATTCGGGGCAAACAGTGCAAGACCTACTGGGTGTTCAGTGTCATCAAACATATAACGTGTGTTTCTGGTTTTACTATCCTGCGTTGTAGTTCCATTTTCTGTATGCGGTACTAAGGAGATAAAATCACATAACCTTTGCAGAAACAATCCACTCCGAATAAATGCCTCTGGAATGATTGCTGCGACCCAGGAACAATTTATTAAGCATTGTTCAAGTGCATATTTGTAAAGATCGTCGTAGTGAGTTGCATCAGGAAATGGCAAACCTCGGCGTGTTGCAGAGTTTCGGGCTAACCACGGAGGATTGGTAATGCAAACATTATGTCCTTTTGGAAAGTTTTCAAGTGTGTCGCGCTGCACAACTCCCTTTGCTCCTGGTTCAATGTCGTAAAACGCCCAATCTTGACACTTTAAATGCGTTGAGTCAATTAATTGTGGAATGTCTTTTGCCCCTGCAAAGGGTTCTAAGACGATCTGTTGTTCTATATGAGACTCTTTTGCCCATTTTTGGAACGGTTTTAATTGAAAAGGATTGCCACGCGTATAGTAGCGTCCATTAGCACGTTTTTTGTCCATCTGTTTGTCGCTTCGGTAAAACAGTGAAGCAGAGATCCCTCGGATCAATCTTGCCTCACTTTGTTCAATAATATGAAAGTATAACATCTTTTTGGAGAAGTGTCAAGAAACTTTGGATGTTTTTTCTTGACGTATAATAACGGATACATCGGAATTATTTATGCACCCCCTCACTTAAATACAGAACTAACTCATTTTAAAACAGCGGTGCCCCTTGTGCTTCAACATAAACAGAATACAAAGACTGGCTTGCAGTCATAAAGAGTCTATTCCTTTTAACGCCACCAAAGCAAATATTAGAACAAATTTCTGGTAGATGGATTTTGCCGATAAGTTTTCCATCAGGTGCGAAGATATGCACGCCATCGTATCCTTCACCGACCCAGCCTGCACCTGCCCACACATTTCCATCAGTATCACACCGGAGTCCATCAGCGTTACCGGGTGCTGTCTTAAAAAACAGCTCTTTTTTGCCTAACCGATCTCCATCTATGACATCAAAAACCATGATGTTCTTTGGCGAGCCGGTATCAGCGACGTAGAGTTTATCGTATTTGGGAGAGAAACATAACCCGTTCGGTTTTTCAAGCACATCCGTCACAACAGTTGCTTTACCTGTCTCCGGATTGAGTCTATAGACGTTTGTAGGCAGTTCAAATTCGGCTTTATGTCCTTCATAGTTGAACATAATCCCGTATCCTGGGTCGGTAAACCAGATATGTCCATCGGGGTGTACGACGACATCGTTGGGTGCGTTGAAACGTTTACCTTCAAAGTTGTCAATTAGGACAGTAATAGTACCATCATATTCGGTTCGTGTGACGCGCCGTGTACCGTGTTCACAACTGATAAGTCGACCTTGTCTGTCTCGTGTATGTCCATTCGTATAGTTAGACGGTTTTCTATAGACACTCACTTTACCGGTGGCTTCTTGCCATTTCAGCATACGGTTATTCGGAATATCACTCCAGAGGAGATAGCCGCCATCACCGAACCAGACAGGACCCTCGGACCACCGTGCGCCTGTCCATAACCTTTCTACGACAGCGTTCCCTATTTTGTATTTGGTAAAACGGTTATCAACAACTTCAATTGCAGGATCAGGATAACGTTTAATAGTTTTACCATCAGGAAATGTGTCTGTCCAACCTTTCAACGATCCGACTGTTCCTAACAGTGGCAAGGCAGCACCAACGCTCAGGTTACGTAAAAAGGTTCTACGTGAAAATATATTTGAAGTCTTCATAACTGTCTCCGATTTATTTTGCGTTCAATTTACTATACCTTTAGTATCATTGTCAAGGATTTTATATAGCCATATTCCTATCCCTATATAGTGTTTAACCTAATAACAGTTTCACGATTTGTCCGAGTTGTTCATTTCTGGTTTCAACAGATAGAATCGTCCCATCTCTGTCAATAAGCCACTGTGATGGAAGGAAGTTAATACCGAAATACCTCGCAAGTTGACTTTTCCAACCCTTACCATCAAAAATCTGTATCCACGGAATATTATGCTCTTCAATATATTCGTGTAGTTCTGCTTCGTTCTCATCCAGACTTACACCTATGATCTCTAATCCTTTGTCGTGATGTTCCTCATAAACTTCTTTGAGATACGGTATTTCTGGTTCACAGAAACCGCACCACTTTGCACAGAAATTTAACACCAACATTTTACCGTGGTAGTCTGAGTATGATATGGATTTGCCATCAAGGTCAGTTGCTGAAAAATCGGGGAGTTTTCTACCAACCCATGCTTTTTGATTCCACACAACCTGTAAATCTGGGTGTTCTTTCCACGGATATTTTTGTGCCAATTCGGTTTCACCGAGTGCTTCATAAATATCACCGAGGCCGCGTAAAGCATACCAGTCGTCAGGTTCATTGGCAAGCCGTTGCTGGAAAGCATGTTTTGCTTGGGTAATCAAAGGTTTACATCTTTCAATCAGTTCAGTGTTTCCTTCAGGGTTTTTCATGAGATTGCGATAAATACTGCAGGGTGTACTACCTACCTCTTTGTACAGTTTTGTCAACCAATAGTATAATTCTAAATCGTCTTTTCCGTGTGTCCTTTCAAATAACTTTTCAAGTAACGAGAGCGAAGGATTATCACTAAATGCAAAAAAACAGATTTCTGCGTCGTTTGAAACCAACGTTATTGCCTGTTGAATAAATGGGTAATAGTTTTTTTGGACAATTACCGCTAACATTTTTGCAGCAGCACCGTTTTCAGGTTGTTTTTCATATACCTCTTCAGCGAATTCGCGTAACTCAAGAAGCATTGCATTAGGAAACAGCGGTACGTACTTAGGAAGTTGTGATGGTAGTGTCGTCAGACCATCAATAACACCTGCTTCTATTCTTGTCTTGAAGTAATCCAAAAGTTTTTCCTGAACGTTAGGAGTCAATTTCCATTTGGGTACTGAAAGTCCACGGTTTTCCAGAGTGTTGAGATATGTATCCCATAAATCTATATTCTCATCAATTTCATTGCGGAAGATGCTTGGGTCGTCTAATTCTTGCACATTAACTTTGTGGAATGCCGCTTGTTCCTCTGCTAACAAAGATCTACATTTTTCAATTGAACCTTGTGCAATTCTGCTACTCCTATCTTTTTTTGGCTTTTCCCAATTTCGTGCATCAAAGGATTTTAGCCTTGTATATATGGAATAAGGGGTTACTCTCGTTCGGTGATAAAAGTATTTCACTTCCTGGTAACGTGCGGAATTATCTTGTCGTTTTGCCCACTCAAATATGTTTTCAAGTGCCGAATATATAAGTGGTATTCCATCTATATGCCCGAAAGAACCGTGGCTCTTATTATACTTGTGTAACAAGAGTAAATTCAATCCTGGATCTTTTGGTAGAAGTGTTATAGATTTTTCTACAAATGGGAATGCTTCACTGAAATCCATCTCGGTGTATGCGACATACGTCAATAATAAAACTGCAGCACCATTTTCTGATTCGGAATCAAGAAATGTGTCAGCCAATAATCGTATTTTTGGTAGCATCTCTTTTGGAAATCGCCAAAAATAGTCGCTGAGAGAAGGTGGAAGTGCTGTTTCCCCGTCAACAATACCCTCTTCAATCTTGGTTTTAAAGTAATTCAGGAGTTTTTCTTGGGTTTCTTCATTCAATTCCGTTATATCACTTTTAGATGAGATCCCTTGGTTATGAAGTGAATTGATAAAGGTGTACCAGAAATCTGTGGCATCGTATTCTTTACGCATATTTTCCTCCGAATATTATATCGTTTCTATAGATGATTCTCCCATGATTTAGGAGATATTTATGTCTTGAAATACTACACAAACTGGAAAGTTTGTGCTACATTCTTGGTATACTACACAAACTGGAAAGTTTGTGCTACATTCTTGGTATACTACACAAACTGGAAGCTTGTGCTACATTAAAGAGATTCTATTAATGAGACTTTAATTATCAGAAACGGTATTATTTTTTATCAAACTCTTGAATAATAGAAGAGAGATCCCACAGCAGCATTGTATCATCCATACTCGTACTGGCAAGTGTGTTCCCATCATCACTAAAAGATAAACCCGTAATATTTCTTGCATGTCCAGAAAGTTTTTTTATAATTTCTCCAGTACGTAAATCCCATAGGTTTATAATGTCGCTATCATAGAGTGAATTTATCCAAGCGACTTCAGTTGCCAATGGTAAACCGTTAGGGTAAAACATAACATACCAGAACACATTTCTATCGCCAGAAATTGATTGAATTTGTTGTCCGGTATCTATATCCCATAAACGGACTGTTCCGTCTTTACCTGTACTTGCAATTGAACGATTATCAGGACTAAAGTCAATACTGGTAATAGCATTTGCATGCCCCTCTAATGTCTGCTCCTCTTTCCATGTAGAAACATTCCATAGATGGATATTTCCTTTCTTATCACTGGTAGCAAGTTTACTACCATCTGAATTGAACATTAACACCAATTTCGGATTAGAATGTGTATTACGTTCGGAATCTATCCGTTGATCCGTGAGAGGCTTATGTTTTCCTGTGCTTACATCCCATATTAGGATCGTTCCGTCTTGTCCCCCGCTGATAAGTGTCTTTCCATCTGGACTAAATATCACACTTCCTATTATATGATTATTTCCTGTTAGTGTCTGTGTGTTTCTACCGGTAGCAACATTCCACAAACGAATCGTCTTATTTTCGCGTGAAAAACTCCAACTTGCGAGTAGACTACCATCTCTACTAAACGCCACACCGCTAATCCGTCCTATATGGTCTTTTATTGTTCGCTTGTGTTCACCTGTAGTGGCATTCCAAAACCGAATTAACCCAGCCTTACTTCCATTCCAACTCGCTACTGTTTCTCCATCTGGACTAAGCAGCACATCATGTCCCCATTTGCTTTTGATAAGTGTATGCAACCGTTTCGTACTGGTATCCCACAGAGATAAAGCTCCGTAATTTTCTGAAATGATGGCTTTTTCTCTATTAGGAGTGAAAGCAATATAATAGGTATCATACTCTGTCTTATGATGAGTGTCCCTTGGATTAAAATTTGAAATAGTCCTCTTAAGTTTCCCTGTCATAATATCCCATATACGAATTCCACCTGGATAATCTACAGTTGCCAGCGTTTTTCCATCAGGACTATAAGTTGCATTCGTAAGGTAACCGATATTTCCTGTGAAAGGTATACGCTTCCCTGTTGCTATATCCCACATTCGGATTTGGTAATCGTTAACCAAACTAAGAATCGATTTTCCATCAGGACTAAACAGAATGTTTTCTACTCCCCTTATATAACCGGTCTCCTTGTCGTCTTCATTTTTATCGGAAAAAGTATGTTTAAGTTTGCCTGTTGAAGTATCCCACAAATGTATCGTTCTGTTTTCACCTGCAGTAACGAGTACACTTTTATCGGGACTGAAAAACGTTCTTTTTATCTTTTCTTTTTCAATACTCTTATCGGATATAACACCTTGAATTGCCAATGGTAGTTTTAGTTCCATTGAGGGAATATCCCAAAAATTAATCGTCATATCACTGCTGCCACTGATGAGTGTGTTTCCATCCGGACTGAATGATAAGAATATGATTTTACTCTGGTGCCCTGTTAGGGTTCGAATGTGTTTCCCTGTGTTAACATCCCACAGTCGTATCGTCTGATCATGACTTCCACTTGCTATAATTTGGCTATCTGGACTGTAAGACAAACAACCAATATAGTCTTCATGTCCTTTGAGTATATGTTTGGAAGTGTTTGTCTCTGAATCCCATATATGAATATCCTTGAAACTTATAGTTGCAAAAGTGTTCTGGTCTGAGCTGTATATTGCCTTGAGAGGAAAATCATGCTTCTTTTTTGACGATTTTTCGATTTTCGCTAAGGGAATATCCCAATGCGTGACTTTTCCATTGCTGAACCTTTCCGTACCTACAAGAACTGTCCCATCACTCTCAAAATTCACTTTTTCCATTTCCTGATGACTTCGAGTAAACAGTTTCCGTTCCTGATATGTTTCAGTGTCATATATCCAAATACCAATAGTAGTGGCAACAGCCAGTATTGTTCCATCAGGGGAATATTCCATATCATTGATTCGTCCTTTACCGAGACGCTCGATGGCACCATCAGGTAATTCCCATTGTGTATAGTCTTGAGCATATATATTGCGTATGCCGAATTGAAGAATCAGAAGTAGCCAAATTATTGGAAGTACTGTTTTTATCATTTGTAATATCCTCTTACATTATTGTTCTTCGGAGATAACGCTGCCAAATCCCATAGGAGTGTTGTCCCATCTATTCCAGAACTCACAAGTGTTTGTCCATCAGGACTGTATTTTAGGTAAGTAACATGACCTACATGTCCCATAAAAGTCTTAATTCGATTTCCGGTCGTAATATCCCATACATTGATTACACCATCAGCACGACTCCCTACAAGTATTCTGCCATCAGGACTGATCGCTATCTGAAGCATCTGCCGTAAAATATCTTTATTATATCCATCTATAATGTATTGGTTTTTAAGTTCAATTATTTCATCTCCAGTATCAACATTCCATAGATTAATTATTCCATCAATATCTGCTTTCGCGAGTATATTCAAGTCTGAATTTAAAACTAAGAAACTAAACATACTTGATTTTACAGGAATAATCTTTTTCTGTTTGCTTGTAGTAACATCCCACACAACAATCTCTGACTCAGTACAATATGCGAGCATACTTCCATCAGAACTGATTGGTATATTAACAAAATTTTGAATTGTAAATTTAACCTGTTTGGATAGTGTTGTATATGATGCTGTCTCTAAATCCCACAGATAAAGGGAGTTTGATTGATCTTTCTTATAATTCCTCAATAATGCGACATTTCCATCTGGACTGAAGCCTAAATTCTGACTAAATTCACCGAATTCAAAACTAAACTTCTGTCTACCCTTTTTAACATCCCATTGGCAAACCCTTTTGTCATGACCGTAACTGACAAGTGTTTCATCATCCTTGAACATAATGTGTGAAACTTGTTCAGAATGTCCTCTTAACGTCTTTCTATGTTCACCTGTCGTAACGTCCCATAACCGGATTGTTTTATCCTGACTTCCACTTGCCAGTATTTTTCCATCTGAACTGAAGGATAGACAATTCACCGGTTTCTTATGCCCCGTAAGGACTGCCTGCATCTCTTGTGTGTTTACATCATAGAGAATTATATGATTATCTCCATAAGTAGTTGCAGCTGTAATTTTATCATTACTGAAAACTATATTCTTTGAAGCAAAACCATGACCATGTCCAACAATAGTATTCTTATGTTTCCCTTTTTTTAGATCCCACTGATGGATAATTCCATCAAAACTTGAACTTGCCAAAGTGTTTCCGTTTGGACTGAAAACAACTCTATGCAGATGTTCAGAATTTGTTCTGAAAGTGTGCTTGCGCCTTCCAGTGTTGACATTCCAAACACGTACTGTTTTGTCTTCACTTGTGCTTGCGATGCTACTCCCATCAAGACTGAAAGTTAGACTCAAGATAGGTTTTCTATGACCTTTTAGGGTCTTATGTAATGTTTCTGTTTCAGCATACCACAAACGAACAGTCTTATCCCTACTTCCAGATGCAATCATTTTCCCATCAGGACTGACTGAGACACATGTGATACTCTCCTTATGTGCATCATCTATTTCATGTTCACTGTTTTTTTCCTTCTGCGTATCAGTACTAAAATCATGATATCGGATTGTCTTGTGATTTCCATTAACTGTCGATATCCTATCTGAGTGGAACGTGATATCAGATTGGCGTGCTAAATGCCTATTCATAAAATGCATATTCATATCCTGTTTAAACACACTTTTTTCTATATCCCAAATAACCATGCTGTCATCACTCCAACCTGCCAATGTATTCCCATCAGAATTAAAATGGACACCTATAATATCTCTCCTAAGTCCAAAAAAAGTATGCATCAGTTTACGGGTTTCAATATTCCATACCCGAACAAATTTTTTTCCACATGCGGTGGCAAGTGTTTTTCCGTCAGGACTGAATCCAACAGAATTCGTGCCTTCTCTGTTTTTTGTTAGGAGTGCAAGTTCCTTTCCACTATTCGTATCATAGAGCCACGTTCCTGTAGAACTGGCAACAGCGAGTATAGTACTGTCTGGAGAATACGTCAAATCATTTACAGTACCCTTTCCGATACGTGCTTTCGCTCCATCTGGTAAGTGCCACTGCAGTGTTTTTAATTGTGCTGTATTTATATCAAGTAGATCTGGTTTTGATGGATAGCGAAATAACCAAATTGTGACGACAATACATATAAACAGAATTATGACAATTGGTGCTTTTTTCATCTGATAACGTCCTTATAGAATCAGCAACATTTCTAAGGATGATTATATCGTTAATTCTCTATTTTGTCTAATCTTTATTCTCTATTGTTAAAAGTTGCTTTTTCTAACAGTTCCTGATATAATATCAAGGAAGTTGGTCCGAAAAGGCAACTTGTTTTTTAGGTATAGATAGGGTGGTCTCACCTCTATTTCCTTTCGGACATAATGCCATGGTAGCACTTTATAACAATTTTTGAAAGGCAGAAACGACTTATTCCGATTTTTAATTACCCTTCAATCCTCATATAACAGGTAAAATAATGAACATAAATCAGTCCATAATCACACTCATTTTACTTCTCATAGTGAGTGGTATAATAATCGGATGTGCATCAAAACTCACAGAGGAACAAGCTATAGTAGAATCCCAAGCATTGTCGGATGGAATCAAGAATCGTTTCTCAGGAAGATCAAATTTATCAAAAATTGATTTACCTGCAACAAAAAGAGTTGGAAACAAAAATCTAAGGTTGGTATTGCTAAGCCGCAGAGCATCGTTAAGATGGCTGGGTGAAGCAGGTTTTAAATTTGGCAGAAACAGTCGTGGAATAACAAACTATCGGAGAGCAGGTAATACTACCAGCAGAGGCTTTAGATCACGCAGTGGAAATTATAGGGGAGATGACCCGCGATACATATACTTCAATAATTCACCCGTATTGATTACTGGAGGTGCCTCTTTTGGAGACCCTCAAGCTGGGAAAGGAATACTTTATATTTTCGACCAATACGATGACGTTCGCGTGGTAACTTACGAGCAATACTGAACCTGAATTTTTTGACTTTCACGGCCACAGTAGGATCGATCTCCGAATTGCGAAGGTTCGGGAATCGGAGTTCCCTCCTACGATAAATAAAGTTCCTTACATACCCGACAACATATCCGGCGAGATATAACGACTGCCGTAGGTTCTCATGATCCGCTCATGAATGAACTCATATTTAGCCATATTAGCAGCACGAAGCCTATCAGGATATACGAGATAATATGCCAAACTATCTGCCATATCTTCATTCGGGTTCTTTTCAAAAGCGTAGTCAGTTACAAATTCCGCACGTTTTTTATTCGTTGACCATCCATGCTCGCTTCCCCTATCTTCATACCAACCACCAAGTTCAATCCAATCCTTTTTTAGTTGAATCGGAAGAAGATGTGACCATAGAAAGTGTGATTTTTCATGTGCCATTATTTTTTGAATTTCACTGACTGGTGCAGTGTCAAGAACAGATTTCTTAAATTCAATAAAACTGCTGCTTGTCCATGCTTTAGCTGCAGCCCCATCTCCTAATTCTTCATCTCTACATACGACATATTTTAATTGCGGCATTTTATGTAGTGCTTGTGGAAAATCCTCAAGTATTGATATAAATAACATTAAGTCTTCGTTATCAATCGCTGAAAAGGCTTTTGAAGTCCTCTGGTGTGCAGCGTATGCAGGCAACATCACATACTTTCTAACATCTGAAGACACATCTACAGTAATCCCGTACCTTTTGTGCAATATCCGTTTTATTGCAGGTCTGTTCGTTCCGTTTTCTGTGATGAATTGCACAGCAGCCTTAAACAGCCGTTTGTTAGATTTCGTGGCAGATTGAGCCTCATCAACGACAAATACATCTCTACTAATCGTGACGGATTTTAGAGCAATTTGCGTTTCTATTTTAATATCATTTTCTAAATTGACATCGCTTATTTTCCAGATAGAGGGCGGGGCAGTCGCGTCTGGTGATATGGACTTAAATATCTTTAGAAGTTTACCTGCCTGTTCTGTAGTCCATGTAGAATCTAAACGGACGAAATAATCCTGTCCGAGTAGAGACTTAGGATCATCATTCCGTGATTCAAATTGTAGGCTTGAAAGACAACCTATCTGAAATGCAACAATAGCAAAGAGTATGATACTGATGTTTTTTATTTTTTTCATAATGTGTCCTTTTTACCCCGTCGTAATCGGAACGGATCGCTTTTCACAATTTCAGTGATCAATACTGAGACCTTATAATCATTTGCTTCAAGTTGTGTGACAATCCGATCCACAGTCGTTTTATCGTAGTATTCTAACCCTCTCCCTAAAGCATAAATCAACATTTTTTCTGTTAGACATTTAGCAAACTGTTTCTTTCTGTTTATAAGAATTTGTTTTAGGTCTGTTATCCCTTGAAATGCTGTGCCATCGGGTAGTTGTCCTGCGGTATCAATAGCGAGTTCACCGTCCTTTTCTCGGAACTTTCCGATTGCGTCAAAGTTCTCCATTGCAAATCCAATTGGGTCCATCTTTGCGTGGCAGTTTGCACACCCCGGATCATCACGGTGTTGTTCAAGCCGTTCCCGTAAAGTAGTACCAGTAATCGCTTCATGATTCTCTTCTAATTCAGGAACATCTGGTGGTGGCGGTGGTGGTGGTGCACCGAGTATCTGCTCAAGCACCCAACGACCCCTTTTGACTGGAGATGTGCGAGTCGGATTTGAAGTTACCGTCAACACACTGGCATGTGTCAGGATGCCACCGCGTATAGGGTTTTTTAAAGTAACACGTTGAAATGCCTCACCTTTAATCGGTTCGCCATCTGTATTTCTCCAGATACCGTAATGTCCTGTCAAACGTTGATTGAGAAAAGTATAATCTGCATCAAGTATATCAATGATACTCCGATTTTCACGGAAAATTGATTCCAGAAACAGTTTTGTCTCTTTCAGCATTGAAGCACGCAACTTATTAGAAAAACTTGGGAAACGTTCCGGATCAGGTGTAACGGTATCTAATCTCTGAATTTGTAACCATTGTGTTCCAAAGTTACTTGCTAATTCACTCGCCTTCGGATCTGCTAGCATCCGTTGAACTTGTGCATCAAGCGATTCAGTCAACTGATTTTTCTCTGCTAATTCAAGTAACGTTTCATCTGGAATACTGCTCCACAGGAAGAAGGAGAGTCGTGAAGCGAGATGCCATTCATCTATGGGGTGCGGTTCGTCAGTCTGTGGACGAGCATCTAACTCTAACCTAAACAGAAACTTCGGTGAGCATAAAATGACCTTTATTGCTTGCTGAATGCTCGCTTCCCATTTAGCACCATCGGCTTGGATAGATTCGGCATACTGCGTCAACTGTTCTACCTCGTTTTCTGTTGGTGGACGTCGATATGCCTTGCGCAGCAAACGTGTTAGGACTTCACGGGTCTGTTCTATTTGTGGAATGTCTGGCGTGCATGCTAATATTTTTAGATGTGATTTAGGTCTTGTCTCCAAAGGTCCTACCGATGTGATAGAACGAATTTGGAGTTTTGCTTGTGGTTCACCGTGTTCAGGTTTGACCATCGCTATTCCTGCATTGTCAATATTCTCAATTCCGGTAACAAGAAACCGTATTGTTTGAAGTTTCTTGGGATCACGTGAAGTGATATTAAAGATTTTGAGGATCTTGATTCTATTGTTAGTGGAAGTGTCATAACCGACTAAGCGTGCCAGTTCAGTTTGGAGGGACACATCTTTCAAATCCTTACCTTGGATGTATAGCGCGACCTGAACAGGTGTTTCATTATCTGTTCCGTTGTCTGTTTCAGCATAAAGCGTAGCCCGGAAATATGTTTCTGCGTCGGGTAAGAGTTTGAGAGGACGGGCAGGTGTAAAAAATGGACCTGATTTCCACTGTTCAGTTGCATTCGGATCCAGAACACGATAACGTGCATCAGGAACATCTTTATGTCGTGGATTTAGATATTTCACGTTAATGTAGTTTGTGGATGGTTTAGGCGGATTCAATATGATAACACGTGTAGCAATCGCTTCCGCAGCCTCAAGATAACGTTCCATCAGTAGCGGTGACATTGTTAGGACATCACCGATATTATCAAATCCGTGTCCTACATCGTCTGCGGGGAAGTTTTCGGTAGGATCAAAATCTGCTCCTAACAGATCGCGAACGCTGTTCTTATATTCAACTCTATTTAGCCTACGAACGGTGATGCGACCGGGGTCCGGTTTTGCATGACGACTTGCCTCTTCAATTGCAGTTTCAACATGCTGGAAAAAAGTCTCTATCTCTTCTGCGGGGGGTTGATCACTCCCCTCTGGCGGCATCTGGTGTGTCCTTAGCATCTCTAAAACTCTCTCTATGACATCGTGATTCTTCAGTAACGCTTCGTTGTCTTCAATAGTATCAAGTGAGAGTGCTGCTTCGGGTTGATCGCCAGAATGGCAACTGTAGCAGTATTGTTCTAAGAATAGGACTCCTTCATCAGCAAAGTCTGGTGTGTCTTTTTCGCTGAAACCTGGTTTCAGCACCACAAACGCCATCAGCACCATTAGAAAAATCGGCAGTAATAGGTAGTTGTTGAAGAAGACTGATTTTTTACGCAAAATAACTTTCCTTTATTTTTGTTGAAACATAGCAATTTTGATTGTTGGTATTTATTCTCCACTATTATAATAACGCATACTGCCGCGAAATGTCAAAGAAACTGTCAATGGACAATATCAATTTCTATAGCATCAGGCATCCTTTACGATCAAGAGTTCATGCGATTTTTTGACATGTCCAGTTCCAGCCTCAATCCGATTCTTTCCAATACGAGTTTCACCCTGTCCTAAAGTGTACTGCCATTTTACTTCAAGGATCTGAAAATCCGAATACCACTGTCGAATTGTTTGACAATCGTTATACGATAGCACAAAGCCTGCTTTATGTTGATGCAGCAGATCACGGAGCAATTCATGGTTAAAACCTTTGTGATGGACAGGAAAATTACGTTGCGGATAGATACCTTTAAACATTTCACCTTCATCAAGATAATAGGGAGGGTCACAATATAAGAAATCTTCAGTATGCATCGGCACAGTTTCCTCAAATGTTCCTTGATGAACAGATAAATTAGGACATCTGAAATTACGTACAGTTTGCAATGTGCGGCTATATCTTTCCGGTGATTCGTATATTTTTGACATCCATCCGAGAAATCCAGGACCGTAGGAGAGGTTGTGATTAAACCAGTAATGTGCTGCCAATTCTAAGGGATCGGATATAAGGGATTCACTGTTCCAATGTGCTTTGAGGCGAGTCTTGATCTCCGCGTATTGTGTTTTTGTGGGTTGCCACTGTTCAAGTCGTTCGGCAAGCGCACTGCCATGTGAAAGCTGCGTCTGCCAATAATTGACAAGTATATCAAAAATATCATAAGCATGAACCTGTATCTTGAGTTCTTTAGCACATGCAATTTCAACTGCGCCCCCTCCCACAAATGGTGACACAAGTTTTTCCAGTCTATCAGGCAGTTGTTCTGCTATATATCCAACCCCAAGGCTTTTCCCGCCAGCATAACGCAGTGGAAGTCCTTTATAACGTGCATATTTATACTTGCCGCTACTTTTCAGGGAGTCTAAAAATAGGTCTTTTGAAGATGTTCCGAAAAGATCTGACTGTGAGTGTATTTTGGCAGAATCTTGTGATGTAGAAAGTATATCAATAATATCAGAATTAGTTTCAGCCATGGTACTCTTTATAGGCGGGATTTTTGAATTGCGAATGTCCATCAATATGAATAACCTCGTCTTACTGTAAGGACGTCTGGTTGGGTAACAATAGATTGGCTTGAGTTGAGAATAAGCCGGATTCTGTATATGATGATCATTCATCTGGGATCAATGTTTCCATTAACCTCAAGCGGTTACCCGGGGACGAGGCGGGCACACCTTTGAATGTCCCCCATTTTACCTTGCTCCAGATGGGGTTTACCGAGCTCCATAAGTCACCTTATGGACTGGTGCGCTTTTACCGCACCGTTTCACCTGTACACCGTTTTAAACGTTGTAGTCTACTCTCTGTTGCACTTTCCATAGCGTTACCGCTCCTGGGTGTTACCCAGCATCCTGCCCTATGTGGAGTCCGGACTTTCCTCGTCCTGATTTCAGGACGCGATCATCTACTCAACTCAAGTGTTCTCTAAGGATACCATATATTGCGCTCGGTAGGCAATACAAAATAAAAATAGGACTTACACAACCAACCTAAGTTGTGCAAGTCCTAAAGGTATTATGATAGTGAAGAATTATGAACAGCCGCTCGTTGCACCGCAATTGGTACATCGGTAGCAGATACCACTGCGGATCATAATAGTACCACATTCATGACATGGTGGTGCATCTCCGTGCCGGAGTGTTATGATTTTCTCACGATCTGCCCACGGATTTGATTCTCCATTGTTCCCGTGTGCCTGGGATTGTGTATCCGCGGGTATCGCCATCTGTTCATCTAACTCAAGAACTTCAGCAGCCTTTTCTTGTGCTTCTTTTGGGAGCAACTCTTTACCGAGCCAGCGGAAAACATAGTCAACAATTGATTTCGCCATCGGAATATCGGGATCTTGCGTGAACCCTGACGGTTCGAACCGGACATGGCTAAACTTATCAACTAATGACTCTAACGGCACGCCATACTGCAATGCGACAGAGATAAGGATAGCGATAGAATCCATCAGTCCAGAGATCGTTGATCCTTGTTTACTCATCGTAAGGAACACTTCACCGGGGGTGCCATCTTCAAAAAAGCCGACGTGCATATACCCTTCATGTCCACCGACACTGAATTTGTGTGTTCTGGAATCTCGGGTGTCTGCCAGGCGTCTCCTGACGGGTTGTACGCTAACTTCAACTTCTGTGTCCTGCTGACTACTTGTTGAGAGCGGTTGACTGCCTTTACTGCCATCACGATAAATCGCGAGACATTTCACGCCAAGTCGCCACGCTTCGACATAAAGTTCTTTTATGTCATCAACTGTGCCTTCATGTGGGATGTTGACAGTTTTTGAGATTGCGCCAGAGATAAATGGTTGTACTGCTGCCATTAACTTGAGCGGTCCCATGTGATGAATAAAACGCGTGCCGTGCTTACCACATTGAACTGCACAATCAAAGACAGGATAATGTTTTGATGATAGATGGGGTGCACCTTCAACAGTACCTGTACCACAAATAATCTCTTCAGCACTTGCGATCTCACTCGGATTGAAACCGAGATATGTCAACAGATCAAAGTCCTCAGCTGCAGCTTTATCAGCAGATATTCCTAATCTTTCGAGACATTCTTCTCCGAGGAAACCTGGTGCGAAAGCAAGATTAAGGTCAAACGCACTGGGTAACATCTCTTCAACATGCGCAATGTCTTCATCTGTAAAACCCTTATACTTGAGAGATTCAGGGTTGATAAAAGGTGTGCCTTCAAGTGTTCCCGTGCCAACGATATGCGTAACAATCGCCTCAATATGTTGCGGTATGTAACCGAGTTTTTCCAATGCTTCTCGGACACTCTGGTTGACAATTTTAATATATCCACCACCTGCTAACTTCTTAAATTTTACAAGTGCAAATTCCGGCTCAATACCTGTTGTATCGCAGTCCATTAGCAGTGCAATTGTTCCAGTTGGTGCGATCACACTAATCTGCGAATTGCGATATCCCCAGATTTCTCCTTTTTCCTTGCAGATATCCCAATCTTCGCGCGCTGCCTCAAACAGTTCTGATGGACATGTCGTTGCATCGATTTTATATGCAGCGTCACGATGCATGTTGATAACACCCAGCATTGAATCACGGTTTTTTGCATAACCCGAAAAAGTACCGATACTTTTAGCGATTTCTGCGCTCGTCAGGTAGCCGTGTCCACTCAAGATAGCCGTAATAGCCCCAGCATGACTGCACGCTTCGGGACTATCATAAGGTATACCTAACCGCATTAACATTGCACCTAAGTTCGCAAAACCGAGTCCGAGCGGACGGTATTCATGTGAACGTCTCGCTATCTTCGGGGTCGGATATGAGGATAGACTCACGATGATTTCCATCGCTGTGATAAACACGCGGACAGTTGCTCTAAAACCGTCAATGTCAAAAGTGTCATCATCGTTGAGAAACTTGACAAGATTGATACTTGCGAGGTTACATGCAGAATCATCTAGGAAAAGATATTCACTACACGGATTGCTTGCATATATGCGGTCTGTCTGTTTACAGGTATGCCATTTCTGGATTGTATCATCAAATTGCACGCCGGGGTCAGCGCAAGCCCATGCAGCTTCAGCGATCTTTTCCATCAATTCCTTTGCTTGGTACTCACCGGAGACTTCGCCTGACACGCGATAGGTTGTCTGCCAAGGTTTGTCTTGTAGATACGCATCCATAAAGATGTCAGGAATTCGTACCGAGTTATTACTGTTCTGTCCACTGACGGTGCCGTAAGCTTCACCATTAAAATCGGCAGGGTATCCAGCTGCAATAAGTGCTTTCGCCTTCTCCTCTTCCTTCATCTTCCAATCAATATAATCGACAATCTCTGGGTGGTCCATATCTAAGATGACCATCTTTGCAGCGCGTCGTGTTGTGCCACCAGACTTAATACTGCCTGCCCACCTATCGAATCCTTCAAGGAATGAGAGAACACCGGAACTTTCACCGCCACTGGAGAGGTGTTCACCTTTAGCGCGAACCTTACTAAAATTAGACCCTGTTCCACTACCATATTTGAAAAGTCGCACTTCGGCTTTTTGAAGGTCGAGCATAGAATCCAATGAGTCGTCTACACTTTGAATAAAACAAGCCGAGTTTTGTGGATACTGGTATGCATTTTGCGTTGTACTTACTTTTTGTTCTTCACGATCCCAATAATAGTTACCACCACCACCTTTAATCCCGTATTCGTGCCATAAACCGCAGTTGAACCATACGGGTGAATTGAAAGCACCGCGTTGTGTGACAAGAATATATGTGAGTTCCATTTCAAACGTTTCCGCGTCTTCCTGTGTAGCAAAATACCCGCCGATTTCTTCACCGGCTCGACGCAGTGTCCGTGCAACGCGAGTAACCAATTCACGTACACTGCTCTCTGATTCTACATTAGGAACACCTGCTTTGCGAAAATATTTTGAGGCAGAAATATCAGTCGCAAGTTGAGTCCAGAAAGACGGAACCTCAACTTGGTCCTGTTTAAAAATGACGTTACCCTTCTCATTATAGATAGCAGAATCACGATTTTCCCATTCCAGTTCATCAAACGGATGCATCGATTTTTTCGTAAAATAGCGAGCAAAGGTAAGTCCGGTTCCATCACCTTCTTTCAAGTTTTGTGCTGCTTCATCAAAGTTTTTGATATTATCAGCAGCCATAATTACTCCTCCTACATTGACACTTAAAATGTTAAACCTTTTACAATTTACTGTTCTGTATTTTAGCAAAAATTGTAAAACTATGTCAATACAAAATTAGTGAAAATTCCGGTTAAAAATAAAATAAAAATCGATTAAAATAAACGAATTCGCTGAGGCATCCACGTAGACTTAATCAGGGACTGGATTCTCTCAACATTATAAAATTTACATACGGCACAACCAACAATTTTCCGATCCTAATTTTATAAAATTAAACGAAATATTGAACTTTTTGATACAGTGAAGTGCCCTCAAGGGTGTGTAAAGTCTTTGTCACTATAGGCGTCAATTTTAGTGAAAAACGTTAGTGCGTTGATACACCTTTCGCCTCTCTAGGGCTTGCTATTGGTTGGATCAATGCGGACTATACACCTTTCGCCTCTCTGGGGCTTTGAAAAATCACATATCAGCACCCGCTGAATGCCAAACGCGCATTTGGCGTATAAGGTGGATGTAGAAGAAGCGCAATCAAGGGTGAATGTGATACAAAGAAACGCACAATCTAACAGAATGTGCTACACTTCCGATACTGGGCACAAAATGGAGGATGAATGGGGTTGTAGAAAGAAGCACAATCAAGGATGAATGTGCTACAGCACTATCAAGATGGATGTTGTACGGACAGGCCTAATCAAGGATGCATGTGGTTGCAAAAAGAAGCACAAGCAAAGATGAATGTGCTACAGCAGTAGATATGAATAACCTGTCTCTCACTTATTTAAGACCGTAAACTGCTTTTATATCTCCCCACTGGTAGGGTAACTTTCCGCGTGGTGATACGTGTAGCGGTCCCTCAATCCAATCAGGTTCTACGTCGTGATACCGATACGTTGTTATTTTTTTTAACTGACCAGTTTCAATTCCATACCGATAGAGGTCATGGTATCTATCTTTGTCTGGGACGTCTAATCGTCCTGCAGAAAAAAGTATGGCTTGTCCATTATCCATCCAACATGCGCCGGAACCGACCCATCTTCCCCCGATTTTTTTATCCATATCAATCTCTGTTCTACTTCTGCTTCCCCGTTGAATAATAAAACGTTTCTCTCGTTTATCAGGGGATCCTCTTGATTCAAGAAACAGAATCCGTTTTCCATCTGGTGCCCAATTAGGATAGGATCTAAAAAGTGATGGATCCGTTACAAGTGGTTCTGGAAGGAAAGGTTTTTGATTTTTTCCATCTGCGTCCATGACCCAGATAGTTCTGTGTGAAAGTCCAGGCTTACTCACGGATCTTTCATAGGCGATTTTTGTTCCATCCGGAGACCAATGCGGCGTGTATGAACCGGTGTCATCTTCGAGACCTGTTAACTGAGTGACTTTTTGCGTCTTGAGATCCATCACATGAATCTCAAGGTCTCCGCTGCGATTACTGTCAAATGCAAGGAAACGTCCATCTGGAGACCAAGCAGGATCTCCATTTCTTGTACCTTCGCTGCTGTCGGTCAGCTGCTGTAGATTAGTACCATCTGTGTTCATAATAAACAGTTGGTATCTTTGTGTATCTTTCTCAAGACTTCTCTCAAAAGCAATTTGTGTGCCATCCGCAGACCAACATGGCCGTCGGTCCTTCCCATCGGATATCCTGTGTCTGTCGCTGCCATCATCATTCATTACATATATTCCACCAGCCGAAGCAAAAACAATTTTTGCCTCAGCGTTATTTTGCATAGACGACACAACAAGGGAGCATAGGATCAGATTAGTTACTACTTTTAAGAATATAAATGTGTATGTATTTTTTAAGAGACTATATGTCATGGTTGCTCCTTAGTTATTGTTGTTAGAATATTTCTAATAGGTGTATTTGTCAGTGCGCGGAATTCCGCGCACTGACTGAAAGGAGTAGGGTATTTGGTAATATGATACATCCTATTCAGTTATCAAAGGTTTACCAATCGTCTATCCCTAAATTCTCTTCTCGATGTTCGAATTTTTCAAGTATGGCTTCAGCGCGCCAATCATCCTGCTCACGGCCGCCTTCTCCATCAACGTTAAATCTGGCAATAAGGAAAGAATCTGCTTCAAGGGTGTATTTACCCCATGCTTCATCAGTGAGGTCAAAATCGAGGTGTTTGTAGTCTACCCACCAATAACCAGGAAGGTCATTAGGATCATTAGAAAAGTATGAATCTAAGTAACCATCATCATGCCACTCATCACTATCCTCAAACACGGTAATCCCATGTTCTTTACGATAAACTTTACTATAAAAGTCACAGTAGAAACGAAGTCCTTTAAGTTTTTTCGGCCAATCTGGTAGTCCACCTGAATAGTTATCAATATATGCAGAATGGAGTCCTGTAGCCATCGGGAATTTGTAATGTGCCCAGGATTCAACTCTCCCGAAGGCGAATCCGATGTCGTCACCAAATCCTTCATCCTGTGCGTATGCATCTCCAGATGCGGGATGTGCAAAATCACCATTTTCATCATAAATGTGTGAGTTTAGTTGTCTGGGAATAAAATACATTAATCCAATTAAGCCAATTAGGGTAATAAAAATATATTTCTTCACAATGTCCTCCGTTAGGGTATTAAACATTTTATGATTTTGAGCAAACTGAACACTAATGCTATTAAATTGTACATTTTGCCACTAATTCTATAGACAATAATTGAACTCATAGCGAGTAACATTTTTGCAATTGTACTGCGTATGTGACAAATTAGGTTGCAGTTGGATAATTTATACTAATAACTAATTTAAGTGTAAATAAAAGTCTATAAGTAACTATAGATTATACTATATATTTCATTAAAAAAGCAAATTAAATTCGAAAACCTGCATAATTAATGTTTATCAGGATGTTTTTATTTCTATTTTAGTATAAATGATATGCGTCTTTATCTGACATTCTCACTATAACTTTGACTGAAAATGAGATTTTTGATAGAACTCTAAGCGAGTAACATTTACGAATTGTTGAAAGTAACCCTATAGTTTATCATTGAATATGCTAAATTACGAAAACCCAAACGGGTTTCCTTGAGTTTATCATAGCTAAGTGCAAGTTTCCGATAAGTATCTTGCCAACCGAATGTACGCTCTACTTTATATCGGTCTTTGTAGATATCTTTGTTGAACCAACGGAACTTGTGCGCAATGACAATAGGTTCTTTGGCATTTCGACGGTTCGGATAAATCACGGGAGCAACCCTTGTTCTTTGATAAACTTATGATTCACCTTTGCGCCAAAACCTGAATCCAGGGTTAGAGCAGAACCACTGATAGCCGTACCAATGCGATGACTAAAGGTTATGAAATCAATGAAAGTTTCGAGCAAAATCGTTGTATCATGTTCGTTGACTGGTTTGAGAGTCATAGGTCCGATGATAAACCCTTCGTTATCGGTGATGATCAACTCTTTTTCACCTTTTTGATGTTTGTGTCCTGAATATCCGGTGCCGTCTCCTCTTTTTTTACGACAGTATTTGAACCATCGCCATGAAGTTGAGAGGTGTCAAGTTGATCGGTATCAAGCAGATGTATGACAGACGCTTCAAAAAGTTTCTGATAAGAACCATCTTTAGACCAACGATTGTGCCATTTATAGACATTAGACCAATGCAGTTCATTACGTTTTGTTCGGAGTTGATTCCATTGAATACCCGTATGTAAAACATAGAGGATGTAGTTGAAGATCTTGTAAGAGGAAAGTTTTGGTTTTGGCCCTTTCATGCGTTTTAACAAATGGGGTTTGATATAACGATTAAAATTCTTAAGGGTAACCTGCTTAGGAATCCCGTTATATCTCGGTTGCTTTTGGGTTTCAGCTGCCATAATAACACCCTTCATAAAGTGATTGGATTTCTGATATAGATTGAAAGGGACATATTTTATATCCTTTCTATCCTTATTAGACTACATCTTTAGGTTTTACTCAATATGAGTTCATTAGTTGAAGGGTGTAGTATGCAACTCCTTACACACAACACTTCCTAAGTGGCACCTGATATGAGTAGAGTCCGCAGATGAGTAGAGTCCGCGCCATGCAGTGCGGGTGACGCACTCTCTACTGAAGTATCGTGATTTAATCAAGTGTAAAACACAGTTCCCACGTTGTCAAATTAAAATGCCACCCTCCCACTGATTTCTGGTTGAAATTCCTATCAATCCTTGCTATAATTACATTTAGTTATTATCGTTCACTCCCTTAAATATAACATCTATTACAAAACAATCATAGACTTTACATTTGAGTGTTATGTCTGTTATATCATTTTAGATAAAACACCGATCACAGGAGGTATTTTTTGAATTTGGCTAAAACTTACGAACATGAAGGGAAACTTCTCAGCGAACCAATTATCAGAGACATCCTTACAAATCACTTGACTTTTCCAGCGTGGGTAACGGGTAAGGATATTAGGGAAGAAGTAGAGGAATATCACTTGAAAAAAGATGGTGGAGAAAACAAACTAATAGATTATAATACGTCGGTCTACAATGCATTGCACGATTTAATCGAGGTTAATACATTTGAGAAATATAAGGAAGGAAATCTAAATTACTATAGGTCCCTTTAGTTGAGTGAACGTGGAGGTTTTTGAATGTCTAAACGAGGATACATTTCAATTATTGTTTGTTCTATATGCCTTTTTCTAGTGCCACTTTCTGTAATTACAATCTGTATCGCGCAAGATGCTACAAATGATGAGAAAATCATACAACGTTATAAACAGCTACTTTACCAAAAACCCAAAGAGGGAAGTACTTTTGACCGCGTCTACCAGTTTTACCTTGAAGGTTCTGGTTTAGAAGCAATGCTAAATGATTATCAGGCAGAAGTACAAGTAAATCCTAACGACCCTAACCTTCATCTCATTTTAGGACACCTATATAAACGGCTTGGTAAAGACATTGATGCTGTAAAGGCATATCAACGGGCGGTGGAACTCAAACCGGAAAACTACTATCCACATTTCGCATTGGGTAAGTTCTATGCCACACTTCAAAACAGTGAAGAAGCTATCCCAGTTTTAATTACCGCAACACAATTATCTGTACAAGAACAGAATGTTCCTCCAGAAGAGTTAATCGAAATATATAAAACACTTGGATATGCATACTTTCAGCGCGATAAAGTTGATGAGGCAATTCAAGCATGGAAAAAGACTACCGAACTTGATCCTGATGACATCTTTGCCCGAATTGAAATCGCGGAACTCTTCGTTGAACAAGAACTTTTTTCACAGGCAATATCACAATACAATGCCATTATTCAACTGAAAAAAGAGGATACCTATAGAGTCTGTTTGAGCCATAGGGAAATCGGTAACATACATGAAGCGAAAGGGGATTTTCAGAAAGCAATAGAGAGTTTTGATGCGGCATTGTCGTTGACAGTCCCAGGAAATTGGCTGCGTAAAGACCTACAACACCGTATCATCGGCATTTTTGCCGCAGATGGTAATTGGGAAGGGCTCATTCAGTATTATCAAGAAAAACTTCAGGCAACACCAAATGAACCTGAACTCCTTGCTTTGCTGGCAGCAGCCTATATTGAAAACCAACAGATCGAAGATGGTATCAGCACATATAGAAAAGGGATTGAACTTGCACCTACAGACACAAATCTGAGACTTAATCTTATAGCAACACTCCGAAACATTGAAAAGTTTGACGATGCTGCCGCGGAATACGAAGTTCTCAGCGAACAATCCCCCGACGATTTCGGTATTTACCGTGAACTCGGCGAACTATATCTGCAAATTGGCAATCAGCAGAAAGCAAAAAATGTATATCAACGCATGATTGACCGTTCCCCTAACAACCCAACTACACATCTCATTTTAGCAGAAATATATACAGGACATGAATGGATAGATGATGCGGAAAATCAGTATGAAAAGGCGATCTCACTTGCACCAAACAATCTGGATTATATTGAATATTTCGGCGATTTTTACCTGAGACAAGGAAACAGAGAGAAAGCACTTGAGACATGGAATCAGATGGTCGCAGATGAAAAAGCAACCGCTGCAAATTATGATCGGCTTGCACAACTGTTAAAAGCAAAACATTTTATGACTGAAGCTGTCGCCGCCATTGAAAAAGCAGTTGAGCTGATGCCAGAAGAATACAAATATCGTGAGGCTTTAGCAAAATACTATTTGGAAAGTGGAAATTATGATGCCTCGCTTACTGAATACACTGCTGCAATGAAACTTGCCCCTAATGCGTTTTTTGCTGAAAAAATGGATGACAAAAGAATCGAACTTTACAGAAAACAAGGCACGCTTCAAGAAAATATCAAAAAGCTGGAAACTGAACTTCAGAAACAGAACTTAACTACTGAACAGAAATTCTTACATCAAAAACAGATTGCAAAGATGTATCTCAAACTGGGTAATATCACCTATGCATTAGAAGTACTATTGAATGCCAAGAAACTGAAACCGAATGATGTCGGTGTGAATCGATGGCTTGCTACGGTCTATAATCGCCAAGGTAGACGGGATGACGCAAACGCCATTTACATCCAACTAATTGAGATTGACAGCGCAAACGCTCGTGAATACCACGCGAATATCGCAAAGTCTTATTTAGATGTGTTAGATTATGAATCAGCAACAACTGCTGCAACACAGGTAATTGCAAATAGTCCTCGTAATCCAGAAGGTCATAAACTTCTGGCACAAATTGCCACGCAGTCAAAAGACTATGATGCCGCTATAGACAGTTTGAGACAAGCAATCCGATTACGACCAGAAGCGATTGACACGCGCATAGAATTAGCAAAGGTCTATAAACTCTCAGGAAAACTTCAGGAAGCAATTGCACAGTATTGGCGATGTTGGAACTTAAGCGATATTATTCACGACAAACTTGCTCTTGTTAAACCGCTTTCTGATGTATATTATGACATGGGTAGACGTGATGAATTTGAGGAAAAACTGAAGCAGTTAGCAAAATCAAACACTTCCTGGGTAGCACCTATCCTTGCCCTTGCTGAAATTCATCGTATGGAAGGGGACCTGCCGAAAGCACGTTTCCAATTAGCACAAGGTCTAAACAAACAACGTGAAAATCCTGAACTCCTATCCAAATTAGTAGAAATCAGTTCTGATTTAGGTGATATGCAAGATGCACTGACATATCAACAACGCCTTGTGAAAGTTGCCCCAAACCCAGATCACCAACAGAAATTGGGTGAGTTACTGTTTGATGCTGGACGTGAACAAGAAGCAATACAAGCTTGGACGAAATTACTTCACGCAAAGAACCAAACACTTGAGGCGGAAGTGAAACTCGCTGCACTTTTACTACGTTACGGATTGTCCGAAGAGGCTTTTCTTGTTCTCGAACGCGCATCTGAAAAGATTTCTGGAACTGACGCACATCTGCCACTTTACAGGTTGGGTGTGTTGTTAGTTGGAATGAATGAACCAGAACGCGCACAGACCTTCTTCTACCGCATACTGGATATGTCCGAAACGGCAGAAAATACCGCAAAACAGGATACAAGATATAGTGAAATCTATAACTATTCTTCCATCCCAGGTATTGCCTTTAACAAATTCGCGATTTCTCAAAATACTATCAGTGAAATACAGAGTAGACCCACTTTTGCTGGAAGAAATGTGCAATGGATGCCGAAAACTATTGAAGAAGCACAAGTAGGGGCACTCGTGCACTTAACTACAATTGCACAGCAGCTTGGAAGACTAACTGAACTCATTCAACATTTTGAAGATGATGTTCAAGCAAACCCAACTGATGTCCAAGCACTTGAGACTTTAGCACGATTCTATACTTTGATACAGCGAAAAGAACAGGCACAAACTATCATAGAAAAGTTGATAGATATTTCACCCAATGATTTAGCATATCAACCCCTTCGGTTGCAGCTGCTATTGAAGGATAACCTAAATTATGAATCAGTAAAGAAAGCAATTGACGATATACCCGGTTTAGTCCCTACTGTACGGACTCGCTATCTTGCAGAATATGCCACATTACTCCATAATGAAGACAAGAAAGAGGACGCAACAAAACTCATAAACGAAATGGAAGATGTAAAAATCACCGATCTCAAAGCCTTAGCAAAGTTAGTTGATGCTTTCCTAATAAATGATAGAACAGGAATAGCAGAAGAAATTCTGACAAATCTACCATCACCGTCACATAAGCAACTGAGAGAATATAGATTACTTTTTGAAGAACTCTCTGATGCGTACATTAAACAGGGAAACACTGAAAAAGCAATGGACGTTCTTTGGACCTTCCTTGAAAGAACGAAACCGACTACTATAAATCCCAGACGTGTTGCTGCACTTGCACAGTTAGCATACTATTACTACGGTTCTTATAACCGTCTCAACTCTACTTACCCTGTACCAACAGCATATTTTACTATTGAACGATTGAACTACCTTAAGTCGATTTTCCGTGAGGTGTGGATACGGAATCAACAGGAAATACTCTACACAAAACTGCAAAAGCAGCTTGACACCGCAAAAGGTAGAGACCGTATCTATCCTGGATTAGCCCTCAGTTACTGCTATTGGTGGGATGCCAATCAGGATAAGGCGCGACAGATTCTCTCTACGCTTCACAATGCGTTTTCAGATGACTTAACGTTAAAACTAAACATTGCTTACATCTCAATTCAAAGCGGAAAATACAGGGTTGCACTAACCATGCTTGAAGACCTGGCAGAGTCCGAGCCGAGAAACCGTCGACAATACTACGATCTGATATTCCAACTCGCCATACATACAGGTGATACAATTACTTTGCGTGAAGTCATGAACAACCTGTTAAACTCTCCTATCAGTTCACAGGAACTTTATGACTTCTCTATCACGCTTCAAGAATCGGGTTTCACGCAATATGCAATCGCTGCTGCCAAAAAAGCTATGACATTGGCACTGACTCAGTCCAACCCAAACTTTCTGATGTACCTCGGAGACCATTTGGCGGACCTTGGCAGAGGACAGGATGCCGCCATATTAGCGGAACGCGCATTAAAATTCGCTAATAGACCTGATCAATATGGACGCTTGATGTCAACATGGAACTTTAATCAAGCGAATAGTTTAGTCGGTAATGTAGAGGAAAAAAAGAAAAGGGAAACCAAGATTATTGAGGATGCACAGAATAACCCAACGTCATTCAATGCACAACTCAAATTAGCTATGTTTTATGAAGTAACAAATAAGATACAAAAAGCCTCAGAAGCATTTGAAGCAGCGCTCAAACTACGTCCAAAGGACATTAACGCCCGCCTCCGTTATGTCCAGATGCTTGAGCGAAGCGATAAAGCCAAAGACGCAATCCCACACTACAAAATACTTTTCAAAAGAGATCCATCCATACTTGACTACAACTATAAAGATGCAATAGATGCTTTTGTTCATTCAGGTAAAATAGATGAACTGGTTACGTTAACAAAAGAGATTATCCAACCTGTTGGTAGATATTATGGAAATGCATTTACGGTAGCTGTTGCACGCCGATGTCTTGCAGAAAAAAGAACAGAAGCGGCAATTGAATTATTTGAAAGGATCCTTGAAGTTCAACCGAATCGTGGGTACTACTATCAAGAATTGGCAACTATATATGCTAAGAATGGGGAGCCTGTAAAAGCAATTCAGTTTTTGACAGAGATGTATGAACAGGATAAGACTGGCATGACGTTGAGCTCTTTTGAATTAAAAATCGCCGAATTCCATGAAATAGCAAGTGGAACAGAAAAAGCAATTCAATACATGCGGGAGAAGATAGATAAGCAGGATATCACCAACATCAATGTAACACATCTTCAAAGACTTGCTAACCTCTATAAGAAGAATGAAGAATTAAAGAAACTCATTGTGGAATACGATGCAAAACTAATTCAGAATCCATCAAACACGTCACTCCTATATGTTGTGGCAAGAATGAAACTCATGGATGAGGATATTGATGGCGCAAAGACACACGTCAATCAACTGATAGACAATTACCTAACATCAGTTAGTACACAAAGATTGTATAATCTGGCCAATGCATGTGATGGACATGAACTTCAAACCGAAATACTTGAGGCAGTCGCAAGAAAACTTGAACAAGAAAACTCATGGAGTGTCGTTAGTTGCTACAACAAACTCGGAGAAGCTTATGTTGCAAACGGCGAATTGGAAAAAGCACAAAACGCATTTCGCAAAATGGGTAATGTCCAAACTATGCAAGATGACGGAGCAGATATATATGAGAGAAGAAGATTGGCTTCAACATACATGAAATACCAAATGTGGAATGATGCTGAAACCATCTTGGCAGGAATCATCAATGACCTCGCAGCAGACTGGTGGGATCGCGACTATGCACAAAGAATGTACATTGATACAATACAAAAACGGGGTGATCTCGCTTCAAGAAAACAGATCTTTGAACAGACACAGACATTGAATATCGGGCTGCAAAGGGCAATTGCAGATGAACTCACACAACTCGGACAAGTAGCAAAAGCGATAAGTATATACGAGCGCATTGCTACATCCACCCCTGAAGACTTTGCATCGCGTTCTGAACTCGCGAGACTTTACACACGTTTGAATATACATGAAAAGGCTTCTGAAACATGGACATCCCTACTGAACGCTGACCCAGAAAATACCAAATTTCAGGACGGACTTGTCAATAGTCTTGTATCTGCCGGGAAATTAAAGGATGCCTTAGAACTATCCAAAAAATATATACAAGCCGAACCAGAAATTAACGTCCATTATGTGAGACTCGCTAAACTATATGCTGACGATGATAGGATTGATGAAGCTCTCGCAAACTATGAAAAATCCCTGGAATTTGCTGCGGGAGATAAACAAATTCATCTTGATATGGCAAACTTATACCTACGGACTGATAACTTAGAAGCCGCTGAAAACGCTTACAAAAAGGCAATCCAATTCACGACATCACAGTGGGAAAGAGAAAACTCAGAAGCGGATTTGATAAATTTGTATCGTTATCAAGGCAAATTAGAAGATGTGCTGCAAGTGGCTGAGGAAGAAGGCACTATGACCTTTGTCATGCAAAGAGAACAAGCACAAATCTATCTAAAAAATGGTGAATTGCAAAAGTCGGTTGATGCTTTTAAGAAAGCTCATGATTTGACTACCGACACCTACGATCGAAATAGTATCAATAATGAAATACTTGCGGTATATGCTAAACTTGGTGAAAACGAAGCGGCTTTAGAAATCTTTGAAAATACGCTCGTTTCTGGCAGTCCAGACCGAATTTCAAATTCCAGTAGCGGAACCATTACATATAGAAGTAAGGAAGAAAATGCTCGTAATGATCTAATATATGCTTATAGTAATTCTGGAAAACTGGAGACTTTAAAAACTCTTTTTGAAAATAAGAGAAATGAGGATCCAGAAAATGTTGGTGTTCTTGAATTACTCGCAAAAATCTATTTGCGTGAACAGAACTATTCATTAGCCGCTGATATCTATCAGAAACTTCTCCAAATTCAACCCGATAATTTAACGTTTCTCTATGCTGCTGGGGATGCCTATAATAGCAGTGGACAAAAGGGATTGGCGCAAAAATCCTTCAGAGAGGCTGAAAAAACGTTCGATCAAGAGAATAGCAGTAATGATATGTGGTTTCTCGGTTCGCTTGCTTCTAAGTGCTTTGAGAATGAATTGTATGATGCTGCAATTAAATTCGCAAAAACTGCCATTGACAATAACAGTAGTAATTCTCAAAGCACATTTATTGATATTCTACATGAAATACTGGCAAAGAGTTATCACAATAAAGAAAATTATGAAGAAGCTGTTAAAATATATCAAGACCTTGCCAACGGTGCCAGAAATTATAACATACGATCAAGAGCGAATGCCGCTATCTCTGAGATTGCTAAAACCGCAAATCTCTTTGAAAAATGGATACCAAAGTATCTGGAAAAGATTGATAGAAACCCAAACGATACCAACACAAGACAGACCCTTGCAGAAGCTTATGAAACTACCGAACAAACCGTATTAGCTATTGAACATTATGAGAAATTAAGCGAACTACAACCCTATAATCCACAATGGCAAAAGAAGCTCGGAGACCTTTTTCAAATACTATCTACAGAGAAACGGAAAACTGTTAAAGTACTTGAAGATACAGCACTTACACTCAGCGGAAATCGAAGTTTCGTTGAAATCAACGATAGTGTAACTTTAAACAATATCACACAACAGGTGACAATTTCTTTTTGGATGAAGCCAACAGAATATTCAAACAGTTACATGCCTATTATTTTTAGAGGTGATGAATGGGACCCAGAATTTAAACTACGCAGCTACACGCTACAACTCATAAATGATGGTAGAATTCAATTTGCCTCGTCACCACAAGGCTTACATGATGTCTCAATCTTTGCACCACCGGGAACTATAAAACTAAATACATGGACACATATCGCTGGCGTCATTGATGCAAAAAGCAATTATATCAAACTTTTCATTAATGGCATTGAAGTCAGTCATAATAATTACAAAGGACAGAACAGAATCCATAAAAGCACACTTCCGCTGCGAATCGGTTGGACGCATGAGATTTTTCATCCGGCGCACGGTGTTTTTGTCGGGCAGATTGATGAGGTGCGAATCTGGAACATTGCTCGTACTCAGAAACAGATCCGCGCTGATATGAATACACAACTGAACGGTGATGAAGAAGGCTTATGCGGATATTGGAAATTTGACCAAGAAAAGAACGGACTGATCTTTGATACGACACCGAACAAAAACCACGGTAAACGCATAGGTAACGCAAAACTTGAATCATACAAACGTCCGATATTTGAAAAAGTAAATAGTGAAGCATTGACGAAGGCAATTTCTGCTTACAAAAAGGCAATTGCGCTTGAACCTGCCAACTATCAAAACTATGACCTATTAGCAAAAACTTACAAAAAAGTGGATCAGGTTTCCGATGTTGAACGGACCTATCGTCAAGCGTTAGATGCACCCTATCATTAAATTCACACGAGTCCGCTATCCAAGAAATAATCAGACTTTACCCTGAAGAAGCGCATCAGCAAAAGCGATTGGCAATACTTGAAGAGATGCAACCGAAGATGCTAAAGAGTCATGTCTTATACGCTCTATTAGGAAATCTTTACAATGAATTGGGTGATACAGAAAAATCCGAACATGCCTATACACAGTGGCTAAAGATACGGCAAAATAATCTATACTACGACAACGCATATTACTATCGCATTTTTGCAGAAGACCTTCTTGAAAAAGGACTTTTTCCAAAAACCGCACATACCTTCGCGAAACTTGCTATACAGACCGATTCAAGCTCAAGTTTCTACTATCCAACAACCTTTGCTCAAACATGTATTGCAAACGAAAACTTTGATGATGCTATAAAGTACTTTAAACAGGCATTCTCACTTGTTTCATCAGTGTCTGCTTATGAACGCGTTTGGGATAGAGTAACTGACAGTAGTCAGTATGCTGATGACAAAGAAAGGTTTGAACAGATGTTGGATGAGCTCTTAGACACTTTTTCTGATGAAAGTTCTACATCTCGTGCAAACGGTTACCGTAAAATCGCACATTATTATAGTAATAAAGGCGAAAAGGCAAAGGCGATAAACTATACCTTGAGAGCCGGACTTGTTCCTGAAACAAATTGGATAACACTTGGTCCTTTTGATAATATTGATGCTTATGGTGTGCTAAATGCTTATATTCCAGAGGAAACAACACAAATAGACACGACTGCACAATACTATGGTAAAGGGGAATTAATTAGTTGGAAAAAATCAAAATATCGTTCATTAGATGGACATTATGTTTTTACAGGTGACACTGAAGGGAGTGCATCTTATGTATGGGGTACTGTTGTCTCTCCAGATGAACGCGATATCATCATACGGTTTGACAGTGATGACCAAGGTGCAATCTGGCTAAATGGGAAACTGGTGTTCAGGCATGATAGAACCAGAGCTGCAATATTTGACCGATACACAATTAATACAACTCTAAAACAGGGAGAAAACACTATCCTTGTCAAGATTTGTAATGGGAGTGCAGATTATGATTTTTACTTCCGAATTACCGATGTAGACGGTATTCCTTATGATGATCTGCACTATAAATCTGCTGATGCGCTGCTGAATGCACCGCCTCCTGAACCAACTTTCCATGTCAATGTCAACTTAGGATGGGCAGAATATTACGATAAGAATGACATGCACGATAAAGCTATGGAGCAGATTCTACAAACCGGTATCATCCATGAAAAACAGTGGTTAGTTCTCGGTCCGTTTGATAACACAGCAGGCATAGGGTACAATACCGCTTACATCCCCGAAGATACCCTACAGATTGACAGAAACGCTCAATACGATGGATCTAATGGGAAGATCAGTTGGAAAAAACACACTGATGACGCTTTTAACGGATTCATCGATTTCGGTAGGAATGACGAATGGCTTGTGTCATATACGTGGACAACCGTAACTTCACCTGATGAACGCGAAGTACAACTCCGTATCGGAAGTGATGACCAAGCAAAAGTATGGTTAAACGGTGAACAGGTGTATGCTTTTGAAATGGGTAGATGGGGTGTTGTTGACACAGATATTGTTCCTGTCACACTAAAAGCAGGTGAAAACACCATTCTCGTCAAGGTCTGCAATGAGGAAATGAGCTGGGGATTCTATATGCGGTTTACAGATGAAGAGGGTAAACCTTATAATGATCTAAAAATAAACGCCAGAATAGCATCGGAGAATGAAGAATAAAAGGGTTATCTTGAAATATTGAATATGACCTGCTATTATTAACTCACAATGGATACACAAAATTCTCCCCTCAGCGTGAATATCGGTGGGATTCGGATGCGGAATCCGGTGATGACGGCTTCAGGAACTTTCGGGTATGGTAGTGAATACGCAAGTTTCGTTGACCTGAACAAACTCGGTGCGGTTGTTGTTAAAGGTGTTACAAGTGTCCCGTGGCAAGGCAATCCGATGAACCGAATTATGGAAACTCCATCGGGTATGCTCAATGCAATTGGGCTGCAAAATGTCGGTGTAGATGGTTTTATTACAGAGAAATTACCCTATCTACGCGATTTTGATGTTCCTGTCATCGTCAACGTCTGTGGTAAGACGGTGTCCGAATACCTAATAGTTGTTGAGAAGTTAAGCGAAGCAGATGGTGTAGCTGGCGTGGAACTCAACATCTCTTGTCCGAATTTGGATTGTGGCGGCATGAGTTTCGGTGTAGACCCAACGTTAGCACATCAGCTTGTAAAAGAGGTAAAAGTAAAAACAGATCTACCGCTATTGGTAAAACTATCGCCGAATGTGACCGATATTACTGTTATTGCGCGTGCTGTTGAAGACGGTGGGGCTGATGCACTCTCTGCAATAAATACCTTGCTCGGTATGGCAATCAACGCAGAGACACGCAAACCGGAACTTGCTAATGTTACAGGGGGTTTATCTGGTCCCGCCATTAAACCTGTCGCTTTAAGATTGGTATGGGAGGTCTATAAAAACGTCTCCATTCCGATTGTTGGGATGGGGGGAATTATGAACGCAACAGACGCAGTGGAGTTTTTTATCGCTGGTGCATCCGCAATTGCAGTCGGCACAGCCAATTTTGTCAATCCGAAAGCGTCAATCGAAGTTGTGGAAGGTATCCAAACCTATCTTGAAAAAGCGGATATGCGTTCAATAAAAGCGTTGGTCGGAAGTTTGCACGTAAACCAACACTAATGCACAAATTGGTGCAGGTAATTTCTAAAACCCTAAGATTCACCGCAGTATTTGTTGGCATAATAATTGCTTTAATCCTCACAACAGATGTCAGTCGTATGACCTAATCTTATAGATAGAATATCTTCGTTCCATTCTCGCAACTCAGGAGGCATCCCCATGAAATATAGCGTTTCTCAAAAAATCATCATCGCCTTGTATTGTTGTTCAAGTATCATAAGTATCGCGTTATGCATTTCAGGACAGATTGTTTATGCACAAGAGATAGAAAAAACAGAATTCAGTGTTGAATCTTTCAGACGTGGGACCCAGCATGATAGCATGGCAGATTTTGTTATAACCCTTACGAAAAGCGTCATTGCGGGTAAATCGCTTTATACGGATTTACCAGACGATGCGATTCAGATTACACCTGCGCTTCAAGGAAAAGCGAGATGGATAGCACGCAATCAGATTGGGATCTTTTTAGAGAGTGCATTGGCACCGGGTGTTAATTATTCGTTTGAACTCTCATCAAAACTGAGCCCTTCTGCCAATTATGCTTTTGTTGGCTTACGAAAGTTCACTTATCCAACACCACCTTTTAAGGTAGAGAAAGCCGAGATCGGTTTCCAGTATGATAAAGAACTGAAAAAAGCGAAGGCTATTGCAACCATAACTTTTAACTATCCAGTCGCCATTGCTGGTTTAGAGAAGCATCTTTCAATACTATCAGGCAGAGGGGATGAAATACCTTACAGTTTCCAAGAACAGAGTCCTACGACAAGAACTGTGTTAATAGAAATCGGAGATATACCACCACTACTTGAAGGACGTTATCTACAAGTCAAAATCGCAGAAGGATTTAAATGTTATGGCGCAGAAATTGGACTTAAAGAACCGAGTGTTGCACCCATACAACTGGAAAATATAAGAGAGCTCCGGACTGATCGGTCAGACTTTCAACAGCGGGATGGTAAGCTGTTTATCAATATACGTTTCTCTTCACAGCTCAACCTTGAGATGTTTCAAGAAAATATAAGTATTGAACCAGAAATTCCGTTTCAGTTGGCGGTCAACTATCGTCAATTAGAAATACATGCAGATTACGAACATCGTGCCAATTATACAGTCAATATCAAAAACGGCATTGCATCTGAAGATGGGAGTATATTAAGAGACACTTTTGTGAAGAGATTAACAGTGCCAGACTTATATCGGGGTATCCGTTTTACGGATAACACATTTTTCTTGCCGAGAAAGGGAGCGTTGAAACTCGACGTTGCGACTACGAATCTGGAACGCGTCGGCATCGGCATAGCAAAGGTTTATCTTTCCAGTTTACCGGCACTGATACATCAAGGTGAACTCATTATCGAGTCAAAACTAAACGAAGAGATCATCACACCGCTATCGCTAAAGGATTATCTGAAGGATAACCACGCCGGTATTTTCAAGGTGGTCGTCCATGCTGATAGTGGTCAGTCAGGCTATGCTGAGCAATTGGTTGTTGTTACAGACCTGGGTATCGTTGTGAAACGAATTGACAAGGATTTATATGTTTGGGTCAATTCACTTGATTCTTTAGAGCCGATTCAGAAGGCGAAGGTTCAACTGATAAATAATCGTGATAAGAAGGCTTTGCTTTCTGGAAATACCGATGATGCGGGTTTCGTTAAACTGACTTTAGAGTCAGAGATGCTCAAAGATAATCCTGAATTCCTGATTACTGCTGAGAAGGGAGACGATTTCTCTTTATTGCAACTACAGCGGCACCAAATGCAAACACACAGTTTCAATGTTGGGGGTGTTCCCTATTTAGTTGAGGGACATGAGGCGTATCTTTACACCGATCGCGGGGTTTATCGTCCCGGAGAAACAGCACATCTCATCGGAATTGTTCGGGGTCAAAATAGCACAACTCCCCAGTCGCTACCCGTGCGGATTGAGATTGTTAATCCACAGAATGCCACATTCAAGGAATATCAAGAACAGACTGATGATGAAGGGACGTGTGAAGTTGATATTCCACTACCCGCCTATACACCAACAGGTTGGTATACTGTTAAAATGTGGACAGGTGAAAAACAGATCGGATATGCCAGTTTTCAAGTGGAGGAGTTCATACCAGACCGCATGAAAGTTTCGGTAGAAGCAGATAAAGACTCCTATATGTTAGATGATGAGGTTACGATAGATGTGAAGGCTGAAAACCTTTTCGGGACACCAGCAGTCGGTAGAAAAGTGAGTGGTTATTACAATCTTCAACAGGTGCGTTATAGACCCCCCGAGGCGTGGGATTCGTTCATCTTCTTCGATCCAAACCGTAGTTTCAGTTTTGACACAGTATACTTTGACCAAGCAGTAACAGACATTGATGGCATAGCAACCTATCAGTTCACACTACCTGAAGGTCTTAAACCTCCATCTTCTCTGAGTGGTTATGTTATGGCAACTGTCCAAGAACTCGGTGGACGGTCAGTTACTGCATCAAAAGGGTTTACTGTCCATCCATATTCCCACTATGTCGGCATCAAACGCCCGGAAGCAGGAACGGTAAAGCGAAATGAAGAGGTTGTATTCAACTATATTTCACTTGATACAGATGGAAAAGCAACTGCTGGACGAACTTTGAAGGCTACAATATATGCTGTCGAGAATTGGCATAGATGGCGTAGACAGAACAGTCCTGAGGTTATAGAACTGGAAACCTTTACATTAGAATCTGATGTCGAGATCGCTGATTTCAGCTATACCCCTGTTAATTATGGTGTCCATCGCGTGGATATTGAAGATGTTGATAGTGGTGCCAAAACTCATATTGATTTTTATGTCTCAGAATGGGGTGGTGTTCCGTGGTCATTAGATAATCCTGATACGTTGGATATGACACTTGATAAGGATGCCTATCGTCCAGGTGAAAAGGCACAACTCCAGATCAAACCCCCTTTCCCTGGCAAAGTGTTGCTAACGATTGAACGTGAAAAGGTGCTGAGTCATCAAACAATCACTGTTAAAGAGAACACAGAAACATTGACAATTCCAGTTGAGGATGGTTACGCGCCTAACGTCTATCTCTCTGCCATGCTCATACGTTCTACGACATCTTTGGAGAAGGACGCCCCCGCCCGTGCATTCGGTATTATCCCGTTGAAAATTGATGCAGAAGCACATCGGTTAAAGGTGGAACTTGATGTCCCTGAACAGATACGACCTAATCGTGAAGTTGACATAAAGTATCGGGTGAGTGGTGAGAGGAAGGGACAATCCTATAGAGTCACAATTGCTGCTGTTGATGAAGGAATCCTGCAATTGACGGGGACGCAAACCCCGGATCCGCATGCACGTTTCTATCAACAGAGAAGACTTAATACAATCTCTTATGAATTTCATAATGCGATTACAAGGGACCATCAATTTCCTATTAAACCGATTGAATCACTTCCTGATTTGATGAAATTGGTAACGACTACGCCAAAACGTGCGTCGCGTGGGCAATTGATAGAACAGGAAGCGTTAGTTGCAGGAATGGCTTATATGGTGGCTGAGGCTGATTCTGCAGTGCTCAGTAGAAGGACACGCGCACCGAATTTTGCCCGTCTCGGTACTGCAAGACAAGAATCACTTGCAGCGAAAAGGCAAAGTCGGTTGAATACGGATTCCGCTGTTCGGGTGATGTCTGTATCCCTCTGGTCAGGTATGATGGAGACGGATGCAGATGGAACTGGTACCGTGCGTTTCAAGATACCGCAATTCAACGGTTCCTTACGTATAATGGCAGTTGCTTATGCTGGTGCAGATTTTGGTTCAGCAACTGAAGAGATCAAAGTGCGTGATCCGGTAATTCTGACACCGACATTCCCGCGCTTTCTCACTGGCGGCGATCAGATTCGCGTCCCTGTTTCCATCTATAACGGTACTGATAATATCGGTGAATTCAATGTGAGGTTACAGGCGTCCGGTCCCATAAAACTCATAATGGAAGACGGTTCTAACAATCGTACGGTTCTTGTTCAAGGGTCTTCTTTACAGAAACAGATACAGGTCGCAGCGGGTAAGGAGGGACAGGTATTTTTTGATGTAGTTGCACAGGATGCAGTCGGTATCGCTACGTTCAATCTATCCGCGTCTGGTAATGGTGAGGAGATAGAATTTGCCCCGATGCGTCTTCCGCTCCGTTCTGCAGCACCACCTGTAACAAAGACAGGACAAGGTATCGTTAGAGAGGATGCGCCAGCAGATTTCATCTTTCCTTCAAACATTAGACCTGATACATCTGAATTCATGTTGACGGTGTCCCCGCTTCCTACCCTTAGATTCGCTGGTGGTCTTCGGTATCTCATACAATACCCCCACGGCTGTTTAGAACAGACGACGAGTCGGGTCTTCCCGTTACTCTATCTTAGCGATCTTGCACGTATCGTTGAGCCGATGCTGGCAGAGGAGGGAAAAATTGACGAATACATCAATGCGGGGATTACAAGGTTGGAAGATATGCTGCTACCGGAGCATCATTTTGCATATTGGCAAGGGAGGACTCACATCAACAATTGGAGCAGTATCTATGCTTCACACTTCCTTGTTGAAGCACGAAAAGCAGGTTACAAGGTGTCCGACCTGGTTTATTACAGGATGTTAGAAGGATTGAGAAGGCAAGCCAGAAACGGTGGCAGTCTCAACAGACCGAATCAAGAAGCGGATAGTTATAGGCTAAGTCAAACCGTCTATGCCTGTTATGTGCTTGCGGCAGCGGGTGCACCTGAGAAATCTGTGATGTACTATCTGAAGAACAATAGACTCAGTGAACTCAACGATTACAGCCAATTTCAACTTGCAGGTGCGTTCGCACTGAGTGGTAATATGGGGATGGCAGTCTCAATGCTACCTGAAGCAGTAGAAATTGATAAGATTGATCAGAGGCGTGATACGGGTGGCAATTTTGATTCACCTATTCGCGCGCAAGCCATCATGCTGGATGTGTTGATGGAAGTTATGGACGACCATCCCGCAATCATCCCCCTCGTTGAAAGTTTAACCGATACAGCATCCAAACGACACCGTTGGACGAATACACAGGACAACGCGTTCGCGTTTCTGGCACTCGGTAAGTATCTGAAGAAACAACCCAATCAGAAGTATACCGGAACACTCACGCGAGACGATGCACACATGGCAAACTTCGATTCGACTGGAACACAATACATCGGTTCAGATTGGGATGGTGCAGAAATAAAACTTACGGTCAAAGGAAAAGGGACCTGTTACTATTTCTGGGAAGCGTTCGGTATTGGACGGGATTCCTATATTGAGGAATACGGGCGCGAGTTGCAAGTCAATCGACGATATCTCACCCCAGACGGTGCACGGGTCAAGAACGTCTTCCAACAGGGTGAATTAGTCATCGCTGAGATTAGCGTGAAGGCACTCACAAGTTATCTTCAAAATGTGGTTGTGGTTGATATGTTCCCCGCAGGATTTGAAATTGAAAATCCAAGATTGGCAACTCGCTATAGGTCACACTGGACCTCAGGACACGACTACACACCTGAATACATAGACATTCGCGATGATAGACTCATCTTCTTTGGTTCGTTTAAAAAGCAGGTGGAGCAGAAGTTCTATTATCCACTCAGAGTCGTAACAGAGGGAACATTTACGGTGCCACCTGTTTCTGCCGAAGCGATGTATGACCCAACAATATCAGCAGTTGCATCAAGCGGGACAGTGCAGGTGATTAAGTAATACCATTTCTAATTGAGAAAATTATGCACCCGATTGCATCTTAAAGCGCGTCACAGGTTATGAGAGGAGTCATAACCATCTGCTTCAGGAGGTGACGAATGCAACACAACGATTTTCAACTCATCCAACGTATCCTTGGAGGAGACGATGACGCATTTTCATTGATAGTAAAAAAATATCGGAAACAGGTTCATGCATTAGCGTGGAGAATTGTTAAAGGTTTTCATATCGCAAAAGAAATCACCCAAGACACATTTCTGAATGCCTATAAGAAACTGAAAAAACTGAAGGAACCTCAGATTGCTCCCTGGTTAGTCGCTGCCTCAACCCTGGTGGTGCTGATACTATTAGGTTTTGGATACAACAGAAGTACTGCCCTTTTTCAACAACCGTATAACTTAGATGCTAACTCAGATGTGTCGGTTGAAATTGTAGAGGCTCCTGTTGTAGAAAAACTTGAATTAGAACCTGACATGCGTAGAGAAGTAGGACGTATACAATCACGACATGAAAAACATGTTTCTGCACAACAACCTGATAATACACCACTACGATTTTCTGAAACAGATAAGGAGAATAAAATGGAAAATTATCCCCAGTGGAATTTACCGGAAACAGCGGAAGCACGTTTAGGTAAGGGTAGTGCTTGGTCAATGCAGTTTTCACCGGATGGCACACAACTCGCGATGAGCTGCCCTACAGGTGTCTGGATATACGATGTTGAAACAGGTAAAGAACTGGCACTATTTCCTGGACAGCGCGGATCACTTGCATTTTCTCCAAATGGTCGTTTCCTGGCAAAGAGTGGCGACAATATTAAACTGTGGGAGCTCGCTACACAACGTGAGGTGCCACTGCAAGTTGATTTATCTAATGATTTATCTTATGCAAATGCGTTTCGGTTCTCAAACGATAGCAAAACATTGATTTATCTGGGGAAGTCAGGAAACGAGATTAACAGGTTGGATGTTGACACTGGAGAAATCACGGTGACAAAAATGGAGAAAAACCCCAAACACCCTCACTTTAGCGACTGTGCTATCACAGAAGATAAAATTGCTATGGGAAGTATGGAAGGTAGAATTGAGGTGTGGAATACAACCACGGGTAAGAAGTTATCTACGCTCAGGGAAATTGGAAAAGAAGTTCGTTTGCCGCATTATAATAGTAGTAAAAACCATGTCATTACAATGGAATTCTCACCGGATGGCAAGCGACTTGCAACAGGCTACCTTGATACCACGGTTCAACTATGGGATACAACTTCAGGAGAAGAATTGGTTGTGTATCAGAAACCTCCTATAGAAGAAGACGCGTGGCGTATAACAAGAACAAAGGGAAATGGTAAAGATATCTTAAATAATCCAATGAAGAACGAGACAAATAGTAGACCATGCACATTGGCATTTTCTCCAGATGGATCACTCCTGGCATGTGGAAGTGACGATTCCACTGTGAAATTGTGGAATACAATGACTGGTGAATTGATCTCCGTTTTCACGGCACATCTTAGTACTGTTCATATTTTAACCTTCTCTCTTGACGGTACTATACTTGCGAGTGGGAGCAGTGATGGTACAGTTCGATTCTGGGATGTAAAAAAGCAGAAAGTCCTTCAGACACACATTGCTGGACATCAGTGGATGAGAACTGCATCTTTTGTAAATGATGGCTCCGGATTGGTAAGCGTTTCGTCTAACGGTATTATCACCAATTGGGATCTGCGAAACTCAAGAAAAACAACTTTACAAACCAAAACGGCACTTGCGGAACCTTCATTTTGGGGAACCTACAGATATCACGTGTTATCACATGATGGAACAATACTTGCAAGTGAGGGAATACAAAGCGACCCGACGAAACCACACTTTAGCGCGAGAGTACTTCGTTTGACTGATGTAAAAACAGGACGTGAATTAGATGTTTTTCCGTATGGATATGGTAATCTCTATTCTCCTGATGGAAGATACTTAGCAAGTTACGGTGGAAATGAAATCCGTTTGTTGAATACTGAAACAGGTGAAAAACGGGAGATAATTATTGCTGAAGAAGTCGAGGATGATACTGATGCACATACCCCTATACTCAATGCTATTGAATTCTCACCAGATGGAAAAAAGATTGTCAGTGGAACAGATGGTGGACTTGTTCAGTTGTGGGAAGTAGATACAGGAATTGAACTATCTTCTTTCTTTGAAGAACAACCCCCAATTGATGGGAGTTATGAGGATCCGATTACAACTTTTGCATTCTCTTCAGATGGTTCGATACTTGCCGTAGGAAGCAGGAAAAAGATTCGCCTATTGGGTACTTCAAACAAACAACATTTTAAGGAAGTCTCAGAACCTGAAGACGTATATGACGAAATATTACTTTTTTCACCCGATGATAACGTTCTTCTTAGAAGTCTGTATTATGAAGGAATTCAATTGTTGGATGTAGCAACAGGTGAGAAATTCACTTCGCTTGCTTTAAACTCAACGCTTGATTTAAACTCAAACGTTCTGGAAGTTTTGAAATTTTCTCCAGATAAAAAGACACTTATGAGTGTTGCAGGGGGTACGATCCTTTTGTGGGACTGGGACAAAATTCTTCTGGACGCACGCGGAGAGGATCAGGAAAAAGCATCTGAGCAGTTACTACCCATCAAAGAAGAAACCACAGAGAATATGCTCCAATTCCTTGAGCATTCCCAACAGCAACAAGCAAAAACTTCAGATCATATATTGTGGAAAGGTGAAGTATATTTGGTAAACGAATGGTTTGAAGTGGCACTTGAAGAATTTACGAAATATCTGACTGGAGCAGACCTCCGGAATCAGGAGTACACTACACACCCAAGTTTTCATCGGCAGCTGTTCGCAAGAATCGGCAAAGCCACCAAAGATATTCAGGACAAAGAGGGGTTTGTTAATATGATGAAAACATTGATGGACCGCTCATCTGATAGTCAGAGCATCCAGTTGAACGCACACTTAGTTTTGGCAAAATTTTTTCAAGAGCATGATATGGTTGAAAATGCAGAGGCACATATTCAGAAAATTGACTCACTAACTGCAGACCTGTCTACGCAAGATTTAAATTTTCAGTTTAATGCGTACCTCAGTATAGCTGACAATTATCGCGAAACCGGGAACCTTGATAAAGCAGGTGAGTATATTCAAAGAATTGATGAAATGACTGCTGAATTTAAGCCTGATGATCCAAGGAGTCTAAGACTTCAATTAGTAATACATATCGGTTTAGCTGAATTCTATCGTGAACATGGGAATCTTGAAAAGGCAGATGAATATATCAAAAAAACGGGGTTTGTTACCGAAGACGCCTGGATGGTACTTGGACCATTTGATAATGAAGGTGGAATCGGTTACGATACCGCATACATCCCTGAAAACATCACGGATATAGACCTAAACGCAAAGTATGATGGACTCAATGGAAAGGTTAGTTGGAAAAAGTTTACTGATGACAAATTAGATGGCTATATTCGTCTTGGAGAAGGGAATGTTGATTGGCGAGTATCCTATACTTTCGCAACTGTTACTTCGCCTGATGAACGGGAAGTCCAATTCCGATTTGATAGCGATGACCAAGGAAAAGTATGGCTAAATGGCACAGAAGTATTCACACATACCAAAACCTTTGCAGCGAGAGTTGATCATTTCACTATTCCAGTAACGCTCAAATCGGGCAAAAACAGTCTACTCGTTAAGGTGTGTAATGAGCGGAGAGGATGGGCATTCTACCTGCGTATCACAGACCAAGATGGACAGCCTTTTGATGATATGATAATCAACCGTCAATAAGAAATCTGAAGGAGCGATTTCCGAATCGCGTGCAGAATTATGCACCCGTTTAATCCTTTAGTGTTGTCATATAAGCAAAAGGTAATAACGGAGGTAATCCATGAGAAACAGTGATGCACAATTAATACAACATACCCTTGATGGTGATGATACTGCGTTTGCCGAACTTGTAGAAAAATATCAAAAACAGGTTCACGCACTTGCATGGCGAAAAATTGGAGATTTTCATTTTGCCGAGGAGATAACACAGGATACGTTCATAAGAGCACATCAGCGGCTCAAAACGTTGAAAAAACCGCAACGTTTTGCAAGTTGGCTCTATGTCATTGCTTCAAATCTTTGCAGCACCTGGTTGCGTAATAAGCATATACGGGCACAGCTGCAGGACAATATAGATAATACTGTAGATGAAGAATCAACGTATTCTGAATATATCTTAACTGAAAACGATCGGATCACCGGAGAAACACAACGCAATGTTGTCCAGAAGTTGCTTGCGAAACTTGGAGAAAGTGAACGTACTGTGATGACATTACACTATTTAGGTGATATGTCTTGCACAGAAATCGGTGCTTTTTTAGGTGTGTCAGCGAATACAATAAAAAGCCGTCTCCGTCGTGCACAGCAACGTTTACAGAAAGAGGAACCGGTGATAAGAGAGGCTTTAGACAATTTTCAAATCACACCGAATCTCTCAGAAAACATTATGCGTGAGATTTCGCGTATCAAACCTGCTGCACCGTCTGTAAGTAAACCGTTTGTGCCCTGGTTATTCGCTGCTTCAACAGTTGTAGTCGTGTTGCTCCTGTTAGGTCTTGGAAACAGCAAATTCTTAACGCGTTTTCAGGAACCTTATAGTTTTGATGCTAACTCGAAGATCAAGATTGATATTATGGAGGCACCTATTATGGCAAACCTTGTGTTGGAACCCAATTTACAAAAGCAGCTTGGGAGTGTAAACGCACAAAATAATAACACTATTCCTGAACAACAACCTAATGAGAACTTACCTCTATCAGAAAGAGTACAGGAAGATGGAACAGTTAAACATTATTCGCAATGGGAATTACCTAAACATGCAAGAGCACGTTTGGGTAAAGGTCGTATTTATGCTATGCAGTTTTCTCCAGATGGCAATCAACTTGCTGTGGGAACTGCTATAGGAATTTGGCTTTATGATGTTCATACAGGAAAGGAATTCCATCTGTTTCCTGGTCCGTGTGGGTCACTGGCATTTTCATCAGATGGACGGTACCTCGTAAATGGAGGAGGCAGCCGGTTCTGGGGAGGAGAATTCCAAGTATGGGACACCACGACATTTCAAAGAGTGCGCCTTAATAAAACTCCGCCTGAGTCAAAGGTGTTGCGATTGGACCAAAACGGTAAAACTCTTGTTAGTATTGGATACCGGTTTTCCAAAAAGAGTGTGATTTATTCAATAAGTACTATAAATCCTGACATTAAACAGGTAGAGACAATAGATACAGAAGGGGAATTCGCAGCATCCCTACGAGAAAATCATCTGATTGCATTAACACAGGATAAAGTCGCAACTGCAGGAAGAAACATAGAAGATGATCAAATTGAGATTTGGGATATAGAGACCGAGAAAAAAATTTCTACCCTTAAAGCACCTGAAGAAAATATGGTCAGTATAAGAAACTCTGTTGAGGTAATAACATGTTCTGCTGATGGCAGACTACTTGCAAGTGGAAGCAAGAATTATCAGGTGCGATTATGGCATGCCTCTACTGGAAGACATTTACATACATTCCAAAAACGCCAGGAGGATATGAACGATAGAAATAAAACTCTTCAATTACTGTTTTCACCTAACAATAAGATTTTAGCATGTGGAAATGAAGACACAACTGTGCAAGTGTGGGATGTCACGACAGGAGATTCTCTCGCTGTTTTTGAGGCACATATCGGTCAAACAACTGCATTAGCATTTTCACCAGATAGCACCATACTTGCTACTGCGAGTTCGGACGGTACTGTACTGTTATGGGATATTGAGACAAGGAATCCACTGTCAACACATATTACAGGGCATCCATCAGGCGTTTACACAACTGCTTTCTCTCAGGATAGTTCTACACTTACGAGCATTGCAAGCAATAGGAAACCAACACTCTGGGATCTGACCACGATGCGGAAACCAAATCTAAATTCGACAAGTAAGTTCAGAATTGAAGGTACACGGATAGGAGGAAGTTGGTTTTCACTTTATGCATTTTCACCCGATGGAACAAAACTCGCCAGTATCCACAGGATGGATGCGTATCAGGTTCGTTTGACTGATGTACAAACTGGGCAAGAGTTAAAGACTTATAATTTTCCAATGAGAGGCAGTAGTTCTCTCGCCAGTGAAGTAATTTTCTCACCAAATGGAAAAACAATTGCTATTGGAGCTAACGGTATTATATACTTGTGGAATATAGAGAATGACAAATATAAGGAAATATACCTATTAGATCCGAAAAAAATCGTCGAATATTCAATCTAATTTACCCTCGTCCTTTGGAGATCACAAGCTTAGTTTTTTCACCCAATGGAGAGATTATTGTCAGTGGCACGGAGGGAGGAAAGGTACAGATGTGGCATGTGGAAACTGGGATTGAATTATATACTTTCCTTGAAGGAGAGTGGTTTGAGGAAGCAAAAAAGAAGAAAGATGGAAATATATCCAACATAAGAACTACAAGACCAATCATGGGTTTAGTTTTTTCTCCAGATAGAGAGATGCTTGCTGTGTCTACTCTTGGAAAAACCCGATTTTTTAAGTGTGAGGATCAGACTCAAATTGAAGATATTAAGGTAAAAAACTCCTATACAGCATTTTCACCTGATGATACTTTGCTCATACATGGATTAACTGCTGGTAAGATTGAGGTGTGGGATTTGACAACCAGAGAGAAACTCACCTCACTTGATGGACATAGGAATGGACTATTCCAGTTAAAATTTTCACCTGATGGAAAAACGATGGCAAGCATAGGTGGCGAAGGCACAATTCTTGTATGGGATTGGGATGGAATACAAAAAAGTTCACCTGAAAAGAAAGATCCTTTAAAACAATTCAAGGATAAGTTAACCTCAATAACTTTAGCAAGTTCTGAGCGCGAATTATTCGCACAAATTGCTGAATATGGCAAAAACCCCACAGATAAAGAGGGTTACGTCTCTATGTTGAATCAAATAATTCAAGATATGTCTAACAAGTTGAGCGTGCGATTAAATGCCACCCTCGTTTTGGCTGAATTCTATCGTGAAAATGGCATGACTGAGAAGGCTGAAGAACTTATACAAAAAACGGGTTTTGTTACTGAAGATGCCTGGATGGTTCTTGGACCTTATGATAATGCTGGTGGCATCGGTTATGATACAGCATATATTCCTGAAGATATAACAGAAATAGACTTGAAGGCAGAATATAATGGACTAAATGGTACGGTGAGTTGGCAAACATGCACAGATGATACATTAAACGGTTATATCCATCTTGGGAAAGATGTTAATTGGTGTGTTGCTTATGCTTATGTTACTATTATCTCACCTGATGAGCGGAAAGTCCAATTCCGATTTGATAGTGATGACCAGGGCAAAGTTTTGCTAAACGGCACGGAAGTTCTCACAAATCCCAATAGCTATAGTGCAGAAATTGACCGATACACTGTTCCTGTAATGCTCAAGCAAGGCAAGAACAGTATTCTTGTTAAAGTTTGTCAAGAGGAAGGCGGATGGGGATTCTACCTACGCATCACAGATGAAGATGGACAGCCTTTTGATGACTTGATAATCAACCGCAACGTGCAGAATTAGGGGTAGCGTATTTTGGTGAAGCGAAAATAGGTACTTCATCCAGCTGCAAGCAAAGTTCCTATCCTTGTAAAGATTGAATTGTAACCTTGTTATTTTATGTTTCTCCAATCTTCATAAATTGATGCACCCGGTTGCACATGAAGTCGCGTTACAGGTTATGAGGGACGTAATGTGACCTTATGTTTCAAGAGGTGCAGAATGCAACAAACTGATACCGAACTTATCCAACGTGTCCTTACAAGTGATGATGACGCATTTGCGTTGTTAGTATCAAAATATCAAAAACAGGTTCATGCATTGGCGTGGCGACTTGTTAAGGGCTTCTATATTGCAGAAGAAGTTACCCAAGACGCATTTCTAAACGCCTCTTCCGAATGAAGAAAGTACTGCTACACGAATTAACTTATGAACAAATATGATAAAATAAAGGACAATCCGATTAAGTTTCAAAAACTTACGGGTTTTACTATTGAAGAATGTTTGGCACTTCTTCCGTTTTTTTACGACAGATTTTTAAATACAAACGTCGGAGGGTAACGATGTATAATTCATACAATTCCACGGATTTCTGGTATACATTTATAAACTCACTCTATAACGAGGGACTCTCTTATGGAAGAGGTGAGTTGGAGATGGACGACGGGTTGCAGGATAAATTTCTTGCCTACCTAAGAGAAAAAATTGAGGATGGGATAACAGATGGTGAAACTACACTTCCTCCCGGACTTCACAATTACTTTTGGCGGTTTCCTTTAGAAATGCTACCAAAAACACGAGAGTTAACCGACACTGTTCTTAAGTCTGATCCAAAAAATGGCGTAGCTACCTTACTTCACACGCTTGTGGAACTTTCTGATTGGGATGCTAAAAACGATGCACATATTGACGAAAGCATGAGACCAATACCGAATGACCCTTGTATGAATTTGGTAGTGATAGACCAATATAGAATGTCTCGCTTTTTTGGGGATGACATTGAGAGAGAAGAAAAAATCATCGGGGTACTCGAAAACTTTTACGCATGGGCAAAACGTCAGGACGATTCAGCACGTTATCAAGAGGCCCGTTCATTCTACCGACAACATAGAGTAACTCCCTATACAGTTTATAGACGACTCAAAGATCAACTTCGGGACCTCAAGGAACGTCATGAAGATTCTGATATACCCGCAGAAAGTAATCCAGATGTTGAAAGATATAAAGAACTCATCAAGAAATGTAGAGATTTAGTCAATAAAGAAAATGCTGCATTTCGGAAAGATTTTAGTCAGAAATCGGCAGAGGAACAAGATTTAGTTGATGCAACATCAGATAATATAGATATATGGGAGGCGTATCTAAAATCGCTTGAAAACCGCAAAAATGCTCCGCCAAGACAACTCACGCAGAATGACCAGAAACAACTTCTGGAGTTCCTTAAAACGAAGATTGAAGCGGGAGTAATTGACGGTAAAACAACACTGCCACCAGATCTACAAGATTACATCTCTGATTTTCCCGAAGCGATGCATCTGGAACTCCGTGAATTTGCTGAAGAGGTGCTTGAAGCCAAACCTGATAACGGAGCTGCGTCTAACATATTAGCAATCATTGTGTGGGAGAGTAAAAATGTCAGATATGGGGAATCCGACAGAGACCTTATCCTACTTGAACAAGCGATGAATTTAGCACACAAGGATACTGAAACTTGCTTTTTTGCGTTAAGAAAATACGATGAATACTATGATCCACTGTTTCATCTCACACTCACTGCACTTGAACGTTTGTTTGCAAGATCACTGCAGCAAAATGATCCCGGTTTGTATCAATGGTTGACAAAAATATACAAAGAAGTAGGAAGAACCCCGTGTCATATTTATCGAAATCTAACGAAGAATCCTGATCCAAATGCTGAACTGATTGAAAGGTGTAAACCTCTGATAGACCAAATGCTATTCACATTCCAACAACGGCTTTCAGATGTACCAGACGATTGGTACGCTTTACGCGGACTTGGTGATGTCTATGAAGTGTTAGGTGAAACCGAATTAGCACAACAATACCCATGGGAACCGCATGCTGAAAACAGATGGGCACAGGAAGCATGGGTAGGACGAAAACTTCCTGATTTTTCTGCTGTTGCTGTAGATGGTACCCCTATATCTATCTCCGATTTCAAAGAAAAGTTGTTAGTGCTAAATTTCTGTGCAAAGTGGTGCGGTTTCTGTGAACCAGAAATTCCACACCTCAAGAAAGTCTATGAAGAACACCACGGCAAAGGATTGGAAGTTATAGGTATCAGTTTAGATAAGGATGAAGCAGAACTGCACGAATTTACTAAGGAGCATGATATTCCGTGGCTGCAGTTTTATGATGGAAAAGGATGGAAAGCGGAACTTGCACAGCTTTTCGGAATATTAAGTGTTCCATCACAGTGGCTTATTGACAGAGATGGAAAGATTCTTTCTGTTAATACAAGAGGTGAACAACTTAGTCAACTTGTGAAATGGACAGAAGCTACACGGATAGGCAAAATGATTCCAGATTTTACTGCAGTTGATGTAGATGGAAAAACTGTTTCAAACGCTATATTGAAGGGGAAAGTTGCACTTCTCTATTTTGGTTACATGATTCAAGAACCAGAACTCGAACGCATTGATGAACTATACAAAAAACATCACGAAAACGGGTTTGAAGTCATAGGTTTCAACGTTGGCGGTTGGAGCGGTGAAGATGCACTGCGCGCCTTCATACGCAGAGAAAAACATCAAGGACGTTATATCTACGTAGATCAGGATGGAGAGCACGCCGCAGTGGGTGAGTTGTTTGGCTTCGGTCATGGTTCATACAGTCGTAAAGTTGCACTACCTGCATTCATACTCATTGATACGAATGGAAAAGTCATTGACGCACGCACTGGAAAAGTCCATTCACCTGAAGCATGGGCAACAAGACTGGAAAAACTTATCAGAGACACTATGCATTAGATTACCAATACAAATACTATTTTACCATCAGGAGGTAAGGAGAATAAAATGGAAAAATATCCACAATGGAATCTACCGAAACACGCAAAAGTACGTTTAGGAAAGGGCGGTACTTGGTCAATGCAGTTTTCACCGGATGGTACACAACTTGCCTTGAGCTGCCCTACAGGTGTATGGTTTTACGATGTGAAAACAGGTAAGGAGCTGTCCTTGTTTACCGGAAAACGTGGGACTCTTACATTTTCACCAGATGGACGTTTCCTTGCAAAAGGTGGAGACCAATTCCAACTGTGGGAGATCGCTACACAACGTGAAATGCCGCTACCAGATGATTTACCTAACGCGAATGTGTTGCGGTTCTCAAATGACAACAAAACATTGGTTTGTCTTGGCAACGAAGGAGACAAGATTTATAGATATGATGTTGAAACTGGAAAGAACACAGAGATAAAACTACAAAAAGAGTCCACAGACTTACATCTAATTGACTGTGCGCTGGCAGAAGGTAAAATTGCTATTGGAAAGAGAGACGGCAGTCTTGCGTTGTGGGATACGCATACTGGTGAGAAACTATCCACACTCAGGGAAAAGGGTAAGAATGTTGATATACCGAATAAGTTCACGGAGACAAACCGGGCAATTACGTTGGAATTCTCTCCTGATGGCACACGAATCGCATCCGGGAACCTTGACACAACGATACATATATGGGACACAACAACAGGAGAAGAATTGGGTGTCTTACAAAAAGCTGTAGAAGGTAGTAACATGTGGAGTATATCAGAGGTAGATGGGAAAGAGATCGTAAATAATCCTATGAAGAACGAGGGTTATGATAGACCATCCGCATTGGCATTCTCTCCTGATTCGCCCCTTATTGCTTGCGGAAGTGAAGATAGCACCGTAAAACTGTGGCATACAATTACGGGGGAATTGATCGCTACTTTTACTGGACATCTCGGTGATGTTTATAATGTAGCATTTTCACCTGATGGGAACATACTCGCAAGTGGGGGTTCTGATGGCACTGTCCGATTCTGGGATGTTAATACGATGGAGGCACTACCTACCCGTATTACAGGACACATGTGGATAATGACGGCATCTTTTTTGGGAGATGGTTCTAAGTTAACGAGTGTTTTTTTCAACGGTATCATTACCAACTGGGATCTAAGAAGCTCAGAAAAAACGACTTTAATAACGAAAGCTACGTTTGAAGAACCTTTATATTGGGAAGCTTACAGAGATTTTGTGCTATCACCTGATGGATCAAACCTTGCTAATTACGGCATACAAAGCGACCCATCTGAGCCAAACTATCGTGAGAGAGTCCTGCGTTTGACTGATGTTAACACCGGACATGAGGTGTCGACTTTTCCGAATATTGGCGCGGAGGTGTTTTCGCCTGATGGGAAAATCGCAGCATGCAGCGGTGGTAATACGATCCGCTTGTTGAATACGGATACGGGTGAAACGCACAGTATAATTACCTCAGACCACGATGAAGATTCTAATGAGCGCAAACCTCTTATCGCTTCATTGGTATTTTCACCTGATGGAAAGAAGATCGTTAGTGGAACCATGGGTGGACATTTACAGATTTGGCGTGTGGAAACTGGAGAGAGGTTAAGTGCTTTCTTTGAAGAGACACCTCCAAAAGGTAATACGTATCAAGAGGCAATTCGAAGTCTTGCCTATTCTTCAGACGGGACATTACTTGCTGTTGGCAGCACCAAACGACTCCGTTTAATCGGCAGTGCCAAACAGACACGGCTGAAAGAGATCGTATACGGTCCCGAAGAATATAACGAAACATTTGTTTTCTCGCCAGATGCTACAATCCTTATTGTTGGAATCGGAGGCGGCAGAATTGAACTTTGGGATGTGGCTACAGGTGATAAACTGACTTCACTTGATGGACATACAGTATCTGTTGAGGATCTGAAGTTTGCTCCGGATAATAAAACACTTATGAGTGTTGGCGGCGGTAGCATTTTACTTTGGGACTGGGACACAGTCCTTGAACGGGCACGCGGAAACGATGCAGAAAATGAGGCTGAGCGGGCTCTCCCCACTGAAGCCGAATCCACAGAAAATGTACTGCAATTCCTTGAACATTCCCCACAACTTTCTGATATTTCTTTGGCAAAAACCTCAGATCATGTGTTGTGGAAAGGTGAGATATATCTTGCAAACGAATGGTTTGATGTGGCACTTGAAGAATTTACGAAATACCTAACGGCAGCAGACTTTAAGAGGGATTTTCAAAGAGAAGAGGAGACCGGTACACAGTCAAGTTTTCATCGCACGCTGTTCGTAAGAATCGGCAAAGCTGCTAAAGATGTTCAGGACAGAGAAGGTTTCGCTAATATGCTGAATGAAATCATAACATATTTCACCGACAGTTTGAGTATCCAAATACATGCACACTTGGTATTGGCTAAATTCTATCACGATAATGATATGCTTGAAAAGGCAGATGAACATACTCAGAAGCTTGACTCACTAATTGCGGATCTCCCCTCGGAACATCAAAGTCTTCAGTTAAATGCGTATTTCAGTTTAGCCGACTATTATCACGATAATGGAATGCTTGATAAAGCAGATACGTATATTCAGAAAACACATGATATGGCTGCTGAACTGGATCCGGATGGTCCTTTTCAATTGCGGTTTCAGTTAGATACACGTTTCAGTTTAGCAGAATATTATCGTAGTAAGGGTATGGTTGAGATAGCAGACGAACACATTCGGAAAACGGGTTTTGTTACTGAAGATGCATGGATGGTACTGGGTCCCTTTGACAATGATGATGGCATCGGTTTTGATACTGCATACATTTCTGAAGACATTACTGAGATTGATTTGAGTGCTAAATATGATGGCATAGATGGAAAGGTCAGTTGGAAAAAGTTCACTGATGCTAAATTGGATGGATATATCCATCTTGGAGAACAGCATGTTGACTGGCAAGTTTCCTACGCTTTTGCGACTATTACTTCACCTGATGAACGGGACGTTCAATTCCGATTTGATAGCGATGACCAAGGGAAAGTGTGGCTTAATGGTAAAGCAGTGTTTTCCCATACGAAAGCGTTTATGGCAATCGTTGATAGATACACTATACCTGTGAAACTCAAACCGGGCAAAAACAGTATCCTTGTGAAGGTGTGTAATGAGATGGGTGGATGGGCATTTTTCTTCCGCATCACAGATGGAGATGGACAGCCTTTTGATGATCTGATAATCAACCGTCAATAGGATATGTTTGAAGGAGCGATTTCCGAATCGCGAACTGTCTGAACAAGGTTTTGGTAAATACCGATTCAGAGCCGGTTCAGAGGACGGGAAATCAGAGCACTGCCATCTCTATATTGTCAAAGTTGCGGCGGTAGTATTTCATGTATTGCACCTTTTTCTCAAGTGCTTCAATGACAGCGACGTTGAAATTGACTTTCTCAAACTTCTGTGCACTCCCTAATCCACCCGGACTAAACACATTTATCTCCATGAGTTTGTCACCGACGATGTCTAACCCTACGAGGAACATACCGTCCTGAACTAATTTTGGACGCACCATTTCTACGAGTTCTAATGCGGTATCAGTAATTGTTGCCTGTTGAACTTCTCCACCGACGTGGATGTTACTTCTCATATCGTCACCCGTACGGACACGCCGGAATGCTGCGTATCTACCTCGGTAACGCAACGGTTTGCCGTTGAGCACAAACAAACGCATGTCGCCTTCCGCTGCTCCAGTTAGGTATTCCTGTGCAATAACATATCCATCTCGGTTCACAGCGTCTATCATCTGATTGATATTAGGTAGGTCATCCGGTCTAACGAGGAAGACGTTTTTACCACCAGAACCTTGAAGCGGTTTGAGGACGATTGTTCCACCTTGCTCTTTAGCAAATGCTTTTATTTCGTGATGACTCCTCGTGATAAGTGTTTTAGGTCGGACTTCTTCTGGGAAGTCTTGGAAGTACATTTTGTTTAGTGCTTTGGAGAGTCCATTCGGGTCGTTGAGAACAATCACACCGTGCCGCATTGCGACTCTTCCGAAGATAAGTCCAGCGTTTTGTGCCCAAGGTCTGTTAATTGCATCATCTGCGGGATTGTTCCGTAGGAGCAAAATATCCAGTTCATCAATGGTGATACGTTCAATATTTGCCCGATCACTTTGTAGGTCTTTAAAGTAGGTTGCGTGTGATTTGTAATTGCATCTCGGTACCATACGCGCTGTTGCGCGGATATACTCATCAGGATCGTAAGATAAATCTCCCACAGAGATTATCCACGCCTCATGTCCCATATTAATTGCTTGCATTGCCATACGGGTTGTTGTGTATATTGGTTGTTCGGTTTTCATGTCATTGACGACAAACCCTATTTTCATTTCTCTCCTTTCGTAATATGTCATCATCATTTATGAAGGTAAAGCGCACCAAGCGCAAGCGTATCCTATTATGTATATTTTGATTGATGAAAAAAATGTTGTAGTAGATGGAAAATACCTGTGTTATGGACAGGTAAGTAAAGCCTGCAAGATGTGTCAGTAATGATAATATAATTATATCATTTTTCTTATCGTATTGACGAATCTATTTTTGATTTAAATGTAGATTGAGGGAAGAAAATGTCTTTGAAGAAAACCCCGAATATGCCTTAATAGCGTTGCTTTTTCTGATGGATTCTGGTACAATGTCAAATAAGATGGAACATCAGAAAAAGCAACTCGCTTTTTGTGTTTAATTAGGGTGTTATGTTGGAGTCAACATGTCCTTCAAGTATATATTTATTTCAGTTATTATCGCAACAGTCCTCGTTGTCGTTGTGATAATGTTCCATACGAACCGTCCACAAGTTGAGATACATCAACCAAGTGCTGATTTTGTGCGAGCGACCGGTAAGTGTGCAACATGTCATCGCCGCGAAACTGCTGCAGTTGTGCATCAATTTGAGAGCAGTCAGCACGCTAAGAACGGTGTAAGTTGTTTGGATTGTCATCGGGGTGTAGACAATCAAGAGACCAAACCGCATAGCGGATTTACGATTGCGAAGGAGCTAACGGCAAAGAATTGTAGCGGGTGTCATTCAACGGAGTATCAACAATTTCTACGAAGTCGGCATGCCGCACCAGCATGGGCAGCTGTCGCGGGTGCGAAAGACTTTACCGCAGAGCAGATAGCGTTTTCAGAGAAATATCACAAAGGTGCTGTTGACCGTCCAGCGAATCCATTAGCAATAGCAGAAGGTGAAAGCGCAACGCTTGTCGGCTGTATGGGATGCCACGATATAGGGAAACCGAACAAAGACGGTTCTATTGGAACATGTACCGATTGCCACTCAAGGCATAATACTTCAGTTGCTTTAGCGCGGCAACCCGAAACCTGCGGACAATGCCACATGGGACCAGATCATTCACAAATAGAAATCTATAATGAGTCTAAACATGGTGTCCTCTATAACGCGCAAAAAGCACACATGAATCTGAATGCTGATCCAAAAAAGCTGACGACCAAAGATATGTCTGTCCCGACCTGTGTAACTTGTCATTTGAGCGGTTTAGACGGGTTGAACGTGACACACGATACCACAGAACGCCTTTCATATTGGCTATTTGCAGCTGTATCAGAAAAACGACCCACCTATCAGCAAGCGCAAGATGCAATGAAAGACGTATGTTTAAAATGCCACGCCCGGTCACAAGTAGATACATTCTACACGGAAGCAGAAGATGTCGTTGCAGACACAAACAAGGTCATATCGGAAGCGCAAACATTAATGCAATCACTTCATGAAGAAGGATTGTTGACAGAAACTCCCTTTGATGAACCGATTGATTTCCTGTTTTTTGACTTGTGGCACTATTATGGACGAACAGCTAAACATGGTGCTTTTATGGGAGGTGCAGATTTCGTGCAGTGGCACGGCAACTATGAACTGTTGCACAAGACAGCGGAGATAGAAAAAATTGCTAAAGAACTTCGGAGCAAATCTGCGAAACAGTGATGGTGCCGCAACACGATTACTTGACATTTTCATCATTCTCAATCTTGCTTTTTTAGCATTAGATGTATATATCGCACATGCTGTCGGCGGATTTACGCAAACAGTTGAATGGTTACCCATCTATTTTTCACTTATTTCTTTTTGTGTGTTAGCGTGCGTCCTCATTACCGGTAAGTCGCATTGGTTAAATTGGTGTCGAACCTGTTTCGGGTGGAGTGCAATCTGTATCGGCATAGCAGGTATGCTATTTCATCTCAGTAGTCACTTTTTTTCGGACGCTTCTCTCAAAAATATCGTGTATGCAGCACCTTTTGTTGCACCGTTGGCTTATACAGGTATCGGCTTACTTTTATTACTGAATAATCTGATACCAGATAGCGAACCAGAATGGGTAAAGTGGGTACTGCTTTTAGCCTTATGTGGATGGTGTGGCAACTTTATTCTTGCTGTATTGGACCATGCACAAAACGGGTTTTTCAATATCACGGAGTGGCTACCTGTGATTACGAGTGCACTCGCTGTTACCAGCTTAGGGACGCTGCTATGCATGCAGCAAAAGCAGCGTTTTATTCCGTTCTGTATCACCGTCTTATCTCTGAACATTATCGTTGGCGTTGCCGGTTTTTTCTTACATCTTGTAGCTGATTTGCATGTGCCAGCACTAAGAGAGACAGAAAAGTTGTTGTATGGTGCGCCGTTGTTTGCCCCGCTTCTATTCCCTAACCTATCACTACTTGCATTATTAGGTATTTGGAAGTCATAAATTGTATATAGTGAAATCTCTAATTACTTTTACATCCCTGGTAGGTGCGGTTTCCTAACCAATGCAGAATACCAATCGCGTATTCTGCTGGATCCGAGAATACCCGTGCGGTTAGGAAACCGCACCTACCGGGGTGTTCACATATTTTTATATTTTACTATAAGATGTATCCGTGAGTTATCATAATCCAAGTCGCTACGGACAAGATTTAGACATACAGACACCGTTTTTAATTGAAAATAGTTCAGTTACTTTCTTTATCTTATGCCTCATATCTGAACACGTGATAATTTGCAGAATTATGCACCCGTTTAATCCTTTAGTGTTGTCATATAAGCAAAAGGTAATAACGGAGGTAATCCATGAGAAACAGTGATGCCCAATTAATTCAACATACCCTTGATGGTGATGATACTGCGTTTGCAGAACTTGTAGAAAAATATCAAAAACAGGTTCACACACTTGCATGGCGGAAGATCGGAGATTTTCATTTTGCAGAGGAGATAACACAGGATACGTTCATAAGAGCACATCAGCGGCTCAAAACGTTGAAAAAACCGCAACGTTTCGCAAGTTGGCTCTATGTAATTGCTTCAAATCTTTGCAGCACATGGTTGCGTAATAAGCATATACGGGCTCAGCTGCAGGACAATATAGATAATACTGTAGATGAAGAAGCAACCTATTCTGAATATATCTTAACTGAAAACAATCGGATCACCGGAGAAACACAACGCAATGTTGTCCAGAAATTGCTTGCGAAACTTGGAGAAAGCGAACGCACTGTGATGACATTACACTATTTAGGTGATATGTCATGCACAGAAATCGGTGCTTTTTTAGGTGTGTCAGCGAATACAATAAAAAGCCGTCTCCGTCGGGCACAGCAACGTTTACAGAAAGAGGAACCGGTGATAAGAGAGGCTTTAGACAATTTCCAAATCACACCGAATCTGACAGATAACATCATGCGTGAGATTTCGCGTATCAAACCTGCAACAACGACGAGTAGTAAACCTTTAGTCCCGTGGGCAATCGCAGCCTCCACGTTAGCAGTCGTGTTGCTAATACTCGGTTTTGGAAATAGTGTATTCTTGACTCGTTTTCAAAAACCTTACAGTTTAGATGCAATTGCAGAGACATCGGTTGAGGTCATAGAAGCACACATAGTTGCAAACTTAGAAACTGAGCCACATGTGCGAATGCAAATCAAAAATACTAACGCATTGGCAAATCTGAATAATCCTGAAGAACAGCAAAACAGTAACATTACCACTTTAACTGCAGATATACAAACAGAGGAAACAATGAAGGATTATACACAGTGGGAAATACCCAAAAAAGCGAAAGCGCGTTTGGGAAAAGGTGAGATTACAGAGATTCAGTTCTCTCCAAGTGGCAAACAACTTGCTGTTGCTTCTAATATTGGAATATGGATATATGACACAAATACCAATCAAGAGATTGCATTGGTCGGACCGCATACAGATAGCATAAAATGTATTGACTTTAATGCTGATGGTAGTTTGCTCGCAGCGGGGAGTGGAAAGAATATAGTTGTTTGGGACATGTCGGATCATACGCAAGAATCAGTGCTAATTAGTAATGATAGTTGGGATGTGAAGTGTGTAGCCTTCAGTCCTGATGGAAAGACAATTGCTGGTGGCTTTGAGAGTGGCAGAACATATCTATTTGACATCAATACAGGTATTAAAAAGGAAATTGGTAATTTAAGATCACGCAGTATTGACGGTATAGAATTCAGTCCTGATGGCCAATCTCTACTCATTGAAGGTACTGACATAACAAGAAGCAAAACAATATATCTCATAAATGTCGGAACAGGTGAGGAGATAGCCACGGTAAAAGTCGATGATGATGATATGAACGGTATAGCCTTCAGTCCTGATGGTAAAAAAATCGCATGTACCAGCAATAAAAAAGATCATTTACTACTATGGGATATTCAACACCTACCCGATAGCAAAACGAATAAGAATCTATATGCTTGGGCTTCATGGAGTGCAGCCTTCAGTCCTGATAGTAGATTACTTGCTGTTGGAGGGTTAGGAAGGACATCGCTGTATGATGCTGACACAGGTCAAAGAATAGGTGTCCATGCCGAATTTGATCGCCCCGTTATCAGTGTCGCCTTTAGTCCTGATGGCATGACGCTTGCAAGTGCATCTGACCATGAAATCTATCTGTGGGACATTGCCAATGCACATCCAATTACGACATTGAGTCCTGTCAGTGAAGATGCCGTGAAAAGTGTTGCAGTGAGTCCAGATGGTAACATAATCGCAAGTGGTGGATTTGACGAGAGTGTAACATTGTACAATGCTGACACTGGTGACCAGCAGAACAAATTTAGTTTTGATACGGGTGTTGTCAATACAGTGACCTTCAGTCCTGATAGCAATATGCTTGCAGTTGGAACAGATGGCGTGATTAATCTTATAAATGTCAAAACTTCACGGATACAAGCAATTCCAATTGCATTTCTCGGACGAGCCCTTAGTATGATGTTCAGTCCAGATGGCAAAACACTTGCATGCACCGGTGATAATTCGCTTGTGATATTAATAGATGTTGCTTCACATAAACAGAAGGCAGAACTAAAAGGGCATAAAGGTCTGGTCAATAGACTTGTCTTCAATCCGGATGGAACTTATCTTGCTTCTGGTGGTAATGATAAACGTGTGTTTCTGTGGGATGTAAATACTGGTACAAAAATCAGATCACTCAATCTGTTTAAGGTATGGAGTTTAGCGTTTAGTCCAGATGGCAATACGCTTGCATGTGCAGGTAGAGACTATGAGATTATCTTATGGAATATAAACACGAATGAACAGTCTACTATATACACTGATGACGGTTCAATAGCAGATATGTCGTATAGTTCTGATGGAAAAAGCATCCTTGCTGCAGGTCGAAATGGTCTACATAAGTATAATCTTGAAGATAAAGAAATAAGCAATGTCTATGTCGGTCATGAAGGCATAGTAGCAACTGCGCAATTCTATCCCAATGGGGAAAAAATTGTCAGTGGCGGTGTTGATGGCAGTGTCCGTATTTGGAACAAGGACAGTGGTGAAGTCAAAGAGATTTCTAACGGTTTTATTGAGAATGTCGCAGGTATTGATTTCAGTCCAGATGGAAAAACCTTTGTTACGACTGGTGGAAGATTTGCCGCTCGCTTATGGGATTCCACGACTTATGCGTTGAAATCTGTTATCGGGAGAACTCGTGCACCTCAGACTGTCGTCTTTAGTTCGAATGGCAGCCAAATAGCAACGGGTGGTTTGGAGGACAACGTTGAGCTGTGGGATGTAAATACTGGACAGCAAACAGCCATTCTTGAAGGACATACCGATGCAATTGAGAGTATTGCCTACAGTCCTGATGGTGAAACTATCGCAAGTGGTGCACGTGATGGATTAGTGATACTATGGGATTCACTTACAAGGACAGAAAAAAAACGGATTACTGCACATCAGAAGAACGGTAACAAAACTAACTTTTACGCATACATAAACGGTGTCGTCTATAGTTCTGATGGTCAAACGCTTATCTCTGCCAGTTATGATACTATAGTATTATGGGATGTGTTGACAGAAGAATATACAGAAATAGAAACACCTAAAAATTTACAATGCCTAACACTACATCCTTTCGGAAGTATACTTGCTTCTGGACATACTGATCAAGTTCTTTTATGGCATGCAACTACTGGTGAAAAAATCGAAACATTGGAGGGACATACGGGGTCAGTACTTAGTGTTGCCTTCAGTCCTGACGGTACTATCCTTGCCAGTGGCGGTAATGATAAGAAGATCATTCTATGGGATATCCCGACAACTGAAGTCATTACAACTTTAACTGGACACACAGAAGCTATAAGATGTGTTGCGTTTAGTCCTGATGGAAACACACTTGTTAGTGGCAGTTGGGATGGAACTGCTCTGATTTGGGACATTGAAGATTTCCAGAAATAGACGTTATAGTGAAATCTATAATTACTTTTACATCCCTGGTAGGTGCGATTTCCTAATCGCACCTCAAAGATAGGAACGCCTAAATTTACTCGCTGCCTAAAATACTTGCCAAGATAGCGCGTTGTAACTTTGTTGTCTCTTTCGTTTTCGTAATGCTAACACTCGCGTTCCTTGATGTTGGTGGATTATCAACGATTCCGCTTAAGGTGATGGACAGTGGTAGTGTTTTTCCATCCTCTTCAATAATTACATCAAGAATGTCACCAGATTTCCACGTCTTAGCACTTTCGCGTAGATCATCAAAAGAATCGATCTCTGTACCGTTTACAGAAATTAAACGCCAACTTTTGTTTTTTATACTTGCCTTCAGTACATCAAAAACATAATCGTCAGTTGGTAATGCTTCGCTGTATTCTATCTGCACATCCAAACCTGCATAGTTGAAGTATTCGGCAAGTGGTAGCCGTTCTGTGCCTGTAACATAAGTTTGAAAGAACGGGTCAAAATCCTTACCTGAAACTTTATTGACGGTTCTGATGATATCGCGCTGGGTGTATTCTATAGTGTTGTCAGGAAACTTACGATACATCTGTTGCATAACATCGTTGAGATTCTTTCTATTCTTTGTCATAAGACGTATTTGAAAGTCTAATGATGCGGCAACGAGGCTGCCACCTGCGTATAAGAGTCTACTATCCCTAAAATCATCACCGATTGCATATTCAGGAGGTACATCCAGATATGCTTCACATGCTTTCTCTAACCGTTTAAAGAGCTCGTTTTCGGATAAATAACCGAGTTGCTTTGAGGTAATATCGGAATAGTAATTTGTCACCCCTTCAGCAAACCACCGTTCCTTTGAAGTAAAAGGTGTAAGTGCAGTAAGACCATTCCAAATATGAAAGACTTCATGTCCAAGGAAAGGTCCCCATTCGTGTTTTGTATCAGCATCTAAAGTATCGTCCATTAGAATACTCACACTACGTCTTCGACCAGTACCTTTCATCCGTTTTTCGCCTTTTCCTTCATAGGGGTTTACAACAAATATCACACGACCATCGGGACCACCATTGAAAACTTTTGAATAAGCGTGTAGGAACTTTTCAACTGTACGTTGCATTTCATCTTTTGACTCTTTTAGACTTCCACCCATGCCGATTAAAACTTCTGTCTTTCCAGATTGTGCAATAACTTCAACGTGTTCTCCAATGAGTAAAAAGTTCTTCGTTAATTCCTCCTGATTTTCAACAGAGAATCGATGTCCAGAAGTTCCAATTCTTTTCCAAGGAGTTAATACCTGCCAACCTTCTGGGAGGTTGAATTCAACATTAATATTTCTGTTTCTTCCACCGACAATGAACAAGTCACCACTTGACCAGAACATGCAATCATCTCGGAAATAGGGTGGATGCTGAGAAAATGAAGTATACCTATTCCGCTTGGTCTTGAAATCCTTGTAACTTTTGCTGTATTCTTGTGATATTTCGTAGTTTATAGTAATAGGATTTTTGTTCACATGTTTAAAGAACTTAATATTCCAAACAGGATAAGGATAGCTTGTAAAATTAGGGGATCCAATTGATCGAGGTTCAACGACTAAACCTCGCATGATTGGGTAGTTTTTCGAAGCATATTCTTCCTCATCAGGAACATATTGATTGTGTTGCGGAATATAATCACTATCACCTTTAATCCGCAACATCAACTTCTCAAGACTTGGATCTTCAGGGAACAATCTGTAGTCAATTTGCATTTCGCTGGGTTTTTTCGGATCATCAATTGTTACGATATAAGATGCACTCTTAAGAGGTGTCTCAGGATGGACATTAGGATCACTGACAAGTAGTTTCTCAATAAGCGGTTTGGGTTGATAATCGTTATACCACCTATAAGTCCAAGTCGTACCAACATTCAATGGGAAGTAGGCAGTGCTTTCTCCCGGTATATTATAGTCTATCAATTCAGCTTCTGTTATAACGCCATTTGCGTGTTCGTAGCGCATTTTCACCAGTCCAACACCTTTCGCAAACCATAAATAGCGTGTCCCATTAATCAGCGAACTTTTCAAATCAGTTTTCGCCTCAGCATTTGTGAAAATGGTTTTATGTTTAAGACACTTCTGGAAAGACCCTGCAGCACACTCAACAGTTTCATACGGTTCAATAGTTGTCTTTAAAATTGAATTCGACCATCCTTCTTCAGTCCATGTTTTTCCAACAGTAAGTGGAAAACGGAACAGTTCAGGCCATGAAGTGCTGATATTGTCTGAAAATATACTTGTAGGATACACTATAGCCGAAGTAGATTTTATTTCACCTCGTGAACCTGATTGCCTGATTGTCAAAGTTGAACGTGTTTTTTTGATATAGAAGTCTCTTATTCCCAATTCTTGACCAGATTCAGATTGAACTTTTACAGTCAGATGTAGTGCATCTTTAAATAGTTCTCTATCTTCGCGATTAATGTCAAGATGCGCTTCTTCAATGAAGAACTCATTGTAATAGTCGTTTTTCCACTTGTATGTCCATATTGAACCGACATTCAGTGGAAAGTATTCGTTACTTTCGTCCGCTAATTTGTAATCAATTAATTCTGCATCAGTATTAATTCCGTTGGAATGCTCATATCGGACTTTTACCAACCCAATACCCTTTGCAAACCATAAATAACGGGTACCGTTAATTATCTCTTTTTCCAATCTGCTGCCAATGTGAGCATCAGTGATAACTGTTTTATGCTTGAGACAATCTGTGAAAGTGCCAAGTGCAGTTTCTACCGTTTCATAACCCTCCAGAGTTGTTTCTTTCTTAGAATTCCATCTATATTCCCAAGTTTTTCCTATTGTGATAGGATATTGCAACAGTTCACCATCTACCTCAAGAGATATGTTTTCAAAAAGTACTTGCATAGGGTTAACAGCACGTTCGGAAGACATTAAATGTGAAGACCGTAAGGTCAAAAAATCGTCAGTTTTGTGAACGTAGAGTCCGCCTTCGGCAAAATCGTGCCCAATTTCTGTGGCGACTTTGATAGAAATGTTACGTGCCACTTTTTGGGGTGACTCATCCGGTGGAATACAAGATGTTAGGATTAAAATCACACAGCAAACGGGTAGTAATATTCTCATTTATCCTCCTTGTTGAAGCAAGTATCACTAAGGTATTTGCCTGCCTCTATTCCAATACCTGGTTCTGTCTTGGTGTAGCTGTCATTGATGATTTAGTTTTATTGATTTTTCGCATAATGCCAGTTACTTGGACAGTTACTCGGATTTTATATCGTAGACCGGATAGAGGGTTAGCCAAGTCTCCATTAACGAAACTGGTGTGTTTCATTTTTTCAACATATTTTTCTTCTATAATGTTAGAATAGAACAACACGAAATCAATGACAGTTTTCAAGACGGCGAATAAGTTGAACCGATACTGCCTCTGAGGAGTCTATGCGTTTTACATCAATAAACTTAGTCTTGCTGTCAGCTTTTTGCCATGCATTATGGAATTACTACAGCAAATCCAGTAGAGATACACGTATCCTCTTCTTTTATTCTGGCGTTTTCACTTTATTAATTGCGTTCATTGTTTTTGGTATCAAGCAACCCATCATTCCAAAACCTGTGTGGAGCTATATTATCGGCTCTGCATTTGTTCATCTGTTATATCGCCTGTTTCTGTCGCACGCCTATACGGTTGGTGAGATTTCGTATGTTTATCCAATAACCCGTTCCGCCCCAGCCTTCTTGCCACTATTTGCCTTTCTGTTCCTAAATGAACTTGTTTCGGCACAAGGTCTCGGTGGTATCTTTTGTGTCATAGTTTCAATATTACTCTATCAACAACGTGAAGCACGTATCCAGTTCAAGGCGTTCTTTCGTTTTCTTCGAGAACCTGACTCACTCTGGGCTTATGCAACCTTGGGCAGCGTCATTGCCTACTCACTGGTAGATAAACAAGGTATGTCTGAGTTTCATCGCTATGCAACAGATTCCCCTTGGTGGCGCGCTGGGACTTTCTACTTAACAGAGAACGTTATTTCACAAACACTGTATGGTGTTGTATGTATTGTTAGGTTTCCACGACAACTTATTACTCAAATTGGACGGGCAGAATGGAAGCGGTCTCTTGCTGTAGCAGTACTGGCGTTGATATCCTATTCACTCATCCTCTACGTTTTAATGACAGAAAAGGTCAGTTATGTAACTGCTGTTCGTCAGTGTTCTGTCATTTTCGTAGTTTTGCTCGGTGGTTACGCCTTAAAAGAAACTTATACAAAACGCCGATTTGTCGCAGCGGTTGTCATGGTAATCGGCATTTTTCTGATTGCATATCAGTAACCGCTAAAATAGCACAGTCTCTGTTTAACTACAATAGATTTCTCAACCGAAAGAGACACCTAATTTAACACTTCGTTCAGGGTGATTGTCCATTTCAATGTATGCCTCAACCGAATCTTCAAAGGGAACGACGGGATCAACAATATCTTCACAGTCAAATCTGCCTTCAGATAGCCATTTCCAGCAGTTATCTCTGATGCGTCCAAAATTCCATCTTGGATGGTCCCGGTTCGGATCGCTATTTGCACGGGCAAAAATAAGATTAGGAATACTGAAATGTGCGACTGCGCCAAGATCAAGTCCACCTGTACACTCTTTTGCCCACCCTGCAACAGCGACTGTACCTTCAAATGCAACGCTTCGAATTGCATCGTCAAGAGCGTTGTAATTCGCGCTTGTCTCAATTGCGACATCCAGTCCGAGTCCACCCGTTGCTTCTTTCAGTACTTCTCCGACATTGCATTCGGTTGGATTTAGTACGAGGTCTGCCCCTGTCTTTTCAGCGACAGCCCGTCGTCTCTCAATCGGGTCAACACATGCGATGAAATCGGCACCTGCTTCTTTTGCGAACTGTTGCGTCACCAATCCGATTGCCCCGAGTCCGAACACGGCAATACGATCACCTACGCGTACCTGTCCATCACGTATGGCTGATAGTGCAAAGTGTGCAGGATCATAACAGACTGCCTGTTTCCATGTCATCTGTTCATGCATTTTCAGTAAACCGTTTGCTCGCCATGTATGCGTCTCCTTTAGGTTGCCGTATCCTGCGACCCGTTCCCCGATTTCGCAGTTTTCTACACCGTCTCCGATCTCTATGACTTTACCGACGCACATATTTCCGAGTCCATGCGGAAACCCTGCGCCTCTGAGTCCGTAATACATTGTCATTTCAGTACCGCGTTTGGGAGCACCGAATTCGACTTGGACACGGACACTGTCTGCTGGCACAGGTCCGTCTTCATATTCTCTTAAAACAGGTTCACGTGGGGCAACTGCGATTAATTCTTTTGGCATGTTTTCTCCTTAAAAGTAGTAGGCACACTCCGAGTGCCGAAATTTAAAATACAACTAATGCGGAATACCCAGTTTATGCATCCGACGATGAATCGCTTCTCGTGCCTCTTGGAATGGACGAGACAGATATGCTATATGGTCATCTTCACCATGGTGGTGTGTTGTCGTACCGGGTTGATAGTGCCGCGCGGATTGTTGAATATAGGATAATCCGCCTTCAATCAAGGTGAGCATATAGTTTGCTGTTTCTGGATCGAACATCCACCACTCACCACCGACAGCGATGTAAATTGGCGAAGTGTGTGCTATGATGCCGCGCCGCCATCCATCATGATGTGGAATTGCTTGTGCATAGTTTGGTCCGCCACACCGAGCAGCAATCCATGAATGCTTATCAACTTTTAGGTTTGCTTTGAGGCGTAACTGGTGCGACCCGTTGCTCTCCTCTGTAGAGGCAACGACCTGTCCTGCTTGCACAATTTGCAAGGTATGGATGGGGAAGATAGAATCTGCAGATGCCTCAACTTCAACGGTGCCGCCGTTACCTGGTAGGTTGAGCGTGCTACCTATCGGTTGACCGTTTACGGTAAGTCGTATCATTGGTCCGCCGCTGAGGAACGTATTGCCAGCACTCATGTATTTGCACCAGTTGTCATAGTTGAATTCTTCATTTTTGGGAATGTGAACATACGTGCGATAAACGCCTACCGGTACATCTGCTGTCATTTTATCTGTACCACCGACAAGGGGCAATTTATATCCACAGTTGAGATAACGATAGTATTCAATGTGTCCATACATCGCGTTTGTAAGGTATTCAACAGCATCAACACGTTCAGTAGCGATTAATGTGGCGGGTTCACAATTCGGATTTGGAATATGCGGTAAGACGACAGTGCCTCCCTGGGCATGACACGCATCTGCCCAGTGGGACAATGTGACTTCCAAGTTTCCTCCGAGTTCTGCTTCACCCGGTCCATCCGAACACCATGGGGAGACCTGCTCTTTCAAGCCAAGTAGCGTGAGATGTCCAAGCACATGCTGTCTGTTTTCCTGTGTTGCATAGACGATGCTTTTTCCATCAGCAGAGGTTGTCGGTCTTCCGATAAATTCCTCTGTGTTTGTGAACAGATGTCCCCACTGTGATAGCAGCAGATTAACAACACCGAGGTCTTCACCTTGTGCTTCGGTATGTGCTCCCTGTGTAGAGAGGAAGTGCACGTGCGTGTCTCCACTGAAATAACGTTCGGTGTTCATATCACACCATCGCTTTATTTTCAGAGTTAACTCGCGTTGCCCGGGTTTTATGTTTACGGTGGTACGTAAAGGTGTATATTCGAATCCGCGAGCAACATCAACAATGACATCACCGCGCGGCAGCCACCCCTGACAAGTGCCATCAATATAGGCATAACTAATCTGTCCTAACCGTACATCACCACCGATGTCTACGTGCCACGTCCCCATGTTTGAATTGACATGTGCGTGGTGTCCATGCGGTGCATAAGGAACACCGTGCGGAGAACGGAAATGGACACGACACGGCACAGGTCTATTTGTGTCTTCATCTATAACGGTGGTATGTACCCAATTTCTACCTGTGTCAATGATCTCTACTTTGACGCGTTCATTCGGTTGGACGCTTGATTTTTCTTGAAGTTCTCCCCAGTTGACGCTACCGAGTGTCTCACCCTGATTTATGACATCAACGGTAGCGGATGGTGTTGCGGAAATTTCCGTGTATGCGGGACTGCTTTTGTTGTTTTGGAATTCTCCCCACCCCTTGAAATCGTCATTGATGAAAGCATTTGGCGTGTTTTCAGGCAAAGGATATGGATAGGTTGCAGTGCCTCGGTCAACATTGACTTCCATGTCAAAGGGTTTGTCAGCATCTTCTGCTTGTGGGAGTGTGATTTTTACTTCACGGTTCGGATGTCGTGGGATTGGGTCTTCGTCAGGATATCCGAGGGTGATGGCAGCAATAATAAACTTCCGCAAGTTATTTGTTTTGGGAGGACGAATTTCTATATAATCAATTACCTTATCAGGATTAGGATTTTTCCAAATATATAGGTAATAGTTGCGTGGCACACATTGCAACGCCTCTGTCTGCCGATTCCCTGCGGAACCCCACGGTCCTTGATGGCGTGCATGCAAACTTTCCTTTGTATCAGGAACAGCGATGAAGGTTTGTTGTCCCCATCCTTGGGGTACACTACCGATCTCAAACCGTTCTCGGATTGGGACGCTTTCCTTTTCGCCATCAGCATAGTGAAATACGTAATCAGCAATATGTTTACCAATCGGTTCTCCTTCATGGATGCGAGATTCAAGAAGTCTATGGACGAAGATAATCCGTTTCGGTGAAGCATTCACTGGTATTTGGATGGGGTCTGTGTTGACACCTTCACCGAAACCTAAGAAACATTTCTCACCTTCGGAGATGTGAAAGGGAAGTCCGTGGAATGTTTGTTGTCCTAAGGTTGGTGTTGTGTTTGTGCCGATAATTTCTGCGTTAACGTTGCATAAGTCGGTAAGAGAGATAGGTTGATAGTCTTGCATGGTGTTCCTCAGTTTGGATTAGTGGCAAAGTATAATCTTAAGCATATTCGCAATAAGTAATTTCGAACACAAAACTGCAGGTGTCCTGTGCCGCCGCTATGGTAATTTATTTTTACGTATTCTAAACCACCTCCAATTTGAATGCGGAAGTATATGACCACATTCAATGGCGTAATTTCGAAATCGTTTTCCAGTAGCGTGTTCTAATGATGTGCTAATATCATTCATCAGAGATTCAGGCCGTTCCGCGTTGTAACAAGTTACGTCAACATGTAAGAAATCTTCGTTTCTTGACTTTGACTCATTATATTCTAAGTAATCATAATCGTCTAAGATACACTTAAGCGAATTCACAACTATAGTATCTTGTGATAATGTTTTCATTATTTTTTCCTTTCTGCCACGTCGTAATTGGATTTCGGCAGACTAACGCGGTAAACGTCTTGTTTCATTGCCTAGCTTATCGTAAGTCGTAAGTTTTGACGACTCCGTTGCCGTTTTCGTCTTCACTCAAGTACACTATTGGTTTCTGGTTTTTGTTACGGAGGGTCAGTAAACCTCCATCTACAATGGATGCTGACAAGCCAATAATTGGCACCCCGTTTATGTTGCGGATGGTTAACATGCCACTGTCTCTATGGCTTGTACCAATGCCAGCAACGAGTTTATCCTCTGTGTTGTTTATGTAAAGGTAACCGCCGCTCCTCGTTAATGATTCATCCAAAATAGCTATGTCTTTACCATTGGGATTGACAACTCTCAATTTCCGGCAGACAATTTCGTCTCCAATAAGTGTAGCAACTTCTTTTACTCTTTCGTCTATAATTTTCAGAGTGGAAATGGAACCTCCTGTGTTGTCTGCAAACATACCAGAGGCAGGTGTTCCATCTTTGTCACTAATTAGCAGTCTTCCGTTACCATCAAATAAAGCACCTACATCAACTATACTTTTTCCAGCATCGTTGTAGATTTCTAAGGATCCACCGTTGCCAACTGGTTCTAAGGAGACTACGGTATTGCCTTGATTATTAACAATTTTTAATTTTCGGCAGGTTATTTCATCAAGTATTTGTTTTGTGTTGTCTTGTCCAAATGCGGTTTGTAGGTTGAACCCTCCTGCACCGAGTGTAGCAAGAAAGTAACCTGCTAATGTAAATACACAACCGATTGCCATATATGCTAACTTTTGTTTGAAATTCATATTTATATCTCCACTAAATTAGTGCGGGTTTTGCGTCTCTCGTCGGATGAAAAGCATGGTCAATCTTATAGTTGTGTCATGCCATTATCCCTACGATGATTCTATCGCTTGGAGGCGTTCTGCTAACCACAAGTTAACCAAAGTTTCCGGTAAGATTCCCTTTTCCAGTGCTTGTTTCTCAATTTTTTCATAGATCTCTGGCGTAAGCGTTACACGACACTTTCGCTGCATCCGCACCTCAAAATGGACTTCATGTGTTTCATCCCAGTGGTCAGCTAAGCTATGCGTGTCCCAATAGTCTGCAATCTCCTCCAGAGTTCGTGCCTTAGAGATACTGGTAACCTGTTTGTCTTTATTTTGTTTCATGTCATCCTCCTTATGATGAGATTTTAGCATTAATTTGTGGACGAGTCAAGTAATACCATTTCTAAAATGCAAACAGGGTGTGTAAAGTTTTTGCACTCAGTTTGTCTGAATCGCGGAGAACGCGGAAGACGCGGAAGGGGTTTCTTGTGCATTTCAAGTTTACTTTCACAAGTTGGCGTTGATTTTAGCAAAATCCTATAGACGTCAATTTAGTACAGAGAAGGGTAATGGAGACTGAATGGTGTATAAAGAAGCACAATCAAGGATGAATGTGGCAGAATACGCGTTTGGTATTCTGCATTAGATATATCAAAATGGATGGGGTAGGGGGAAGGATAATGATAGATGAAAAGGGTTGGAGGAAGATAGCACAATCTAACAGAATGTGCTACGGCAGTATCAAAATGGGTGGTGTGGGGAGAAGGGTAATGATGGATGAAAGGGGTTGGAGGAAGAAGCACAATCAAGGATGAATGTGCTACAGGCATGATCGCGGAAAGCGCGGAGGAGGTGGATATGCTCCTGAATCTTCTGTGCAAAAACTTCACACACCCATGCAAACAAAATGAATTGCTCAATCAAACAGAATATGCTACAATGAAAGGAACTCTCTAAGAGTATTTCAATTGTTGATAAAGGTATTGAAATAATGATTTAAAAGCGATGCAGATTTGAGTGGACAGCATCAACGAATTTTACGCCAAAGTGAATAAATATATGCCCATCTTCCCAAAGCTACTGGACAACCGACCAAGTACATTGAAGGTTATCCTTATATGAAGTTAAAGAAAATATTTGGGTAATTTGGCGAGGTTAGGAAACCTCGCCAGCAGAGTAGTGAGCCTGCATTATGCAAACAAGAAATTATCCGTTTAATTATCTGATACTCAACAGATGTCTCTTATCCTGATAATCCTATAATCTTGAAAATCCTGGTTTAGAATTCAAGTTGTGCGACTACACCTGCATGGTCAGATGGCCATAATCCAGATGCTAATCTGTCCCCAGGTTTATCTCCTACGGTGTGCGTTACAATAGAAGTAGGATTAAGGTTCCGGACATAGATATGATCAATCCGAACCGTGAGGTCACTGATCTCATTTAAGATATTATCATCTTGACAACAGGTATTCCCTGTTCCTTCAGAATCCATCTGCCAGACATCAACATATCCTGCACCGAGTAGGATATTGTATCCTGTACCCTCAGTTGCTCTTGTGTTGAAATCTCCTAACAAGATAATTGGTAAGGTTTCATTGGATAGTAAATCCACAAGTTCCTGAGTCTGTGATACCCTGATTGACTCTATTAGTGCTTCTAAGTGTGTATTGACAATATGGTATGAAGTTCCCGCTATTGTTGCGTCAACAGCAGCATATCCTCTTGGGTTTTCAAGATTGAGTTTTTCAATGTTTAATTTACTGTCATAATTCGCAGTAACCTGTCGGGTAATTTCAACATCGCTACGAGCAAGTATGACATCATAGTCAGTCAATCTTATATCATCAAGACCTGTATCAGTTACCAATGGCATTTCAACGTCTAAATTTTCAACCTGTGCTGCGATTTTGTAGTCTAAACCTTCAGCTTGAAGCGCATCCATCAGGAGTTGGAGATAATCCAAAACCACCTCTTCTGCGAGTGTTGGATTACCTGCCAGAAAGTCGCCTGGACTTTGACGTCGGATTAGAGAAATCTCTTGCAATCCGATGACATGTGGATTGTGTTCTTTTATAGATTTTGCAATCCCGATAGCACGGTTTGGGAAATCGGATGCCATAACGTTGGCATACATCTTTGCAACTTCAGCAGGTGCTTGTAAGAGTTCTTGCACATTCAGTAGGGGTTCAGCACTGCTACCAACATAGACATTGTAGGTCATTACAGTGAGGGATTGGTCCTCTGGTTGTTCGGGTGGTGTTATTACGGTATCAGTAATTCTTTCACAACCTGATACCGTAATGAGCAATACGAGAATCAATAGAGCAATTTTTAGTTTTAACAAATTGTATCCTCCAAAATAGTATAATGATTAGGTGAGAATAGATAGTCCTAAATTTCCATATATAGAAATAGAAACTTCTTAACATTTTCCGTAGATGAAATTGTTATCATAAGATGTTAATTCTACCTGTAGAATGTGATTTATTGCCGTATCTGGCACATCAACGAGCACTCTTAGGTAATTTTCTGTATATCCAGAAAGCGGGTTTCTACCATGTTTTATAGTAGCTGGCTCTCTGCTTTCTTCTATGAGGACTTTTTTCTTTTTTCCGATCATTTTCTTCTTGAACGTATTGCTTAGTTTTTCCCCTAATGCGATCATTGCCCGACTTCTTTGTGCGGAAATGTGTGGGGGTACTTGGTTTGGATAAGTTGCCGCCGGGGTTCCCTGGCGAGGAGAATAACGAAAGACATGAAGTTGGTTGAATCCGATTGCTTCAACGAATTTCAAAGATTCTTTAAAGTCGTCATCCGTTTCACCTGGAAATCCAACCATAATATCTGTCGTGATACCGATATCTTCTGTGAAACGATCGCGGAGTGTTTCTACGAGCGTAGCAAACTGTGCAGTCGTGTAACGTCTTCGCATTTTACGTAGGACATTATCGGACCCAGATTGTATCGGCAAGTGGAAATGTGGCATGCACTTTGATAGAGCCGACATTCTTTCTGATAGAATATCTGGAAAATACATCGGTTCTATAGAACTAAACCGAATGCGTTCAATACCATCAATGTTGTGTATCTGTTCTAATATATCAGCGATATCCCTGTCTCTACCTGTATCTTGACCGTAAGCACCCAGATGCACACCTGTAATGACGACCTCTTTGATACCGCTATCCGCGATGCGATGTGCTTCATCAACAATATCTGGTAGAGGACGGCTTGTCATTCTTCCTCGAACATAGGGTATGATACAGTATGTGCAGAATGCACTACACCCGTCTTGAACTTTGATGAGTGCGCGTGTGCGTTTGCCTGCATCGCTTACGCTGCTGCTAAAACGTGCATGTTCACGAATAGCGTCGTGTTGGAGAGGTTTTATCTGTAGTGGCGTTTCATCCGTCAGTTTATCAAGATAGGTCTGAAATTCTGCTTTTTCTCTGTTGCCAAATACGAATTTTACGCCTGGAATCTGTTCTATTGCTTTACGATCACTTTCAGCATAACAACCTGTAACCAAGACATCTGCATCAGGGTTCTGTTTAATTGCACGACGGACCACTTGTCTTGCTTTTTGATCAGCTGTGTTTGTAACTGTGCACGTGTTTATGAGATATAGGTCTGCAGGTTGTGCTTCATCAACGATCTCAAATCCGTTATGGATTAGAACTTCCCGCATCGACTGCGAATCGTATTGATTAACTTTACATCCCATTGTGATAAGTTTTGCTGTTTTCATGATTTTGTGTTTAATTAGAGTTGGTATTGATATGCTACGATGGCAATAGCTGCAATTGCAGCGGTTTCTGTTCTTAACGTGTTTGATCCGATTGTTACAGGGATACATCCTTTATTTACAGCATCATTTACTTCATTCTCTGTAAAACCGCCTTCAGGACCAACGAAAAGTGCTAAAGATTCTGGGTTTGCATTAGATTTTAACACATTACTGATATGATGTTTCTTCTCCTTTTCCCATAGAATTAGAGATAATGTTTCAGTAGCAATTGTGCTGATACAAGCATCAAAATCTCTAACGTGTTGTAGTTCAGGCAACCAGAGTCTTTTACACTGTTTTGTCGCTGAAATAACGATACGGTTCCATCGTTTAAGCCGATTCTCACTCGGTTTTTGCAAGGTTCTTTCTGTGATGACAGGAACAATCTGTGATACGCCGAGTTCAGTTGTTTTTTGAAGGATCAACTCCATTTTATCGTTTTTTGGTATTCCTTGAAAGAGCATGAGGATTGGTGTCTTTTGTTCGCTAGTCCTCATTGCTGATGTTTGTTCTGTGATCTGTGCTATTGTTGATTCTACACTAATTCTGTCAACTTTTGCACTATAAACGCCACCTTTCCCATCAATAATTTGGATGACATCGTTTTTTTTCAAACGTAGGACATTTCTGATATGGTGATGTTCAAGGTCGCTTATTTCAACTGTATCTGCGTTAGGTTCTATTGAAGGAACATAAAACGTGTGCATCAATTTGAATGTGACAATTACGTAGACTTATGAACTATGCATTTCGTAAGTTTTCAATAACGGTTTCTGGTTGTTGACTTTTGAATATTGCTGTCCCTGCTACAAGTATTGTTACGCCGAGACGTACTGCTGCAGGTGCGGTTTCAATTGTAACGCCGCCATCAACAGAAATATCTAATTGGTATTTGCGTTTATGCCTGAGATAATGTTTTGCCTCAGATAATGTTTCGATTTTCACCAGCGTATTTTGTATGAACTTCTGTCCCCCTAAACCTGGTTCAACACTCATGGGTAATACAAGGTCAATATCTGATAGGTATGGTATCACTGTATCTGTTGGTGTATTGGGTGAAAATGCTATTCCTGCCTTTATGTTATGTGCTTTAATAGCTGAAATTACAGCGTAAGGTTCATCATAACTTTCAATATGAAATGTAATCATATCCGCACCTGCTTCAACTAAGGGGTCAATATACTTGAGTGGGTGCTTAACCATAATATGCACATCAAAAGGAAGATCGGTTTTATCTCGGACAGCAGCGATCATTAATGGACTAATACCGAAGTTTGGGACGAATTCACCATCCATTATATCAAAATGGAGTAGGTCTGCTCCAGCATTAACAACGCGTTGTACTTCGTCTCCGATGCGGCTGAAGTCTGCTGCTAGTAAAGAGGGTGCGATTCTCGGTTTGGACATTTTTCCCAATGTTTACTATATTTTATTGATAATGACGTTCATACACTTTTTTCCCATTTTCGAATACAATTACAAGTACCCGACCGAACACTTTCACTCTGCGTTTCTCCAGATCAATTGAAGTGCCAGGAGCATAAGAACCTTTTACGATTTCCCGTTCACCGTAGTCATCAACAATGACAATTCTAATTTCAAGAGATTTTTCGCCTTCATCAGTAACGTTATGTTTGTGTTTCAACCATCTACCGCTGTTTCCTGAATCTTGACGTTTACCGCTAACTTTTAGTCTTATGAAGTCTCCACTTTGGACGAGTCTTGGATGTGAAATGATTCTATCCTGTTTGATTGTAGGGTGTGGACTTTTTACGATTTCAACATTCAATCCGTAAGCTTTGAGTAATGGATATACCTTAGTGACAGGTTGGTCTTGAAAATCATCTAATTGTATATATTGTGGTTTTCTTCCGAGGCTTACCAGCAGATTGACAGCGGTGTGTCGTCTTTTTTGACTTCCTTCAGTTGGACTTTGCGCGATGACGGTATCAGGTAAATAGTTTGACGAGTGTACTCTTGCGATTGTGTCTGTTCGGAAACCAGCAGCATCAAGCGTTTCTCGTGCTGTGTCCCATGCTTTTCCAATGACAGACGGTACAACAATTAGGTCCTCTCCGATACTTACTGTTAGTTTTACATTCTGGTGTATTTTGATGCTGGAATTTGCGGGTGGGTCCTGCTCAATGACGTTCCCTTGCGGTTCAGTGCTGCTTTTTTGTTCGACTATATCACTTGCTTTAAGACCTGCGTTTTTGAGTGTTGAGACTGCATTATAAAAAGATTTGCCTACAAGGTTGGGAACTAATAGCTCTGGTGCTTTTACCCATTGTGGAATAATAACTAATAGCAACAAAGTTCCTATAATTCCGATTACAATTGAACAATAGATGGCAACCTTGATCATGCCCCATAATGCTTGGTTTAGTTTGTTCATGGTATCTTTGAATCCATTGATTGTAGCACAAATTAACAGATTATGCTACAAAGGTGGCAACTTGGGTACGGCACTCGGAGAGTGCCTACTACTATCATAAGAGACGGCACTCGGAGAGTGCCTACTACTATTAAGAGCTTATGAAATCCCAAAATTGAATCACTTGCTTAGGAAACAATCACCTATTTTTATCTGATAGCCGTTTACGAAATCCTTAGCATTTATAACTCTCTTTGTTGCTGGTTGTACTTGGATTATCTGAAGTACACCATCACCCGTTATGACAAACATTTCGCTATCTGCGTTTATTATAATAGTTCCTGGTTGTCCAGACACTGATGCGTTGTTACTTATTTTATCGCTTTCATGTGGTAGAGATTCAGTGATTTTGAGTCTTATATCATTACGAAAATAGGTATATGCCCCGGGCCAACCGGCTGTGCCTCTAATTAGGTTAAAGATGGTGATAGCATCTTCGTGCCAATTAATGTGTCCAATATCTTTTGTTAGACGTGGTGCATACGTTGCTTTAGCGTGTCCTTCTATCAAAATCTGTGGTTCTGCTTTAGGTGGTTTGCCTTTAGGTAATTCACTTAGTGTTTCTATGAGCAGTTTTGCCCCGATGTGAGCTAAAGTATCGTGTAATGTTTCAGCGGTATCATCTGAGTTGATGGGTATGCGTTCCTTACAGATTATATCGCCCGTGTCTTCACCTGCATCCAATAGCATGAGCGAGATACCGGTTTCTTTTTCTCCATTGATGAGTGCCCACTGAATAGGGGCTGCCCCTCTGTATTTTGGTAGAAGGGACGGATGCAAGTTTATGATGCCGCACGGTGGAATATCTAATACCGATTGCGGTAAAAGTTGTCCAAACGCTGCAACAACGATCACATCTAAAATTAACTCGTTTAGTATTTTTACAAATGTTGGATCTCTAACTTTTTCTGGTTGATATATCTTTAAGTTGTGTGCTGATGCAATTTTCTTTACTGGAGATGGACTTAATTTTTTACCTCTTCCACTGGGGCGATCAGGTTGTGTCACGACGCCGATGATATCGTAATTGTGAGTCACAAGTTGTTCCAATGCTGGAATGGCAAATTCACTTGTACCCATAAAGAGAATACGCATATATTATTTTATCCGTGTGCCAATTTGTGTAACTACACAGCAGAACTATTAGAACCGAATTTGTAATAATGGTATAACAAGACCTTCTGACGGACCTGTTCCTCCAATATTCAATTGATGGTTTTGCTGCATAAGATAAGGTTGTCCGATAAATGTTGATCCGATAAAATTTGAGGTATTATTCATCATTACGTGTTGTGCGTTACTCGGTATGATCGCCAGAGGTCCTTCCGTTGGACTTCCTTCTTCAGTTGGCGGTGTCGGTTGTTTCCATTCAGGTATACTTGGTTCTGATGTATCTACATTTCGTGTATGCCACCAATCCCATATTCCGATAAAAAGCGATAATGATACTGCACTTATTCCCATAGCTCTATAGTTTTTCTGTGTCAACACGGGTGCGATTTTATTGTCTTGTATCATCCTAACTGCCCGAACACCTAAATAGCTGTGAATTGCAGTGAATGGTAGTGAACTCAGGGTTATTATTTCAAATCGTCGTAAAGCACTTTCGTGATAATGCTCTTCCTGATCATCGTGTGAATGTTCGGATGGAGGTGAACTTGGTTGTTGTGCTTCAGCATGTGGAACGAACAAAATAATGGTTGATAGTACCATTACAACGAAATAACGCGCAAGTAGAGTTGAGTTAATATTAAACATTGAATTTTTCCCTTAAAATTAAGCTTATGTTTTGTTTTGCACTTTAAAAAGAAATACAATAAGCATGCCAGCACCGATACATACAGAGACGTCTGCGACGTTAAAAGTAGGCCAAAACAGTCTTTTACTTTCAATACCAAACTGCAAGAAATCCACAACTTCCCCTAAGAATATACGGTCAATGAAGTTTCCAATTGCCCCGCCTAATAGAAAACCGAGTGCACATTGCATCCATCTACTGTTCTGGAATCTGAACGAATACCAGAAGATGAAGATTAGAGCTGCGACTGTGATGAGAATTAGAAATGTTCTCTGATCAGAGAGGATACCGAAAGCAGCACCAGGATTCCTATCGTGTCGTATATTGAAAAATCCGGGTATAACTGCAAATCCATCTCCTCGATTGATGTTTTCCCGAATAATCCATTTAGAAACTACGTCAAGTAATAGCATCGGTATTGAAATGATGACTAAAGGTAGCATCTTTTTTGCATACTGAGACAGAGAAATCACTTTAAAAAATACCTACTTATTTGTGTTTGGTCTGATGCGTTTTCTTCAAGGATTCCCATCTGCTTTTCGTGTCTCCTTGAGTGTTTATGTGTGAAAAATCAAACAACCTATTTTTGAATATACTACTCGTTGAATGTGTCTCTCCATGTATCTCTTCGGCTAAGAAAGGTTGTATTGGCGCAAGTCTCTGTAGAATAGCAGTTAACATACTTGATAGAGTGATATATTTAGAGTCTACATTTTCATCAGTTATCTCGGTTTTAGATAGGTCAATATAAAAGAGGAGCTCAGATTGGCAAAAATTAAAGAGTAATTGCCATATCTTTGCGTAATCACTTACTTCGTAGTATGCTTCGATCTGTTGAATGTGTTCTCTGGTTACTGAGATTGCAAGCTTATCCTGTTCAATTAAGATACTGGTTCCGTTGTCTTCATTTTCATCAGCGAGTGTTCTATGCTTATCTGATCCTGTTCTTTTTTTCAAATCTTTTAGGAAATTAGCAGCTTGATACAATGCATCTTTAAGTTGTCTATATTTGTTGTAATACTCTTTAATTAACGTTTCTAATTGTTGTTTTCCATTTCCTTTAATCGGCACTTCATGAATATCAGGTAGTATTGAGACATGTCGTATTACATCTGCTGGATATTTTTGTATGTATTCTTCAAGCACCTCGGTTTCCCAAACATGTTCCTCAATATGATGTAACATAATATGCTTGAAGGGTTGGCTTTCTTTAGAGGGACGACTTAATTGCATTGCAGCAGAGAGGATACTCAATTCTCCTAACCATTTTAGAAATGTTGTTTTTGGTAAGAATATAACATTTCTTGAAGAATCAAGTATCGGTGTTTTAAAGTCAGAACTGTCAAGTGTTTGAAGTAGGTTTGAGAAATCGCTTTCAATATATGTTGATTCTTTTCTAAAGTCTTTTGAATGACAGTTGACACAGACTGTATCTGTAGGCAATAATTCTTCTACACTTAATCTGAACCAGTGTTCAGAGCCGCGACGAATTGAACTACGGACTGCTCTAAGGATCTTCTTATCTGTAATTAGATCGTTGCAGTTATCGCATCGCAGTACAGGAAGCGGTACTCCCCATTGGCGTTGTGAGGATATGGGCATATCATTGATATTACGTATCTCATTTTGAATAGGGGTTTGTATGTCTTCAGGATAATGATCCCAATAATCTTGTGAAGTTGAGACTTCCCGAAGAACATTAGGTGACGGATTTGAGAAGAACCAATGGCGATAGGGACGTGAGACTGATGTATTGTTGCAATGTTGACAGTGAAGCTGCTGTTTTTTTTCGTTTCTGGCATTAATCAAACATTCCCGTGTTTCTAACTCATCGCTGATAAATTGAATTGCATTGAACAAATTTAAACCACATAGTATATCTGTTTCCTCTGTGAATCTGCCGGTTTCATCAAAGATTGGAATTATGGAAGAGGATGAAACAAATTGTTCGTTTATGAAATTTCCGATCTCTGGCATAGTTTTACATATAGTATAACTTAGCGAATGGTGTGCTGGATTCAACGGGATGATGCCTGATAACATTTCATTTTTTTCAGATTTCTCTTCAAGAGAAGCATTGACCGACTCAGGTATAATGACGAATCTTAGGTCTGTTAAAGAAAAAAGCGGGTGTGTTAGACTGCAATCTTTTAGTTTTGAGGGATTTAATTTTGCGATGGGTTCAGGGAGTTCTTTGCGTTTCGAGTTAGGATGTGCGAATTTTTTTAGTTGTGGTTCAGAGAAAATGATGTACTGTTTTTCATACTTTGTCAACCAGAAAGGGACTTTTTCATAGATACCGATTGCTATCGTACCCGCGATTTCCCATAATTGCGATATGGGTAGATGCACAGCAAAATAGACATCAGTGCCGAACTCCTCAAAACCGCTACTGAATGGAAACTTCACATAAGTAAATGCAATACTTTTCGTTAAGGGGATTGCTGTTTTTCCTGTTTCTAATGGTGAAAAACAGTTTGGACACCAATGGCTCAAACGTAGTTCGTCCTTCAGGTATTTTGAGTCTCGTAGTCTATCAAAGAAACTAAATAGTTTCGTTTCGTGACGTGAGTCCATCGTTTTGTCAGAAGATGACCAATCAGCAAAGATGCCGAGATTTTTGAGTTTTTGCTGCTGCTTTTTGAGACGTTTCCCGTAAATCTGTCTACACTGCCTTCTAAAATTGATGATGTTGGCAGCTGATGAGATGTTCTCTTTGATGATGTGTGCTTCCACGCTAAATGGAAATGTTTCCCAAAGAGGCGTATAAGCCACTGTGTGTCCCCGCATTATTTCAGTCTTTAAGAATATATCCTGATATATTTTTCGCCTAACCGTATCAACACTTAAAAAATCAACAGGTGTCGGCATCTCTCGTATGACATAAGTTGGTAACTCAGAAGTTTTCTCATTAAATGTGTAAACCTTCTGTGCTTTCCACAGATTGTGTATTTCCAACTCGTTTGAACTATCTCGTTTTTCTTGAAGTGGTTCTACTGTGGATATTTCTTTTTTAGGACTTTCTTTAGTCCTTTTTGAAGATGTCTTCTTTGTCGTATTCATATAACACTAACTATTGGATTATTGAAAAGAACGGATTATGTTCAGGTTAATTTGTAGGATGGGATAATACATAACACTCACGAAATTAGTAAATTATCTAAGATTATCAGCAGAAAGATTAATACCATTGGCGAAAAATCAATTCCAAGATTCCCAGTTAAAGGTCTGATTATATTTCTAATAGGTTGTAGTAGCGGATCAACCAATTGACTGGTTATCGTATAGATTTTATGGATGGTTGAATTCCTTGTGGCAAACACTATCCAAGATAGGAACACATTTGCAATGACAATAAAAACATAAATGTTAATCACCCAACTAAGGAAAATCGCAATAGCATCCATTAACGTTTTATACCTTTTTCATTTATCGGAATCAAGTTGTCTCGCTCGTTCTGTTGCAGCGATTATTGCTTTTGCCAGCGTTGCTCGTAAGCCCCCGTTCTCAAGTTCATGAAGACCTGCAGCGGTTGTACCCCCAGGAGTCGTAACACGATTTTTCAAAATTGCTGGATGTTCCAGTGATTCTGAAAGCATTGTCGCTGCACCTAACACTGTATGGGTTGCCAACGTCTGGGCCTCCTGGCGGGGTAAGCCGACATGCACACCCGCATCTGCTAACGCCTCTATGAAAAGCGCAACATAAGCCGGGCCGCTACCACTGAGACCTGTGACAGCATTTAGATGCCGTTCCTCCATGACTAACGTAGTACCACAACTCCTAAATAACTCCTGAGCAATGTTGATATGTTCCGTATTTGCAGCAGAACCTGCAGTTAAAACTGAGATCGCTTCTCCAACAGATGCTGCGATATTTGGCATGACACGCACAATAGGAGGTACATTCACACAATACGATTCTAATGTCTTAGTCGTTACACCCGCAGCAATACTAACAATCCATTGTGTAGGTGTAAGACTCTTGGCGACTTGCGGGAGGATTCTTGGAACTGCTATAGGCGGAACTGCACAAAGGACTACTTCTGTGTTATCTAAGAGTTCTTCTATATTGGATGCAGCGTTAACTTTTAGATCATCACAGAGTTGCTTTACCAGGGCAGTGTCTATATCAGTAATCCATATCTGTTGAGGTGTTAAGGTAGAATCTACTATACTGTTAACGATGATTCCACCCATTTTCCCAACGCCAATTACTCCTAATTTTAGGTTGTCTAACACCATTTAACTCCTATGAAACGTAGTGGACAGTCCAGACTAAATATGTAGGTCGCGATTCGGAGATCGCTCCTACCAATACTCAGTCGCGATTCGGAGATCGCTCCTACCAATACTCAGTCGCGATTCGGAGATCGCTCCTACCAATACTCAGTCCATTAGGCTGACAAACCTTAATCCACAGTGCTCAGTATTATACAGTTTGGTCATTTCTTATTTTATTTATGCAAAAATTGCGCGACCTATCCTAACAAGGTTTGCCCCTTCTTCGATTGCAACTTCAAAATCACCTGTCATACCCATAGATAGGTAACGCATATCTACATTGGGAGAATCTTCAATTTTTAGATTGTCAGCAAGGTTTCTTAATGCTTCAAAAGCGGGTCGGTTTTCTTCTGGATCTGTAGTGAACTTACCCATAGTCATTAACCCACACACCCGCACATTGGCGTAATTGATAGATTTTTCAATTATATTTGGCACTTCCTTAGAATCTAATCCGTATTTACTTTTTTCTCCAGTTGTATTTACTTGTAGTAAAATATCTGTCACGTTTTCCTGTTCTATGGAACGTTTGGAAATCTCTTCTACTAACCTCAAACTATCGACCGAATGAATCAATGAAAACATGCTCAGAGCGGGTTTTACTTTGTTTCTTTGTAGATGTCCAATTAGATGCCACGCAAAGGTTCTATTAGATTCAGGTGCATTCAATAGATTCCAAGATAGAGAATTGACAGGTTCAAATTTCTGCTGTGCTTCCTGAATACGATTTTCGGCTATGATAGTCGCGCCTGCATTAAGTACAGTCTCTATATCTGTTACTGATACCCCTTTGGTTACAACGACAAGTTGAATTGATTCGGGTGAACGTCCGCTTTTTTGTGCAGCTTCTGCTATCCGTTGCTTTACATGTGCAAAGTTTTCGGCAATCCGATTCAACTGTCCTGTTCCTCCTTTGTGAGATTGTGAACTGTGTTGTTTGCCTCATCTGTTTTTTCAGATTTACGGAATATGCTCAAGAACCGATCGGTCATATTGTCCCAATTAAACATCATGCCAATAACAGCAATCAGAATGCCGAAGCTGATAGTTCCGATCCCGATGACCACGAAATGTGTAGCTTCAGTGTATACTTGTGTTACTCTGACAGCTGTCGGTGTTTCCTTAGATAATTCCTCTTTATATTTACTTGGATGGACGTACCCCCGCACAATAAATATTAGACCGATTATACTTATCAGGATAGACGTAACTGCAAAAATGGAACGCATTTTAAAACCCTACAGCAACTGTAAAATGTGTTCAGAGATAGAGCAGATGTCAATCTCTTATATGATACCATTTATTGATTGGTATTGCAAATTTGATTGCGGTAAAGGTGTGTAAGTATTTTGTTACTTTTTTATAAGAGACGGCACTCGGAGAGTGCCTACTGCTTTTAAGAGACGGCACTCGGAGAATGCCTACTACTATTAAGAGACGGCACTCGGAGAGTGCCTACTACTATTAAGAGCAGTGGCATTAATTCCATCTTTCTACGACTACCTTTTTCTGTGTAAAGAAATCGACAGCATCCCAACTCTGTCCGTGCAGGTCGCCAAAGAAGCTGTCCTTCCACCCACTGAATGGAAAGAACGCCATAGGTGCTGCAACGCCTATGTTGATACCGATGTTTCCGATGTGTGCTTCGTAGCGAAATTTGCGTGCTGATCTACCATTATTTGTAAAAAGGCATGCCATGTTCCCATAGTTACCGCTGTTGATGAGCGAAATTGCTGCATCAATGTTGTCTACATGTATGAGACCTAAGACGGGCCCGAATATCTCAGTTTTGGCGATTTCTCCTTGTGGTTCAAGCTCACTGAGCACAGTGGGCCGTATAAAGTTCCCGTTGTCACTACCTTGTATTTCAGGAAAACGTCCATCAACTAACACGCGTGCCCCTGCATCAATTCCATTCTGTATCAACCCTTCGATTCGTTTTCTGCTTTCGGGCGTAATAACGGGTCCCATCTGTACATTTTCATCTAAACCATTGCCTACTATTCTATCTGTTGCGATATCACTGATTGCTCTTGGAAACCAGTTTCGCGCGCCGCCTACCGCTATTGCCAGTGAGGCAGCGAGGCACCGCTGACCTGCACAACCGAAAGCACTATCCGCGGTTGCATTTACAGTAAACTGCGGATCAGCATCTGGTAAGATGATCAATGGATTCTTGGCACCACCTTGGCACTGAACCCGTTTTCCGTGTGCTGCGGCTTTTGCATAGACCGCTTTTGCTGTTGGTGTTGATCCGACGAAGCTGATGGCTTGTATGTCTGGATGTTCTAATATAGTATTTACGGTTTCCTGTCCGCCATTCACTAGATTGACGACACCTTGTGGAAGTCCAGTCTGCTCAAGGAGTCGGAATATCTTTTGCATTGTCAATGGGACCTTTTCTGACGGTTTGACAATGTAGGTATTGCCGCAAGCGATAGCATAGGGAAGAAACCAGAAGGTGATCATACCGGGAAAATTGAAAGGTGCGATAACAGCGCAAACGCCAATCGGTTGCCGGATCATGAACTCATCAATTCCGGTAGCGATGTCCTCCAAGTTTGTTCCTTGCATGAGTGTCGGAATTCCACATGCGACCTCAACGTTTTCAATTGCGCGTCGCATTTCACCTTTTGCTTCGCTCAGCGTTTTTCCGCACTCCAAAGTGATGGTTTTGGCGATATCATCAATGTTCTCCTCAAGTAGATTCTTGAGTTTAAATAGGTATTGTATCCGTTCGAGAGGTGGTGTGCGTCGCCACTCTTCAAATGCCGTTGTTGCTGCGGAAGCTGCCGCATTTACCTCTTCGGATGGAGATAACGGCACTCTTGAAAGCACTTCACCTGTTGCAGGGTTAGTAACATCAAGAAGATTTGAGGTTACAGATTCTTGCCACACATTGTCAATATAGTTTAGAATAGTGGATTGATTACGCATTATCGGTTTTGCTCTGCAAATAGTTCAAGCACCTTGAGTTGTTCTATCGCAGCAACAACTTGAGGGTCATGCATGATTTCATCTTTAATATTTTCAGTTTCTAAAGCGATGGCATACTTAATACCGATATCACTAAGGATAATCTGTTCGTCCGTGAGTGAATCTGACAGGCGGCTGTAAGCGCGCAAGAGTCTTGCAGCTTGTCGGTCATCTCTTGATGCATGTTCAGCGTCAAATAATTTTTGTAATACGTTGTCGCCATGCTCTTCAACAAATGTTTTTAGTTTATCGTGGTTACGCAATTTCAACTGCATCTGACGTTCTGAACGACTGAAGTATGCTGTCTCAACATCAGGTATGATGCCAATTTTGTCAATATCAACACCTTTTGGTGTATAGTAATGTGCGACAGTCAATTTAATTGCAGCCTTAGAATCACTGAGTGAAAAGACTTTCTGTACGGAAGCTTTACCGAAGGTCTTACTTCCCATCACTAAACCCCTGCTATGGTCTTTTATTGCCCCTGCAACGATTTCTGATGCACTTGCACTACCCCCATCAACTAAAACGATTAAGGGGAGTTTTTCTCTCGCTTCTCCCTTTGCATGGAAGTTTTCACGGTCTTCAAGTCCTTGGCTGTAAACAACAAGCTGCCCGGGTTCCAAGAAATCGCTTGCAATCTCAACAGCAGAACCGAGCAGTCCCCCCGGATTCAATCGTAGATCGAGGATAATACCTCGGATCCCGTGCTGCGTGAATTCCGCAAATGCGTTATCTACATCATTTGCTGTTGTCTGCAGGAATTGATTGATTTTGATATATCCTATATTATCACCGATAATCTCTGTTTCTACGCTTGGGATACGTATGACTTCACGGACGATAGTAACCTCTATTGGGCGACTCACTTTAGGTCGTATGATCGTGATTGTTACAGAGGTACCGGGTTCTCCTCGTAACAGGTCAACCGCTTCGTCTAATGTCATGACAGCGGTTGATTCTCCATCGATCTGGCTGATGATATCTCCGTTTTGCACTCCCGAGAGTGCTGCAGGATTTCCCTTGAAAGGTGTTATCACTGTGATCATATCTTTTTGCATACCGACTGTCATGCCAAGTCCACCGTAGTTGCCTTGGTTCTGGGTTCGGAATGAGAGATGATCGGGTATGAATTGGCTATAAGGGTCAAGCGTACGGAGCATACCCTTTATCGCTCCCTCCATCAACTCCTCATCATCAGGATTGTCATAGTGTTCCTGTTTCACATAAGCTAATATCTCAGCAAAAAGTGCAATGTTTTTTAATAGTGTTTCATCACCCGATGTTTCAACACCCTCTTCTTCCTGTGCGAAAAGCCAAGAAATTGGAACTAAAACAGAAAAGAGGATAACTACAGGAATAACTAAAGACAGGATAGACATTTTGTACTTGTTCATTTTATTTTATACTCCATTTTTTTTGTCTTCATATTTCAATTTACTTGTTCTTACGTGAGTTTGATTAATCATTTCGGTTGCGTTCACTCACACCATTTCGTATCCGAGAGGCGTGAATTGTAGCACAAACTTTCAGTTTGTGGCACATCTTCGCAAACTGGAAAGTTTGCGCTACATTTATCAAACTCACGTTATTCTTATGACTTTGATATTACTTTGCGTATCCAACTGTTTAATGTAATATACACACTGACGACGACAGCGATTGCAACAAATACGAGATCGAACCATTCCATTCTGTCAATCATGTGTTCCCATTTTGTGCTTCCTGAATAAACTGCCTTGGCAGAAGGCATGGCTTGTTCAAGTGTCAGCGTTGGTTCGCTTTCAATTATTTGATGCGCGATCTGGGTAACTGCGTTCAATTGAATGTCGAGAAATTTCCCAACTAAAATGCCAAGAATTGAGAATAACGCGGCACCTATAGCCAAAAGGATCCAATTTTTCTGATTGTCTGTATCAAAGGATTTGCTTCCTGTAAATACTATCCCAATACCGCTCAGTGCGCCGATAGCAAATGCGACTAACCCTGCATTACTACCTGTCCACTTAATATAATACGCCCATAGTACACCTCCTATAATTGCACCGATGAGTCCACCTAAGGGAGCCGTTAATGCCTTCATATTTTACCCTCTGTTTTTGCTATTATCGGTCTCTTTAAATGGTGGTCTGTATTCTGTTGATATGTATATGCTGTCCGTAAAAGTGTTTCTTCGTCGAATGGTGGCGTAAGTAGCTGCAACCCCACAGGTAAACCGCTTTTTACGTAACCGCATGGGACAGAAATCCCTGGTAATCCTGCATGACTCGCTGGTGTCGTCATGACATCACAAAGGTACATCTGAAGTGGATCTGCCGTCCGCTCACCGATTTTGAATGCGGGTGTTGGTGAAGTTGGTGTAGCGATGACATCCACTTTCTCAAAAGCCGCATCAAAGTCAGATTTTATCAGTGTTCGTACCTTTTGCGCTTTGCGATAGTAAGCGTCTTGGTAGCCTGCACTGAGTGCAAAAGTTCCGAGCATGATACGTCTTTTAACCTCTTGTCCAAAACCTTCTGTTCTGGTTTTTTTATACATATCTATCAAGTCTACAGGTTCTTCAGTCCGGTATCCGTAGCGTACGCCATCATACCTTGCCAGGTTTGCGCTTGCTTCTGCGGGGGCAATAATATAGTATGTTGCGATTGCAAAGTCGGTATGTGGCAGTGAAATTTCCTCTAAGGATGCCCCCAATTGTTCTAACTTTTGGATAGCTGAATGAACCAGTTCTGCTACCTCAGCATCTAAACCTTCAGCGAAATATTCTTTCGGTACACCGATTCGTAATCCTTGAACATCGTTAATAAGGCTCTCTGTGAAATCTGGTACGGGAACATCAACGGATGTAGAGTCTAACGGGTCCTTACCACAGATGGCATTGAGTACTAACGCGCAATCTGTCACATCTTTTGTAAAGGGACCTATCTGGTCAAGTGATGAAGCGAAGGCGATGAGTCCGTAACGTGAAATGCGTCCATAAGTCGGTTTCATACCGACGACACCACACAGTGCAGCGGGTTGGCGAATGGAACCACCAGTATCTGAGCCTAAAGAGCAGATGGCTGAGTCCGCAGCTACAACAGCAGCTGAACCGCCACTTGATCCTCCTGGTATTGTTTCTAAATCCCAGGGATTGTGTGTTATCTGATAAGCAGAATTCTCGGTAGATGACCCCATTGCGAATTCGTCCATGTTCGTTTTACCTATCATGACTGCGTTCTGTTTTTGTAGTTTTGCCATGACGGTTGCATCATAAGGCGGTTTAAAGTTACTGAGTATTTTTGATGCACATGTCGTCCGGACATCTTTTGTGCATATCACATCTTTTATTGCTATCGGTATGCCGGCAAGTGGTGGCATCTCATTTCCATTCTGAAATCCAACGTCTGCATTACTCGCTTGCTCTAAAGCTAACGTCTTTGTTAATGTCAAGTAACCCTTCACACTCGGTTCAACCTCATCTATACGTGCATATATTGATTCAGTCAATTCGACAGCAGTGATTTCACGTTCCTTGAGTTTTTCGTGTAGTTCGTGCACTGTTAATTGATTTAGAGACATTCAACAACTCCTTACGTCACATCAATTACTCTGGGTATCAATTACTCTCGGGACGGCAAAATATCCTTCGGCTGTTTCAGGTGCGTTTTCGAGGACTGCATCAATAGATAACGACTTTTTTACGACATCAGGTTTTGTGATATTTTGAAGCGGATGTATATGTGATGTAGGCGGAACATCTTCCGTATCCAATTCATTCAATTTCCCAATATAATCTAATATTCGCCCGAGTTGTTCGGTGAAATGTTGTGTCTCTTCTGCATCAAATTCAAGCCGCGCTAAATTCGCGACGTGGCTTACATCTTTAGGGGTGATGGTTGCCATATCAATAAAACCTTCCTATACTTTTTGCCTCTACTTCTTTTTAACTGACAGAGGCATTTATTTTGCATGCAAGGGTGCTAATTCAACATCAAATTGCTTGGAACCCGCTCTATCAAACCTAACGACTACATAGGTATTTTGACCGTATTCTTTGAGTTTAACTACCTTTCCCCTGCCATAACTGGGGTGGAATACAATTTGATCAACAGTGTATAAGTTTTCTTCTTCTTCAATATACCTAATTTCTTGTTGTGAAAACGCTGAGTTGTAACGGTCAACGTGTTTGATAAGATGTTGCGGTATTTCTTCAATGAAACGTGAAGGAGTTCTATATTCTGTTCCTCCCCAACTTCTACGTGAATCTGCATGGACAAGATAAAGTTGTTCCATTGCTCGTGTAATGCCAACATAACATAGTCTGCGTTCTTCCTCTAAATCTGCTTCGGCATTGATAGATCGTTGATGTGGCATAAAACCTTCCTCCATACCGACGATAAAAACAAACGGAAATTCTAACCCTTTTGCACTATGTAATGTCATCAAGGTTACCACATTAGTTTCATCGGTGTTATCGTCATCTTCCATCGTATCAATATCAGCGATAAGGGCGACATTTTCCAGATAATCGGCAAGTGTTGGTTCTTCAGCGATCATTTCATATTCACAGATTGCGTTCATCAGTTCATCAATATTCTCAACTCTATTTTGTGCTTCTATGGTGCGCTGTTCTTTGAAGTTATCGCGATACCCGGTTGTATTTAGGATATGTTCAAGCACTTCTGCAGGTAAGTCATCTGCATCATACGGGTCGAACAATTTTGCGAATTTGCGTATTTTTCCTTTTATGCCGGCGTTTATTTTTGGAATTTCGTCAACGCGGTCTATCGCCTCAATGAGCGGTATTTCTTCGTTATCAGCAAAGGTCATCAGCCTTTCAAGTGATGTTGCCCCGATACCGCGTGTTGGAACATTGATTATCCGTCTGAGACTAATTGAGTCAAAAGGATTACACATGACACGGAGATATGCCAGTAGGTCTTTAATCTCCATGCGGTCATAGAAACCGAGTCCGCCAACGATCTGATAAGGTATGTTTGCTGTGCGCAATGCTTCTTCAAAAACTCTTGATTGTGCATTTGTCCGATAAAAGATAGCGAAATCTCTATAATCAACCCCTTCTGCATTCCAATCCTCAATTTTTGTTCCGACAAACCCTGCTTCATCGTTCTCATCCATAGCTTCATAGCAGGTAATAAGTTCACCTTCTTCATTTTCTGTCCAGAGTTTTTTGGCTTTCCTTGCTTTGTTGTTCTGAACGACGCTCCATGCTGCATTTAATATATTCTGCGTTGATCGGTAATTCTGTTCCAGTCGTAATACATGTGTGTTGGGATAATGTGTCTCAAAATTGAGTATGTTGTGTATGTTTGCGCCTCGGAAACCGTATATGGATTGGTCATCATCACCGACGACACAGACATTCTTTCTGTCACCTGCCAGTAGACGCACTAACTCATATTGGGTTTGATTTGTGTCTTGATATTCATCCACAAGCACATGTAGGAGTTTCTGATTGTAGTATTTTAGTACTTCGGGAAATTTTTTGAATAACGTTACAGTAAAGTTGAGCAGATCATCAAAATCTAATGCGTTGTTCTTACGAAGTGTTTCCTGATATTGAGGGTAGACCTTTGATACGATCTTTTCATAGTATCCATCGGCGTTATTCTCATAGTTTATTGGAGAAATGTTGTTATTTTTTGCTTTGCTGATCAGATCATGAATGGTTCGTGGGTTATACTGTTTATCATCTAATCCGGCGGATCTGATTATATCCTTAACGACTGTAACTTGTTCACTTTTATCGTAGATCGTAAAATTTTTAGTAAAACCGTCGAGTTTTTCGATATCTCTACGTAAGATACGTGCGCACGTTGAGTGGAAAGTAGAGACCCATAAGTTTTTACCGATCCCTTCTTCAACGAGTACATCTAATCTTTCTTTCATTTCGTTTGCAGCCTTATTGGTAAAGGTAACAGCAAGTATTCGGAATGGAGAGATGCGGTGGTGTTTTATTAGATATGCGACTCGGTGTGTGATAACGCGCGTTTTTCCGCTCCCCGCACCGGAAAGTATCAGAAGGGGACCATCAGTGTGCAGCACAGCTTCACGTTGCACATTATTTAAGGAACTCAAGAGTTTATCGGACAAAAAACGCCTCCGCGAAATGGGATAGGTATTAACCTATAAAAGTATACGCAATTTGGATTTTCTTTGCAAGTGAATTTGTTTGATATTCTCAAAAGTTGTCTAATCTCAATAGTTGTTGAGATTCTTTTGGGTTTAGTTTGTGAAAATGCGACATGATTTCTTTTAGCATCTGTCTTTAATATCGCCAATCTTGATCGTAATCGCTAACACATTGAAACTGTTCGAACGCTGTTACTCGCTATGAGTTCATACAAAAAAACAGGTAGATACCCTAAAAGTTTATCTACCTGTTTAATCGTTGATTTCGTTTTCTGAATATTGATTTCGTTAAGGTGTCATTTCTTTAACTTTCCCCACTGGGTCTTTTTTTTCCCAGCAGGCGTAACCGACAGCACATCATCGCTAATCCAGTCTACCGTCTCGTAATTTAATGCATCATGTGTGAGTTGTGTGAGTTCGTCTGTCTCAAGATCATATTTGTAAATATGAAAATTCTGTATTGGTGTTCCAACGGGACGTATTACGTCG
>JAJEJA010000105.1 GCA_022828145.1 Candidatus Poribacteria bacterium | reverse complement strand
ACTGCGTGGGTACCTTTCCCTGTGGCGATACGGTTAGTGGTCCCTCAATCCAATCAGGTTCTACGTCGTGATACCGATACTTTGTTATTTTTTTCAACTGACGAGTATGAATTACATACCGATAGAGGTCATGGTATCTATCTTTGTCTGGGACGTCTAATCGTCCCGCAGAAAAAAGTATGGCTTTTCCATTATCCATCCAACATGCACCGGAACCGACCCATCTTCCCCCGATTTTTTTATCCATATCAATCTCTGTTCTTCTACCGTTTCCACTTTGAATTACAAAAAGCTTCTCTCGTTCATGCTGGAACCCTCTTGATTCAATAAACAGAATCCGTTTTCCATCTGGTGCCCAATTAGGATAAGATCTAAAAAGTGATGGATCCGTTACAAGTGGCTCTGGAAGGAAAGGTTTTTGATTTTTTCCATCTGCGTCCATGACCCAGATAGTTCTGTGTGAAAGCCCTGGCTTACGCACGGATCTTTCATAGGCGATTTTTGTTCCATCAGGAGACCAATGCGGCGAGTATGAACCGGTGTCATCTTCGAGACCTGTTAACTGAGTGACTTTTTGCGTCTTGAGATCCATCACATGAATCTCAAGGCGTCCGCTGCGATTACTGTGAAATGCAAGGAAACGTCCATCTGGAGACCAAGTAGGATTTCCATTTCTTGTACCTTCGTTGCTGTAGGTCAGCTGCTGTTGATTAGTGCCATCTGCGTCCATAGTAAAAAGTTGGTATCTTTGTATATCCTTCTCAAGGTTCCTCTCAAAAGCAATTTTGGTGCCATCTGGTGACCAATGGGGTCTCCATTCCCAATACTGATTGTCTGTCAATCTGCGTATTCCACTACCATTGTCATTCATAACGTAAATACTGCCATTGTAGATATAGGTAATTTTAGCATCAACTATATTCTGTATTGATAACAAAATTAGGCAGCAAAGTATTAAATCAATTGCAACTTGTGAGTTAAGAAGATTTTTTGCCTGTTTTAAGAAATCATGCATCATGGTTTACTCCTGATTGCAAATTAACCAAATTAGAAACATGCTGATAGTGATGTGTGGCAAGTGCAAACTATACAGTGCACTTGCCGGAGGGAATTCGGTTGTTGAAATCAAAATACATCCGTGTTAAGTCAAAAAGGGATTACCAATCATCAATACCCATAGGTTCTTCTTGATGTTGGAAATCCTCAAGTATGGCTTCAGCGCGCCATTCATCCTGCTCACGTTCACCTTCTCCATCAGTATTAAACTTGGCAAGAATGACAGACTCTGCTTCAAGGGTGTATAAACCCCATGTTTCATCAGTGAGGTCAAAATCGAGGTGTATGTAGTCTACCCACCAATAACCAGGAAGGTCATTAGGATCATTAGAAAAGTATGAATCTAAGAAACCCTCATGATGCCAATCATCATCATCCTCAAACACGGTAATCCCATGTTCTTTATGAAAGACCCTACTATAAAAGTCACAGTAGAAACGAAGTCCTTTAAGTTTTTTCGGCCAATCTGGTAGTCCACCTGAATAGTTATCAATATATGCAGAATGGAGTCCTGTAGCCATTGGGAATTTGTAATGTGCCCAGGATTGAACTCTCCCGAAGGCGAATCCGATGTTGTCACCAAATCCTTCATCCTGTGCGTATGCATCTCCAGATGCGGGATGTGCAAAATCACCATTTTCATCATAAATGTGTGAGTTTAGTTGTCTGGGAATAAAATACATCAATCCAATTAAGCCAATTAGGGTAATAAAAATATATTTCTTCACAATGTCCTCCTTTAGGGTATTAAACATTTTCTGATTTTGAGCAAACTGAACACTAACGCTATTAATTGAACTCATAACGAGTAACATTTTTGCAATTGTACTGCGTATATGACAAATTAGGTTGCAGTTGGATAATTTATACTAATAACTAATTTTAGTATAAATAACAGTCTATAAGTAACTATAGATTATACTATATATTTCATTTAAAAAGCAAATTAAATCCGAAAACCTGCATAATTAATGTTTATCAGGATGTTTTTATTTCTATTTTATGTACAAATGATATGCGTCTTTATCTGACAATCTCACTATAACTTTGACTGAAAATGAAATTTTTGATAGAACTCTAAGCGAGTAACATTTAGGAATTGATTTTTCATCAGCAGGATGAAGTTAAAAAATACTTTAGGTAATTTGGCGAGGTTAGGAAGAAATCAAGAAATCAACGGTATGAATGACATTTAGTCATTCCCCGCCTCCGCAGCAGTGGAGTGAACCTGTAGCATGTGAACAGACAATTACCGAATTAATTATTTGATCTTCATGTCGCTGATCCATCTCCTACTTTCTATTGCCTATTCTTTCCTCATAGTGTATAATACTCATATTGATTTAATTCCCTTGTTTACCCACCTAATATAACCAGAGGAGGAGATCAGATGAGTCGTTTAGGGTTCACGATATTTTATGTATCCATCGTAAGTTTTGTTGTTATGTTGATGGCAGCACCTTACTGCTCAGCAGCGAAATTTTCAGGTAAAATTGTTGATGTAGAGGGAAATCCTGTTCCAGATGTGCAGGTATCAATAGATTCATATAAAGGAAAGTTTATTCCTGATAGGCACCGGTTTAACATGAATGAACGTGTGTTCCCTCCTCCGCAACCTGCAGAGAGTGATGCTAATGGAGATTTCTCTATTGACAATATTACATCACCCACAGTGAACACATTAAAACTGTTTGGTGGCTTTCAGTCAGATTATGAACTCATATCAATAGAGTTGCAAGGTATTAGTTTCTATTTGCCTGATCGTGGACGTATGATGCATGAAGGATTTCCTTTTGGTATTGAAGAGGAGAGTGACATTAAGGATGTAAAGATTACCGTTCGTCTACGTATGAAGATTAGTGGACAGGTGGTTGATGCCGATGGTGCACCGCTAAGCAATGCTCATGTTAACATGATGGTCAAAAGACGAAGATTAAGCGGGGGCGGCGGTAGTAGTGGTGGAACAAGAACACTTGATGCAGAAGGAAAGTTTACACGTTATGTAAGTTCTCCTGCGTACTATACTGTTTCTGTGACATATCAGGGACAGACCGTGGAATCCAAGGAAATATTGCTTGAACAGGGACAACGTCTTGAAGGACTCACCCTAAAACTGAAAGAGAAAATAGAAGAACCTAAAATACCAGAAGAGGTTAAACAACAAATTCAGGGACAACCTAATTTTGAACGTAGACAAGCATTCCACGAGCGTCGACGCAAAGGTGTGTGGGCAATCAACCCAGCCAATAGACATGCATACAAAAGGATCGAATGTCAGACTCCAGAAGAAGCGATAGAAAGAGCTAAAGAGGAAGGTGCACATCTCGTTTCAATTAATGATGCAACTGAACAGACGTGGTTGCTTAGTGTTTTTGGCGCAGAAAACTATTGGATAGGATTCACAGACGGTATAAAGAAAAACGATAAGGAGTGGGATGATGGAGATCCACTCACTTATACAAATTGGGATGATAATAATCTGATATCTGAAAGTGATAAGGATACAGAAAAGAAAGATCAGACAAAATACAGTGTACTGATCGGTGTGACTGGTAAATGGCAAAGAACGCGTAGTGATGGTCATCTCGTGAATATCACTAAAAGAGCAATTTTAGAAAAAGTTGATCTTATGATCGGCACACCTGAACCAGAGGAAAACACGGAATAACTAACATATAGTAGAAGTTAGAATTAATTGGACATTATGTTCGGTTAGGAAACCGAACCTACCGGGGTGTGCTAAAAAGTGTCTCATTAATTGTATGTTTTACTACATAACCATATACAAGGAGTATTGATGATGAAACAATTGATACTTTTAGTCTGTATTTTTACAATATGCTTTACAGTGCAAAGTATTAGTGTTGAAGAGATAATTCAACAACCCGAACAAAGTGCAACGTGTGGACTGTCTGGAATAGTTGTAGACAGTGAAGGAAAACCCTTACCGGGTTTCAAGTTTTCTATTCATTCATCCGAATCCAACAATGGAAATAGACAACTGCAGTTTGTAGTTCCTGCTCCTAAGTTAGAAGTAAGAGGCGAGGATGGTGAATGGATAGAACTGCAAGGAGGAAACGCTCAAAAGGGTACACCTCAGAGGTTTCTGTCGGTGGAAACAGATGCAGATGGAAAATTTGATGTTCCCAATATCATACCTGGTCAGATACAGATAATGCCATTACCTGAAGTTAGCAAGGAACCACAGGAGGAGCATAAGGCACAGAATGCACAAGTAGCTGCTCATTTTCCCAGACACCTGATGTTTGGTAAAGGAGAATCTGGTATAAAGTTAGTTTCTATTCGACTGAATAAACTTATTTTTTTCTATCCAGAAGAGAGACATGGACCTTTTGATAGCCTTCGGTTTGGACTTAAGCCGAATGCGAAAATCAAAGACGTTAAAATTACTGTGAAGAAAAGAATGAAGATCTATGCCCAGGTCGTGTATTCAGATGGTACACCCGTTGCAAATGCACAAATCGATCTTGACATGGACGTTGAAGCTGGAGATATTGGAACGCAAGGTGGTTCTTATGGAACTAATAATTTTACCGACGCGAAAGGGTATTTCATAGAGTATAGAGATAATGCTGGATATTATACGCTGTCTGTAGAGCATAGAGGATTTACTGGTGGTGCAGGTCCCTTCGTTCTAACAGAAGACAAAGAACCTGAGAAGCTTGTCATAAAACTTAATGGGAGTCCTACGGTAAAGAAAAAACCGAAGGAAGTTAGTAAGGAGTTTGATGAGGATAAAGCGCGCAATATCATCCAAGGGTTACTGGGTAAAAGAAATGCCCCTCCTCCTATAATCCATAACGATGTTCAGCGTGTGAGAAAGCCTGAAAAAATTGTCTGGATCATTAACCCCGCAAATGGACATGCTTATGCAAAAGTCAGTTGTGAAAATTGGTATGATGCACAACAGAAAGCGATTAAAGAAGGTGCACATCTGGTATCAATAAACAACGAAGAGGAACAGTTTTGGATTGAGTCTATATTTCACAGTTCTTCGTTTTGGATAGGACTCAACGATGTTGAGAAGGAAGGCGTTTGGCAATGGGATAGCGGTGAACCGGTTACTTATACCAATTGGACAACTTATAATCCTTTTCCTGACAACTTACCAGATACAGAAAAAGATTTTGTCACAATGACCTCTTTTGAAGGTGGTTGGCAGTCGTCTGGGGAAAATGCGGATACACATTGGCCAACACGTGAGGCAGTCATCGAAAAAGATGGATTGATCTCCAAAATTCCCGTACCTGAAAAAGACGAGGAAGAGTAGGTATTTTCACTTAATCAAACTACCACAATATGCACAGGTCTGTATTGTCGTATCGCCATTAAACGTTTCCTGTTCAGGTAATAGATACGTTTCGTGATTTGTGACACAGTTTGGATTTTCACACTGTTGTGATGCTTCAGTTATGTTGCGTTTTGGCGGTTGGGTTAAGATGAGTTGTTGCAATCCCATAAGACTTGAGATAAGAGCCATTCGGATGGGTACTGCATTTGCGGATTGTTCAAAATATGCAGCGCGCGGGTCATCATCCAATTCATAAGCGAGTTCGTTTACACGAGGAAGTGGATGCATAATCATTGCATCAGGTTTAGCATTTTTCATCACTTCAGCATTCAATAGATAACTTCCTCGAACTGTCGCCGCATCTACAGCGGGTGGCAATCTCTCCTCCTGCAATCTGTTTACATAGATTACATCAAGATTTTCAATTACGTCTGTGACGTTTTCCACTTCAAGCGGTTCATGTCTGTGGTATTTTGTTAATCGCGTGAGTAGCCACGTTGGCATCTGTAGACCTTTGGGTGCGATATGAACCAGTTTACCTCCGAATCTTGCGACTGCTAAAGCGAATGAATGTGCAGCGCGTCCGTATTGTAGGTCTCCACAGATTCCGACGGTTAGACCATTAACTTTTGATTTTCTGCGAATGATTGTATATAGGTCGGTGAGAGCTTGTGTTGGATGTGCGTGGCTTCCATCTCCCCCGTTGATGACGGGTATATTTGCATGTTTTGCGATTACACGTGCGGAGCCTGCCCAGTTATGCCGTACTACAATGATGTCTGCATAGTTCGTTACCATTCTTGCGGTATCCGCGAGCGTTTCGCCTTTGGCTGCGGATGTAGAATTTGGGTCAGCGAATCCTAATGTTCCGCCATTGAGTCTTTCCATTGCGCTTTCAAAGGAGAGTCGGGTACGTGTGCTCGGTTCATAGAAAAGGGTTGCTAAGAGTTTGCTACGGCAGATTCCTGCCCAGGTTTCTAATTGTGTTTGCATTCCTGCTGCTAATCTGAAGATCTGTTCTATTTCAAAGTTTGAAAAATCGTCCAGTGTTATGAAATGGCGCATGGTCTCCTCAATGCGTAAATATAATGTTCCAATATGATGTACGTATGAGTTATCATTATAATAACGTCATATTTTAGAATATAACAACAAGATAGGAAACCGAACCTACCAGCACTGGAAGGATGGAATGATGGAAGGGTGGAAGAATGGAAGGGGGGAAGAATGGAAGGATGGAAGGGTGGTGAATTTGCACAATCTAACAGAATGTGTTACACTTCAAATACTGAGGCACAATCATAAAGGGTGTGTAAACTTTTTGTCACTAAAATATCAATTTTAGAATTTCATAAGCTCTTAATAGTAGTAGGCACTCTCCGTGTGCCGTCTCTTATGAAAAAAGGGGACAGAATACTTACACACCCGTTTCATCTAATCGAGGGAGTCTTATCCTGGTCAAATCTCAAAATCCTGAAAATCCTGGTTCAGACAAATAGAGTGACAAAATATTTACACACCACTAAACAGGATATTTCTTGACATATTTGTTATGTTGGTTTATGATTTAAACAATCTAAATGTCTGTTCATCCGATGTATAGTGGAATTTACAATTAGTGGGACACTCTGTAGCGCAAACTTTTAGTTTGCGTCTCTTCGGCACAAACTAAAAGTTTGTGCTACAACTTCTGTTGTTCGTGATGTTCCCGATGCAGGTTTATCAAAGCGTCCCAATAATTTGTAAGTTCACTATAATCTATTACGCATCAAGCGATTAAGTCTATTGAAAGGGAATAAGATGACAGGAGGCTCTCTCTTTGTTGAATGTCTGAAAGCACAAGGTATTGAAGTGATTTTTGGGTTACCAGGAAATCACCTTGATACCGTGTATGAAGCTTTATATACCAATCAAGATAACATTCGCCACTATGTCACACGTCATGAAGGTGGCACTGCTTTTATGGCAGATGGATATGCACGTGCTACCGGTGAAGTTGGCGTATGCATGACTGTTCCCGGTCCCGGTTCAAATAATGCGTCTATTGGGATATGTGAGGCTTATACTGCTTGTTCACCTGTGTTATGGATAACGGGTCAGAACCCATCATTTTTGGCAGATAAGGATCCCAGAAAGAGTTTCCACGGATTGGATCAGAAAGCAGCATTTGCACCCATGACAAAACATATTGAGATTGTGCCTCATGTTGGTCAGATACCGGATGCTGTAAATCGTTCATTTAGGGAGTTGCGATCTGGTCGTCCGGGACCTGTTCTGATAGAACTTGCCACGGATGCATTACAGACTGAAACTGATTTGCTTATCCCACCAAGGAACGATGGAATTCAGACGGTTGCTAATCAGACAGATATTGATACTGCTGTTGATCTCATCAGAAAATCGGAACGTCCATTGATTATCTCAGGTTCAGGTATTAACCATACTCGCGCCACCGATGAGATACTTCAGTTTGCTCAGCTCTTGGATGCACCGATTGCTATGACAGGGATGGGTAAAGGTTCTGTACCGGAAGATTCACCTTATTCAATTGGTCTTTTTCGTGATGGTGTTGGACAGTTTGCATTTGAGGCGTCTGATCTTATAATTGCTCTCGGAACTCGCTTTACCTACCGCGATACCGGTAATTGGTCACTAAAAATACCACAACCCCTTATACATATTGAAGCAGATGTGAATGAAATACATAGAGAATTTAGGACAGAGGTGGGTATCGGGGCAAATCCAAAATTAGTTCTACAACAATTGAATGCTGCACTGCAAGAAGAGAAGCTATCTTGTGGATGGGGTGAAGGTTTACGGGAATTGCGTGATCAATTATCTTCAATAGAGCCTCCACAAATTCTAAAAGAGATGCGTGATGTTATGCCACGTGATGCGATTTTATCAGTTGACGTGAACATCACAGGTTATGGTGCTTTATCACATTTTCCGACATACAATGCTGGCAGTTATATTTTTTCAGGTATTTCAGTTGCGATGGGAATTGGATTGACCGCTGCTATTGGTGCACAGGTCGGTTATCCGGATCGGAAGGTTGTGGCACTCTGCGGGGATGGTGGATTCTTGATGAGTAGTCCTGATCTTGCAACTGCAGTCATGTATAATCTACCCATTGTTACAATTGTGATGAATGATAACCAATATACCTCTATTGAGAGGGGTCAGCTTCGCAGGTTCGGTAAGCGTATCGGCGTTGAGCTTGTAAATCCTGATTTTGTGAAATTCGCAGAATCGTATGGGGCAGTCGGGTTGTATGTTGATGATCCTACAGATTTCCGACCTACATTTGAGAAGGCACTCTCTCTTGATAAACCCGTTGTGTTAGAGGTCGTAAAATAGACGAATTGATAGATAGTTAGGAATAACGCTAGTTTGATAATAAAAGATGTCAGTCCTATAAGCAGTATTTTGTCCGAAAGGCAGCCTTGTAGCACAAACTTTCTAGTTTGTGTGCTATGAAACAAACTAAAAGTTTGTCCTACAATGTGTTTTATCAAACTCACGTTAGGAATAGGATTTCAATTTATATTTTTTTCATGGAGATAACTGGAGTTTTGTATGCGAAAGAAGATAGGTGTTTTGACTGGAGGCGGTGATACGAGTGCGCTAAATGCTACACTCAAAGGTATTGCTCTGAAATCAGAAGAACTCGGTTTTGAACTGGTCGGATTTATGGAAGGTTGGCGAGGCGTTCTAAAAGGGGGACGTTACTTAACGCTCACGCCAGACTTGATTGATGAAAACCATGGTGGTACAATTCTGAAAAGTTCACGTACTAACCTTATTGCAATGGATAAATTAGACGAAGCGATTGACAACTTGAGAAAACTTAACATCAGCGGACTCATACCTATCGGGGGAGACGATACGCTTACAGTTGGTACAGCACTATCCGAACAATTTACGACTGTGTTCGTTACAAAGACGATTGATAACGATGTCGGTATAAATCCACCAGAAGGTGATTCAGTTGATTACTCTAAAATGGTTAACTACTTTTGTCCCGGTTTTCCATCTGCTGCGAGTCGTATTATAAATGCAGTTCGGGATCTGCGTACGACAACCTATTCACATGATCGCGTGATTATTGTTGAGGCAATGGGAAGAGATGCGGGTTGGTTAACGCTATCTGCCGCTTACGGATTAGCAGACTTAATCGTTGTGCCGGAAGTACCGTATCAACCGGATAGGTTAGCGGAAGCGATTCTTGAAAAACATACTGAGCGTGGTAATGTCATCGTGGTTGTATCAGAGGGTATCCGAAATGATAACGGAGAATTGATGATTACTTCACAGGCAGAACTTGATGCTTTTGGACATACGAAACCGGGGGGTTGCTCCGAAATAATAGTTGAAGCGGTGAAGAAAAGACTCCCGCAGATTTCAAGTTCATCTTTCCGGGCATTAATTCTCGGCTATATGCAACGGTGCGGTAGTCCTACGAAATTGGATAGAGATACAGCAATTAATGCTGGTGCGCTTGCTGTGCGTTCCCTTGCCGATGGGATGGTTAATGGTGTAGCAACGATAACACGCACTGATGTTGGGATCGAACCTATTATGTTGCCGATTGACCAGGTGCTTAAACGTGACGAAACAGGACATGTAATTCGTCGAGATCTTGATTCACGCTTCTATGATGCAGAGAATTATCATCTATCCCCTGCTGGTGCCGGTTATTTCCGACCGCTTTTTGGTGATCTCCCCAAGAGGAGAAGGACACTGTTTGAACGTGATCTTGTAATTGACGAAATTGAATGATCGCATCATCATTTTATGGACATTTACAGTGGTAATGCAATGGGTGTACCAGATTGTGATGAGAGATATGTTGCTTCGGCTAACTCAATTCCATCTCGTCCAATACGGCCGTGGGTAGTCGGTTCTGCCTCCCCTGCGATGCATTGTAACCAGTGATCAATACTTGTACCTTTCGCTGCGATACTCCAATACCTTTGATTACGTTGTGCCTCAGGCATATTGCGATAGGTTTCATCATCAGGGACAGGTTCAGAGAATTCCTCTGCTGCATGCATATCGTGTGTTTTCCAACGCAATCCATTTCTTGCCATCGTAACCGAGCCGTTGCTTGTGACAAGTCCGTTTCCACTATGTCCAACTTGTGCAGCCCAACTCTTTATCATCATGCCGATTCCGCCGTTCTTGAAATGGACATTTAGCACGGCATTATTCTCCACTGCCTGTTCTGGTGGTGGATATGTTCCGCCGAGGGGAACGTGGGTTGTGTATCCGTAGACGGTTGTCGCAGGTCCATATAGCCATAACCATAGGTCTAAGTTATGGATCGCTTGTTCTACGAGCATACCACCCGATTCTTCTTTAACGAAAAGCCATGGATGGCGTTCAGGCGAGAAGTATCCGACTTGGTTACAGTATGCCATCTGAAGCGTTCCGAGTGTTCCATCATCAAGTAGCGATTTTAGTTTCATATAACCGGGATCAAACCGCATCATATATGCAACCATTAGGAGAACGCCAGCATTTTCGGCAGCAGCAACCATTTCGTCTCCTTCCGCCACAGTGCAACACATCGGTTTCTCCATCAAGATGTGCTTACCAGCTTCTGCAGCTGCTTTGGTGATTTCAAGGTGTGGACGCGGGGGCACACAGACATCAACAGCATCTATGTCGTTCCTATCCAGCAGTTCCCTATAATCGGTGTATGCATCTGCACCGAACTTATCTGCTTGTTCATTTGCTGATAATTCGTTTATGTCTGCTATGGCAACTATATCTGCTCTACGCGTTGGCTCTTGGTAATATGGGGAGTGTAGGTTGCGAAATATACCGCCACAACCGATAATTCCGACTCTAAATCTATCCATTTGATTTTCCTTTTTGAGTACTATATTTTAATATAGGAGGAGATGCAGTATCTGTCAATAATTCAAGTGCTTCTGAGATAATTGCATGCTGCAATTCTATATTGTTTGGTTCTCCAAGTGGATACCCAAACCCGTAGGATACGTGCAAAGCGCGGGGTGGTTTGACTCTTTTTGTAATACTATCATCAAGCGTGATGGAGACAGTTGTTATACCTGCTGCTTCAACGGCGCGCTGAATCAATCCTACAGACTGGTTGCATGTTGGTCACACAGGTGTTAAAAATACGACATCTACCTTGTCATCCTTCAGTTTCAGAGCTACCTCTGGTGCAGTTTCGTTAATCAAAGGTTTTGGTTTTGTGATTGATCCCATGAAACTGAAGTGTCTACGGTTTAGTGATCCGATTATGCCATCTGCTTCTAATTCGCGGAATCTATCAAGTGGCAAGACAAGGTTCACATCATTTTTTGCCCCGCTTGCATCATATACCATGCTCCTATGTCCATGGGAGAGTGATTGTATCTCAAGCGAATTCGGTATTTCTCTGTAGGAACAATCTCCCCCAATAATCCTTTCATTATACGGTTTCTGACCATTTTGATATAGTCCTGCAGTTGTAATTAGAGCGATACGGCAATCAGTCAGTGCTTTATTCAGCGGTGTGATAGGGGTATCAGTATGCGTTTTTACTGGATATGCCTTCATAAAGAAACGGTATAGATTATCCAGTTTGAAAATTGATGCCATATTTGTCCTATTGGATTGTCCAAGTTAAACTTGTAGGTTGGGTTGAGCGAAGCGAAACCCAACATGATAGACACAATCATTACAGGTCGGGTTTCGTTCCTCAACACGACCTACATATTTAGTTTGGACTATCCACTATTCTAACCATTTGCATAGATCAGTCTCTGACGGTTAACACACGGGAGTTCAATTGTCTGTCCTGTTATAGCACTCTCTATTATAGCGAAACCGATTTCATTGACGGCAGGATAGGCATCCCGTGAACAGTGTGGTAGCGTGCCACCCTCGAGATAGTCCGTAATCTGTTTGTATGCTATTTTGAAGGGACCTTCATTTTCAGGTAGCTCAAGCGTATCATTATCAACTAACTTACCTGATTTATGGACTGTTGTGCCGCTATAAAATCCCGCTTGAACAGTACCTTCACTTCCAAGCACATCCACCGAGAATCCGCCTCTGACGCCATGTTTACCGACATGGATACCAATCACACCACTTTTATACTTAATGGTGGCACTCACAATAGCGGGTTCCGGTTCGTATTTTTCAGGAACATCTGCGCTGCCTTCAACATACCCGGTTACGGATTGGGGATCATATCCTGCGAATTGACAGATCATATCGGTGGTATGTATTGCAAAAGATAACACACCACCCCCACAATATCCGATGACTGTTTGCACTTCACCGATGAGTCCATCCTTGATAAGGGATTGTAGACGGATTAGATGTGGATGCCAATGCCGCGTATAGTCAACAACGATAGGAATGCCTTTTGCGTCTGCCCCTGCTGTCATTGTGTCAACTTCATGAAGCGAACATCCTGCTGGTTTTTCAAGAAAGATTGCTTTGGTATCTGCCTTTAAGACGTTTTGCATCACTTGAAAATGGTGTGGACCGCGGACACACACAGCGACTATGTCCAACTTTTCACTTTCCAGCATCTGCACGTCCGTATCGTAGTAATTGATTGAATTGTTTGGAAAAGCGGGACCCCAAGTGCTTTTAAACTCATCCTGCCGTTCAACGGACATGTCGGCAACCGCAACTAATTCAGTCGTGTTGCAATGCCGAATTCCGCCTGTATGGCAATACGGGTATGGATCATCAGGTTTTGAATAACGTGCTGCGATGCTACCGAGACCGATTATACCGACACGATACATTAATTAGACTCCTTTTTCTGTTTGTCATTATGTTAACATAATGTATCTTATTATAGTCACATTCACTCTGCAGGCTGCAATTGATACAATCAGGTGTTTTCTGACATACTCTTGCGCCGTGCCGCACAATTAGAGCGTGATATGCGTTGAATAGTTCCACATCAATTGGTAGATTATCCATGAAAAGAGCTCTTAGTCTTTCATAATGAAAGTTTCCTTCAACCCATCCTAACCGACTGAGCAGTCTATATGTATATGTATCTACCACAAAACTGGGTTTCTCTGCTGCATAGAGAATGATTGAATCAGCAGTTTCTGGTCCTACGCCATAGATAGAGAGCAATTCTTGCTGTAATTCTGTGACATCTTGTTTGAACATTTCCGACATGGGACGTTCAACAATGTGGTCAACAAAGGCGCGGACTTTCTTAGCTTTCATCCGAAAATATCCTGAAGGTGTCAGGAGCGTTTCTAAGTTTTCTTGGCTGATATTGCGTATATCTTCAGGTGAGAACACCTTTGCATTCTTCAGATTGTCGATTGCTTTGACAACATTTCTCCATGCAGTTGCTTGTGTCAAGATCGCACCGAGAGCAACTTCAAATGGAGTGTCAGCTGGCCACCACTTTAATGAACCGTGCTGCTTCTTTAATTTATCGTATAGGTCAAGCAATTTCCTGTTGAGATTTCCTTCACAAACGATTCGCATATCTGTATAGTGTAAAGAGGGTTGTACACTTTCGGACCACGGTAGGTGCGGTTTCCCAACCGCACTGGTACAGACTGATTAATTAATTCAAAAATTTACTATAACTGAACGGAATTATACTGACGGGTGGATATAAAGTCAAGTGTATTTTGTTCATAACTGACCGATAAGCTGTAGACTCTAACATACCAGTTGAATTTGTCTGTGATATGTGATATTTTATAGTGATATGAATTACCATTTACAACCAAAATCACACAAGATTGCTGTGCTTGCTGAAGGTTCATTCGGTGTGCTTGAATCCAAGACTGCAACTGTTCTGATTCGATATCTTCCTGATAACATTGTCGCGGTCATTGATAGCAGAAATACGGGAAAAGACGTCAGTGATATTATTGACATTGGCAAAGGAATTCCTGTAGTCCGTAATCTTTCAGAAGCCATGCAATATGATCCAACGCTGCTTGCGATCGGTATTGCCCCACCTGGAGGAGAGTTGCCACCTGCATGGCGGTCTACAATCTATGAAGCAATCCATAGTGGATTACACATCATGAGCGGTCTTCATCATTTTTTGAGTGAGGACGTAGAGCTTGTTGACTTAGCAGAAAAGCACAATGTCGTCTTGTGGGATGCAAGGAAACCACCTGATAACTTACCTGTAGCGACATGTTTGGCTGCTGACGTAGATGCCACTGTCATTCTGACTGTCGGTTCAGATTGTCGTGTTGGGAAGATGTTATCTGGTATAGAGATAACACAGGCAGCGCGTAAAAAAAGTCTCAATGCAGAATTCTGTCCTACGGGTCAGAACGGTATTATGGTATGGGGGTGGGGTATTGCGATTGATGCAGTGATCTCAGACTTTACAGCTGGTGCTGCTGAAGAAATCGTACTTGAAGGTGCTAAGAATCACGATCTGTTGATCGTTGAAGGACAAGGATCATTAGTACATCCGGGGTATTCAGGTGTGACACTCAGTTTGCTACACGGTAGCATGCCCGATGCGATGATATTCTGCCATCAACCGTCGCGTAAACAGGTCGCACGATATACTGTACCACTGCCATCGTTGCCCGATATGATAATGCAATACGAGATGTTAACTAACCCTATTAAACCTGCGAAAGTAATAGGTGTTGCACTGAATTGTTTTGATCTATCTGAACGAGAATCATATCAGGCAATTGATGCTGTTGAAACTGAAACAGGTTTGCCAGCGACGGATGTTGTAAAGTTTGGGGCAGATAAATTGGTTGATGCAATACAGAGGCTGTAATTGGAAAGAATTTACAGGTTATTCTGAGAATATCCTATTCATTTCTGTGTATATCCTCACACACTTCTGTTCCTTGCAGAAACTTCCCATGTTTCTCGATAGTATCCATCCGTGTCAATCACATAGTAGAATTGATGCAACGCTACTGATGGACAGATATGTGTTGGACACACATATACCTCTTGTCCAATTTGTATTGGAGTATTCTCAGGCACGTTTATTGCCCAATGTTCCTCATGTTGTTTATCTACCTCTGCATTGTTGATGTTTAGGATAGCACCACGGTCTCCATCAGGATCAGCAGCAATTGCCTTGTGTCCCAAATCGAGTGTGAATCTGTTTGCTGTAGGTATACTTATAATACGACTGAGTAGTAAGGCTGCTGGTGTAAATCCCAAGTCAGGATAGTTTGTAGCATATCCGTTGTCATGAAAGACAAAAGTTCCCGGAGAAGCTTCAACACCCGGTGTTTCAGCATAGATAGGGAAGGTTGGTGTTCCACCGAGGACGATGAGCGGCACATCAAGTCCTTTTGCAGATAGTCTTTCCTTCATCTCATCAACTTGTGCGATGGTCTTTTGACATGCTTTCTTTCGATCGTTCAAATTTGTATCATGTATATGTCCATCATATACATGCAGACCCCATGGTTGCAAATGTTTTGACTGGTCAATAGTTTCGTAAATGTTGACTGCAGTATCACCGACTGCAACACCGGTTCGATTCATACCGACATCAAGATCAAGCATGACTTTGACTACCTGCTTCATCTTTTCGGCTGCATCAGAAAGCTGCTCTACTGCTTGCTGATGGTCAACGATGACCTTGAAATCTACTTGTGGATATCTCTGTTGAAGTGAAAGAAAACGGTTGATATTTGGACCAACCATCTGGTACGCAATAAGGATATCCTCAATTCCTGTTTCAGCGAGCATTTCTGCTTCTCTCAGTGTTGCACATTTATGTTTTAGAATCCCTGCTTCGCGTTCCATCTGAATAATCTCTGCAGTTTTGTGGGTTTTCGCATGGGGTCTCAGCTTAGAGGTGTCGCCACCCACCGTAGCAATTGCGTGTGCTATGTTCTGTTGAACAAGGTTGAGATAGACAACGAGTGAAGGCGTTGGAATGTCTTCAACGTTCTGTATTAGGTATTTTTTATTCATTTTAATTTTAAGGGAACGGCACTCGGAGAATGCCTACTACTATTAAACGTGAGTTTGATAATTAAATGCAATATGCGTTGTAGGTCGGGTTGAGGAACGAAACCCGACACGTATTCCTCTATAATCGGGCAAAATGTTGGGTTTCGTGCCTCAACCCAACCTACGTAGTTATTTGTTCTGATTTGTCAAACTCACGTTATTAAAGAACGGCACTTGGAAAGTGCCTACTACTTTTAAATTGTTCTGTTGAAACGATTCATTGCTGTTAGAATATCACTTTCCAGAAGAGTCTCTATAGCGTCAACTGCTCGGTCGACTGTTTGTTCCATCTCACTTTCTTCTTCATCTGAAAACTCTGAGAGAACATAATCTACTAAATCCCCAATGGGTTCACCGATACCAATACGTATTCGGGGAATCTCAGTTGTTCCAAGACGTTGGATTATAGATTGCATGCCTTTCTGTCCACCGTCGCTCCCCTTTCTCCTTATACGTAATGCACCTAACGGTAAATGTACATCATCGTATATGACGATAATATCTTGTGTATGGATCTCAAACCTATGTGCAAGTGGTACGACAGCGGCACCACTGTTATTCATGTAAGTCATCGGTTTTGCCAGTATAATATCTGCGTTTTGCCACTTCGTTTGGACGATTAGTGAATTATATATAGAATTGACTTTGGCAGTGGAAGTGGCATGCTTCTGTTGCGATTGAATTCTATCATAAATCGCGTCAACTACACGAAAACCGATATTGTGTTTTGTTTTTTCATAGCGAATTCCCGGATTGCCTAATCCGACGATGAGTTTCACAGAGTGCTCCCTATATTTACATCCCAGAACAAATTGGTAGCATCAAAATCGCATAGGTGCTGAAAGATTGACATGACCAGTGAGTGTCTCTATCTCTTGTCCCTCAACAAGTAACTGAATATGTCTGATTTCATCAGGGAAATTATCAAAGACTGTTTTGAGTATTGCTGAAATTGTAATGTATTCTGCCGTTGTTCCCCCGATATGTCCGTTTGTCAGATGGTGCGAAAAGTCAAGATACACTGTTTTTTGCGTATCAATAAAAACCTCGTTCAGAACTGTGCCACGCGGGATCGGGTTTCTATAGTTAGTAGGTGTTGCCTTTGTCAGTGTATTAACAATACTTTTCAACCTATCAATTGGCTCACGATTCAACTGAACTTCTACTTTTATAGGTTTGACTTCAAGTGATTCTGGGTCAAGGAGAAAAATATTAATCTGTTCACTTTGAAGTCTTATGTCAGATTGATTTTTTGACGTTGGGAGCTTAGGGGGTGCTTTACTGATTTCTGTCTGTTTAGATCTCGCGATTAGCAAAAGTGTGACAGCAAGCGCAATTATGATCCCAACTAATGTGAAACCCCATATCAGGAATAGTCTTGAAAGGAAAACACGTCGTATTAAACTCACGGATTGCTCCAAACACTCAGAATCTACTATTGAGATACAACATTATTCTTCTTGAACAGCGTCAGTCATATCAGAGGATTGTGAAGATTTCATTGTGTAGGTATGTAGTGCACGTGCAATGGCGGTTGCAAGTTCTTTGATATGATTGTGATCTGCTAACAGTGATGCATCGTCGTTATTCGTCAGATATCCCAACTCTAATAGGATTGCAGGCATATATATCTCATCCAACGCAATCAATGGTAACTCAGATATCGGTATAGGTTCTTCTGTCATAAAATTCATCTCTTTTTGAAGGATTGTGCCAAATTCCTTGCTCTGCGTCAGAAAGTTAGATTGTGTTCTAAGGTTGAGCTTGTTTTTACCAAATGTAGGCATAGCGAGTGTTCTAAAACGGAGCATACCGTTCGGATTATTGATAAAAATATGCATACCGTTCTGCTTTTTCGAAAATGAGGCATTGCAATGTAGACTTAGAAAGAGATTTCCTCTAATCCGATTTGAAGATTGCACGCGTTGTATACGTGTTTTTTCAACATCACTCTCGCGCGTAAGATGAATTTTGTATCCGTATTGTTTGCTAAGTTTCTGAATTTCTCTTGCAACGTTTAGAACAACATCCTTTTCCAGTAATCCACTCTGTGCTTTACAACCGATGTCTTCCTGTCCACCGTGTCCAGGGTCGATGACGATTGTCCATTCTTGTGTTTCATCATCAGGATCTGGTATCCATGCTGTCTTAGGCATGAACCGAATCCGTTGGAGATTTGGGTTGTAGAGTACTTCAACATCATCAATACTTGGAAGGATCTCAGTAAAAAAAATGATGGGTAACATCGGTTTCCCATCAATTGCACGGGGTGGTAGTGAGAGTGTAAGCGTCTGATTATCTTCGGGAACCTTTACGGTGTTCCTCCCCATAAGCAGCACCAATTCTCTCTCATTAAGTTTTATCGTAAGTTGTTTTCTGGGTCTATTGTATAAGGGCGATATATCAGATTTAAAGATAGCGTTGAGTTCTTCAACAGGGATGTAGATTGCCTGTTGATACAGTGTGTACTCTACTTCAGCAAGTGTATTTCCTTCCTTATCAACAAAACGCACGGTAGCAGCTTGTACAATACCGTGCGTCAGTAAAAGGAGAAAAATAGTTGATATGAGAACTGATATAGACTTATCTCGGCGTAACCACATATTATAGTTATTCCGCGTCTTCGTCGTTACCCCGTCTTCGTGAAATTAATTCGGGTTCTGTCCGTTCTTCTTCTGCAGTTTCTTCAGTATCTTCATCAGTTGCTTCACCCTCTTCACCTTCCTCGCCTTCTTCACCTTCCTCAGGTTCTTCAACTTCTTCTATTATGACACGCGGTTGAGCGACTGAGACGATCATACGGTTAGGTTCATCCAATACTTCTATTTCCTCATCAAGTTCAATATCTTGAACATATACAATATCACCTAAATCCATGTTTGTCACATCAATAGTAATCTCATTGGGCATTCTTGCCGGTAGACATTTGAGTGTCATGCTTCTCAGAGGAAATTCAATTACCCCCCCATGCTGTGCGCCAGCGGGTGTGCCGACTAATATGATCGGGACGGTAGACGTTACAGGTTCATCTAAAGAGATTCTGATGAAGTCTGCATGAAGCAGCATCTGTTTTTCAACTGGGTCTCGTTGTATCTCTTTTATAATAACAGGTTCCGGTTCACCTTCATTCAATTCCATATTTATGATGACATTTTCACCATAAGTTCTAAGGAATTGTTTAAATAGCCGTTCATTGATTTGCAGTGCGACTACATCCTTTTTTCGTCCGTATACAACTGCTGGGACATCGCCTGCGCGCCGAATTGCCCGAGCATTCTGTTTACCAAACGTATTCCGATGTTGAATATCTAATTTTGCTTGTTGCATTTTTCATCTAAGCCTTTTTGATAAGTGGAGCAGGGCGGGTAGGATTCGAACCTACGCATGCAGGTTCCAAAGACCTGTGCCTTACCGCTTGGCCACCGCCCTTCAATTGTCAATATGCACACCACATGGATATGTCTTAGTGGTGATGCAAAAGCCATAAGTGTTTTTGAAATGTGATTGGCAACGTTGGGCAGCATAAGTGTCTTGCATCAAGGCAAAAACTGTTGCACCACTCCCGCTCATCAACGCACCTAATGTCCCATCTTGCGTAGACAGGTGGAACTTTATCTCAGACAGTTCAGGATGTTTTGAAAAAACCGGTATCTCAAGTATGTTATACAAGTTCTTTCCAATCCCAACCGTATCACGTTTCTCAACACAATTCCTAATAATTATACTTTCTTTTTTTCGCTTTGTCAAGGGAATATGCAAATTGCGAAATATGTCAGAGGTAGATACAGAAATGCCGGGATTAATGAGTATGAAAGGCACATCTGGCAATGGTGGTAGAGGCGTTAAAACATCACCTATGCCTGTTCCGAATGATGTACCCCCGATTAAACAGAACGGGACATCAGCACCTAATTCCCTTCCAATTCGCAACAATGTACTTTGCGGTATTTCCAAGGAAAGCAGCTCATTAATTCCGTGAAGCACTGCAGCTGCGTTTGCACTTCCACCCGCGAGTCCTGCCGCAACAGGAATACGTTTCACTATTCTTATCTCAAGTCCCCTTATACCCCCCACACTGTTACGTATTGCTTGTGCAGCTCCATAAGCAAGGTTGCTTGAATCACAAGGAACTTCAGGATGATCACACTGAATTACGACACCTTTTTTGTCTCGTTCGCGTAGGATGATCTCATCATGCAAGTCAATGGACTGAAAAACTGTCTCAAGGTTATGGTAGCCATCATCGCGTTTGCCGACAACGTTGAGGAAAAGATTTATTTTGGCATACGCTCTGATCCGTAAGGTTCTTAGTTGCCTCATTAACTATCATCTAATTCTGGTAGTTCTGAAAACGGTAGGACCTCAATTCCTGAATTTATAATAGGGTCAATCTCAAATTTACTATCCTTAATTTCAGCGTTAAGTTCCACTTGTCCGATTCTTACAACAACCTTTGTCTGTTCGGGTGCGCGTTCGATTTCTACCTTATGGGGTCTGAGTATCCCACCAACTTCACGGTACTGAGAAAAAAACGCATGCTGTTGAAGTACACCTTGTGCATCAACGATTCGCCATTCCGTGATCTGCGGTTCATTGCCATGTATCAACAACGTGATAGTCTCAGTATGTCCAACTTCCACACCTGGACGTGTAACGACGAATTTATTTCCAGATTCCTTTATCTCTGTTTTCTCAATCCGTCCATCAAGGAAAGGATTAGCGAAGATTGCACTGAGAACATCTGAAACGCGTAAATCTATACCAAAAATCTTACGTAAGACACCATCAGACAGCTCACCTAAGTATCCTTTCTGTTCTTCTACCAAGACAAGCAGGAACTGATCTTTGTTTGCGATTGCCACTGCTCTTGGATCGTTGAAAGCACCTAACGCCTGAATATGTAATAGGTTTGCCCCATCGTCTGTTTTCTTGTACCAAAGCAATTCGCGAAGTTCATCAGGCTCCTGATCTGCTTCCTTAATGGTAACCCTCATCTCTTTTGTTTTCAGGGTGCTTGTTAGATCGTATCTTGCTTGTAAGGTATCCAGATGTGAGAAAAATATACTCTTATCTGTGAGTACCTCTTGATTATGATTCTTGGTAGCACATCCAACTATAAAGACAATAATAGTGACTGACAGACAAAAAAGTAGAAAAGGCAATAGAGAATTACCTAATGTCAGGTGCGTCCTCATTTAGTAAACCTCGGACATAGATTTTTCCACGATGTCTACTGCTTCCTCCACGTGTGCAGCATTTATATTCAATGGTGGTAAGAATCTTAGCACATAGTCGTTAGTACATATTGTAACTAATCCGTTTTCTATACATTTTGTAGCAAGCGGTTTTGCGTCCACATCCATGACAAGTCCGCGTAATAGACCTTTCCCGCGCACATCTTTTATCGGATATTTACCTTTGAGTTCCAGAAGTCCACTTGCTAAATGATTTCCCATTTTGACAGCATTTACAGCAAGGTTCTCTTCAAGTATGGTTTCGATTGTTGCCACAGCTGCGGCACTTGACAAGAAATTACCTCCGAAAGTTGCTGCATGTGTCCCCGGTACAAAACTATCGGCAACGTTTTGCTTTGCTAACATGGCACCGATGGGCACACCACTTCCCAACGCTTTTGCCATAGTAATTACATCGGGAATGACACCGTAACTTTGGTAACCGAAAAATGTACCTAATCTTCCCATTGCAGTCTGCACTTCGTCAAAGATGAGTAGTAGTTTACGTTGATCACAGAGTTCTCGCAATCCTTGGAGATATCCATCACTTGGGATATTGACTCCACCCTCAGACTGAATAGGTTCAACCAAAATAGCACAGGTTTTTTCACTGATAGCGGCTTCGGTAGCATCAAGGTCATCATAAGGAACGTATTTGAAGCCTTCAAGCATGGGTTCAAAACCGACATGGTATTTCGGTTGAGCAGTTGCGGTAATCGTTGCCATAGTTCTCCCATGAAATGAATTATCCATTGTGATAATTTCATAGGAGTCTTTTCTACCAGTATCTTTTGCATATTTGCGTGCTATTTTAATGGCAGCTTCATTTGCTTCAGCACCACTATTACAGAAGAAACACTGATCCATATCAGAATTTTCTATTAGCAGTTTTGCTAATTCTGCTTGAGGTTTTATGTAGTATAAGTTTGAAGTATGTATAACATCCCCTGCTTGTGCGCGAATTGCTGCAACGACTTTTGGGTGTGCATGTCCCAAACCGTTGACAGCCAGGCCGCCAAGAAAATCCAAGTATTTTTTGCCATCTGCATCCCATAGATAAGGACCTTCACCTTTAATGAATGCCAGGCTTCTATCGCCATAAGTGTTGATGATGTATTTAGATGCAACCTCTTTAATTTCCGAATTTGTCATAGATAATCCTCCTTGATAACAAGTTCAAATGAAAAATCTCAATGCCTACAACCCGTTCAACGCAGTAACAATCTGTGAAGAAGTCGTCCGATGACCATATCTACGTCCAGTGTCTTTCCAAGCGACTTTACCTTCAGCATTTATAATATAAGCTGTCGGGTGCGCCAAATGTGAATTAGGATTTTTTACGTTATAAGCATTTATAGTAATCAAATCTGAATCAGCAAGCATTATAAAACTTGGTGAATTATTTTGTACGTATCTTGATATACCGAACTGTGTATCACCACTAATCGCGATTAATTCAACTGCACCCGCACCGATAACGTTTGCGTATCCACTCTGCAACTCACCGAGTTGCCTTTGGCAATTCGGTCAGCCTGTCGTTGAAAAAAACTGGATAACTAATATTTTTCCGGTATAATCGGACAGTGAAACGTCATTACCATCACCGTCTGGCAAAGTAAAATCTGGGGCAGTTGCTCCTGGTGCTAATCCTTCACCTGATGGTAAAGGGTCCGGTTCTGGTACTTCCAGAATTGGTGTGTTAATAATTTCTGTAATTTGGTCATTCTCTAAACACCCATAAGTAACAAAAATAGACAAGATCAGGATGATAAATCCTATTTGGTTCATATATTTAATTTTCATGTTAGTATGTACCTCTATCTCCTTATTGACTGTTTCTTACACACCGTTGCGGAAATACATTCATATCTCCATCAAATTATTCGGGCAGGGGACACCGCAGCTTTAGCTCGGTGGGGAATGCCCGCTCCTATCTGTATTGAAAGTTTAGTTTTGTGAGGATGCAAAAACTCTCATATTTCGCTCCTCTAACAACCCGCTTAACACTTGAAATTTCACTTAGGTTCAGTCCGCCTCTTGTGTCAAACCCTGTCACGCGTAGCAATCCGTGTTTGACA